>CAIYQZ010000048.1 GCA_903928495.1 uncultured bacterium
CAACTGCCTGATGGCCGGCCAGGGCCAAGCGCCCGCGCGCCAGGCTGGTTTCAAGGGCGGCTTGCCCAAGAGCGCAGGCGCGGTCACGCTGTCTAAGATGTGCGGCTCGGCCATGCGCGCGGCCATGTTTGCCAATGACATGCTGATTGCCGGCAGCCACGAGGTGCTGGTGGCCGGTGGCATGGAGAGCATGACCAACGCGCCATACCTCATGCTCAAAAGCCGGGGCGGCTACCGCATCGGCCACGACCGCATCTTCGACCACATGATGCTCGATGGCCTGGAAGACGCCTACGAAGCAGGCCGCAGCATGGGCACCTTTGGTGAAGACTGCGCCGCCAAGTACAGCTTCACCCGCGAGCAGCAAGACGCCTTTGCCACCGCCAGCGTGCAGCGCGCCAAGGCCGCCACCGACAGCGGCGCGTTTGCGGCCGAAATCACGCCTGTCACGGTCAAGGGCCGTGGGGGTGAGACCGTGGTGTCCATCGACGAAGGCCCCGGCAAAATCAAGCTCGACAAGCTGCCCACACTCAAACCGGCGTTCAAAAAGGACGGCACCATCACGGCCGCCAGCAGCTCCAGCATCAACGATGGCGCGGCCGCGCTGGTCATGATGCGCGCCAGCACCGCCGCCCAACTGGGCTGCAAACCTCTGGCCAAAATCGTGGCCCATGCCAACCACGCCCAAGCGCCCGAGTGGTTCTCCACCGCCCCCGTGGGGGCCACGCAAAAAGCACTGGACAAAGCCGGTTGGGCCGTGGGCGACGTGGACCTGTGGGAAATCAACGAAGCCTTCGCCGTGGTGCCCATGGCCCTGATGGCCGACCTGAACGTGCCGCACGAGAAAGTCAACGTGAACGGCGGCGCCTGCGCGCTGGGTCACCCCATTGGCGCATCCGGTGCCCGCATCATGGTCACGCTCATCCATGCGCTCAAGGCGCGCGGACTGAAGAAGGGCCTTGCCACGCTGTGCATCGGCGGAGGCGAAGCCACTGCTGTGGCGCTCGAAGTGCTTTGATACACTGATCTGTGGATAAACACAGTATCAGGAGCCCTTGTGTCATTGACCTCTGTTGAATTGTTTGCTGGTGCGGGTGGCCTTGCCATGGGCGTGGGCTTGGCCGGCTTCAAAAGCGTAGCGGTTGCGGAATGGGACCGGTGGGCCTGCGACACCATCCGGCAAAACCAACTGAGGGGGTCCCCACTGGTGGCCGATTGGCCTCTTTATCAAGGGGATGTTCGCGATTGGATCCTTACGGTAGACACACGAGCGCTGGAGGGCAAACTGGACTTGCTGGCTGGGGGGCCTCCTTGCCAGCCTTTCTCGATGGGCGGCAAGCACCAGGCCAATCTGGATGCCAGAGACATGTTTCCGCCCACGGTCGCCATCGTCCGGGAGCTGAAGCCAAAGGCATTCATTTTTGAAAACGTCAAGGGGCTGACCCGGGCCAGCTTCAGCAATTACTTCTCCTACATTCAGCTCCAGTTGGAGTTCCCAGAGATCAGCAAGAAAGCCGACGAGGCATGGGCCGATCACCTTCGGCGCTTGCAAGAGTTCAAGACTTCTTGCAAGAAAAGCGGAGAGGGGTTGTCGTACCGGTTGTTTGTGACCTTGGTCAATGCGGCGAACTTTGGCGTTCCGCAGAAGCGCGAGCGGGTGTTCATTGTTGGCTTCCGGTCAGATATTGATGCCCAGTGGGCATTCCCTTCGGAAACCCATTCGTTGAATGCGCTGCTGCACGACCAATATGTCAGCGGCGAGTATTGGGATCGTCACAAGGTGTCCCAATGCAACAGGGTTGCTTTGCCTGAGAAATTCAAAGAAGTGGTGGCAGGCATGAAATGCTTGGGTCTTTTGCCCACCCAGTGTGCATGGCGGACTGTTCGCGATGCGTTGGATGGGTTGCCCGAGCCGGTAGCGGGTGGATCTGCTGCGTTTCTCAATCACAAGCTTCAAACCGGTGCTCGCGTTTACCCGGGGCATACAGGCAGTCCGTTGGACTTACCCGCAAAAACGTTGAAAGCTGGCGGCCATGGTGTTCCCGGTGGGGAAAACATGTTGGTCAGGTCAGATGGCAGCGTGCGCTATTTCAGCATCCGGGAGTCAGCTCGCCTGCAGACTTTTCCTGATCAATATGAACTGCATGGGGCTTGGGGCGAGGCCATGCGCCAGTTGGGGAATGCGGTACCTGTTGTGTTGGGGCAGCAGGTCGCCGCCAGCGTCGCAACGCAATTGGTGCTGGCTAAACACAGGCAAATTGCTCAGCAAACTCAGCTTTTCGAAGGGTGTGTGGCATGAGCACGGATGCCCCGTACAACCCACTTGAAAAAATCAATCTCGGTGCCAGCGTCGCAGACGCATTGCTGTCGCGTGCCGTATTGCCGTTGGCCGATCTTTCGCCGTTCGCTGGGGCTGGAATCTATGCGCTGTACTACACAGGCGCTTTTCACGCATACGAGCGGTTGTCGATGATCAATCGGCTTCAAGGCCCCAAAGTGCCCATATACGTTGGCAAAGCCATTCCTGAAGGTGGACGAAAAGGTGGAGGCGCCAGCCTTTCTACCGAGCTGAGCATCAGACCGACCAAGGCACTTTTCAAGCGTTTGAACGAACACGCAGAAAGCATCAAATCCACCGAACTGTCAGTTGATGATTTTTCGTGCCGGTATCTGGTTGTCGATGACATTTGGATTCCTTTGGGTGAGTCGCTGCTGATTGCACGGTTTTCACCCTTATGGAATTTGCTGTTGGATGGTTTTGGAAACCATGACCCTGGCAAAGGTCGCTACAACGGCCTTGCTCCCAAATGGGATGTTCTCCATCCTGGGCGGGCTTGGGCATCCAGACGCCAACCGCGCCACGAAAATGCGGCGCAAATCGCACAAGAGGCCAAAGCTTGGCTAGCCCAAGCCCCGGCTTTGATGCAGTCCAAATACACAGTGAGGGAAGCAGAAGCTGAATACCTTGTGACACCTCTCTCTCAACCCGAGTAAATCTCATGCTGCTCACCGAAGACCAAACCATGGTGCGCGACGCCGTTCGCGCCTTTGTTCAAGAACAAATCTGGCCCCACGCCCCCGCGTGGGACAAGGCGCACACCTTCCCGAAAGACGTGCACAAGGGTCTGGCCGAGTTGGGCTGTTACGGCATCTGCGTGCCCGAAGAACTGGGCGGCGCGGGCCTGAGCTACCAGACGCTGGCGCTGGTGTTGGAAGAAATAGCAGCGGGCGACGGCGGTGTCAGCACCACCATCAGCGTGACCAACTGCCCCGTCAACGCGATCCTCATGAAATACGGCAACGCCGCCCAGCAAGACCAGTGGTTGCGCTCGCTGGCCGTGGGCAACATGCTGGGCGCGTTCTGCCTGACCGAGCCGCATGTGGGGTCTGACGCGTCGGCCCTGAAAACCACTGCTGTGAAGGACGGCGACAGCTATGTGCTGAACGGCGTCAAGCAGTTCATCACCAGCGGCAAAACCGCCGACCTGGCCATCGTCATTGCCGTGACCGACAAGGCCGCTGGCAAACGCGGCATGAGCGCTTTCATCGTGCCCACGACAGCCCCCGGCTACGTGGTGGCGCGGCTGGAAGACAAGCTGGGCCAACATTCCAGCGACACCGCGCAGATCAACTTCGACAACTGCCGCATCCCGGCCGCGAACCTGATCGGCGCAGAAGGCGAGGGCTACAAAATTGCCCTGAGCGCTTTGGAGGGTGGGCGCATCGGCATTGCTGCGCAAAGCATTGGCATGGCGCGCAGCGCGTTCGAGTGTGCGCTGAAGTACGCCAAAGAGCGCGAGAGCTTTGGTCAGCCCATCTTCAACCACCAGGCGGTGGGCTTCAAACTGGCCGACATGGCCACGCAGATCGAGGCAGCCCGCTCACTCACTCACCACGCCGCCGCGCTGCGCGACGCAGGCCAGCCCTGTCTGAAAGAAGCAGCCATGGCCAAGCTGTTCGCCAGCGAAATGGCTGAGAAGGTGTGCAGCGATGCCATCCAGATCCACGGCGGCTATGGCTACGTGAGCGACTTCCCCGTCGAGCGCATCTACCGCGACGTGCGGGTGTGCCAGATTTACGAAGGCACGTCTGACGTGCAAAAAATCCTCATCCAGCGCGCGCTGGCCTGACCATCACACCGCAAGGACAAGCCATGCCCATCACCAAAGGCTTTCGCACACTGGTGGACGAAGCCACCGCCCAAATCACCACCTACACCGTGGCGCAGGTACAGGCTCGTCTGGCTGCGGGGGACGCCCGTTTGCAACTGGTGGACATCCGCGACCCGCGCGAACTGGAGCGCGAGGGCACGGTCCCCGGATGCGTGCACGCGCCGCGCGGCATGCTGGAGTTTTGGGTGGACCCGGCGTCGCCCTACTTCAAGCCGGTCTTTGCCGACGAAACCAAAGAGTTCGTGCTGTTTTGTGGCGCAGGATGGCGCAGTGCGCTGGCCACCAAGGCCTTGCAAGACATGGGCATGACCAACGTGGCCCACATCGACGGTGGCTTTGCCGATTGGAAAAAGCAGGCTGCGCCCATTCAGACCCTGGCTGAGCACCACGAAGCATCCAAGGCTGCCAAGGCAGCCCGCCCACCACAGGCCTGAAGCGGCCAGCTGGCGCAATTGCTCTGCCCGGTGGAGTTCCGGGGCTGGCATCATTCGGGCCGGGGTGCCGGTGGGCACGACACAGCCCTGCGGGGCATCTGAGACATGAACATCATCATTCTGGGGGCAGGCCGCGTGGGTGAAAGCGTGGCCGAAAGCTTGGTGTCCGAGCAGAACGACATCACTGTCGTAGACGCTGACCCCGCCCGTCTGCGGGCGCTGGAAGACCGGCTGGACCTGCGCGGTGTGGTGGGAAACGGCATACAGCCTTCGGTGCTGAAGCAGGCAGGCGCCAACGACGCCGACATGCTGATTGCCTGCGCGGCGGCAGACGAAACCAACCTGGTGGTGTGCAAGGTGGCGCACGATGTGTTCAACGTGCCCAACACGATTGCCCGCCTGCGCTCGCCCGAGTTTGTGGAAGATGACCCCCTGTTGGGTCCGCAGGGTTTTGGTGTCAACCATGTGATTTGTCCTGAAGAGTCGGTGATGCGCTACATCCACAAGCTCATCGAATATCCCGAGGCATTGCAGGTGATGGACTTTGCCGATGGGCGTGTCAGCCTGGTGGCCGTGCGTGCCGTGCCAGGTGGGCTGCTGGTCGGGCACACGGTGCACGAAATCAAAGACTTGTTCCCGCAAGCCGAGATGCGCGTCGTGGCGTTGTATCGGCAAGACACCGAAGTGCGCGACCTGAAGGCAGACCGCATATTGGCTGGCGACGAGGTGTTTGTGTTGGCGGCTACCGAGCACATTGCAGCGGTGCTGGCGGCCATTCACCGCAAAGACCGTCCGGTCGAGCGCCTGATGATTGCCGGCGGTGGCAAAGTGGGCCTGCGGTTGGCGCGCAGCCTGGTGGGTAAATGCCAGGTCAAGCTGCTGGAGCGCGACCGCAAGCGTTGCGAATACCTGGCCAGCCAGCTGCCCAGCAACATGTTGGTGTTGCAGGGTGACGGGGCCGATGAAGGCCTGCTGGAAGAGGAAAACGTGGGTGAGATGGACCTGTTCATTGCCCTGACCAGCGACGATGAAGACAACATCATGTCCGCCATGCTCGCCAAGCGCATGGGCGCGCGCCGGGTGATGGCACTCATCAACCGGCGGGCCTATGCCGACATGATGCAGGGCAGCACGATCGACATTGCCATCTCGCCTTCCCAAACCGTGATCGGCGAGTTGCTCGCCCACCTGCGCCGGGGTGACGTGGTGTCAGTGCACAGCCTGCGCAGGGGCGCGGCCGAGGCACTGGAGGCTGTGGTGCGCGGCGACGACAAAAGCAGCAAGCTGGTCGGCCGACGGGTGGAAGAGGTCAAGTTGCCCACAGGGACCCGAATCGGGGCCATCGTTCGGGGCGAGGGGGCTGCGTCGCAGGTGCTGATGCCCCACCACGACACGCGCATTGAAACCGGCGACCACTTGGTGGTGTTCATTCCCCACAAACGCATGGTGCGTGAGGTGGAGCGCCTGTTTCAGGTCAGTGCCACTTTTTTCTGAAAGTCGGTCGTGGACAGTTTTCTGACCGTTGGATTCACGTTGGGCCGTGTCATGGTGGCATTCAGCGCCGCCTTCTGGGTACCCATGGCCTGGGCATGGTTTGAAGACGCTGAGCACCTGCTGCATGTGTGGAGTGGGTGTTTTGCGTTCACTGCAGCCAGCGGGGCGGTGTTGTGGTGGTACACCCGCCGCTACCGCAGGGAAATGAAGGCCCGCGATGGGTTTTTGCTGGTCAATCTCGTGTGGCTGGTGCTACCGGCTTATTCGGCTGTGCCCCTGTGGCTGACCGTGCCCGACATCACGGTGACCAAAGCGTATTTCGAAGCCATGAGTGCGCTCACGGCCACAGGGGCCACCGCGCTGTCGGGCCTGGACACGCTGCCCGTGTCGGTGAACGTGTGGCGGTGTTTCTTGCAGCTCATCGGTGGCCTGGGAATCATGCTGCTGGTGGTGGCTGTGCTGCCGTTGCTGGGCCTGGGCGGCATGCAGCTCTACAAGGCCGAAACACCCGGCCCCATGAAAGACGACAAATTCACCCCCCGCATTGCCGAAACCGCGCGGGGGTTGTGGAGCGTTTACTTCGGGTTCGGTGTGGCCTGCATGCTTGCTTACCGCTGGGGTGGGATGAGCTGGGCCGATGCCTTCATGCACATGTGCACCACCATGGGTTTGGGCGGCTTTTCGTCGCACGACGCCAGTTTCGGTTACTGGAACTCGCCGACCCTGGAGGCCATCAGCGTGGTGTTCATGGCGCTGGCGGGCATCAGCTTTGTGCGCTACTTCATGGTCATTCGGGGGCGTACCCTGCGCCCCTTGGTGCGCGACCGGGAAATACAGATGTACGTGGGTGTGCTGGCTGCATCCATCACGCTGCTCACCCTGATGCTGGCTGCGCAGGGGGTGTACCCGACGGTCGCCGAGGCTTTTCGGGCCAGCGCGTTCCATGTGGTGTCGGTGGCTACCACCACGGGTTATGCGTCCACCGACTACTCGCTGTGGCCCGTCTTTGCGCCGGTGCTGTTGATGTTTCTGGGTTGTTTTGCTTCATGTGCCGGCTCGACGGGTGGCGGCATCAAGATGGTCCGCATGGTGCTGCTCATCAAGCAGGCGCGGCGCGAGCTGGTTCGCATCGTTCACCCCCGTGTGGTCAACCCCGTCACACTGGGCCGCCAGGTGTTGCCCGGCCATGTGATGAATGCGGTGCTGGGCTTCATGCTGATTTACGGAGCGGCCACCATGGGTCTCACGTTGCTGATGCTGTTCTCGGGCCTGGACATCGTCACTGCGTTCAGCGCCGTGGTGGCCACAGTCAACAACATCGGCCCTGGTCTGGGCGCGGTGGGCCCGGCCAGCAACTTTGGCGTGTTGACCGATTTCCAGCTGTGGGTGTGCACATTTGCCATGCTGCTCGGGCGGCTGGAACTGCTGACGGTGCTGGTGCTGTTCACCGGCGCTTTCTGGCGTCGCTGAAGGTGTGGCGATGAAAACACCCGCTGCAACCCAGCCTTGCCCCTGCGGACGCTTGGACGCAAGGCAAAAGCCCCTGGCCTACGCCGTCTGCTGCCAGCCTTGGCACCTGGGCTGCGCAGCACCCACGCCAGAGGCACTGATGCGCTCGCGTTACAGCGCCTTTGCCCTGGGCCTGGTGGACTACCTCACCGCCACCTGGCACACCAGTACCCGACCAGACGATCTGGCGCTGGAGCACGGTCTGCAATGGCTGGGCTTGGAGGTGAAAAGCGCCCGCTTGCTGGACGACACCCACGGTGAAGTCGGTTTTGTGGCCCGTTCCCGCCTGGCAGGGCGAGGCCACCGGCTGCAGGAAACCAGCCGCTTTGTGCGTGAAGACGGCCGCTGGTACTACGTGGACGGGGATGTGGTGTGATTTGCCTGTTTTTCGGGCATCGCGTGCAAGCCATTGGCCGGGGCGGTTCCGGCGGGTTAGTCCCGCCTTCATTCACGGACTTGTCCACCGAAGGTGTGTGAAAAGTGCGTAAAAATTCGTGAGAAGCAGGTGCGACTCTTTCACCAATTCCACGCTAGCTCAAATTCAGTGCATAACTACCGCTGGTAATATTCGCACCCTGCACATGCGCTGAACCCATCAGTTTTGGCCTTGTCGTTAGCCGCAGTTCGGTTTGCCTGCATCGTCAGGCCCTGGGGGTACCAGGCCGTGTTTCCACTGTGTGCCCCGCTTCTTTTTGCTTCGAATGGAAGAGGGCCGGTATGGGCTTGTTGATGAATCCCCGACTTTGTGTGGTGTTGGTGTCGGGGGGCTTGCTGCTCGCCGGTTGTGGTGGTGGCAGTGACGATGGGGGCGGCCCCTCAATGTTGCCCAACCTGGAGCGCGAGCAGCCCCAGGCATTGGCTGCCAGCAAAGACATGGGCTACTGGGGTTCCGTCATTCCATTGACCATGGTGCCCGCGTCTGCCGCGAACCTGCCCAACGGCAAGGTGTTGTTCTGGTCGGCCAATGACAGGTTCACATGGAAGACGGGGCGCGGTGGGACGGCCTACACTGCGTTGTTTGACCCGGACACCGGCAAATCCACCGAAAAATTGGTGAACAACACCGGGCAAAACATGTTCTGCCCGGGAACGTCCAATCTGGCCGATGGCCGCATTCTGGTCAGCGGGGGTTCCAATGCCGCCAGTACCAGCATCTACAACCCAGTCACCAATGCGTGGAGTGTGGCGGCGCAAATGAACATTTCCCGCGCCTATCAGGCCAACACGGTGCTGCGTGACGGTTCTGTATTCACGCTGGGTGGTTCCTGGGCTGGGGGCCGGGGCAACAAGCGGCCAGAAATCTGGACCGAGGCTGGCGGCTGGCGCAGCCTGTTGGGCATTGCCACAGAACCGTTCCTGACCAATGACCCAAAAGGGGTGTTCCGTTCAGACAACCACATGTGGCTGATTCCAGCCGGTAACGGCCAGGTGTTTCACGCCGGCCCGAGCGTCAACATGAACTGGATTGAAACCTCTGGCATAGGTAGTTCGCGCACTGCGGGTCTGCGAGGTGACGACGTGGACAGCATGAGTGGCAATGCCGTGATGTACGACATTGGCAAGGTGCTGAAAGTGGGCGGGTCCCCCGCCTATCAGGATGTGGAAGCGACCAAGGGCAGCTACGCGATAGACATTGCTGCTGGCGTTAAGGTCCGCAAGCTAGTGTCCATGGCCTATGCCCGGGCATTCCACAACAGTGTGGTGCTGCCGAACGGTCAGGTGCTTGTGGTTGGCGGAATGAGTTATGCCAAGGGGTTCTCGGACAACACTTCAGTATTGGCGCCAGAGCTGTGGGATCCGACGACGGAGACCTTCACCATCCTGGCACCCATGTCAGTGCCCCGCAACTACCACAGCGTGGCGCTGCTGCTGCCCGACGCAAGGGTGCTGTCGGCTGGTGGTGGCCTGTGCGGCGAGGGCTGCGATGCCAACCATCCCGATGCCCAGATTTTCACGCCGCATTACCTGCTCAACGCTGATGGCAGCGTTGCCGAGCGACCCGTGGTGCAAAGCGCCCCCGCCACGGCGGTATACGGGACCACATTGGCGGTGACCACCGACAGTGCCATCAGCGAATTTTCGCTGGTACGCCTGGCGTCCACAACGCACACGGTCAACAACGACCAGCGGCGAATTCCTCTCACATTCCAGTCCACGGGTGTCAACAGCTATGCCTTGGCTGTGCCCACCAACCCGGGCTGGGCCATTCCGGGTGACTACATGCTGTTTGCCATGAACGCGCAGGGCGTTCCATCGGTGGCCAAAGTCATCCGCGTGGCCAGCACCGGCACGCCCAGGTTGGACCCCATTGCCGAGCAGGTGGCCACAGCCGGAGGCCCGTCGTTTGCCGTTTCGCCGGTGACCTCGGGCGCCACGTCTTTCAAGGCAACCGGCCTTCCTGCAGGTCTGGCCATCAATGCCAGAACAGGCGTGGTGTCGGGTGTGGCCACCACGGCGGGTGTGTATACCGTGTCGGTGTTTGCCACCAATGCCGCAGGCACTGTAAGCACCGATTTCCGCATGCAGGTGTTGCCGGCCGGGGCGATCCGGTTCGTCAAGTTGGAGCAGATATCTGAAATCAATGGCAATGCCTGGGCTTCCATGGCTGAAATCAATCTCCTGGATTCCACCGGAGCGGTGATATCCAGATCGAGTTGGAAGGTCAGCGCAGACAGTGAAGAGCCGTCCCTGGACATTGGTGTCGCCGTTAACGCCATTGATGGTGACCCGAATAGCATCTGGCACACGCAGTGGAAAATGGTCGACCCTCGTCCGCCTCACCACTTCATCATAGACATGGGTACACCCCAGCGGCTGAGCTCCCTGACCTATCTGCCCCGCCAGATTGGTACCAACGGGATCATTGCTCAGTTCAAGGTGTATGGGAGTACAGATGGCGTGTCGTGGGGCTCTCCCATCGCATCGGGCGACTTCCGCGCGCAAGCGGGTGGCAATGCGGCCATCAAAACAGTGGCGCTGTCAACGGGCATGGTGGTACCCAACGCCGCCCCCACCATCAGCCCGCCCGATGACCAGAACAGCAGGGTGGGTTGGAGGGCCACGCTGAACGTGGTGGCCACCGATGACCAGGCCACGCCGCTGACGTACGCGGCCACCGGCTTGCCTGCTGGCATGCGCATCGACGCCGCCAGCGGCATCATTTCCGGCACGCCCACCACTGAGGGAAAGCAGACAGTCACGCTGCGCGTGACCGATGCACAGGGCGCATCCGCCACTCAAACTTTTGTGTGGGGCGTGACTGCCGGTGCGGTCAACGTCACCTCGGTTGCAGCCCCCATTTTGGCGGTGGGAGCTCCCTCAGCCTACGTGGTGTCAACCACGGGCGCCCTTGCGGGAACGCAGTATTCGTGGGACTATGGTGACGGCTCGGCCCCCACGGCCTACGGAAGCACGCCTGCCAGTGCTCACACCTTCGGCGCGCCGGGTTTGTACTACGTGACCCTGACGGTCAAGTCGCCCACGGGGCAACTCACTCCGTACAGGTTCACACAGGCTGTGGTGGGTGCTGGCGCCAAGAGCCAGGCCGTGACATCTTCCAGTCTGTTGTTTGAGCCCGCCAGTTCTAGCTATGGCGCCAGAATCTGGGTGGTGAATGCAGATGCCGGTACGGTCTCTGTTCTGGATGCGGTGACCCTGGCCAAATTGTCTGAAATAGCGGTGGGGCAGTCCCCCCGCACACTTACTTTGTTGAATGTTTCTGGCGGTGCCAGGCAGGTTTGGGTGGCCAATCGAGCCAGTGCCACGGTGTCGGTCATCGACGCAAGCACACGCGCAATTGCCAAAACGCTTGCCATGCCCGCCGCATCGCAGCCCTATGGCGTGGCGGCCTCGCCAAAGGGTGATTTTGTCTATGTGGTGCTGGAAGCCACCGGACGACTGCTGAAACTGAACCCTGCGGGCAACGTATTGAACACCGTAGACGTGGGAACAAACTCCCGCCATGTGTCTGTCAGCCCCGATGGAGCCGTGTTGCTGGTGTCGCGTTTCATCAGCCCACCACTGCCCGGCGAGGGCACAGCCAATGTGCAAACCACGGCGTTGACTGGCGGCGAGGTACGTGTGGTGACTGCTGCCAGCATGCTGGTGCGCGCACAACCCATTGTGCTTCAGCACAGCGAAAAAGCTGACAGCACCGTACAGGGCCGGGGCATTCCCAACTATTTAGGGGCTGCCGCCATATCACCTGATGGCCTGTCTGCTTGGCTGCCGTCCAAGCAAGACAACATCAAGCGCGGGTTTCAGCGAGACAAGCAGGCGCTTGATTTCGAAAACACAGTGCGCGCCATCAGCTCCCGCATTGACATGCGCACGCTGACCGAGGACCACCCGGCGCGGGTGGACCATGACAACTCAGGTGTGGCCAGTGCGGCGGTGTATCACCCCACTGGCGCCTATGTATTTGTGGCGCTGGAGGCCAGCCGCCATGTGGCCGTGCTGGACCCTGTGGGCAAGCGCGAGCTGTTCCGTGTGGATGCTGGCCGAGCCCCCCAGGGCTTGGTGGTGTCAGCCGACGGCACGCGCCTGTTTGTCAGCAACTTCATGGACCGCACTGTGGCCGCCTACGACCTGAAGCCGCTGACCCAGAAGGGCTTGCTTAGGTTGCCCGCTCGTGAGAAAAACCGAGCCATTGCGGCGGAAACCTTGCCAGCCGATGTGCTGGTCGGCAAACAGCTGTTCTATGACGCCAGAGACACCCGCTTGGCCCGCGATAGCTATATGAGCTGTGCCACTTGCCACAACGACGGTGGACACGATGGCCGAACCTGGGATCTGACGGCTCAGGGCGAAGGCCTGCGCAACACTATCAGCCTGTTGGGCCGTGCCGCTGGCCATGGTGCGTTGCACTGGAGCGGCAACTTTGACGAGTTGCAGGACTTCGAGGGGCAAATTCGCGCTTTGGCAGGCGGCTCGGGCCTGATGGACGACATGGAGTTCAACACCGGCACACGCAACCAGCCACTGGGAGAAGCAAAGGGCGGGTTGAGCCCCGAGCTGGATGCACTGGCTGCGTATGTCAAGTCGCTGGACACGTTTGCTCCAAGTCCAAATCGCACCGGTCCGCGTGGGACTTTAAGCAGCGCTGGCACACTGGGGCGAGTGGTGTTTGCCGCCAATTGCGCCACTTGCCACGGCGGGGCCAATTTCTCCCAAAGCGCTTTGGGTTCGTTGCGCGATGTGGGCACCCTCAAGGCCACCAGCGGCAAGCGCCTGTCTGGTGAGCTGGCTGGCACTGACATCCCCACCTTGCGCGACGCGTGGGCCACTGCCCCCTATCTGCACGATGGCTCTGCCGCCACCATTGAAGACGCCATCAAGGCCCACACGGTCCTCACGCTGACGGCCAGAGACTTGGCGAATGTGGCGAGTTTTGTGCGTGAAATTGACAGCAGCGAACCTGCGGTCAACGTCACACCCCGTGGACGCTACGTCAAGTTCGAGGCCTTGTCTGAGTTGAACGGTAAGCCTTGGTCGTCGATGGCGGAGTTTGATCTCTTGAATTCAGCGGGGGCTGCCTTGTCACGCGCCGGCTGGAAGTTTGAGACGGACAGTGAGGAAACGAACGCAGGTAGTGGGTTGATTGCCAATGCCTTTGATGGAAACCCCAACACCTTCTGGCATACCCAGTGGATGTTGAAGGATCCCGCGCCACCACACCACGTGGTGATTGACATGGGGACCGCTCAACCCGTCTCTGGCTTCCGGTACATGCCCCGTATAGGGGGGGGCAACGGCACTGTCAAGCGCTATCGCTTGTTTGTCAGCAACAACAAACTCAACTGGGGTGTGGCGGTGGCTCAGGGAGACCTGGGTCATGTGGGCGCGGCTGATGCCACCAAGTCAGTGATGTTCGTCAAGCCTTGATGCAGGGGCAAATGAAGCTGTTTGCGTCCCGGCAGCAGTGGGCCGTGTGTGCCCTGGGGGGGCTCGTGGTTGGGGCCTTGGGCGCATGGTTTGCTGATGCACTGCATTGGCGCCAGGCCACCAGCTCCGAGGTGCAGCGCGGCAGGGGCATCTACGTCAATGGCTTAGACAACGTGGAGCCCATTCAGGCGCGCATGGCCCGCCAGCCTAACACCTTGCCTGCGCTGGCAGTGCGGTGCATCAACTGCCATGACCGATCGGGCGCTGGCGCTGAATTCCGTGCACAGGTGCTCAGCCGTGAGAACCTGCTGGCCCAGATGCCTCGCCGTGGTGGGCCTGCCACCCGGTTTGACGCTGTGTCGATGTGCAAACTCTTGAGCACAGGCATAGATCCCGCGTGGATTGTCATCAACCAAACCATGCCCCGCTACGAACTGAGTGACTCGCAGTGTCGGGCGCTGTGGGCCTACCTTGAAAGCGAACAGCCATGATCACCCGCAGGACCTGGTTGCGGATGCTATCCGCCACCACCGGTATCACAGCTCTTGGCGCCGGAGCCCACAACTCGGCCGGATGGGTCAAGCCACCACAGGTGCTGCCCAACCTGCGTGTGACCCTGCCAGATGGAAAGCAACTGGCTCTGCGTGACCTGATGCGCGGGCACGTCACGGCGCTACAACTCATGTTTACGGGCTGCTCGTCCACCTGCCCGTTGCAGGGCGCATTGTTTGCACAAGTTCAGGCGAGGGTGAATGCCGCGGGCCCAGTGCTCGCCCGCACGCAATTGGTTTCGCTCAGCATCGATCCGTTGGGTGACAGCCTTGGCGCCATGGCTGGCTGGCTAAGGCAATTTGGGGCCAATCACCGGTGGCGCGCCGCTGTGCCCGAGGTCAAGGATCTGGATACCCTTTTGAATTTTGTGGATGGACGCTCCAAAGGCCTGGACCGCCACACCGCTCAGGTGTACGTGTTCAACGCCAAGGGTGAAATGGTGCTGCGGTCTCCGGACCACCCTCCTGCAGCAGAGGTGGTTCGTTGGTTGACCGAGCTGAGCGCGGGCGAAAATTCGGCTCTTCAGCGGTTTCCTCTGAGGCAGTGACGCGGCAGATTTGCTGCTCAATGCTTGGGCATCGCGCACAACCCCTTGGCTGGAGCGGTTCGCGCGGTTTGGTCACGCCTTCATTCATAGACTTGCCCACATAAGGTGTGTGAAACCGCTCAAACGGTCTTCAGCTGGTGGGCAATTTCCTTGACCGGTAGTCGGCCGGGGTGTTGCCCGTCCAGCCCTTGAAGGCGCGGATGAAGCTTTTTTCGTTCTGAAACCCCACCGCCTGTGCGACTTGTTTGAGCGGGCGTTGCGTGCGCAGCAGCAGGGTCTGGGCGCGTTCGCGGCGGACGACGTCTTTCAGCGCTTGCAGGCTGGCACCTTCATCTTTCAGTTGCCGGTGCAGGCTGCGGGCCGAGGTGTTGAGCAGCGCCGCCAAGGCCTCGGCACTGTGGCTGGCCTCCGGGTGGGTGGCCAGTGCCTGGCGCACGCGGCCCACCAGCAGGCGGTCTTTGCGGTAGGCGTGCACAGTCAAGGGCAGGGCGCGTTGCAGCATCTGGCGCAGGGCGGCTTCGTCGCGCCGCAAGGGCAGGGCCAGGCAACTGGCATCCAGGTGCAGTCGGGTGTGGGGTTGGCCAAACCGACACGGCCCGGCAAACAGCACGGCATAGGCATCGGCGTGTGCTGGGGCGGGGTAGGCCAGGTCCACCGCCAGCAGCGGCAGGCGCGAGTCCACCAGCCAGCTCGACAAACCCAGCAGGTTGCGCAGCAGCGACACGTGGCAGAACTCGCGCAGCTCCCCCGTCAGCCAAGGGGCTGGTGCGGGTTCCGTCAGCGTCACAGTGGCCGTGCCGCTGGCGGGCGCAGCCAGGGTCAGCCGTACGTCGTCGGTCAACAGGCCGTGGTGGCGGCACCAGCGCTTCAGGGCCACGCCCAACGTGGGCGCGCTGATGCTGGCGCGGGCCAACATTCCGTAGCTGCCCCAGGGCAGGCGGCGGGTGAACCAGCCCAGGGCCTCGTCGTCCAGTTCGCGCATGAGCTGGTCAGACAGCCGCTCCATTTGGCTGGCGGTGATGCGGGCGTGTGCGTTGCGGGCCTGGCTTGGCGCAATCTGTGCCGTTGCCAGCGCTGGGGCCGGGTCATGGCCCAGGCGCTGGCACGCCGCCAACATGCTGCGCACAAAGGCCATGGGCGTGGCTGCTTTGGTGTGGGAAGCATGACTGATGGGCTGCTGTGCGTGCACTGGCATGGCGGCAGTCTGCCATGGATGTGGCGGCTTTTGCAACCTGCATGGCAAACCCAAAACGGTCGGCGCGCTGCACAATGGCCTCCGCACTGGAGACAAGCCATGACCGTTCTCGATTCGAAACTCAACCCCCGTTCAGCTGACTTCCAAGCCAACGCCATCGCGATGCGTGGCTTGGTGGATGACCTGCGTGCCCAGGTGGCCCAGGTGGCGGAGGGCGGCGGCGAAGCTGCCCGCGCCAAGCACACCGCCCGAGGCAAACTGCTGCCCCGCGACCGGGTGCACATGCTGCTCGACCCCGGCACCCCGTTCCTGGAGTTGGCGCCCATGGCGGCCTATGGCATGTACAAAGAAAAAGACGGCCAGGGCGGCACCAAAGATGCGGCGCCTTGCGCCGGTCTGATTGCCGGCATTGGCCGCGTCAGCGGGGTGGACTGCATGATCGTCTGCAACGACGCCACCGTGAAGGGCGGCACCTACTACCCACTCACCGTCAAAAAACACCTGCGTGCGCAGGAAATTGCACAGCAAAACAATCTGACGTGCATCTACCTGGTGGATTCGGGCGGTGCCAATCTGCCCAACCAGGACGAGGTGTTTCCCGACCGCGACCACTTCGGCCGCATCTTCTACAACCAGGCCAACATGAGTGCCCAAGGCATTTCACAGGTGGCCGTGGTCATGGGCAGTTGCACGGCGGGCGGGGCTTACGTGCCCGCCATGAGCGACGAAACCATCATCGTCAAAAACCAGGGCACCATTTTTCTGGGCGGCCCGCCGCTGGTGAAAGCCGCCACGGGCGAGGTCGTCACCGCCGAAGACTTGGGTGGTGGCGACGTGCACACCCGCCTCTCGGGCGTGGCCGACCACCTGGCGCAGAACGACTTGCACGCCATTGCCCTGGCGCGCCAGGCAGTGGCACATTTGAATCAAAAAAAGGCTCCGTCGCTTGTCCTGCAAGCGCCAGAAGCTCCCAATTTTGATGCAAAAGAGCTGTATGGCGTGATTCCCACGGACACGCGCAAGCCGTTTGACGTTCGCGAAATCATCGCCCGTGTGGTGGATGGCAGCGAGTTCCATGAGTTCAAGCCCCGCTTTGGCAGCACGCTGGTGTGCGGGTTTGCGCACATCGAGGGCATGCCAGTGGGCATCGTGGCCAACAACGGCATTTTGTTCAGCGAATCAGCGCTGAAGGGCGCGCACTTCATCGAGTTGTGCTGCCAGCGCAAGGTGCCGCTCGTGTTTTTGCAGAACATCACCGGCTTCATGGTGGGCCGCAAGTACGAAAACGAAGGCATTGCCCGCAATGGCGCCAAGATGGTGACGGCCGTGGCCTGCGCCCAGGTGCCCAAGTTCACGGTCATCATCGGCGGCAGTTTTGGCGCGGGCAACTACGGCATGTGTGGCCGGGCGTTCAACCCTCGCTTCGTGTGGATGTGGCCCAACGCCCGCATCAGCGTCATGGGAGGCGAGCAAGCCGCCAGCGTGCTCGCCACCGTCAAGCGCGATGGCATCGAAGGCAAAGGCGGCCAGTGGAGTGCCGAGGAGGAAGAGGCTTTCAAAGCCCCGCTGCGCCAGCAATACGAAACCCAGGGCCACCCCTACTACGCCACCGCGCGCCTGTGGGACGACGGCATCATCGACCCGGCAGACACCCGCCGCGTGCTGGCGCTGGGCCTGAGTGCGGCGCTGAACGCGCCCATTCCCGATACAAAGTTCGGCGTGTTCCGCATGTGATGGTGGCGGCAGCATGAACCCGCACACCCATTTCAGCACCCTGGCCCGCTACAACGTGTGGGCCACTCAACGTCTTTTACAGGCTTTGGAGCCCGTATCGGAAGCCGACTACCGGCGCGACCAGGGCCTTTTTTTCAAAAGCATGCATGGCACGCTCAACCACTTGCTGGTGGGTGAGCACCTGCTGTGGTACCCGCGTTTTGCGCGCGGTGCCTCGCCCAAAGCGGGCCCAGCGCTGGCGCTGGACATGGAGGCCGAGCCCGACCGCGCGCGGCTGGCGCAGGCTCTCAAGGGCGGCGCGGCCAACTGGCTGCCCCTGATTGAAAGCTGGCCTGCCGAGCGCTTTGATGGTGCCTTGACCTACACCACCATGCGCGGCACCACGGCCACCTTGCCCTTTGCCGCCACGCTGGCTCATGTGTTCAACCACGGCACCCATCACCGGGGTCAGATCAGCGCTGCGCTCACCCAAGTGGGCCAGCCAGCGCCTGAATTGGATCTGGTGTACTTTCTTCAACACGAGGCTCAGTCATGAGTTCATTGCTCATCACCACCCAAGGCCGCGTGGCCCGCATCACCCTCAACCGACCCGAGGTGCGCAACGCCTTCAACGACGAGGTGATTGCCGAACTCACCCAGGCTTTCACGGCCGTGGGGCAAGACCCGGCCGTGCGTGCCGTGGTGCTGGCGGCCGAGGGCCCTGCCTTTTGCGCGGGGGCCGACCTGAACTGGATGCGGCGCATGGCCGACTACACCCGCGACGAAAACCGCGCCGACGCGGGGCAACTGGCCGCCATGCTGCAAGCCATCTACACCTGCCCCAAGCCCACCGTGGCCCGTGTGCAGGGCGATGTGTACGCCGGTGGCATGGGTCTGGTGGCCGCGTGTGACATGGCCGTGGCCCTGGACACCGCGCAGTTCTGTCTGAGTGAAGCCAAGCTGGGTCTGGCCCCCGCCACCATCAGCCCCTACGTGGTGCGGGCCATGGGCGCCCGCGCCGCGCACCGCTACTTCCTCACGGCTGAGCGCTTTGGCGCGGCCGAGGCACTGCGCATCGGCTTTGTGCACGAGGTGGTGGCCGCTGACGCACTGGACGCGAAGGTGGACGAACTGCTGAAAGCCTTGACGGCCAACGGCCCAGACGCCGTGCGCGTGGGCAAGGCCTTGCTGCAAGACGTGGCAGGCAAGGACATTGACGCGGCGCTGATCGCCCGCACCGTTGACTGCATTGCCGATGTGCGCGCCAGCGCCGAGGGCAAAGAGGGCGTGCAGTCCTTCCTGCAAAAACGCAAACCCAGCTGGCTGGGCTGATCGGAACCGTGGTGTGCAAGCCTTGACCCGTCACAGCCACTTAGCGTGGGTTTTGGGCGCGCTGCTGTTCGCGCTGGGCGCCCCGGCCAGTGCCCAAACGCCTGCGCCCGAGGTGTGGGCGCAGGACATGCGCGAGGCGGTGCAGCGCACCCCCGTCACCGTGGCCGACATGTTTGGCCGCGAAGAAACGCGACAGTTGCCCATCACCGTGTTCCGCCCGGCGGGCGACGGGCCCCACCCGCTGGTGGTGTTCAACCACGGACGGGCCGTGGGCGACAAACGCGCCACCCAGGGCCGTGCCCGCTACGAGCACGCTGTGCGATACCTGGTGGCTAAGGGCTTTGTGGTGATGGTGCCCACGCGTATTGGTTACTGGGAAACCTTCAGCGACTTCGATCCCGAGCAAAGCGGCACCTGCCGCCAGCGCAACTTTGCCCCCGTGCACCGCGCTGTGTCTGACCAGGTGCTGGCCACCGTGGCCCATGCGCGCACACTGTCGTATGTGGATGCCTCGCGCTGGATCGTGGCCGGTCAATCGGTGGGGGGGCTGACCGCTGTGGCCACGGTGAGCCGCCAGCCAGCGGGCTTGCTGGCGGGCATCAACTTCTCAGGGGGCAGCGGTGGCAACCCAGATGCCAATCCCGGCAGTCCCT
The DNA here is from genome assembly GCA_903928495.1 of uncultured bacterium. GTDB lineage: Bacteria > Pseudomonadota > Gammaproteobacteria > Burkholderiales > Burkholderiaceae_C > UBA2334. The sequence continues at coordinate 19,485 of CAIYQZ010000048.1, forward strand.
GCAGCCCCGAGGCCCTGGAGCGGCATTGGGCAGCCCTCGCCAAATCCGCCCAAGTGCCCATGCTGTGGCTCTACTGGCGCGGCGACCTGTACTGGGGCGATGAAGTGCCTCGCCAGTGGCACCAAGCCTGGGTGGGCGGTGGCGGGCGGGCCGAGTTCCACCAGTTGGCCCCCATCAAAGGTGACGGCCACCTGGGTTTGGACCGCGACATGGACCACTGGCTCCCCGTGGTTGATGCCTTCCTTGCGAAGTTGGGTTTCACCCAGCCGGCCATTCAGCGTCGGCCCCCTGCCACCGATTGGGCTGAGGTGGACGACGACAGCCGCGTGCCCCTGAGTGCCCGCGCCCGGGCCGATGGCTACCGCAAGTTTTTGGCCGCCGATGCACCCCGTGCCTTTGCAATCGGGTCGAAAGGTGGCTGGGGCTACGCCACCGGCGACTACGTGACCGGCCGTGCCTTGGGCTTTTGCCAGCGCAGCGGTCAAACCTGCCAGCTATACGCGGTGGACGACGACGTGGTGTGGCCTGGGCAATGAGCCCATTGCCAACACCAGCGCCTATAGCCCATCAACACATTCCAACGAAGGGGACACCTCCATGTTCAACAAAATTCTCATTGCCAACCGGGGCGAAATCGCCTGCCGTGTGGCGGCCACCGCGCGCCGCATGGGCATCAAAACCGTGGCCGTGTATTCAGATGCCGACGCCAGTGCCAAACACGTGGCCGCTTGCGATGAGACCGTGCACATCGGCGGCAGTGCGCCCAAAGACAGCTACCTGCGCTGGGAGCGCATCATCGATGCGGCCAAAGCCACCGGCGCCCAGGCCATCCACCCTGGCTACGGTTTTCTGAGCGAAAACGAAGACTTTGCCCACGCGTGCGCCGCCGCCGGGCTGGTGTTCATTGGCCCACCCGCCAGCGCCATACAAGCCATGGGCCTGAAAGCCGAAAGCAAACGCCTGATGGAAGCTGCCGGTGTGCCGTTGGTGCCCGGCTACCACGGGGCCGACCAGGACCCTGCGATGCTGCAGCGCGAGGCCAACGGCATTGGCTACCCCGTGCTCATCAAGGCCAGCGCAGGCGGTGGAGGCAAGGGCATGCGCATCGTGGAAAAGGCAGAAGACTTTGCAGCCGCCCTGGCCAGCTGCCAGCGCGAAGCCACCAACAGCTTTGGCAGCGACGCGGTGCTGATCGAAAAGTACGTGCAGCGCCCCCGGCACATCGAAATCCAGGTGTTTGCCGACAGCCAGGGCAACTGCGTGTACCTGTTCGAGCGCGACTGTTCGGTGCAGCGCCGCCACCAGAAGGTGCTGGAAGAAGCCCCCGCGCCTGGCATGACGCCCGAGCTGCGCCGCGCCATGGGTGAAGTGGCCGTGGCGGCTGCCCGCGCAGTGAACTACGTGGGCGCGGGCACGGTGGAGTTCATCGTGGAGCAGCCCCAGGGCTACGACCACCCGGAGGCCATGCGCTTCTATTTCATGGAAATGAACACCCGCCTGCAGGTGGAACACCCCGTGACCGAGGCCATCACCGGGCAAGACCTGGTGGAATGGCAACTGCGTGTGGCCAGCGGCGAACCCTTGCCCCTGACGCAGGCCGAGCTGAAGATGACCGGCCACGCCATCGAGGCCCGCATTTGCGCCGAAAACCCCGACAAGCAGTTTCTGCCTGCCACCGGCACGCTGGCCGTGTACCGCAAGCCCGCCCATGTGGCTTTCCAGCGCGGCGATGTGCGGTTTGACGACGGCGTGCGCGAGGGCGACGCCATCAGCCCCTACTACGACTCCATGGTGGCCAAGCTCATCGTGCATGGCGACACGCGCGAGCAAGCGCTGGCACGATTGGACGCGGCGCTGGCCCAGACCCACATCGTGGGCCTGACCACCAACGTTCAGTTTTTGCGTCATGTGGTGCGCAGCGGCTCGTTTGCCAAAGGCCAGCTGGACACCGCGCTGATTCAACGTGAGGCTGACGTGCTGTTCAAGCAAGACCCTGTGGGCCTGGTCATGGCCGCCGCCGCCGACGTGGCGCAAACCCTGGTGGACGAGCGGGCGGGTGAATCGGCCGACCCCTTCACCCGCACCGATGGCTGGCGCTCCAACAGCACCTGGGTGCGCCCGTTTGCGTTTGAGTACCAAGGCGAGTCGCTGCGTGCGAGCCTGGCCTACGGGGACATGCTGCACCTGTCGGTGGGTGACGTGCAAGGCCCCCTGTCGTTCGAGCCTGCTGGTACAGGCGGTGCGCTGGTGGTGCAGTTTGCCGGGCAGCGCGCCCTGGCCACCGTGTACCGCCGGGGTGAGGTGGCGCACATCCACACCGACGCAGGGGCCACACAACTGGTGGCGGTGGACCTGCTGGCGCACGCCGGTGACACCGCTGCCGAAGGCGGCCGCCTGACAGCACCCATGCCGGGCAAAGTGGTGTCGTTTGCCGTGAAGGCGGGTGATGTCGTGACCAAAGGCCAGCCCCTGGCCGTGATGGAAGCCATGAAAATGGAGCACACCATCGCCGCGCCTGCCGATGGCACGGTGGCCGAGCTGCTGTTCGCCCCTGGCGATCAGGTGACCGAAGGGGCTGAATTGCTCAAGCTGACCCTGGGGTGATGGTTTTGAAGCGATTTATGCCTCCAGCGCTTGATATATAAGCGTTTTAAGCTATGGAGTTTTGATACATGCGCATCGCTTTCTGTTGTACCGGCACCGCGCCTGAGCCCTGGCTGCAAGGCCTCAGTTCTGCGCTGCCCGGGGCCGAGGTGCAGGTGTGGGCCCCCGGCGCTCCCCAAGCCGACTTTGCCGTGGTGTGGGCACCGCCGCAAGCGTTCATTGACGATCAGCCGGGCCTGAAGGCCCTGTTCAACATCGGTGCGGGGGTCGACGCGCTGCTCAAACTGCGCCTGCCGCCCGGCCTGCCAGTGGTGCGGCTGGACGATGCAGGCATGTCGGTGCAAATGGCCGAATACGTGTGCCACGCCGCCATCCGGCACTTCCGCGAGTTCGATGTGTATGAGGCCGAATCGGCGCAGGGTCAGTGGTCGTTCCACAAGCCACGTGCGCGGGCCGACTTCCCGGTGGGCGTGATGGGCCTTGGCGTGCTGGGCGCGCGCGTGGCGCAGGCGCTGCGCACGTTTGAATTCCCGGTGAACGGCTGGAGCCGAACGCCCAAAAACATGGCTGGTGCCTTGGAAGGCGTGCGCGGTTTTGCCGGGGCTAACGGTTTTCACGACTTTCTGGCTGAGAGCCGCATTCTGGTCAACCTGCTGCCGCTGACTGCCGACACCCAGAACATCCTCGACCGCAACGCGTTGCAGCGCCTGCAACCGGGCGGCTATGTCATCAACGTGGCGCGTGGTGCCCACCTGGTGGACGACGACCTGCTCGCGCTGCTGGCCAGCGGCCATTTGGCCGGTGCCACTCTGGACGTTTTCCGCACCGAGCCGCTGCCTGCCGAACACCCCTTCTGGGGCCACCCGGCCATCACCATCACACCCCACACCTCGGCGCGCACGCTGCGCGACGAAAGCATTGCCCAAATTGCCCGCAAAATCGCGGCCTTCGCCAACGGCCAGCCCCTTGCCCAACTGTCGGGTGTGGTGGACGTTTCGCTGGGTTATTGACCCGGCGGCAGATCGAGCCGCCCCCGCACAATAGCGGCATGACAGCCAAAGAAGCCCAAGCCCGCATCAAAATCAACCACTTGCTGGAAAGCGCCGGGTGGCGCTTTTTTGATTGCGCAGCGGGCAAAGCCAACGTCGCGCTGGAGCCAAATGTCAAACTCAGCCAAAGCCAGATTGACGCACTGGGCAACGACTTTGAAACCAGCAGCAACGGCTTTATCGACTTTCTGTTGCTCGACGACAAAGGTTTTCCACTGGTGGTGCTGGAAGCCAAGGCCGAAAGCAAGAACCCCCTCATTGGCAAAGAGCAAGCCCGCAAGTACGCCAAAGCGCAAAACTGCCGCTTTGTCATCCTGAGCAACGGCAACCTGCATTACCTGTGGGACTTGAGCCAAGGCAATCCGCACGTCATCACCGCGTTCCCTCCGCCGTCAGCGATTGCGGGCTACACCCAGTTTCAGCCTGACCCGGCCCGGCTGGTGAACGAGGTGGTCGCTGCCGACTACATCGCTCGCACCCAAATGCCGACCTACGATCAGGAAGCAGGTTGGAAAAACGAGGCTGAGCGCGATGCCTTCACCCACAAGCACCGCCTGCGCTTCATGCGCCACTATCAGCAACGTGCGGCGCAGGCCATTCAGGTGGCGGTGAAGAGCGGACAAACCCGCTTCCTTTTTGAAATGGCCACTGGCACGGGCAAAACCCTCACATCTGCCGCCGTCATCAAGCTGTTTTTGCGCACGGGTAATGCTCGCCGCGTGCTGTTTCTGGTGGACAGGCTGGAGCTGGAAGACCAAGCCAACAAAGCCTTCGTCTTCCTGCTGAAGAACGACTACAAAAGCGTGGTTTACAAAGAAAACCGCGACGACTGGCGCAAGGCCGAAATTGTGGTCACCACCGTGCAAAGCCTGCTGTTCAACGCCAAGTACAAGCAGTTTTCGCCCACAGACTTTGATTTGGTCATTTCAGACGAAGCCCACCGTTCCATCAGCGGCAATGCGCGTGCAGTCTTTGAATATTTTGTGGGCTACAAACTGGGTCTCACCGCCACGCCCAAAGACTATTTGAAGCAATTTGACGCAGCCAAACCCACCACCCAAGACCCACGCGAAAGCGAACGCCGCCTGCTGCTGGACACCTACCGCACCTTCGGCTGCGAATCGGGCGAGCCCACCTACCGCTACTCGCTGCTCGACGGCGTGAAAGACGGCTTTCTCATCAACCCCGTGGTGGTCGATGCCCGCACCGAAGTCACCACACAACTGCTGTCAGATGAGGGCTATGCCGCCGTGGTCATCAACGAATCGGCCCAGGGTGACCAGACCAGCGAGCAACGCTTCAAGCAAAAGAGCTTTGAAAAGCGGTTTTTCTCCGAACCCACCAACCGCCTGTTCTGCGAAACCTTGCTCAAACACGGCCTGCGCGACCCCATCAGCGGCGAGTTTGGCAAAACCATTGTGTTTGCAGTGAGCCAGCCACATGCCACCAAAATCACGCAACTGCTGAACGAGTTGGCCGATGCGCTGTTTCCTGGTCGCTACCAGTCAGACTTTGCGGTGCAAGTCACTTCCCTCATTCCCGAGGCGCAGCAGTTCACCATCAACTTCACCAACAACAACCTGTTGGGCTCGGCCAACGGCTTGGCGGCCTACAAAACCAGCAAAGCCCGCGTGTGCGTCACCGTGGGCATGATGACCACCGGTTACGACTGCCCCGATCTGCTAAACCTGGCCCTGATGCGCCCAGTGTTTTCGCCATCGGAGTTTGTGCAGATCAAAGGCCGGGGTACCCGCAAGCACGACTTTCGCGAACAACTGCAAGACGAATCGCTGAAAGCCCAGGTGGCTGCACCCTACAAAACCGCCTACAAGCTGTTCGACTTCTTCGCCACCTGCGAATACTTTGAAGACAAGTTTGACTACGACGAGGTGCTGAAGCTACCGCGCCCCCAACCCGCATCGCCTGGCGTGCCTGATCCCGGCGGGGAGGGGGACACCGGCAACACCGGTGGCGGCGGCACCCTGGGCGAAGACGGCAAATACCACCACACTGCCCCCGACGCCCTGGCCGTACACGAAGAAACGCAAATCGGCTTCCAGGGCATGAAGGTGGACCGCATGTTCTTCCAGAAGTTTGAAGACACGGTCAAAGCCCACCCCGTGTTGGCCCAGCAGGTTAGTGATGGCCAGTGGGACCAAGCCATTGACTTCATCACCTCCGAGCTGTTTGACAAACCCAACGAATACTTCAACCTCGACAAACTGCGCCGCGCCGCCGGGGTGGACCGCCGCCTGGGCCTGCGCGAAATTCTTGAAAAGGCCTTTGGCCTCATCACCGGCTTCAAAAGCAAAGACGAGCTGCTGGAAGACGAGTTTGAAAAGTTTTTGCTAGACCAGCAAAACGCCACCGGCTTCAGCGCAGACAGCACCGCCAGTGCCGTGCAAGCCATGAAGTACTACTTCAAGGCCTACGCCACCGACCACAGGCTGCGCGACATCATCGAAACCAAGCAACTCACCGCCCTGAATGTGTACCCCGCCTTTGGCATGAACCACTTCAAGGCCGTGCCCATGGCCTGGCGCAGCCGCATCCCTGAGTACGTGAAAGACTACGTGCCGCTCAATCAGTTCATGTAACCCGTTCATGTGACCAGAAATACAAAAAATGCTCGACACCGCCACCAAAAAACGCATTGACGACTGCCGCGACATCCTGGTGGGCAAAGTGCCCGACCCCAAGAGCCAGGTCGAGCAAATCACCATTGCGCTCATTTACAAGTTCATGGACGACATGGACGCAGAGGCTGAAGAACTCGGCGGCAGCCGCAGCTTCTTTGCTGGTCCCTTTGCCCGCTTTGGCTGGGCCAAACTCATGGCCCCCAGCCTGGGTGGGTTTGAAGTGCTGGCGCTGTACAGCGAAGCCATCCAAAGCATGCGAGAAAACCCCGGCGTGCCCGAGCTGTTTCGCGACATCTTCAAAAACGCCTACCTGCCCTACCGCGACCCCGAAACGCTCAAGAGCTTTCTGAAAGAAATCAACCACTTCAGTTACGACCACTCCGAGCGCCTGGGCGATGCCTTTGAATACCTGCTGAGCGTGCTGGGCAGCCAGGGCGATGCGGGCCAGTTCCGCACGCCGCGCCACATCATCGACTTCATGGTGGCGGTGATTGACCCGCAAAAGCACGAAACCATTCTGGACCCCGCCTGCGGCACGGCGGGCTTCCTCATTTCGGCCTGGAAGCACATCCTGGCCGCCAACACCAGCGGTGCTGATGCCCATAACGGCGATAGCAAAGAAACCAATACAGTCAAGCGCGAGGCAGGCAATTTGCTCACGCCCGACGAGCGTACCCGCCTGGCGGCCAACATCAAGGGCTACGACATCTCGCCCGACATGGTGCGTTTGAGCCTTGCCAACCTGTATCTGCACGGCTTTGCCGACCCGCATGTGGTGGAGTACGACACGCTCACACAAGACGACAAGTGGAACGAGCTGGCCGACGTGATTTTGGCCAACCCCCCGTTCATGTCGCCCAAAGGCGGCATCAAGCCGCACAAGCGGTTCAGTGTGCAGGCCACGCGCAGTGAAGTGCTGTTTGTGGACTACATGGCCGAGCACCTCAGCGCCACAGGCCGCGCGGCCATTGTGGTGCCCGAGGGCATCATTTTTCAGAGCGGCACCGCCTACAAGGCGCTGCGCAAAATGCTGATGGAGTCGTCACTGGTGGCCGTGGTCAGCCTGCCTGCCGGGGTGTTCAACCCCTACAGCGGCGTGAAAACCAGCATCCTTATTCTGGACAAGCGCATCCACAAACAAACAAGCCAGGTGCTGTTTGTGAAGGTGCAAAACGACGGCTTCAACCTCGGAGCCCAGCGCCGCGCCGTGGTGAACAGCGACCTGCCCGAAGCCACCCGCCTGCTGCGCAGCTGGATGAATGCACCGAAGGCGTTTGAAGGCAATACACCGCTGGCGCAGGCGGTGGAGCGGGCGCGGATAAGCGAGGGTGGGGACTTCAATTTGAGTGGGGAGCGATATCTTGCTGCGAAACTGAGCAGCTCGAACTTTCCGCTGATTCCCATAGGTTCGTTGATGAAGGCATCAGTGCCCATGCTGGACCCTCGGCAGTCGCCCAGTGAGGTGTTTGAGTTGTGGAGCATTCCCGCTTATGACGCGGGGAGGCCGGAGCATGTGCTCGGCGTTGAAATCGGATCGGCCAAGAAGGTAGTTAGTCCCGGCGAGCTACTGCTGTCCCGAATCATTCCGCATATTCGTCGCGCTTGGACGGTTGTCGAAAGCGGCAGGGGACTGAGGCAACTTGGGTCTACTGAATGGATCGTGTTCGCCAGCGACAAGGCCCTGCCAGACTATTTGCGCCGCGTTGTCCTTTCAGACCAGTTCCATAGCTCATTCATGAGGACAATCACGGGCGTGGGTGGGTCACTGTCCCGAGCAAATCCGACCGCAGTTGGAGAGATTCAGATTCCCCTCCCACCCCTCGAAGTCCAACACCAAATCGTGGCCGAAATCGAGGGCTACCAAAAAGTCATCGACGGTGCCCGACAGGTTGTGGATAACTACAAGCCGCACATTGCGATTGATCCGGCTTGGTCAATGGTACGAATTGGGGATGTTTTCAAAACCAAATCCGGAACCACGCCTGCCCGTGACAACGCAGCTTACTTTGAGGGTGGCAGCATTCCTTGGGTGAAAACCTTGGACTTGCGTGATGGGCCACTGCGATCAACCGATGAATGCGTAACTGACCTCGCACTGGCTGAAACTCACTTGGAAAAGTTGCCCACCGGAACGGTGTTGGTCGCGATGTACGGTGGACTCAAGCAGATAGGTCGGACTGGTGTGTTGGAAATTGAGGCCACCTCCAATCAGGCGATGACAGCGTTGTTGCCTACGCCAGAAGTAGAACCATACTTTTTGAATGTTGTGCTGATCTCTCAGCGGGAATATTGGAAGTCAGTTGCGAACAGCACCCGCAAAGACCCCAACATCACCAAGACAGATGTGCTGAATTTTCGCTTTCCACTTCCTGACCTCGAAACCCAACGCACCATCGTGGCTGAAACTGAAGCCGAGCAAGCCCTGGTCAACGCCAACCGCGAACTCATCCGCCGCATGGAGGCCAAAATCAAAGCTGTCATTGACCGGGTGTGGGGGGCTGTGTGAGTTATCCCAAACCTTGGCTCAGTCTGGATCAGCAGCTTGAACGGCTGCAGGTCCGTGGGCTGGTGGTGTCGGATCGCGACAAGGCGCTGACCTATTTGCATCGCATTGGTTATTACCGCCTCAGTGGTTATTGGTTTGCTTTGCGTGAACGATCTGGCCTCTGTTGTGTGCTCGCTCAGCCCCGGCAGAGCAAGCAAAAGACCAAAGTGGAAACCATTGCGCTGGATACCTTCAAACCCGGTGCCACGTTTGAAAATGCGGTGCACCTGTATGTGTTTGACAAGCAGTTGCGCCTGTTGGTCATGGACGCGCTGGAGCGGGTTGAAGTGGCGTTGCGCGTTGATGTGGCGCACACCCTCGGCAAGCTGGACCCGTTTGCTTATTTGCGGGCAGACCTGTTTCACGACACCTTCAGCAAGGAGGTGGGCAAAGACTCTGGCTTGACCAAACACCATGAATGGTTGACCAAGCATGCGCTGTTGATTGGCCGCTCCAAAGAAGAGTTTGTGACCCACAACAAAACCAAATACGGCTTGCCCCTGGCCATATGGGTGGCGTGCGAGGTGTGGGACTTTGGGGCACTGTCTACCTTGTTTGCCGGTATGCGAGAGGCCGAGCAAGATGCCATTGCCGCCAAATACGGTGTCAGCAATGGGCGGGTGTTTGCGACTTGGTTGCGCAGCTTGAATTACTTGCGCAATGTGTGCGCCCACCACAGCCGGTTGTGGAACCGCAACATGGTGGACCAGCCCAAGCTGCCACCCGTATCAGAAATGCCTTGGGTTCTGCCGTTTGCCAACAATGCGCATGCGCTGGCGCGTTGCTTTTTGTTGCTATGTTTGTTGCGCCATTTGCTTGGTGTCATCAACCCCACATCGTCTTGGTCTGGGCGTGTCAAAAAGCATCTCAAGACGTTTCCGAATTTGGATCATCTGGGCTTGAACTTGGCCAGCATGGGCGCTGGAGACGCCTGGGCAGAACAGTTGGGAGCTGATGCGACCGACCAATAAAAAACCCCCAAGCAACTTGCCTGCCGAAGCAGTTGGGTTGAAGGGGGCCGTGTTGAACGAATTTTAGCCTTAAAACGAATATTCAGGACTAGAAATGACTCTCCAAAACCTCCCCGCCCGCGTCAAACTCGTTGATGTGGGTCCTCGCGACGGCTTGCAAAACGAAAAGCAGATGGTGCCCGCCGCGGTCAAGATCGAGCTGATCCACCGCCTGCAAGCCGCGGGCGTTCGCCACCTGGAGGCGACCAGTTTTGTGAGCCCCAAGTGGGTGCCGCAAATGGGCGACGCGGTGGACGTGATGGCAGGCATCACCCGCCGGGCCGATACAGTCTATTCGGTGCTCACCCCCAACATGAAGGGCTTTGAAGGCGCGCTGGCCGCCGGGGCCAACGAGGTGGTGGTGTTCGGTGCCGCCAGCCAGGCTTTCAGCCAGAAGAACATCAATTGCAGCATTGAGGAATCCATCGAACGGTTTGCTCCTGTGGTGGTAGCTGCCAAGGCCAGCGGAATAAGCGTCAGGGGCGCTATTTCCTGTGCAATGGGTTGCCCCTACGAGGGCGATGTGTCGCCCGATCGCGTGGAGCTGGTGGCGCGGCTGATGACGGCCATTGGCGTGGACCACGTGGGCGTGGCCGACACCATTGGCGTGGGCACACCGCGTGCGGTGCAGGCTGCCATGGAAGCCGCGCTGAAGCACTACGACCTCGCCGACATCAGCGGCCACTTCCACGACACCTACGGCCAGGCGCTGGCCAATACCCTGGCTGCGCTGGAGCTTGGCGTGGCGCAGTTCGACACCTCCATTGCCGGCCTGGGCGGCTGCCCGTACGCCAAGGGCGCCACCGGCAACGTGGCCACCGAAGACGTGGTGTATCTGTTGCACGGCATGGGTATCGACACCGGGCTGGACCTGGATGCGCTGGTGGATGCGGGTGCATTCATCAGCAACCACCTGGGCCGAAAGTCCAATTCGCGCGTGGCGCAAGCGCTGCTGAACAAGCGGGCCACGGCTTGAGCGGCAAGCAAGCGGTGGCCGCTGCTGGCGCGGGTCAGCGCACCAGCCTGGCTCAGCAGCTCGGCCAGGTGGCGCGCTGCGTGCAGTCAGTGCAAGCCGGTCGTTCGCTGACCGATGTATTGCCTACTGTGCCCAGCCACTTGCGCCCCGGGGTGCAGGCCCTGACGTTCCACGCGCTGCGCCATCTGGGCACCACATCCGCACTGGTGGGCGCGTTGACCGAACAGGCCCCGCCGCCGCTCACCCACGCATTGTTGTGCTCCGCACTGGCACTGTTGGCACCGAAGGCGCAGGCTACCTCTGATGACAGCGCCCCGGTGTACGACGCCTTCACCGTGGTGGATCAGGCCGTGGACGCTGCACGCGCCCAGCCCGCCACCGCCCGGCAGGCAGGCATGGTCAACGCCTGTCTGCGCCGCTACCTGCGCGAGGCCGAGCCCTTGCATACCCAGGTCGAGGCCGACTGGGCGGCCCGTTACAACCACCCCGCCTGGTGGGTGAAACGCGTGCGCCGCGACCACCCCCAACACTGGCAAGCCATTCTGGCGGCCAGCCAGCACAGCGCGCCGCTGGTTTTGCGTGTCAACGTCACCCACACCACCCGCGATGCCTACCTGGCCCGCCTGTCAGACGACGGGTTGTCAGCACAGGCCGTGGGCTTGGTCGGCGTGGTGCTGACGCAGCCGGTGCCGGTGGAAGGCCTGCCGGGCTACGCCGAGGGTTGGTTTTCGGTGCAAGACACTGCGGCGCAGTGTGCTGCGCCATTGGTGCTGGATGGGTTGAATGCCCCGACAGACCGTCCCTTGCGCGTGTTGGACGCCTGTGCCGCCCCCGGCGGCAAAACCGCCCATTTGCTGGAGCACGCCCATGCGCTGGGTGTATCCGTTGACGTGCTGGCGCTGGAAGTGGACGCCCGCCGCAGCGCCCGCATCACCGAGAACCTGCAGCGTTTGCGCCTGAACGGCACCGCCAGCGTGAAAGTGGCTGACGCAGCCCAGCCCGCCGCGTGGTGGGACGGCCTGCCGTTCGACGCGGTGCTGCTGGATGCGCCGTGCAGCGCCTCAGGCATCGTGCGCCGCCACCCCGACGTGCGCTGGCTGCGCCGCGAATCCGATGTTCCCGCGCTGGTCGAGACCCAGCGCCGCATCCTGGACGCCTTGTGGCCCACGCTGGCCCCGGCTGGGCGGCTGGTGTATTGCACCTGCTCCGTTTTCAAGGCCGAGGGGCAGGCCCAGGTCGATTCGTTTCTGTCGCGCCACACCAACGCCTTGGCATGCACCGCACCGGGGCATTTGTTGCCCGGGGCAAGGTCTGACGCCGGGGGCTTGCCCGACAATCCATCGGGTGAACACGACGGCTTTTTTTACGCGGTGCTTGAGAAAGTGGCTTGACCTTCGAGCTGCCGGGCTGCTGCTCGTCTGTTGTGTGGCGAGCGCCTGGGGGCTGGTGCATGCGGCGGCCACGTTGCAACAGGTTTCGCTGGAGCGCACGGACGAGGGTTTGTTCCTGTCGGCTGTGGTGGACTACGAACCCGCCGCGGCCGTGGCCGAGGCGGTAGGGCGCTCGGTGCCTTTGTATTTTGTGGCGCAAGCCGATGTGTACCGTGAGCGCTGGTACTGGGCCGACGAGCGGGCGGCCACGGCCAGCCGCACCTACCGGCTGGCCTACCAGCCTCTCACGCGGCGTTGGCGTGTCAGCATGGCCACGGGTTCCGGTCCGGCCGCCAACCTCCAGTACGCACTCCACCAAAACCACGATTCCCTGCGCCAGGCGCTGTCGGCTGTGACCCGTCTCTACGGCTGGAGCGTGGCTGAAGCCGACATGTTGAGCGGGGGTGGGGACAGGTACCTGAATTTCCAGTTCAAGCTCGACATGGCCTTGTTGCCCCGCCCGTTTCAGCTCGGCATGAACGCCCAGGCCGACTGGAACATCGACCTGAGGCGCACACTGCCGGTGCCTCCACTGTCTGCCAGACCAGCCTCCGTGCCGGTGCGCGCCGATGGCGCTGAAGCAGAGCAGCCGCCCCCGCCCGCCAGGACCCCATGAACGCTGCCCCTGTCTCGGGTTCTGAACGGACACACCCGGGCCGCCGCAGGTGGGCGGCCGCTGCAGCCCTGGCTTTCATGGCTGGCTTGGCCCTGGTGCTGCTGTTCATGCTGACCACGGCCACTGACAACCGTGCGTTGTACGAGACCAACTACACCCGGCTTCTGGTGTTGAACATCGCTGTGGCGCTGTTTCTGGCGGGTGTGATCGTGTGGGCTGTTGTGCGGCTGATATTGCGCTTGCGGCGCAAGAAGTTTGGCAGCCAGTTGCTGGCCAAGATCGCCGTGATTTTTGCCTTGGTTGGGTTTGTGCCTGGTGCGCTGATTTATGGGGTGTCGTACCAGTTTGTGTCGCGCTCCATTGAAAGCTGGTTCGATGTGCGGGTGGAAAATGCCTTGAACGCGGGTGTCAGCCTGGGGCGCACCGCGTTGGAGACTCTGGCTGGCGACTTCAGTGGCAAGGTCCGTTCAGCGTCCAATGCCCTGGCCAATGTGCCCAACAGTTCCGCCACATTGGCGGTCGAGCGTTTGCGCGAGCAATTGTCAGCGGCAGACGTGCAGTTGTGGGGCGCCTCAGGCCGGTTGCTGGCCAGCGCGGGCGACTCGCGGTTTGCCCTGCGACCGGAAAAACCGTCCTCGGCATTGCTGAAGTCCATTCGGAACGACCGTGTGGTGGTGTTCACCGAGGGACTTGAGGAGTCGGGCGATGCCCTGCGCGCAGTTGGGGCCCAACCGCCGCCGCTGGCGCGCATCCGCGTGTGGGCGCTCGTGGTGCCCCCGGGTTTTGGTTTGTCGGATGAGCCGCGCTACTTGCAAGTGGTTCAGATGTTGCCGTCGGCACTGGTGGCCGATGCACTGGCAGTGCAGCAGGCCAACCGCGAATACCAGGAGCGTGCGTTGGCCCGCGATGGCCTGCGCCGCATGTACATCGGTACCCTGACCCTGGCACTGTTTTTGTCGGTGTTCGCGTCGGTACTTCTTGCTGCGGTGCTGGGCAACCAGCTCATCCGACCGCTGCTGTTGCTGGCCGAAGGCGTGCGGGACGTCGCCCGGGGTGACCTGACCCCCAAGCTGGCCATGGCCACACGAGACGAGCTGGGGGGGTTGACCCGCGCCTTTGCCGACATGACACAGCAGCTGGCCGATGCCCGCAGCGCGGTAGACCACAGCATGGCACAGGTGGATGCGGCGCGCGCCAACCTCCAGACCATTCTGGACAACCTGACGGCCGGTGTGGTCGTGCTGGACGATGGCGGGCGCATCGATGCCATCAACCCTGGAGCCACACGCATCCTGCGCACGCCGCTGGCGGCTTACCTGCACCAACCCCTCGTGGACGTACCGGGTCTGTCTGTGCTGGCGCAGGGAGTGCTCGCTCAATTTGACCAACTCGGCGCAGACCAGGGCACGCCGCTTCAGGGCGACATGCAGCTGGGTGTGTGGCAACAGTCATTTGAATGGGGCACCGGGGCCGAGGGGCCGTTTCAGGATGGCATCACGATCGTGGCGCGCGGGGCCTGGCTGCCAGAGAACAAACGGCTGCTGGTGTTCGACGACGTATCCGAAGTGGTGTCTGCTCAGCGTGCCAAGGCCTGGGGAGAGGTGGCACGCCGTCTGGCGCATGAAATCAAGAATCCGCTCACACCCATCCAACTGTCTGCCGAGCGGCTCGCCATGAAACTCGATGGCAAGCTGGACGTGCCCGGGCAGGCGCTGTTGACCAAGTCAGTCAAGACCATTGTCGATCAGGTCGATGCCATGAAGCGCCTGGTCAATGAATTCCGTGACTACGCCCGATTGCCTGCCGCAGTCCTAGTGCCTGTTGACCTCAATGCAACTGTGCTGGATGTGCTTGCCTTGTACGACCGGACCGTGGTGCCCGTGCGCTGTGACCTGTCGCCCGACTGCCCCCTCATCGCAGGCGATGCCCAGCAAATCCGTCAGGTGATCCACAACCTGGTTCAGAACGCGCAGGACGCGATGGGTTCGGCCACCGGCGGTGAAGTGCTCGTGAAAACCCGCCGCAGCGCCACCGGACAACGGGTGCGCCTGACGGTCGTCGACCAGGGGCCTGGCTTTGCAGACAACATACTCAAGCGCGCGTTTGAACCCTATGTCACAACCAAGGCAAGAGGCACCGGTCTGGGGTTGGCTGTGGTCAAGAAAATTGTCGATGAGCACGGAGCCCGCATTGAGCTGTCGAACCACTCGCTGGACGGTCAGGTGACCGGTGGGCAAGTCGCAGTATCATTCGCAGTTGCTAATTAACAACAACCCGGCGGGGGGCGAGCGAACATGGCCAATATCTTGGTGGTAGATGATGAGTTGGGTATCAGGGACCTGTTGTCCGAAATCCTGAACGACGAAGGGCACGCAGTCGAGTTGGCGGAAAACGCGGCCCAGGCACGACAGGCGCGTCAGCAATCCAGACCCGATCTGGTGTTGCTGGACATCTGGATGCCCGACACCGATGGCGTGACCCTGCTCAAGGAGTGGTCCACCAGCGGTTTGCTGACCATGCCGGTGATCATGATGAGCGGCCACGCCACCATTGACACCGCCGTGGAGGCCACGCGCATCGGCGCCATGTCGTTTCTGGAAAAGCCAATCACGCTTCAAAAACTGCTCAAGGCGGTTGAGTTGGGCCTGACCAAGGCGGTAGAAAAGCCGCGCGCCTCGGTGCAGGCAGCCGCTCAGCCCTCCAGCGAATTGACTGTGGAGTTCGCCATGACGGGCGGGGCATTGCCCGAGTTGCCTGTGGATCTCGGGCCTGCGTCGTCACAGAGCTTTGACCTTGAAAAGCCCTTGCGCGAAGCCCGCGACGAATTTGAGAAGGCGTACTTCGAGTTTCATCTGGCAAAAGAGTCTGGTTCCATGACCCGGGTGGCGGAAAAGACGGGACTGGAGCGTACCCATTTGTACCGCAAGCTGAAGCAACTGGGCGTTGACCTATCCAGGGGCAAACGCAGCTTGTACTGAAGTGTTGGCAGCCGCAACCCGTGTTTACAAGGCGGAATTTCCCATGCTATAATTTTGGTCTTGGCCCGGTAGCTCAGTTGGTAGAGCAGCGGATTGAAAATCCGCGTGTCGATGGTTCGATTCCGTCCCAGGCCACCAAAACACACGGTTATGCGGGATTAGCTCAGTTGGTAGAGCGATACCTTGCCAAGGTATAGGTCGAGAGTTCGAGCCTCTTATCCCGCTCCATTTCTTGCCCATGCGGCAGTCGCCCATGTGGCTCAGTGGTAGCGCACTCCCTTGGTAAGGGAGAGGTCGCGGGTCCGATTCCCGCCATGGGCACCACCCATCTAAGTGCCTTCTCAGCCCGTCCGTTGACGGGCTTTTTTGTGCCTGACATTTCCGCCCGCGTTGATGTCGGGCGAAAGCGTCAACTCACCCGTCCGGCCTGTGTGGCCTGTGCACGCTGCGCAAATTCTGCCCGCAAGGCCCGCAGTTTTTCGCGCGGGTCTTCGCGCACGGTGGCCTGGTCCAACGCCATCTCGGCAATGAAGCGGCTGGCCTTGCCATTGATGAATTCGCGCCCTTTCTTGCGGCGCTTGAGCCAGCTCACCACCAGCGAGTTGCGGGCGCGGGTGATGCCCACGTACATCAGGCGGCGCTCCTCCTCCAGGCGCTGGGCCAACTGGTCGGCCGGCACATCGGCGGTCTCGTCCAGTTTGAACGGCAGCAGCCCTTCGTTCACGCCCACCAGCATCACATGCGGCCACTCCAACCCTTTGGCGGCGTGCAGGGTGGAGAGGGTGACCACGTTCTGGTCCTGCTCGCGCTCCGAGATGGTGGAGAGCAACGCAATGGTCTGGGCCACTTCCAGCAGCGTTTTGCGTTCGGTTTCGGTGCTGACACCTGCGGTGTCTTCAATCTGGCCGCCACAGCGCTGCGCCATCCAGTCGCAAAACTCCACCACGTTGTTCCAGCGGGCGGCGGCCACTTTGTCGTTGTCTTCGCCGTCGTACAAGTGCTGTTCGTAGCCGATGTCTTTCAGCCACTCGGCGAGGAAGGTGCGCGCGTTGTCGGCTCCGGTGGTGTGGCGGGCGCGGTGCTCCAGCTCATTCATGGTTCGGCCGAACTCGTGCAGGCTGCTCACTGCGCGCGCAGGCAGGGCAGCGCTGAGCGAGTGGGAAAACAGCGCCTCGAACAGGCTCACCTTGTATTTGCCGGCGAATTCACCCAACCCAGCCAGCGTTTGGTGGCCCACCCCGCGTTTGGGTGTGGTGATGGCGCGCATGAAGGCCGGATCGTCGTTGTTGTTGACCAGCAGTCGCAGCCAGGCACACAGGTCTTTGATTTCGGCCCGGTCAAAAAAGCTGGTGCCACCCGAAACCTTGTACGGAATCTGCGCCTTCCGCAGCGCCACCTCGAACAACTTGGCCTGATGGTTTGCGCGATACAGGATGCAAAAGTCGCGGAACTCTTTGTGCGGGCTGGACAGTACACCACTGCCCGCGCGGATGCCTACGATGCGCGAGACCATGCGCTCGGCTTCGTGCTCTTCATTGTCGGCGGCCAGCACGCGCACAGGCTCACCTTCACCCAAGTCGCTCCACAGTTTTTTGGGGTAGAGCTTGGGGTTGGGACCGATGACGTTGTTGGCCGCGCGCAAGATGGCGCTGGTAGAGCGGTAGTTTTGCTCCAACGTCACCACCTTCAGTGCGGGAAAGTCGATGGGCAGTTTGCGCAAGTTGTCCAGCGTGGCACCGCGCCAGCCGTAAATGCTCTGGTCGTCGTCGCCCACGGCGGTGAAGCGGGCGCGCTCTCCCACCAGCAGCTTCAGCAGTTCGTACTGCGTGGCGTTGGTGTCCTGGTATTCGTCCACCAGCACATGGCCCATTTGCTGTTGCCAGCGCTCGCGCACATCCGCGTGGTGTTGAAGCAGCTTCAGGGGCAGGCCAATCAGGTCGTCAAAGTCCACGGCCTGGTAGGCGCTCAGGCGCTCCTGGTAACGCTGCATCAGGATGGCGGTGGCGCGGTCGTCTTCGGTTTGAGCCTGGGCCAGCGCCTCGTCGGCGGTGAGTCCAGCATTCTTCCAGGCACTGATGGTCCATTGCCACTGGCGCGCGGTGGCCACGTCGGTGGTGCCCCCAGCGCAGTCTTTCAGGATGCCCGTGATGTCGTCGGTGTCGAGGATGCTGAATTTGGGTTTCAGGCCCAGCACTTCGCCGTCTTGCCTGAGCATGCGCACGCCCAGGGCATGAAAGGTACAAATCACCACCTTCTTGGCCCCTTTGCCTACCAGCTGGCGGGCGCGTTCGCGCATCTCGGCGGCGGCTTTGTTGGTGAAGGTGATGGCGGCGATGCGCTCAGGCTCCAGCCCGGCTTCGATGAGGCGGGCGATTTTGTGCGTGATGACCCGTGTTTTGCCCGAGCCCGCTCCGGCCAGCACCAGACAAGGGCCACCCAGGTGCAGCACAGCGTCCTGCTGTGCGGGGTTCAGGCCGACGGTGAGGGTGGACGCCGCGGCAGGCTGCATCACGGGGTCTTGCGGGTCAGCGTGCCCTTGTCTGTTTGGGTGTCGTTCTGGAACAGGCCTTCCCAGCGGTCGCCATTGGGCCATTCGAATCGCCCCTGGCCGTGTTTGCGACCGGCCTGCCACTGACCTGCGTAGCGGTCGCCACTGGTCCATGTATAGGTGCCCTCGCCTTGAGGGCTGCCCTGGCTGAACTGGCCGAGGTATTCGTCGCCCGAGGCGAAAACCAGCTTGCCCAGCCCGTCGGGCACGCCGTTGACCAGTGGCCCCTCGTAGCGGTTGCCGTTGGCATAGGCCAGCTTGCCGGTGCCGTTGGGGTTGTCGCGGCTCCAGGGGCCTTCATAGGTCTGCCCACTGGTCCAGCGGTAGGTGCCCTGACCCTCGGGTTTGCCTTTGACGAAGCGACCCTGAAAACTGTCACCCGAAGCAAACACCATGCGGCCTTCGCCGTGCGGCTCGCCCTGCGCGATGTCGCCATCGTACTGGTTGCCAGTGGCGAACTTCATGCTGCCTTTGCCGTGGGGCACGTCCTGAACCCAATCGCCCCGGAAGCGCTGGCCATTGGCCCAGACGAACTCGCCCTGACCGTGGCGCTTGCCCTGAAGCAATTCCCCGTTGTAGGCATCACCATTGGCCCAGGTCACGCGGCCAGAACCCGTGAGAAGGTTGCCCTGGCGGACGAAGCGGCCTTGAAATCGGGTGTCACCGGACTGGATGTCGGTGTCTTGTGGACCCGTTGCGGCGGTGGCGTTGGCACCGCTGGGCGGCGTTGCTTGAGCTGCTGTGGGTTGGGATGAGGGCAGCAAGTTTCCAACGGCAGTGCCCAGGCTGCCAAGCAGTCCACCCCCCGCCGCTGCAGCCGCTTGCGGGGCTGCGGCGGCTGCCGCTGCACTGCCGGAGGCTGTGGTTGGTGCAACCCGCGCGGCGGGCGCTGTTGTTGAGGTCGCGGGCTCGGTGCTTGCGGCTTGGGTGGGAACCCAGGGGGTGCCTCGCTCTTTGGCCAAGCGTTGCGCGCTGGTTTGCGCAATCTCCTGTGGCTGGCCTTTGCATTGGGCAATGGCGTCACGCCACAGAGTTTCAGCAACCTGGGACTGGGTTTGTCGCGCGGCCTTCAGGGCAGGATCGTTCATGCGACCGAGTGACTGGGACGCTTCGCGGGCGCGCTCGAAGCCGGGAGCACAAAACTCTGCGTTGTGCGCGTCGATGGCCGTTTGATCGCGTCGCTGGGTGGCGAGCTTTTGCGGATCGCCGCTGCAGCGCTCGGCGGCCACATCCCACATGTTTTCTGCCTTGCGGTAGAGCACGGCAGCATCGAGCCAGCGGCGTGCTTTGACGGCCTGCTGGGCCAGGTCTTGCAGGCTGTTGGCGTCTTTCTGGCGACCGGCGCATTCAGGGCCAGCACCTATCTCGGCGCTCAAGGCCTGGCGGCTGCGCTGGCTGTCAGACAGGTTGCGCCGGGCCCGCTCCTGTGCCCGGTCGGTGCATCGCTCGGAGGCCAGCGTCCACAGGCCGATGGCATCGTCAAGCAGGCGGCCCATCTGCTGAGCATCTGCTTTGTCCGACTGTGCGTTGGCAGCCCGCAGGTCTGCGGCCATGGCGCGGTCGGTGACGATTCGGCAGCTTTCCACGGGTGCAGGGGTCGATGCGGCGGGGACGAGTGGGACCACATCAGCGGGGGTGGACGGGGCGCTGGCCGGCGTGGACACCGGAGGCTCAGGTGTCTGGGCTCGCGCCCCGGTGCCCACAGTCAAGCTGGCGATGACGATGGTGAAAAAAAAGAAAGAAAAAACTGCCTTACGCTTGATGGTCATCATTTGTGAGCTATCAATATCATTTCTGTCCCGTTGGCATGGTGCCTTGGGTGTTGCCCAGCATGGCTTCAATCAGGCCCAGTGCATAGGGGTCGGCGTTGCCCGACGGCAACGGGTCCTCGTAACTGAAATCGCTGGTGGCGGAAGCCAGTGGCATCTGTCCGGTGTCGAAGTCCAGGGTTTCGGTGCGGATGCCTTTCAGGATGGCCACCACGTCCTCGCCTTTGCCGTCGGCATCCACCAGCGCCTGCATGTTGCTCATGCGCTCAGGGTCCAGTGGCAGGGCGTTGCGCAGCAAGCTGCGCTCCAGCATTTTCTGGTGCAGTGTGAAGCCCGCCAGAGGGTTGGCACCCAATTGCTTCATTCGTTTGTAGGCCCAGCCGTCTGCCTTGTCGAACACTGTGGCTGCCACGCGCGAAATGCCGCCCAGCAGGCCTTTGTTGGCCGCCAGTTGTTGCATGCTGGCCACCACTTGAGCCTGGGTGAGTTGCTGCGCGGTTTTGCCCAGTTCGTTTTTGACCCGGTCGATCGCAAACTGTTTGGCCTGATCAATGAGTTGCTGCTTGATGATTTCAGTTGCAGCGGTGGCTGCGGCTTTCTGGGCTGCTGCCACCGCTGCTTCGGCCGCGACGGCTGCTCCTTTCAAGCCCGTGGCGATGGTGGCCAGTGTGTACAGCGAGCCCAGCACCTGGCTGCCGTAGTGATAGGTCTTCATGCGCGCACCGCCCTCTTCAGAGACGCCTTGTGTCCAGAGCACAGCCCACAGGGCTTCGTCGTCGGTCAGATCGGCCCGGGCCACTTCCAGGGGGTGGTAGCTCATGAGCCAGTGGTAGTCCTGCAACTCGGGCGTGTTGGGCGGTGCCAGCCGGACGTAGCCACGGCACACCTCAAACGGCACCACGTTCACCGTGGCTCCTGCCGCCGTTCGCACCGGGAATGCACGCCCCCTGTCGCGCATGCGTGCCAATTCCTCCAGCATCTTTACCGCTGCCGAGCTCTGGGTGCCGTCGACATCGACGAGTTTGTCACCAGGCTTCAATGGCGTGCCTGGCGCCACAGCGACCACGCTCAGGCGCTCATCGACAGCCAGCGCGCGCACCCAAGCCACTCGGTCGGTTTCAGCCCATTGCTGGCTGGTGGCGACCGAGAACGGCAGTTCCCATTGCCGGTCGCAGCCGGGGTCTTTGAGCTGCGCGCTGCGGGCAATGGCGGGCCGCAGGGTGCGCTCGCCATCGCCAAACGCTTGGATACTGGCCAGCAGTTCGGGGTTGACAGGGCGCCCGTCGTCCACAGTGAATTTGGGGGCGGCACAACCCGCCAGCAGCAACGATGAGATGCCTGCCAAGCAGGCCAGGCGTCGCCAAGACGGGCTTGTGCCCAGATGTGTCATCCGGGTTTGGGGCAAAAAAAGACGCATGTGTGACTGGAACAGGGGAGATAGGGGGCAAGCTGCAAGCTTACCGCCGCAGGGTGGACCAGTTTGCCGCGCAGATGGGTGCGTCTGCCTGACACAATGCGCCCGTGCTGAACATTTTGTGGGTCACATTTCCCTTCTTTGCGCTGGTGTTGTGCGGTTTTGTGGCCGCGCGCCGGGGCATGTTGCCGTTGGCCGCCATTCCCGGCCTGAACGGCTTTGTGTTGTTTTTTGCGCTGCCGTGCATGTTGTACCGGTTTGGCTCCACCACACCGATCGCCCAGTTGCTCGATGCCTCGGTGTTCGGCGTGTACTTGCTGTGCGCGCTGGTGATGGTGGCGTTTGCGGTGGCCATGTCGCTGAACGACCGAATCCGCTGGAATGATGCCTCCATGGGCGCTTTGGTGGCGGCATTTCCCAACACCGGGTTCATGGGCGTTCCGCTGCTGGCCGCGCTGATCGGGCCCAGCAGCGTGGGCCCGGTGATTGTGATGATCATTGTGGACATGGTGGTCACCAGCTCGCTGTGCATTGCGCTGTCGCGGCTCGACGGAGCGGGGGGCGGGGTGTCGGGCGCGCTGGAAGCGGCCAGCAAAGCCCTCAAGGGCATTGCCGCCAACCCCATGCCCTGGGCCATTTTGTTGGGTGGCGTGGCGTCGGCCATGGGGTTTGTGTTGCCCGCGCCCCTCGAAAAAACCGCCTGGCTGCTGGCCGATGCGGCGTCGCCCGTAGCACTGTTCACCATCGGTGCGGTGCTGGCCCGCGCCCAGATGACGGTGGATCACCCCTCGCCCCTGAGCGACTACGTGCCCGTGGCGCTGATGAAGCTGCTGCTGCACCCTGTGCTGGTGGGGGTGGTGGGCGCGTCGGCCATGCAACTGGGGGTGCCGTTGTCGTCCGGGTCGCTGACAGTGATGGTGCTGGTGGCCGCGCTGCCGAGCGCCAGCAACGTGTCGCTGCTGGCCGAGCGCTTTGGGGCGGACAACGGGCGCATTGCCCGCATCATTCTGGTGTCCACCGCTGCGGCGTTTGTGACGTTTTCAGCGGCGGTGTCACTGGTGACCTGATATTTCAAGCCAAAAATACATCCAGCGCTTGATGGTATTGGGTTTGTCGCTGCGATTTCAGATGGCCAAGGGGTCCACGTCGATGGCCCAGCGAATCAGCCCTTTGGCTTCGGGCAAGGCCCGGCACGCAGTCAAGGCGGTGTGCCAATGGGTCAGCACGTGTTGCAGCGCGGGGCGTGAGGTGCTTTCCAGCAGCATTTGCGCCCGTTCCACGTTGGCCACTCGCTGCATGGCCATGGGCACAGGCGGAAACAACGTGAGGTGTTCGGCCCCTTCCAGGGCCCGTGCGGCTTCGCGCGCCGCAGCCAGAAACGCCTGGGCTGCTTCCTGGGTGCGGGCCTCGGCGCGCAACAGAGCCTGGTAAACAAACGGGGGCAGTTGGGCGGCCTCGCGCTCTTCCAGTTGCTGGGCAGCAAACGCCGGGAAGTCGTGCTTTTTCAAGGCGGTGAACAACGAGTGCGTGGGATGCCAGGTTTGCACCCACAACTCGGCTCCGCTGCTCAGCGCAGCATCGCGCCCGGCACGGCCCCCGGCCTGCATCAGCAGCGAGAACATGCGCTCGGGTGCGCGGTAGTCGCTGGCAAACAAGGCGGCGTCGGCATTGAGCGCCGCCACCAGCGTGATCCGGCGAAAGTCATGCCCCTTGGCCACCATTTGGGTGCCCACCAACACGTCCACCTCGCCGCTGTGCATGCGCTCGAGTTGTGCTTCCAGGCTGCCTTTGGTGCGGGTGCTGTCGGCGTCCATGCGGGCCACCCGCAGGGGCTGGCCGTCAGGCCGTTGCTGGCCCGACAGCAGGGCCGTGACCTGTTCTTCCAGTTGCTCGGTGCCCTTGCCCACAGGTGCGATGTCGAGGTTGCCGCACTCGGGGCAGGCGCGCGGCACACGTTCGGTCAGACCGCAGTGGTGGCAGCGCAGCGTGCGGTCGATCTTGTGGAACACCCGGAACGCGCTGCAACTGGGGCACTGGCTTTTCCAGCCACAGGCGTGGCATGCCAGCACGGGTGCATAGCCCCGGCGGTTGAGCAGCAGCAGGGCCTGTTCGCCGCGTTGGGCCCGTTCGATCAGCGCCGCCAAAAGGGCGGGGGCCAGCACGGTCCCTTTGGGCTGCTGCGCCATGTTGAGCAATCGCAGCGCAGGCAAGGCTCCGCCGCCCACGCGACTGGCCATGTCCAGTCGCAGGTAGCGGCCGGCAGTGGCCGCGTGCCAACTCTCCAGCGATGGCGTGGCCGAGCCCAGCACAACCTGGCAGTTGGCACCGTGCCGGGTGACCAGGCGAGCGCGGTACACGGCCAGGTCCCGGGCGGAATGGCGGGCTCCGTCCTGGCTTTTGTAGCTGGGGTCGTGTTCTTCGTCGACGACGATCAGCCTGAGGTGCGGCAGGCTGGCCAGCACGGCCATGCGGGTGCCCAGCACGATGCGCGCGGCCCCGGTGTGCGCAGCCAGCCAGCTGGTGAGCCGTTGTGCCGGGGTCATGCCGCTGTGCAGAGCCACCACGGCGGCGGCACCATACAGCCGGGCAAACCGATGGGTGAACCGCTGCTGCAATTGGGGCGTGAGGTTGATTTCGGGCACCATCACCAGCACCTGTGCCAACGGGTCGGCGGCCAGCACCTTGTGGGCAGCTTGCAGGTACACCTCGGTTTTGCCACTGCCGGTCGAACCGAACAGCAAGACCGGCTGCGTGGCGGTCGCCAGTGCGGCAAGGGCGGCCACTTGCTCGGTGCTGAGGGCTGGGGCGGTGGTGTCTTCGTTCGGGAGGTCGGCCTCCGCCTGTGCAGGTTTCGCGGCTTTTTTCAGCCGTCGTTGCCACTGGTCTGGCTGCAGGTCGCGCAGTTGGGGGGGCAGGGCGGCCAGGGCCACTTCCCCCAGTGCGCGCTGGTAATACTGCGCTGCAAACAGCACCAACTCGCGCCACTCGGCATTCAGCGGTGATATGCCCGACAGTACGCTGGATACGGCGCGGGCTTGCTCGCACGCGAGGTCAGCCGGGGGCTGCGTGGGGCATTCCCACACCACCCCCAGCAAGTCGCGTTTGCCCAAAGGGACGCGCACCAGAGTGCCGGGGGCGAGTGCGTCGGGGCTGGTGTAGGTCAGGCAGTCGGCCAGCGAGCTGTGTGCTGGGGTGGGCACAACCACGGACGGCCAGTGTTGCTCAGTTGCCATGGTTTTTTGACGCCGAACGGCGAAAGTGTCCGTAAGTCATTGATTTGTCATCGTTTCCGCGGTCATCCAGAGTTTCTGTGGATAACTTTGTGGACAGGGTGTCAAAACGCCTCCCGAAGCCAGAGAAATCAAGGGTTTCATCAGTTTGCCCACGAAAGAGGCACTCTGTCGAATCCTATAAAAATCAACAACTTACGATCGCTAGGTCTTTGATAGCGATTCAGGTTCCGCGTGAGCCAGTGTGGTGCACTGACCTAGGGTTTTTGTGTATAACCCAGCGCCCAAAAACCGGAAAACCCCCGATTTTTGTGCTACGGAGGCACTCTGGCATCGGGGGCAGCCCATTTCTCAGCCTTTGTGGCGCAAGTGGCGAGAGTGGCTGTGCACGGCTTCCACCAAGGCGGCCACGCTGTCGGGCGGTGTGAATTGGCTGATGCCGTGGCCCAGGTTGAAAATGTGGGTCGGGCCGGTGGTGCTGCGGTCGGTGTGGGGAATACCGAAGCTGTCGAGCACGCGTTTGGCTTCTGCCTCAATTTGGGTGGCGGATGCAAACAGCACGTTGGGGTCCAGATTGCCTTGCAGGGCCTTGCCGGGGCCACCCACGTCTCCGCCCACCTGGGCGCGGGCCTTGGCTAGGTTGACCGTCCAGTCCACGCCCAACACGTCACAGGGCAGGCTGTTCATTTCGTTCAGCCACAGGCCACCGCCCTTGGTGAACACGATGCTGGGGATGCGCTGGCCGTTCTTTTCGGTTTGCAGTTGGTCAAGCACCCTGCGGGTGTAGGCCATGCTGAATGATTGGAAGTTGCCATCGGCCAGCACGCCGCCCCAGCTGTCGAACACCATCACCGCTTGCGCTCCGGCATCGATCTGTGCGTTCAAATACTGCGCCACGGCATCGGCGTTGATGGCCAGGATGCGGTGCATCAGGTCGGGGCGGCTGTACATCAGGCTTTTGACGGCCCGGTAGTCGTCCGAGCCGCCGCCTTCCACCATGTAGCAGGCCAGCGTCCAGGGGCTGCCCGAAAAGCCGATGAGTGGCAAACGGCCGTTCAGCGCCTTGCGAATGCTGGTCACTGCGTCGAACACATAGCGCAGCTTGTCCATGTCGGGCACGGCCAGCGCGTCCACAGCGGCTTCGTCGCGCACGTTCTTGGCAAACCTGGGGCCTTCGCCGGCGGCAAACGTCAGTCCCAAGCCCATGGCGTCTGGCACGGTCAGGATGTCGCTGAACAGAATGGCTGCGTCCAGCGGATAACGCTCCAGCGGTTGCAGCGTCACTTCAGTGGCGTAGTCCACGTTGGTGGCCAGCCCCATGAAACTGCCCGCTTTGGCCCGGGTGGCGCAGTACTCGGGCAAGTAGCGGCCAGCCTGCCGCATCAGCCACAAGGGGGTGTGATCGGTGGCCTGGCGAAGGCACGCGCGCAGAAAGGTGTCGTTTTTCAGGGGGGCGAAGCTCATGGTCGGGGAGGTGTGGCAATGAAGTTCTGATTATGTGCGTCTGAATGCTGGCTTCACGGTTGGGCCAGCGCGCGCCTGACTTCGTCCACCCCCAGCACCTCGGACAGCACGAGGGGTGCTTGCCCGGGGCGGTGGAGCGCATAGGTGGGCACACCGTTGCGCCCAAGGCTTGCCAATGAAGCCGTAACGGCCGGGTCTCGCCGGGTCCAATCGGCGCGCAGCAGCGCCACGTTCCGCGCGGCAAAGTCTGCGAGCACATCGGGGTGGCTGAGGGTGGTGCGCTTGTTGTATTGGCAGGTGACGCACCAGGCCGCCGTGTAGTCGACGAAAACCGTGCGGCCTGCGCGGGTCAGTTCACCCATCGTTTCCGGGCTCCATGCTTGCCAGGCCACCGGCGCACCAGAGCTGCTGGTGGAATTGCTCTGTGTCAAAGGGGTGTCTGGGTCTGCAATGACCAGCGGACCCAGGGCTTGCACCAGTGCCAGCAAACCGACGCCTGTGGCCGCAGTCAACCAGGTGCGTGAGCGGCCGCTCAAGCCCCAGGACCACACCAGCATGGCGAGCATCACCAGCAACGAGAGCAGGGCTGCTGCACCGTTGATGCCGCTTTGTTGCCCCAGAACCCACAGCAGCCATACCACGGTACCGAACATGGGAAACGCCATGACCTGTTTGAATGTGTTCATCCAGGCACCCGGGCGTGGCAGCGCATGTGCCACAGCGGGAATCCAACTGGCCAGCAGGTAAGGTGCGGCCATGCCCAATCCGATGGCTGCGAAGACTGACAGCGCCTGAGGAGCAGGCAGCCCGACGGCCAAACCGAGTGACGCCCCCATGAAAGGCGCGGTGCAGGGTGATGCCACGGCCGTGGCCAACACACCGGTCAGAAACGAGTCGACGGTGGGATTTTTGGCCTGCAAACTTGCGATGGAACTGGGCAGCAAGCTGCCGAACTCGAACAGGCCCGCCAAATTCAGGCCGATCAGCGTGAAGAGCACGGCCAGGGCTGCGACCACGGCCGGACTTTGCAACTGGAAGCCCCAGCCCAATTGCTCCCCGGCTGCGCGCAAAGCCACCAGTATTCCGCCCAAAGCCGCAAAAGACAGCACCACGCCCAGTGTGTAGGCCAGGCCCGAAGCGCGGTGGCGGGCGCGAACCTGTGCCGCGACTGCCGGGTC
Source organism: uncultured bacterium (assembly GCA_903928495.1). Classification (GTDB taxonomy): domain Bacteria; phylum Pseudomonadota; class Gammaproteobacteria; order Burkholderiales; family Burkholderiaceae_C; genus UBA2334. Next base: position 46,935 of record CAIYQZ010000048.1, read on the forward strand.
CTTGGGGTCGCCATGCTGGGTGAATGCCAGCACTTTGATGGCCAGCACCGGGAACACACACGGCATGAGGTTCAGGATGAGACCGCCCAGAAATGCGCCCAGCAGCGCTGCCAGCAGACCGCCGCTGTCAGCGGCAGCTTGGGCTGGCGAAGGCTCGGCCGCGTTCTTCTCTAGGGCGGCAGCCAGTGCGGGGTTCAATCCATCGGGCATGGGTTGGGCCGCGGGCCATGCACCACCCACGGGCAATGCGAGTTTCACGCCAGCCTCAGCAGCCTGTCCATGCGCCAGGCCCTCGTTGTGGGCAATCACCACAGCCAATTGCGCAGGAGACTCGGTGCGCATGGCAGCCAGTGGCATCCGGGCCGTCCAGCCTGCGTCCGACCAACTCTGGGTCCAGGCAGCGCCAGGCTCGATGATGTTGGGCATTTCAGGAAACACCGTCAGCGTCTTGCCACGCCAGGCGCTGGGCAATGCGTCAGAAAAAAAGGATATGAATTGACCTTCAACGCTTGATTTGTTTGATTTTTCAGCTATTGATTTGGGCGCTCTGTCATCGGTGGCCTCGAAGGCCATGCCGTGCATGCCGGTCGGGTTGATGGCTGACAGTCGGGTGTTGAATTCGCCTTCCTCGGGAATGCACTCAGTGCGGCATGCCAGCCAGGATGCTTTGAGGGATATGTCTAGTGTGTTGCTGCGCCAGTCAAGGGGCAGCGTGATAGAAACAGGCAGCAATACCTCTCCGTCATAGCCAAAATTGGCCAGAGGTCCCAGAGGAAACTTTTTAGGGGTGGGCCATGCAATGTCGCTGACCACCACGCCTGGCGGGGTTTTCCACTCGAACTGAGTCGGCAGACCCGAGTCTCCCGGGTTTTTCCAGTAGGTGTGCCAGTCTTTGGCGTGCTTGAGTTGCAGGCCGGCGCGCACAGTTTGCCCCGCCATCAGACCCTGGGGCGCATGGACCAGCAACTCTGCACGCACTTGATCACTTTGCACCACGGGCGCGGCATTGAGTACATCGAGGGCCCACGCCTGGTTCGCTACCAACCCAAGGCATGCCAGTGCAGCCCTGAGTGACAGGGGCTTCAGCCAGTGAAGAGGACGGAAAACAGGTTTCTGGGCCATGGGGCGAAAGTCCAAAATGATCTGGGAATGACAGGTCGAGCAGTGAGCATACCCGCCACGGTATCTGGTGCCTGGAGTTGGCGTTTCAGGTGTCCTGTTGGGCTTTGCACACAAAAACAACATGAGGGGACAAACGTTCACACGCTTGCTTGCTTTGAAGGCTTGGTGCTATATAACGGCCTGTGCAATCGGCACAATCTGCGCTCGACCCATCCTGCAACACCATGCACTCCAACGACACTCCTACTGACGATACAGAGCTTCTCCAGCACCTGGCTGTGGAGCGCATTGCGCCGCAGTGGGCCGATTTTCTGGGATTGCTCGGTGCTGAGTTGGCTTTGCAGTTGACATCGGAAGAACTCCGACACCTTCTGGTGCGCTTGGGTTCCCGTTTTGCCGAAAACAATCCATTGGGGCCATGTGCCGATGTGCAGGAGTTGCAGGCCGCAATGAACCGTGTATGGGGTATGCGGCAATGGGGTTTTGCGGCGGTTTCTGACCTCGGGCAGCATTTGCAGGTCACTCACAGGGCGAGTCCCTTGCCAGCGGCCTTGCAGGTGGATGCTGAGGTCGCAGGTGGTTACCTCGAAGGTGTGTACGCCGTCTGGTTACGGGCTGCAGGGGCTCCGCCGGAACTGTCGCTCCAGCAAATGGCTGCATCGGGCCTGCCCATGCACATGGTGTTTGAATTGACCGCGCGCTGACACGCTGCAGCGCCACACTCTGCAGAGAAACACCATGTCCAAATCGGAAGACATCAATACCCTGTTCCGCCGGTTTGGCGGCAACGCAGACACCTATCAGGAAATCGTGGCAGCCGATCACGCGCAGGCAGCGGAGCAGCACTGGCCCATGTTGGGTCAGATTCGCCCGCTGTCCCATGCTGAGGCACCTTCTGCTCGACGCAACGTGCCGGCGGGTGAGCGAATGGCGCAAGTTGAAGTGGTCATCTACAAAAGCGTTCCCCAGGTCGTCTATTTGCCAGCCGAGCCAGTGCCGCCGCCCCAGGTGCCTGTTGCAGCTGAGGTTGCCGAGGTGCATTCATCGGTACCAGCGTCAGAGCCAGAGCCCGCAGGCCTGACCGTTGTTGACATGCCCATTGAGCCACCCCCTCCCTTGGTGCAGCCTGTTGAGGTGGCCAAAGAGGTGGTGCCGTCGTTGGCTGCGATGGCTTCCCATGCGGACCTCAAAAGCATGTTCGACCGCATGTTGCCGGCGGCGTCGCGGCCGGAGCCATCGGTCGCCGCCAGCCCACTCAAGAGGTTGATCAAGTGGTAATCCTGTCCATTGTTTCAGCCAAGGGTGGCGTTGGTAAAACCACGCTGGCGGCCAATATCGCCTTGGCGCTGGCCCAGTCCCGCAGCGTTGTGGCTGTCGATCTCGATCCGCAAAATGCCTTGCGTTTGCATCTCGGGGTTGCGCCGCATGACATCGATGGCGTCGGTCGGGCCACGCTGGAGGCTCGTCCTTGGTCGTCGGCCGCGTTCAAATCTTCAACCCCCTCGCTTCAGGTCGTGCCTTACGGCGAATTGAACGAGGGGGACCGCGACGCTTTTGAGGTCCACCTGTCTTCTCACCCCGATTGGCTTGTCAAAGGGCTGCAAGGGTTGGGTTTGCGCGACACCGATGTGGTGGTGATCGACACACCGCCCGGCCCCTCCCTGTATCAACAGCAGGTGCTGCGTGCCGCGCATTTTGTGTTGGCGGTGGTGCATGCAGATGCAGCCTCGTACGCCACGATTCCCGCGATGGAAAGCCTGTTGGAGCGCTACTGTGCCAACCGCGACGGCTGTCTTGGGTCAGCGTACCTCATCAATAACATGAATGTGGGCAGTGCATTGTCTCGTGACGTCGTGCGGGTCATCCGTGCGGGGCTGGGCGACCGTGTGGTGCCTGGTGTCGTCCACCAGGACGAGTCGGTTCGGGAGGCGCTGGCATTTGATCAGTTGGTGTTGCAGTACGCCCCCCACAGCGAGGCTTCCAGCGACATTGCCCAGGTCGTGCGCTGGCTCAATCAGCGCCTTCAACCTGCCTTTGCATCCAGACCGCAGGTGACCCGCGCATGAACATCAGGCGCATCCGCTATGCCCGCCTTCAGATGCGGCTGTTGGGCCGGAAAAGGGCCTTTTCGTTCGCTGTGGGCGCTGTGCGTGAACTGGCGGGTTGGAAAGGGTGGCAAAACCCTTTGCTGCGCCTCGTGGTCTGGCTGGTGGCGCTACCGATTCTCTGGCTGACGGTGTCCACACCTCTGTCCGAGGGGCAGCAATTGGTGTTCGGGTTGGTGACCTTCGTGGCAGCGTTGTTTTTGCGGCTGTTGCCCGGTCGTTATGTCACCCAGGCCTTGATCGTCCTCTCCATCGTTGCCTCAACCCGGTACCTTTACTGGCGGTTGACCGAGACCATATCGTTTGACACTTGGCTGAGTGGGCTGTTTGGCACAGGGTTGTTCTTGGCGGAGTTGTACGCTTGGATCGTGCTGGTACTCGGATTCTTCCAGACTGCTTGGCCCTTGGAGCGCAAGCCTGCGGCCATGGAGCCAGACAGCAGCACATGGCCCACCGTGGATGTGTTCATTCCCACATACAACGAGCCTTTGAAAGTGGTCCGAACCACGGTGTTTGCTGCAATGGCCATCGATTGGCCACGGCACAAAATCAAGGTGTACGTGCTGGATGACGGACGCCGTGAGGAGTTTGCCTCGTTTGCCAAAGAGGCTGGTGTTGGTTACCTCACACGCAAGAACAACAAGCATGCGAAAGCCGGAAACATCAATGCCGCGCTGAAAGTGACGAACGGAGAGTACGTAGCGGTCTTTGACTGTGACCACATCCCCACCCGTACGTTCCTGCAAGTGGCCATGGGCTGGTTTCGGCGCGATGCCAAACTGGCCATGGTGCAGACACCACACCATTTTTTCTCGCCCGATCCATTTGAAAAGAACTTGGGCACGTTCAAGAAGGTGCCCAACGAAGGCGAACTGTTTTACGGACTGGTTCAAGACGGCAACGACTTGTGGAATGCCACGTTCTTTTGCGGTTCGTGTGCCGTCATGAAGCGTTCGGTGCTCGATGAAATTGGCGGCATCGCCATCGAGACAGTGACAGAGGATGCACACACGGCATTGAAGATGCACCGGCTGGGATATTCGACTGCTTACCTGGCAGTGCCCCAGGCGGCCGGTTTTGCCACGGAATCTTTGGGGGCGCACGTGGGCCAGCGGATTCGCTGGGCGAGGGGGATGGCGCAGATCTTCCGTATCGACAACCCGCTGTTCGGCAGAGGTCTTCGGTTGCCCCAGCGGCTGTGTTACGCCAATGCCATGCTTCACTTCTTCTATGGGTTGCCTCGACTGGTGTTCCTCACGGCGCCTTTGGCCTACCTGTTGTTCGGCTCCCAGGTGATTCAGGCGTCGGCCATCACCATTGCCCTGTTTGCGTTGCCACACTTGCTGCACGCCAACGTGACCAACTCGCGCATGCAGGGAGAGTTTCGTCATTCATTCTGGGCCGAGGTGTACGAGTCTGTGTTGGCTTGGTACATCTTGCGACCGACGCTGGTTGCGTTCATCAACCCCAAATATGGCAAGTTCAACGTGACCGCCAAGGGTGGCCTCAATGAGAGTGAATTCTTTGACTGGGACATTTCAAAGCCATACCTGATCCTCATGACCGCCAGTCTGCTCGGGCTGGTGGCGGGGGTGGTCAAGCTGTTCTGGGACTTCGACGCTGATGTTGACACCATCGTGTTGAACCTCATCTGGACGGTGTACAACCTCATCATGCTCGGCGCGGCCATCGCTGTTGCCAATGAGGCCCGTCAGGTACGTACGTCCCAGCGCGTGTCGATGAAAATGCAGGCGGCTTTGCGCACGCCCGATGGCAGAAGCCATGTGTGCACAACCACCGATTACTCCGACGGCGGTGTGGGTGTCACGTTCCCGGTACCGGTGGCGCTTCCTGTCGGGGAGAAGGTCAAACTCACTCTGCAGCGGGGTATGGATGAGTTCGAATTTGATGCATCGGTCAATCTGAACCGTGGCAACCACGTGGGCTTGCAGTTTGCGTCCATGAACACGCAGCAGTCGATCGACTTTGTCCAGTGCACGTTTGCGCGGGCAGACAGTTGGGTGGTCTGGGGTGACAAGCGCAAATCTGACAAGCCGCTGTCATCGATGCGCGAAGTCACCTGGATGGGGTTCCGGGGGTTCAAGGTACTGGGCGCCGTTTTGCTGAACGAACTCAGGCGCCAGCGTGTCGCTCCCAAGCCTGTTGTCAAGGCGCAGCCCATTCCAGGCAAGGCGTCGACCTGACGCCCAACGAATCAGTGAAAAACAAGGGAAACTCAATGTTCAAACGTCAACTGCTCGCGGTTCTCATGTTCGGTGCGGCCGTCGCCACATCCACCATGACGCCCAACGTGTGGGCGCAAAGCAAAAAAGCCAAGGCTCTTGTCAGTGAACAGGCTGATCCGGCGGTCACGCTCACTTCGCCCAATTTCCCGGGTGTGGCGCTGCGCAACTACAGTTTCACGTTTAAGCAACTGGGCGTATTTCAACCCTTTCAGTTGCGGGGCATCGACCCGATCTACTCTGTCCCCTTCAGTATTCCCGCCGACGAAGTCGTCACGGCAATCAAGCTCAAGCTCGATTTTTCGTATTCCCCTTCACTGTTGACCAATCTGTCCCATTTGAAGGTTCTCCTCAACGGAGAAGTGGCACAGACTGTGCCCCTGCCCAAAGAGCAAGCCGGCGCAAGCCTCGTGCGCGAGATATCGATCGATCCACGCCTTGTCAGCGATTTCAACCGCCTGAGCCTTCAGTTCATCGGGCACTACACACTCGATTGCGAAGATCCGTTCCACTCCAGCCTTTGGCTGAATGTCAGCAATTTGAGTTCGCTCCAGTTCACTGTCACGCCGTTGTCGGTGGTGAATGATTTGGCGCTTTTGCCCGTGCCGTTTTTCGATCGGCGCGACGGCCGGCGCCTCGAGCGTCCCTTTGTTTTCGGTGCATCGCCTTCCGTTGCCACTCTGGAGGCGGCAGGCATCGTGGCATCATGGTTCGGCGATCTGGCCAGCTACCGTGGCGCATTCTTCCCGGCCCACCTGAACAAACTGCCCACGGACAACGTCATCGTTTTCGCGACCAGCGATGACCGCCCGCAGGGGTTGGTGGACATTCCGCCCATCAACGGCCCCACCATTGCAGTCACCGCTCACCCTGCAGATGTGCGCTACAAGGTTCTGTATGTGCTCGGACGTGATGCGGCTGAATTGCGCATCGCAGCCACGTCGTTGAGTCTTGGCAAGCCCGGCTTGTCAGGTCAAACTGTGGCGAGTGCCAAGCTCGACGGGCTCAAGGCGCGGGTGCCCTACGACGCTCCACGCTGGTTGCCCAGCGATCGTCCTGTGAAGTTCGGCGAAATTGCCACTCTTGACGAGCTCAATGTGCGCGGTTTGTCGCCTGATCTGGTGCGGCTGAACGTGACCACGCCGCCTGACTTGTTTGCTTGGCGCTCGCCTGGCGTGCCGATGGAACTGAAGTACCGTTACACGCCACGGCCGCGGCCTGACAAGTCAAACATGAATGTGTTGGTCAACGAGAAGTACATCACTTCCTACCCGTTGCTGGCTTATCCGGGGGCTGAGGCCCCCGATTCCACCCTCAAGGACCTTGCTGCGCGCCTGGCCCCCGGTGAATTGCTGCCTGCAGAGGCAAAGTTTCACTTGCCGGTCAACCAGTTGCGTGCCCGCGGCCAGTTGCAGTTCCACTTCAGCTTTGACTACCCAAAGGAGGGAGCTTGCCGGGACGTGGTGCTGGACAACGCACGGGCGGCCATCGATCCTGACTCCGTCATCGACATCAGCAAGTTCCCGCATTACCTGAAGATGCCCGACATGAGCGCGTTTGCCAACACAGGCTTTCCGTTCACTCGCATGGCAGACCTCTCAGAAACAGCTGTTGTGCTGCCTGACAGTTACACCGCTGGCGACATTGGCACCTATCTGACGATGATGGGGCGCATGGGCGAATCCACCGGATTGCCTGTGTACGGCGTGTCTGTGACGCGCGCTGCAGACGTTCAGAAATTCGCTGACAAAGACATCCTCTTGATAGGCGGTACCTCCAACCAGCCACTGCTCAAGGACTGGGCCAAGCACATGCCGTTCTCCGTGGATGGGCAAAGCCGTTTGTTCTCGTTGTCTGACGCCAAGAACAAATTCATGCCCTGGTATGAAACACGCCAAGGCGACTTCTTGCCTGTGGCCAACCTCTCGGCCAACACCCTGGCCACAGATGCTGTTCTGTTTGGTTTTGAATCACCACTGAAATCCGGGCGCAGTGTCGTCGCGTTGACCAGCGACCGTGTCAGCGGCCAGGCCGATGTGCTGAACGCACTCATGGATGCCGATGTGGTGCCCAAAATCCAAGGGGGTGTGTCTGTCATACGCGGCAAAGAAGTCGATGCCATGGAAACCGCATCAACCTACTTTGTGGGCAGCCTTCCCCCGCTGATGGCTGTCCGCTGGGCGTTGGCCAATACGCCGTGGCTCGCTGCCCTGATCATTGTTGTCATTGCTGTGGTGCTGGCGGGTGTTCTGTACACCGTGCTGCGTCGCCAGGCCATGAAACGATCTGCTGGCAAGTAAGGGCATACACCCATGAACCCATCGTTTCGTTTCAAGAAAATCCGCTGGCTGAGCCTGCTGGCGAATGCCTCGGTCACCTCAATCCTGTTGACGGGTGGGCAAGCAGCGCTGGCCAATGACAGCGTTGCCGTGAAGACCCTCACCGAGCAGGCCCGCTTCTGGGAAGGCAAGGGCCGCTCGGACCTCGCTGCTGCCGCCTGGAAACGGTTGTTGCAAATAGAGCCCCGCAATCCGGAAGCATTGGCTGGACTGGCCCAGTTCGAGTTGGACAACAACCGGCTCGATGCAGCACGTGCCATCACCGATGAACTGAAAAAACAGCCCCAGGCCAACCGCGATGCCATCCGCCGCATTGAAGGTGCCACCGCTCAGAAAACGGTCAACACCAAATTGCTGGACCAGGCACGTGCGGCCGCGCGTGCAGGGCGTGCCGACGAGGCGGTCGGGTTGTATCGCCAGTTGCTTGAAGGCAGACCCATGTCTGGCCCGTTGGCGCTGGAGTACTACCAGACCCTGGGCGGTACCACCAATGGCTGGGAAGAAGCCAGACGCGGTCTTGAAAAATTGCTGTCAGACGATCCGGACAGTGCATCCGTCGGTGTGGCTTATGGCCAGCATCTGACTTATCGCGCCAGCACCCGGCGCGAAGGCATTCGCCTGCTGGCGGGTTTGGCTGGCAAGCCGCAAGTGGCCAAATCTGCCACCGACGCATGGCGCAAGGCCTTGATCTGGCTGGAGGCGAGCAAAAGCGATTTGTCTCTGTTTCAGGCTTTCTTGAGTGTGCAGCCCAACGATGCGGCCATCCGCGCGCGGGTGGCCGGGCTGAACCAGGCTTTTGTACCCAAGCCGTTGGATGCCAGAAGCATTGCATTGCGTGACGGCTTCAATGCCCTGAATGTGGGTGATGTTGGCGAGGCTGAGCAACGCTTCGAGGGCCTGTTGGCCAGTGGGCCCAAAAACCCCGATGCCTTGGGTGGCCTTGGTGTGGTTCGGCTGAAGCAAGAACGTTTCACAGAGGCAGACAAGCTCCTGTCGGAGGCACTTCGCATCAGCGGCAATCGCAAGTGGGAAGAGGCGCTGACCAGCGCGAGGTTCTGGCAGTCCCTTGACGATGGTGATGCCGCCGCCACGGCCGGCGACATTGGTGCCGCACGTCGCTTTTACGAGCGCGCAGCACAGCTGGACCGCAAACAGGAGCGACCACCTTCTGCATTGGCAGACCTCCTGGTCCTGGAAGGCCGTTTGCTCGACGCAGAGCGTGCTTACCGTGCTGTGATGGCGTCACACCCCAAATCAGTCAATGTCCGACGTGGCTTGGCTGGAGTGCTGGTGCGGTCAGGCAAAGTGGACGAGGCTCTTCAACTTGCTGAAGGCTTGTCCGAGGAAGAGCGCGAAGAATTGGGCTACGGCAGCCTCAAGGCTGAGCAATACCGGCGCGCCGGTGTCCAGATGATTGCCCAAGGCAATCCAGTCGGAGCCATGCAGCAGCTGGAAGAAGCCTTGCTGTGGGATCCCAACAGCCCTTGGCTGCGCTTGGAATTGGCGCGTCTGTACCACCGCTCCGGCGCAGCCAGCGAGGCATTCGGGCTGATGGATGGCTTGTTGCAGACGAGCCCCGACATGCCGGATGCCTTGCATGCCGCCGCCCTCATGAGTTCAGAGGCCAAGGAGTACGCACTCGGTTTGGCCATGCTGGAAAAAATCCCTGCCAGCTCACGCACCAGGGAAATGGCCGATCTCCAGCGCAAACTGTGGGTTCGTGCTCAGATTGGCAAAGCTGAAGTGCTCGCGCGCATGGGCCAGAAGTCCCAGGCATCGGGCGTGCTGGATCAGGCCTTGACGGCAGCCGGCCGTGAAGCCGACCTGCTTGCTGCGATTGCGCAAGTCATGCTCGACCTGGGCGACGAGCCCAAGTCACTGGTGATGATGCGGACGCTGTTGTCCCAAAGCCCAAAACCCGAAACCGACCTGCTGGTTCAGTATGCCGGCTTGTTGCTCAAGTCACGCCAGGACGTAGAACTGGCTGCGCAGTTGAGGCAGCTGTATGCCCAACCGCTCACGCCCAGCCAACGTTCCGACGTGGACGCCATCCGTTGGGCCTACAGCGTGCGTCAGACCGATGCCCAGCGTGAAGCAGGCAATTTCTCTGCAGCCTATGAAATAGCGGCGCAGTTGCTCAGTGAAAAGCCCAACGATGTGCCTGCCCAGCAGGCCTTGGCGCGGCTGTACAGCAGTGCCGGAGAACATGCCCGTGCGTTGGCCTGGTACCACCAGATCCTGAATCAGGTTGAACCCGATGTGTCCACCCTGGTGGCTGCAGGTGGTGCGGCCTTGGCCGCAGGCGAACTGTCGTATGCACAGTCCGCGCTCGAAGCCGCTGGTCGAATGGCACCCACCGATCCGGCCGTTCTGTCTGCCAAAGGCCGATTGGCGCGGGCGCAAGGTAACACGAAGCAGGCCGTGGCATTGCTGCAGCAGGCACAACAAGTGTCATTGGCCCAGTCTCAAATTCAACGCACCGGCCCGCTGGGGGTCAACCTGGTGGACTATTCCATGCCCGCCCAAGCGGCTCCTGCAGCGGCTCAGGGGACCGGCACACCGGCAGTGCCTCTCATCCCCAATCCCCTGGGTGGTCGCGCGGTGTCTCCAGCTGGCGTTCCGGCATACCGTCCGTTGATGCAGCCTGTGCCGCCGCAGCAACCCTACCCACCGGCGACCGCGCCCGCATCATCGGTGCCATCACCGGTGGTGCCCGGTTTTGCGCCGCGTCCAGCGCGTGTCAGCGGTGCGGAGCCCCAGCAGCAGCCTGCGTCGGCAGTGGCATCTGTCTTCACAGATGGTCCGCCACCGCGTGAAAGCATGCGCATGGTCCAGTACCTCAGCCCCCGGCCTCAGTTCGAGCGGGTGCCCGAAACGCGTTGGACCAATCCGCCTGAATATGCGGATTACCCAGCGCCGCGTGCACCTGCCATGGCCCCTCCTGCCAGTTCCGTGTTTGCGCAGCAGGGCGCCACGCTGTCGGCACCACCTGTGTTGATGCCCGTGACCGGCAATTACCCCGCCAGTTCCGGTTTCTCAGACACCGTGCGCCCACCGGCACCTTATCTGGCACCGTTGCAAACACCTCCCGCGCAGTTCGTGCCCGCCAGTGACAGCGCTGTTGCCGGTGACAGCTCTGCCCGGGCTGCCTGGGACAAGCCCGCACAACCTGCCCCGGTCAGCACGCCGCAGCGGCGCGTGACCGGCCCCGGCTCCTTGCAGCGCGAGATTGACGAATTGCGCGCAGACCGGTCGGGCTGGGCCTCGGCCGGTGGCATGTGGCGAGGCCGCAATGGCGATTCCGGCACCAGTGAACTGACCGACTTCAGCACGGTGGTGGAAGGTCGTTTTCCCTTTGGTGACAGTGGCCACCTCGTGTTGCGGATGGAGCCTGTATTCCTCAGTGCCGGGCGCATCAGTGCCACTGACTTCAACAGCTCGCAGCAGTTCGGCTCCAACGCGCTGGCCAATGTGGCCGGTGGCGTTGGCACCACCCGCGACCAGGAAGACTCGGGACTGGGCCTGTCCATTGCGTACGAAACCGCTCGCCTGAAACTGGACCTGGGGGCCACGCCGTTGGGCTTCAAAGTCGCCAACTTCGTGGGGGGGGTGGCTTACAACGACTCATTTGGCGACCTTAAACTCAAGCTCGATGTTTCTCGCCGTGCCGTCACAGACAGCCTGTTGTCCTACGCCGGTACCGTTGACGACGTGACGGGCAAAACCTGGGGCGGTGTGACCGCCACCGGTGCGCGTGCCGAAGTTGGCGTTGAGCAGGGGGCTTTCGGGCTCTATGGTTACGGCGGATTCCACATGTTGCGCGGCAAGAACGTCGTCAACAACAGCCGCTTTGAAATCGGTGGTGGGGCGTACTACAAGCTCGTTCAAGACAGCGACATGGAGTTCACCGCCGGTGTCAGCGTGACTGCATTGGGGTACAAGCGCAACCTGCGTTACTTCACACTTGGACACGGCGGCTACTTCAGTCCCCAGCGCTATTTCAGCATCGCATTGCCGGTCGAGTTGGCGGGTAGATCCGGAAAGGTGTCCTACCGCATCGACGGCTCCATCGGCATTCAGAACTTCCGCGAAAACACCGCAGCCTACTTCCCTGGCGACGCTGTGCAGCAAGCCAACTGGGAAACCGTGGCCACGGCCAATGCAGTGGCTGCGCCCACCAGCGTCACGTGGCGCTCGTTTTACCCGGGGCAATCCAAGACCGGTCTCGGTTTCCGTCTCGGTGGTGAAGCAGAGTACCAGTTCGCACCGCAATGGTCGGTGGGCGGCAAGGTGTCCATCGACAACGCATCCGACTACACCCAGACCAGCGGTCTGGTGTACGTGAGGTACAGCTTTGATCCCATCTACACGCCCACGCGCTTCCCGCCTCGGGCATTGAAAGTGGGGCAGTGACATGTCCATGCCAGTAAACCCAACTGCCTCCTCTGTTCAGCGGTGGTCGCGCGGTGTGGTCGCGTTGGGCGTGTTGTCGGTGCTGTGGGGGTGCGGCAGCGCTGGCCCCAAACCCGGGCAACTGGTGTTTCCCGCGGGCAACGCAGGCTACGGCTACTCATCCATGGGTAGCATGGGTGGTGGGGTTGGCCAAGACCCTGCCGAAACGGCAGCGATCAACCCGTTTGACCCGATCGCCTTAAACAACCTGGCTGTGGCAGAGGCCGCCAGAGGCCGCTACCAGCAGGCATCGTCGTTGTTGCAGCGCGCCGTTAAACTGGCCCCCGCGCGTGCAGACATCGCCGCCAATCTGTCCAGCCTCCAGCGCTGGCTGGCTCAAGTGGAGGGGCAAGCCGCATTGGGCATGCCTCCGCAGCCGTTGCAACTGCCGTATCAGGAAACGGGCTTGCCCGAGGTTCCACCTCTGTGGGTCCCGCCAACCCTGTCGGCACAGCCCGGTGTGCGCGCACCGGCAGCACCAGTGCCCCTGGTCCCGCCCGGCAGCCGTTGAGCCTGGTTTGCCCGGACGCGCTGTCAGGGCCAGTAGTGAGGTTGTAGCAAACCGAAGACCAACCCCACGCCGTGGACGTGGGTCGCCAGCAGGGTGAGCACAATGGCCCGCCGGAGTTGCTCACGGTCTGAGTTGTGTGTCCACAGTAGCCAGGCCGCCCACAGGGCCGGTGGCAAAGCGACGCAGGCCCACAAGGTCGGCACTGGCGGAATCAAGGCCCATACCCCTGCTGCCAGCCACGCATGCGCAAGCAACACCATGCCCAGGTACAGGACGGCCACTCCTCGGTCTGAAAAACGAGTCGCCAGGGTTTGTTTTCCCACCTCCTTGTCGGACGCGCGGTCCGGCAGCCCGCAGACCAGCAATATGGTGGCCACCATCACTGCGTAGCTCACCGCCACATAGGCGGGTATGACAAAAAAGCGGCTGCGCTGGACATAGTCAGCACCGACCACCACCAGCCACCAACTCATTGCCACTGCCAGCTCGCCGAGCCCGCGAGACATCAGAGCCAGCGGCGGAGCCGAATACGCCCAACCCAGCAGCAGCCCCAGCAGGCCGATGAGAACCAGTCCCCCTCCGCTGTGCAACGCCAGCAGCAGACCACCGGGAACCACCAGCCCCAGCAACAGCACAGCGGCCCACAGCCCGGTGTCCTTCTCCGACACGAGGCCGTTCTGAATCAGCCGTGCACCGCCGGAGAAAGGGAACATCCCCGCTTGGTTGGCTGCATCGGCCCCGTTGCGCGAGTCAAAATAGTCGTTCAGCACATTCGAGCCCGCGTGGGCCAGCACCGCCAGCGTCACGGTCGCAGCAGCCTTGGCCGTGTCAAACCCGCAGCCACACGCGGCAGCAGACGCCAGGCCAATGCAACATCCGATGGCGGTCACCAGCAAAAAGCCGGGACGCGTCATCTGGACATAGAGCAGCCAGGGGTTAGGCTTTTGCGGCTTGTCGGTGTGCATGCCAGCATGCTACGCCCACGCAGCGGGCTCAGCTTTGCGTTTACGCAAATGGAGTATCAAACAGGCCGTCAGCGCTTGATCTGATTGGATTTGTTGCTATTGACGGTAACATCACATGTTGCGCCGGTACTGCCCGCCCACTTCGAACAGCGCGTTGGTGATTTGTCCCAGGCTGCACACGCGCACCGCGTCCATCAGCACGTCGAACACGTTGCCGTTGTCGATCACTGCTTGCTGCAGGCGTTTGAGCTGTACTGGGGCTTGGGCCGCATGGCGGGTGTGGAACTCTGCCAGTCGCGTCAGTTGGCTGTGTTTTTCTTCCTCGGTGCTGCGGGCCAGTTCGATGGTTTCGGGTGTGGTGTCGCCATGCGGGTTGCGGAAGGTGTTCACCCCGATGATGGGCAGCTCGCCGGTGTGCTTCAGCATCTCGTAGTGCATGGATTCGTCTTGAATCTTGCCGCGCTGGAAGCCGGTTTCCATGGCGCCCAACACGCCGCCACGCTCCGCAATCCGCTCGAACTCGGTCAGTACGGCTTCTTCCACCAGCTCGGTCAGTTCTTCGATGATGAACGCGCCTTGTGACGGGTTCTCGTTCTTGGCCAGGCCCCATTCGCGGTTGATGATCAGCTGGATGGCCATGGCGCGGCGCACGCTGTCTTCGGTGGGCGTGGTGATGGCCTCGTCAAACGCATTGGTGTGCAGGCTGTTGCAGTTGTCGTAAATGGCAATCAGGGCTTGCAGCGTGGTGCGGATGTCGTTGAACTGAATCTCCTGCGCGTGCAGGCTGCGACCACTCGTCTGAATGTGGTACTTCAGCTTCTGGCTGCGCTCGTTGGCCCCGTACTTTTCTTTCATGGCCGTGGCCCAGATGCGGCGAGCCACGCGGCCCATCACCGTGTACTCTGGGTCCATGCCGTTGCTGAAGAAGAAGCTCAGGTTCGGCGCAAAGTCGTCAATGTGCATGCCCCGCGCAAGGTAGGCCTCCACAAACGTGAAACCGTTGCTCAACGTGAATGCCAGCTGGCTGATGGGGTTTGCCCCTGCTTCGGCGATGTGATAACCGCTGATGGACACGCTGTAGAAGTTGCGCACGTTGTGGTGTACAAAGTACTCGGCAATGTCGCCCATCACCTTCAGGCTGAACTCGGTGCTGAAGATGCAGGTGTTCTGGCCCTGATCTTCTTTCAGGATGTCGGCCTGAACGGTGCCGCGCACGTTGGCCTGCACCCATTCGCGGATTTTGGCGGCCTCGGTGTCGGTGGGTTCGCGACCGTTGTCGGCCTTGAACTTGTCCAGGTTCTGGTCGATGGCCGTGTTCATGAACATCGCGAGGATGGACGGCGCGGGGCCGTTGATGGTCACGCTGACGCTGGTGGTGGGGCTGCACAGGTCAAAACCGCTGTACAGAACCTTCATGTCGTCCAGCGTGGCCACGTTCACGCCGCTGTTGCCAATCTTGCCGTAAATGTCGGGGCGGCGGTCGGGGTCGTTGCCGTACAGCGTGACGGAGTCGAACGCCGTGCTCAGGCGCTTGGCTGCCATTCCCTCGCTCACCAGCTTGAAGCGGCGGTTGGTGCGGAAGGGGTCACCTTCGCCCGCAAACATGCGGGTGGGGTCTTCGCCCTCGCGTTTGAAGGCGAAGGTGCCTGCGGTGTAGGGGTAGCTGCCGGGCACGTTGTCCAACATCAGCCACTTCAGAATTTCGCCGTGGTCTTCATAGGTGGGCAGCACCACCTTGCGGATCGTGGTGCCGCTGAGTGATTTGGTGGTCAGCGCGGTGCGAATTTCCTTGTCGCGGATCTTCACCACGTACTCGTCACCCGCGTACGCCTTTTGCATGTCGGGCCACTGCGCAATGAGCTTTTTGGCCGCAGGGTCCATGCGTTCCTCCCGCTGGTGAGCGAGGTCCAGTACTGCCTCGGCTGCTTTGGCTTTGCCAGGCTTGTCCACTTCCAGCATCACTGCCGAGGCGCGCAGTTGCTGAATTTCGCGCGCCAGGCGTGCCTGAGCACGTGCCTTGGCCTTGTAGCCGCGCACGGTGTCGGCAATCTCGGCCAGGTAGCGTGTGCGTGCGCCGGGGATGATGGGCGTCTGGTTGGTGCTGTGGCGCACAGCCACTTGGGGCAGGCGGCCTTCCGTCAGCGTCAGGCCCAGCTCGGCCAGGCGGGGCTTCAGTGCCTGGTACAGCGCGGTCACGCCGTCGTCGTTGAAGCGGGCGGCCATGGTGCCAAACACGGGCATCTGCTCGGTGGGTGTGGTCCAGGCTTCTTTGTTGCGCTGCACTTGCTTGGCCACGTCGCGCAGCGCATCGGGGGCGCCTTTGCGGTCGAATTTGTTGATGGCCACAAACTCGGCAAAGTCGAGCATGTCGATTTTTTCGAGCTGGCTGGCTGCGCCAAACTCGGGTGTCATCACGTACATGGGCACATCGACGTGCGGGACAATGGCCGCGTCGCCCTGACCGATGCCTGAAGTTTCCACAATCACCAGGTCAAACCCCGCGACCTTGCAGGCGGCGACCACCTCGGGCAGTGCAGCAGAAATCTCGCTGCCGAAATCGCGGGTGGCCAGGCTGCGCATGAACACGCGGCTGCCGCTTTGCCACGGGCCAGTGGCATTCATGCGGATGCGGTCGCCCAACAAGGCGCCACCGCTTTTGCGGCGGCTGGGGTCAATGCTGATGACGGCCACGCGCAATTGGTCGTTCTGGTCCAGCCGCAGGCGGCGGATCAGCTCATCTGTGAGGCTGGACTTGCCTGCGCCGCCCGTGCCTGTGATGCCAAATACCGGCACATTTTTGGTAGCTGCAAGACCAATCAGGTCAAGCGCCAGAGCCGACTTTTGTTCTGAATTTTCCAGTGCGGTGATCAGTTGGGCCAGTGCGCGCCATGCGGCTTCGGTGTGCCCCTGAATGGCGGCAGCCGTGGTGGGAGCGAGGGCCGTCAGGTCGCGGTCGCAACGCATCACCATCTCACCGATCATGCCCGCCAGGCCCATGCGCTGGCCGTCTTCGGGGCTGTAAATGCGCGCCACGCCGTATGCCTGCAGCTCGCGAATTTCAGCCGGCACGATCACGCCGCCGCCGCCACCAAACACCTGGATGTGCTCGCCGCCGCGCTGGCGCAGCAAATCGACCATGTACTTGAAGTACTCGACATGCCCGCCCTGGTACGAGCTGATGGCGATGCCCTGCACGTCTTCCTGCAGGGCGGCGGTCACCACCTCGTCCACGCTGCGGTTGTGGCCCAGGTGAATCACCTCGGCCCCCATGCCCTGCAAAATGCGTCGCATGATGTTGATGGCGGCATCGTGCCCGTCAAACAGGCTGGCGGCGGTGACGAACCGCACCTTGTGCGTGGGGCGGTAGTTGGCCAAGGCTTTGAAATCTGCGGACAGGTCGGTCATGCGTTGTCTCCGTGAGGGGCCGAATGGGGTACCCGTGGATGATATTACGTTGACGTAAACGTCAACAGGGGGTGTACCCCGTTTTGCTTCGAATGGCCCATGAAAAACGGGCACCGAAGTGCCCGTGTAGGGTGACTGTCCACCGATTTCGCTTATTTGTACAGCACCTCAGGCAGCCACATGCCAATGGCCGGGAACTGGTACAGCAGGATGATGGCCAGCACCTGAATGCCCATGAACGGCAGCATGCCCGCAAAAATCTGGTTCAGCGTCACGTGCTTGGGTGCCACGCCCTTCAAATAGAACGCGCTCATGGCCACCGGTGGGCTCAGGAAAGCGGTTTGCAGGTTCAGCGCCACCAGCAGGCCAAAAAACAACGGGTCAACCCCGAAGTTGTCCAGCAGCGGTATGAAGATGGGCATGAAGATCACGATGATCTCGGTCCACTCCAGCGGCCACCCCAAGATGAAGATGATCACCTGGCTCAGGATCAAGAACTCCGTTTGGGTGAGGTTCATGCTCAGCACCCAGTTTTCTACCAGCTCCTGTCCGCCCAGCAGGGCAAACGCAGCCGAGAAAATGGCCGAACCCACAAACAGCCAGCACACCATTGCCGAGGTTTTGGCCGTCAGGAAAACCGACTCCTTCACCACGTTGAACGTGAGCTGCCGGTAGGCCGCTGCCAGCAGGAAGCCGCCCAGTGCACCCATGGCCGCCGCCTCGGTCGGTGTGGCCAGGCCAAACACAATCGAGCCCAGCACCGCCAGAATCAGCACCAGCAGGGGGAACAGGCTCGACAGCAACATCTTGAAGATGGCAAACCGATTGAAGCTCAGCAGTGCGTAATACGCTGCCAGCAGCACACCACCCACACCCAACCACACCCAGAAGCTGGTGGGGGCAGGCTTGGTGGTGGGCGCGGGCGCATCGCCTGCGGGTGCAGCGGCAGCGTTCGCTGGCGCAGCTGCAGGCGGCTCGGCCACGGCAGCGGCTGGCTCGGCAGGGGCGGCGCCGGGAGGCTCGCTCACACCGTTGTCAGCGCCGGAGCCGGGCGGGGCTTGCAGCCCGTCTTCGGCAGGCGGTTCGCCCAGCCCTTCCTCTTCGCCTTCAGTGCTGGCCGCATCGCCAGAACCCATTTCCACCAGCCCGGAATCGGCTTGAACTTCGACCGGTGCCACCTGCGTGACGCTCTGGTAACTGGTGATGGCCACAAAGGCAAACACAATGGCCGGTGCCAGTGCAATGGCCAGTTGCCGCACCAGATAGCCGGTGGGCACGTCTTGGTTCTGTGGGCCTTTCAGGGCATTCACCACCAGTGGCAACATCGGTTTGTGCGGGGTGGCACCCAGTTTTTCCAGGGGAGCAGGAATGGGAACCAGGCGGTCTGCGGCCGACAGCGGTGGGGCCATGGCAGGCTTGAGCTTGGCCAGAATCACCACATACAAAATGTACAAACCCGCCAGCATCAGTCCGGGGAAAAAAGCCCCGGCATACAGCTTGACCACCGACACACCCGCTGTGGCACCGTACACAATCAGAAGCACGGAAGGGGGGATGAGAATGCCCAGGCACCCCCCCGCGGTGATGGCCCCGGCCGACATCCGCACGTCGTAACCGGCTTTCAGCATGGCAGGGAGGGCCAGCAGGCCCATCAGCGTGACCACCGCGCCCACAATGCCGGTAGCGGTTGCAAAAATCGCGCATGTCACCAGCGTGGCCACGGCCAGCGCACCTGGCAAACGGGCCAGCGAGAGGTGCAAGCTGTGGAACAGCTTTTCAATGAGGTTGGCCCGCTCCACCAGGTAGCCCATGAACACGAACAGCGGGATGGAAATGAGCACGTCATTGCCCATCACCTTGTAGGCCGACTGCACCATCAGGTCCAGCGTTTTCTGCGTGTTTTCTTCATAGGCAATCCAGGTGAACACCATGCCCATGCCCATCAGCGTGAACGCGGTGGGAAAGCCCAACATGATGGCCACCACCACCAGCGACAGCATCAGCAAACCGATGTGTCCGTTCGTGATCTTGTCGGCCGACAGCAGCATGGTCAGCGCGCCCGCGCCAATCAGCGCCATCAGGCTGAAGCCAAACCAGAGTTCTTTGCGGATTTTCATGATGCGTGGCCCTGTTTGACGACGTACTTGTCCAGTGCTTCGATGTCTTCGTCTTTCACGTGGACCATTTCCTTGAGTTTTTCCACGTCTACTTCTTCCACGTCGTGTTCGCGCTTGGGCCACTCACCGGTTTTCAGGCACAGCACACATCGGATGATTTCCACCACGCCTTGCAACAGCAGGATGCCGCCAGACAGCGGGATGATGAATTTGAACGGGTACAGCGGCAGTGCGTCCGCTGAGAAGGTCTGCTCGCGGATGGCAAGCGACTCATTGGCAAACGTCCAGCCAGCCCATGTCAGAGCCACGATGCCGGGCATGAAGAACAGGATGTACAACACCAGGTCGATACTGGCCTGTGTGCGCGGGCGAAAAAACCCGTACAACACGTCCCCGCGGACGTGGCCGTTTTTGCTCAGGGTATAGGCACCGGCCGTCATGAACAGCGTGCCGTACAGCATGATTTGGGCATCGAGCACCCAGGCATGGGGAGCGTTGAACACATAGCGGGAAAACACTTCCCAGGAAATCAGGCCGGTCAGCAGCACCACCGTCCAGGCAAAGGCTTGACCGATGAAGGTAGACAGCCTGTCCACCGCCAGCAACAGGTTTTGCATCGGGTTCTTTCAGAGTGAGGGAACAGGCCCGGCCTATTTGCCGGGCACCAAAAACACGGGGGCACCACGCGGTGCCCCTGTTTGTGCAAGCCACCTGCGCTTGTAGGCGCCAGGGGGCGGTGCAACCTCAGCCTTTCTTGGCACCCTTGCCGAAGTAATGGTTGTAAGCCATCTTGAAGTCGACCATGTAGTCGTTTTGCCATTGACCGGCACGGGCAGCAAATGCGCGCTGGCTTGCGAGAACCTTCTTGAAGATCGCGTTCTCAGCCGATTTCTTGTCGATGGTCTTGTCCCAAGCGGCCAACTGCGCGCGCAGCACTGCATCGGGTGTCTTGTAGAACTTGATGCCCTGCTTCTTCAATTCTTCGTAATCCTTGGAATTGCGTTCGATCGCTTTCCAGCTCATTTCTGCACTCGCTGCCTGTACAGCGTAGTCAATGATGGACTTCAGTTCGGCAGGCAACGCAGCCAGCTTGGTTTTGTTGAACAGGATTTCGAACTGTTCACCGCTCTGGTGGAAGCTTTGCAACATGCAGTTCTTCACCACATCGGGGAAGCCCAGCAGGCGGTCGGAAGACGCATTGTTGAACTCGGCGCCGTCGATCAGGCCACGGTCCAGAGCCGGCACAATTTCGCCGCCGGGCAGCGGGTTCACAGCGGCGCCCATTTCGGTGAACACGTCCACAGCCAAACCCACGGTCCGGAACTTCACGCCCTTCAGGTCTTCCACCTTGGCAATCGGCTTTTTGAACCATCCCAACGGCTGTGTGGGCATGGGGCCATACAGGTAGGACACCACGTCCAGATTCAGACTGGCGTAAATCTCTTCAACCAGTGCTTTGCCCCCGCCGAAGTTGTGCCATGCCAGCACCATGTTGGGGTCCATACCGAAAGCAGGGCCAGAGCCCCACAGCGCCAGGGCCGAGTTCTTGCCATAGTGGTAGGCAATCACGCCGTGGCCGCCGTCGAGTGTGCCTTTGCTCACCGCGTCCAGCAGCTGGAATGCGGGCACCACCGCACCGGCAGGCAGCACTTCAATTTTCAGCTTGCCGCTGGCCATGTCGTTCACCTTCTTGGCGAAGTCCATCGCGTATTCATGGAAGATGTCCTTCGACGGCCAGGTGCTCTGGAAGCGCAGCGTGGTCGTTGTCTGGGCAGTGGCAATCATGGGGGCGGCCAATGCACCGGCACCGGCGGCAGCCACCGCACCTTTGAGCACATTGCGGCGTGAAGAGGGGGCAAGCTTTTTGTCTGACATCTGCGGTCTCCTGTGAGTGGTTGATGAAAAGCCCATTGATCTTGCGCTTCCCTCACAGGCCGCACGCTGGGGTTTCCCCGAGGACTGTGTGCCGCACGCGACTCAAAACGCGTGTTTTGTGGTGACAACACTTTTTACTTTTCGCAAGTTTGAAAATATTTCACGCCAGACCATAAATTGCATCAATGTCGCGATGTCCGCCGCACGGGTGTCAGACTGAGGGAATGCCAACTCTCTATCATTCACCACCCATTTTTTGTCAGGCGGGCACCCCGGCGCCCCACCCCACACTCAGGACGCAACCATGACCATCGTCAAAGACCCCGACCGCAAGCGTGCGCTGGTGCTGAGGCTCAAGCGCATCGAGGGCCAGTTGCGGGGCGTGCAGCGCCTGATCGAAACCGATGAGGACTGCGAAAAAATCGCACAGCAACTCGCGGCCGCCCGCAAGGCGCTGGACAAATCGTTCTACACCTTGGTGGGCTGCGTCATTTCCCAGGGTGACGTGCCCGCTGACGACGTGGCCGACATGCTGGCCAAGTTCTCCTGATATTCCACCGCACACCCATGAATCAGCCTGCCTCCTTGCAACCGTCACCTGCCCAGGGCTATGCGGGCGACGTATCGCCGCAACTGGCCTGGGCCTGGGTTCAGTCGGGCGATACCATCCTGGTCGACGTGCGCACCGACGCCGAGCGCGAATGGGTGGGCCAAGTGCCAGGTGCCATTGCTGTGCCCTGGAAGCAGTGGCCTGGCATGGTCATGAATGCCACATTTGACGCGGGCATCACCCAGGCTGCCGCTGACGGCCGCAAGCTGGTGTTGCTGTGCCGCAGCGGCGTGCGCAGCATCGCGGCGGCCAAACGCGCCACTGAGCTGGGTCTGGAGGCGTACAACATCCTCGAGGGTTTCGAGGGCGACGCAGATGCCGACGCACACCGGGGCCGCAAGGGCGGGTGGCGTTTCCATGGCCTTCCCTGGCGGCAGAACTGATCCTCCGAGGCTCTGCTCCGTGCCCGCTTTTGCCCGCCCCGGCTCGATAATCCGCCCCCATGACGCTGCTCGCCCTTGATGTAGGAAACACCCGCTTGAAGTGGGCCCTGTACGACACCCCCCGTGTGGGCGCCAAACTGCTGGGCCACGGTGCGCAGTTCCTTGAAAACATTGAAAAACTCGCCGAGGGCGACTGGAGCCGCCTGGCCCAGCCCAAATGGGTGCTGGGGTGTGTGGTGGCCGGAGACGCCGTGCGTCGCCGCGTGGAGCAACAGCTTGAGATGTGGGACGTGCACCCCCAGTGGGTGGTGTCGTCCACCGCAGAGGCCGGTCTCACCAACGGCTACGACCACCCCGGGCGCTTGGGCGCCGACCGCTGGGTGGCCATGATCGGCGCGCGCCAGCATGTGTTGGCCACCGGCGCTCCTCGGCCCTGCGTGGTGGTGATGGTGGGCACGGCGGTCACGGTGGAAGCCATCGACGCCCAAGGCAAGTTTCTGGGCGGCATCATCCTGCCGGGCCACGGCATCATGCTGCGCGCGTTGGAGTCCGGTACTGCTGGTCTGCATGTGCCCACGGGCGAGGTGCGCGACTTCCCCACCAACACCAGCGACGCGCTCACCAGCGGCGGCACCTTTGCCATTGCCGGGGCAGTGCACCGCATGGTGGAAAACGTGCGCCGCCACTGCGGGGCCGAGCCCGACTGCATCATGACCGGCGGCGCGGGCTGGAAGATGGCGCCCAGCATGTCCACCCGTTTCGAACTGGTGGAAGGCCTGTTGTTCGATGGCCTGCTGGAAATTGCCGGTCGGCGCTTCAGAATATAAGCAAAAAGTGCCTCTGGCGCTTGCCTGTATTGGGTTTTCAGCTATGAAAGAAAGCCCGGCTTTCAGGCCAGTTGCGCCTGCACCAGCTTCACCCAGAAGCTCGCGCCCAGCGGAATCAGCGCGTCGTTGAAGTCGTAGTGCGGGTTGTGCAGCATGCACGGCCCCACGTCATGTCCGCCGCCCTCGTACCCGGCTCGGTGAGCACCGTCGCCATTGGCAATGAACACATACGCGCCCGGCTTGGCTTGCAGCATGAACGAGAAGTCTTCCGCGCCCATGGTGGGCTCTTGCAGCAGCACCTGTGGTGCCCCCACCAGGCCTTCCATCACCCGGCGGGCAAGTGCGGCTTCGGTGGGGTGGTTGATGGTGGGCGGGTAATTGCGCTTGAATGCAAATTCGCACGTTGCCCCGAACGCCGCGCAGGTGTGGGTGGCAATGTCTCGCATGCGCTGCTCGATCATGTCCAGCACTTCAATGCTGAAGGTGCGCACCGTGCCCTGAATCACGCAGCTGTCGGGCACCACGTTGGTGGCTTCGCCCGTGTGGATCATGGTCACGCTGATCACGCCTGCGTCCACCGGCTTTTTGTTGCGGGTGATGATGGTCTGGAATGCCTGCACCATCTGGCAGGCCACAGGCACCGGGTCAATGCCGTTGTGGGGCAGGGCGGCGTGGCTGCCCTTGCCTCGGATGGTGATGTGGAATTCATTGCTCGACGCCATCACCGGCCCCGGGCTCACGGCAAAGGTGCCCACGGGCAGACCAGGCCAGTTGTGCATGCCGTACACCGCATCCATGGGGAACAGGTCAAACAGCCCGTCTTTCACCATTTCGCGCGCGCCGCCGCCGCCTTCTTCAGCGGGTTGGAAAATCAGGTAGGCCGTGCCGTCAAAGTCGCGGTGTTGGGCCAGGTGCTGGGCGGCGGCCAGCAGCATGGCCACATGGCCGTCGTGCCCGCAGGCGTGCATCTTGCCGGGGTGCTGGCTGGCGTGAGCAAAGGTGTTGAGTTCGGTCATGGGCAGCGCGTCCATGTCGGCGCGCAGGCCCACAGCCCGGCCGCTTGCCCCCCCGTCACGGCCTTTCACAATGCCCACCACACCCGTGGTGCCAAGCCCTCGGTGCACTTCAATGCCCCAACTCGTCAGTTTGGCCGCCACCACATCGGCGGTGCGCACTTCCTGAAAACACAGCTCAGGGTGGGCGTGGATGTCGCGACGGACGGCAGCCAGGTCAGGGGCTTGGGTAATGATGTCTTCGATGAGTGCCATGGTGCAGGGGGTGTCGGGTGTCAGCGGCGCACGTTGCCGTCTTTGGTGAGAAGGGGCAACTCCACAAAGGAGGAACCCATGTTCTTTTGCGGCCCGTAACTCAGGTTGAAGCCACCCAGGTTCAGGGTGCCCATACTTTGCAGGGCGTTCAGAAAACTGTCTCGGGTGGGGTTTTTCCCTGCCCGGCGAGCCACCTCGGCAAAGGTGCGCGCGGCCACAAAGCCTTCCATGCCCGAGTAGTTGGGCGCAATGCCCCGGTTGCCTTCGCTTGCCAGTGCGGCCAGGTACTCGCCCGACAGCGGCGTGACCGGTGCATACGGAAACGGCATCACCTGGCTCACCACCACACCCGACGCCAGGGCGCCCAGTTCTTCCAGCAGTGCCTGTGTGCCCACAAACGACACGTTGTAGAAAGTGCCCGTGAATCCTGCCTTGCGCGCCAGTCGGATGAACACCGCGCACGCCTTGTAGGTGCCCACTTGCACGATGGCTTCAGGCGCTTTGGGCAGTATGGCGGCCAGTGCGGCTGCCACGTCGGTGCTGTTGCGCTCCACGGTGCCCACGGCCACAGGTTCCATCTTCAGGGCTGCCATCGCGCGCTTCACGCCCTCCAGCCCAGCCTGCCCGTAGCCATCGTTCTGGTGGAACACGGCCAGCTTTTGTATGCCCACCGCAGCCGTCTGTTTGACGATCGCTGCCGTTTCATCGAAGTACGACGCGCGCACGTGCACCACAAACCGGTTGTACGGTTCGCGCAGCGACTGCGCCCCGGTCAGCGGCGCCACAAAAGGCAACCGTGCTTCGCTGGCCAAGGGGAGTGCAGCGGCGGCGGTGGGGGTGCCCACATAGCCAAACAGCGCAAACACCCCTTCGCTGATGAACTGCCGGGTGTTGGCCACGCAGCGTTCGGGCTCGTAGCCGTCGTCCAGCTTTTTCAGCACCACCGGGCGGCCGTTGATGCCACCCGACGCGTTCAGCTTCTCGAAATACAACTGCGCGCCCAGGTGGTACTGCTGTCCCAGTTGCGCGCTGGGGCCACTGAACGCGGCCGATTGGCCCAGCACCAGTGGGGCATCTGCCTGCGCGTGCGCCGCCCGTGGCAGCAGCAGCGGCCAGGCCGGCACCAGGGGCGCAGCGCCGGTGGCCATGAGGGCTCCAAGTGCATGGCGACGTTGCATGTGGCGTGTACCTCTGGTGTTGCTATAACCTTCATTCTGCCACCCGGTCCACTCCACCATGCCCACCCTTACACCGACCCCGTCTGCCAGCCATTCCGTGCCGACCACCGTCAAAGGTGCCTGCCCGCACGACTGCCCCGACACCTGCGCCCTGCTCACCACGGTACACAACGGTGTGGCCATCAAGGTGGCCGGCAACCCTGACCACCCCGCCACCGGCGGCGTGTTGTGTACCAAGGTGGCCCGCTACGCCGAACGCACCCACCACCCCGAGCGCCTGCTGCACCCCTTGAAGCGCGTGGGCCCCAAAGGCAGTGGCCAGTTTGTGCCGGTGAGCTGGGCCGAGGCGCTGGCCGACATCGCCGCAAAACTGCAGGCCGTGGCGGCCACAGACCCCCGGGCCGTGTTGCCCTACAGCTACGCGGGCACCATGGGCCTGGTGCAGGGCGAGAGCATTGCGGCCCGGTTTTTCCACCGCCTGGGCGCCAGCCTGCTGGACCGCACCATCTGCGCCAGCGCCGGTGGCGAGGCCCTGGTGCACACGTTGGGTGGCAAGGTGGGCATGCGGGTGGAGCAGTTTGCCCACAGCCAGGTCATCGTCATCTGGGGCAGCAACGCCATCGGCAGCAACCTGCATTTCTGGCGGCACGTGCAAGCCGCCAAGCGCAACGGCGCCACGCTGGTGTGCATAGACCCCCGCCGGACCGAAACGGCGGAGAAGTGCCAGCACCACCTGCCGCTGCTTCCCGGCACAGATGCCGCGCTGGCGCTGGCGCTGATGCATGAGTTCACCGTGCACGGCTGGCTGGATGACGACTACATCGCCCGCTTCACCACCGGTTGGGCTGATTTGCATGGTCAAAACGGCACCCAGCGCTCATTGCGTGAGCGTTGTTTGCTATGGCCGCCAGAGCGTGCAGCGGCGGTGTGCGGCATCGCTCCCCAGGCCATCCGCGATCTGGCCCGGATCATGGGCGAAACGGCGCGCAAGAACCAACCCGTGGCCATTCGCCTGAACTACGGCATGCAGCGCACGCGCGGTGGCGGCAATGCTGTGCGCGCCGTGGCCTGCCTGCCCGCACTGCTGGGGGCCTGGCGGCACCCGGCCGGTGGACTGCTCATGTCCAGCTCCGGCCAGTTTCCTGTGCAGCGACACACCCTGCAGCGGCCCGATCTGCTCTCGCAAGGTCTGGGCGGCCGCGCTCCGCGCACCATCAACATGAGCAGCGTGGGTGATGCCCTGCTGGCCCAGCCGGGCGACCCCGTGCTGCAAGGCGGCCCGCCCATTGCCGCTGTGGTGGTTTACAACAGCAACCCCGTGGCCGTGGCGCCTGAGTCAGCCAAAGTGGTGCAGGGTTTTGCCCGGCCCGACCTGTTCACCGTGGTGCTGGAGCACTTCCAGACCGACACCGCCGACTATGCCGACTACGTCCTGCCCGCCACCACCCAGCTCGAGCATTGGGACATCCACACCAGCTACGGCCACACCGATGTGCTGCTGAACCAGCCGGCAATTGCGCCTGTGGGCCAATCCAAGCCCAACACCCAGGTGTTCCGCGAACTGGCCGCCCTCATGGGTTTTGCCGAGCCGTGGTTTGCCGACTCCGACGAGGCCCTGTGCCGCCAGGCCTTCGGCCCCGAGATCGACTTCAACCAGTTGCTGGCCCACGGCTTTGCGCCTTTGCCTGAAGCCCACGCACCACTGGCCCCGTTTGCCCAAGGCGGCTTTCCCACACCTTCGGGCAAGTGCGAGTTCTACAGCCATCGGCTGGCCGATCAAGGGCTGGACCCTTTACCCAACCACGTGCCCAACCTGGAGGCTGCCGACAGCAACCCCACCTTGGCCCGGCGTTACCCACTTGCCATGATTTCGCCCCCTGCGCGAAATTTTCTGAACTCCACCTTCGTCAACGTGACAAGCCTGCGCGACATCGAGGCCGAACCCGTGCTGGAAATGCACGGTACGGATGCCGCTGCACGTGGCTTGGCTGAGGGCGCACTGGTCCGCGTGTTCAATGATCGGGGCAGCTACCACTGCGCCCTGCGCATCAGCCCGCGTGCCCGCCCCGGCGTGGTCAACGGGCTGGGCATCTGGTGGCGCAAGCTGGGGGTGCGCGGCACCAATGTGAATGAAGTCACCAGCCAGGCGCTGACAGACCTGGGCCGCGCCCCCACGTTTTACGACTGCCTGGTGCAGGTGGAGGCCGCTGGTGACTGATGCCACCGCCTACCAGCCCCCGGCGGACGTCAGGCCGCGACACCTGCGCACCGTGTGCGCCGGGTTCGGGCTGTGTGTGGCCGTGCTGCTGTCGGGCTGTGCCAGTGGCTCCGGGCTGTCGTCGGGCGTGGGCTATTACTGGCAGTCTGTCAGCGGCCACCTGTCGCTGATGGCTGCCGCCCGCCCGGTCGATGACTGGCTGCAAGACCCCGCCACCTCGCAGCTGCTCAAAGACCGTCTGGCGCTCACCCAGCGCATGCGCCGCTTTGCGGTCACCGAACTGGCCTTGCCCGACAACGCCAGCTACACCCGTTACGCAGACCTCGGCCGCCGCGCGGCCGTGTGGAACGTGGTGGCTGCGCCGGCGTTCTCGCTCACCCTGCAAACCTGGTGTTTTCCGGTGGCGGGCTGCGTGGGCTACCGGGGCTATTTCAACGAAGCCGAGGCCGAGGCCTACGCCGCCGAGTTGCGCACCCAGGGGCTGGAGGCTGCCGCCTACCCCGTGCCGGCGTACTCCACCCTGGGCTGGACCAACTGGCTGGGTGGCGACCCATTGCTCAACACCTTTGTGGGCCACACCGAAGGCGAACTGGCCCGCCTCCTGTTTCACGAATTGGCGCACCAGGTGCTGTACGTGGCCGACGACACCGTTTTCAACGAATCGTTTGCCACTGCGGTCGAGCGTCTGGGCGGCCAGCGCTGGTTGTCTGCCCACGCCAGCCCGGCGGCACGCCAGGCCTATGCCGAGTTCGATGGCCGCCGCCAGCAATTCAGGGCGTTGGCCCGCGATACTCGCGAAAAATTGATGCAAATTTATACCCTGACGTTTGATGGTATTGATGCTTCAGCTACTGAAAAAGAACAGCAGCTTGTCCCGCTCAAGCGGGCGGCCATGGCCGATTTCCACCGCCGCTACGCCGACCTGAAGGCCCAGTGGGGCGGCTACAGCGGCTACGACGCATGGGTGGCCCGCTCCAACAACGCCACCTTCGGCGTGCAAGCCGCCTACGATGATCTGGTGCCCGCGTTCGAGGCCCTGTTTGCCCAGCAGGGCCACAGCTTTCCCCGGTTTTATGATGCCGTTCGCGAACTGGCAGCGCTGCCCAAAGACCAGCGCCACCATCGCCTGCGTGCAACCTTGCCAATGCAGGCAAACCCCGTCCTGCCCCCAACCCAATAGGCACCCCATGGCTGACATCCACATTCACCGCGACCACCACTTCAGCCTGGCCAAGGCCCGCAAGATTGCCTTCGAGTGGGCCGAGCAGGCCGAGAACGATTTCGGCATGGAGTGCACCTACGAAGAGGGCGACACAGAAGACCTGGTCACCTTCACCCGCTCGGGCGTCAAGGGCACGCTCAAGGTGTGCGGCCGGTCTTTTGAGCTCGATGCCCAACTGGGCTTTTTGCTCGGCGCGTTCAAAGACAAGATCGAAGGCGAAATCGTCAAGAACCTCGACCAGTTGCTGGCGGCGGGCGGCGCAGCGCCCAAAGCCCCTGCCAAAAAAGCCGCCGCCAAAACCACGCCCAAAGCCACACCTAAGGCAACCGGCAAACCCCCGCGCGGCGGCCAGGCATGACGGCTGCGCCAGTTGCCTTCGGCCCGCTGGCGGGCCTCAAAGTGCTGGAAATGGGCCAGCTCATCGCAGGCCCCTTTGCAGCCAAAACCCTGGCCGACTTCGGGGCCGATGTCATCAAGATCGAGCCACCCGCCAAACCCGACGGCAGTGGCGGTGGTGACCCGCTGCGCGTGTGGCGGCTGCTGAAAAACGGCACTTCGGTCTGGTGGCAGGTGCAGTCGCGCAACAAGCGCTCGCTGGCGCTGGATTTGCGCCAGCCCGACGCGCAGGCCATCGTGCGGCAACTGGCCGCTGATTGCGACGTGCTGATCGAAAACTTCCGCCCCGGTGCCATGGAAGCCTGGGGCCTGGGCCCCGACGACTTGCTGGCCGCCAACCCGCGCCTGGTGGTGCTGCGCGTCAGCGGCTACGGGCAAACAGGCCCCTACCGAGACAAACCAGGTTTTGGCTTGCTGGGGGAGGCCATGGGCGGTATCCGCCACCTCACGGGCGAGCCGGGCCGCGTCAGCGTGCGAGTGGGCGTGAGCCTGGGCGACACGCTGGCAGCGCTGCACGGTGTCATTGGCATCCTGATGGCGCTGCACGAGCGCGAAAAAAGCGGGCAGGGCCAGGTGATTGACGTGGCGCTTTATGAAGCAGTGTTCAACTGCATGGAAAGCCTGTTGCCTGAATACAGCGCGTTCGGTGCCGTGCGCGGCCCGGCTGGCAGTGCCTTGCCTGGCATCGCCCCCAGCAACGCCTACCCGTGTACCGATGGTTACGTGCTGGTGGGCGGCAACGGCGACGGCATCTTCAAGCGCCTGATGGGCTCGATCGGGCGCAACGATCTGGCGCAAGACCCGGCACTGTCCGACAACGCGGGCCGCGTGGCCCGTGTGCATGAATTGGATGCAGCCATTGGCGCGTGGACGGCGCAGCGTTCTGTGGCGGACGCGCTGCTGGCGCTGGACGCAGCCCAGGTGCCCGCAGGCCGCATCTACACCGTGGCCGACATCGCGGCCGATCCGCACTATGCCGCGCGTGGCATGTTGGTGGCTCGCCCGCAGCCCGACGGGTCTGACATGCTCGTGCCCGGCATCGTGCCCAAACTCTCACGCACACCCGGTGGCCACCACCGAGATGCGCCCACGCTGGGGAACGACACCGACGCGGTGCTGTCGGGCATGGGCCTCACGGCCGCGCAAATCGCGGAACTGCGCCAGCGCGGTGTGGTGCAGTAGAGCCGCTGCTCAGCTCAACGACTCGATCAGGTCGATGTATTGCTGCTTGGCATCGTCGCTGGCGGTGCCCTTCAGGCTGTTCCAGGCGTCCCACTTGGCGCGGCCCACCATGTCGCCAAAACCGGGCTTCTTCTCGGTGTTGTCACCGGTGGTGCCTTGCTTGTACAGGCCGTAGATTTTCAGCAGGGTGGCGTTGTCAGGCCGTTCGCTCAGGTTCTTGGAGTTGGCAACGGCGGCTTCGAAAGTGGTGTTCAGGTCAGACATGGGCGTGTGTGTTGGGGTGGAGTAACAGGTGTTTGCCCCGTATCTTAGGGCGCACTGGCGTTGCAGAATTAGGGAAATCCCTCCAGCCTGAAAGCCAGCATGGTCACCCGCGTCAAAGCCCCCGCCCCACAGCACACCACCGCCGTCCGCTCACCGGCTGCTTCAGCACCCCGGCGGGCCAAACCGTCCGTCAAGACCGTTGTGGGCCGAACGGTTCAAGGCGCGCTCGGTTTGGGTGGCGACAGCGAGCGCATGAGCAAGGTTGACACCGCCTGGCTGCGCATGGACACCAGCGCCAACCTGATGATGATCGTGGGGGTCTGGCTGCTCAAACCCGGCATCACCCATGCGGCCTTGTGCGAACGTGTGACCGAGCGCATGGTTCCATACGCCCGCTTCACCCAGCGGGCGGAAGAAGATGCCGCCGGTGCCACCTGGGTGCGCGACCCCGACTTCGCTGTGGAGCGCCACGTGGTGCGCGAGGTGCTGTCCCGCCGCAAAGGCCTCACACCTCGCGCCGCATTGCAGCAGCGCGTGGCCGAACTCGCCATGGAGCCGCTGGACCGCCGCCACCCGCTGTGGCAGTTCCACCTGGTGGAGCACCACGAGGGGGGCTCTGCACTCATCGCCCGCATCCACCATTGCATTGCCGATGGCATGGCCCTCATCGCCGTGATGATGAGCCTGGTCGACGGCGGCAACGCCCCGCCCAAACGCACCCGCCGTGCCTCTGCCGATGACAGCCCCCATGAAGGTCCGCAAGCCTGGCTGGCTGACAGCGTGGTCCGCCCGCTCACGCACATGGCGGTCAAGGCGCTCGACGCCGCTGGCGACGGCGTGGCCCGTTCACTGGGCATGGTGGGGGCGCCTGCCCAGGGGTTTGACGGCCTGCTCAACGGCGGCGCCGGGTTGGCACGCTTGGGCAAACAGGTGGTCAGCGATCTGGCCGCCTTGGCCCTCATGCCCGACGACGCACGCACCAGCCTCAAGGCCAAGCCCGCCGCACAAAAGGCCGTGGCCTGGTGCGAGCCCCTGCCCCTGGCCGACGTCAAGGCCGTCAGCAAGGCGCTGGGCTGTTCGGTCAACGACGTGTTGCTCAGTTGTGTGGCCGGTGCCCTGGGGGCCTACCTGCAGCAGCGTGGCGAGTCGGTGGCAGGGCAAGACATCCGTGCCATGGTGCCCGTCAACCTGCGCCCGCTCGACCAGGCCTGGAAACTCGGCAACCGCTTTGGCCTCGTGCCTCTGGTGCTGCCGGTGGGCATTAGCAACCCGGTTGAACGGGTCATGTCCGTGCGCCAGCGCATGGCCGCCCTCAAAGGCAGCACACAGCCGCTGCTGGCGTTTGGTTTGTTGTCGGTGGCGGGTTTGCTCGTCAAGCCGGCACAGGCGGCCTTGCTGGGTTTGTTCTCGCGCAAAACCACGGCCGTCATGACCAATGTGCCCGGCCCTGTGCAAAAACTGACGTTCTGTGGCGCCACGCTGGAGCAAACCATGTTCTGGGTGCCCCAGTCTGGCGACATCGGTGTGGGTGTTTCGATCCTGAGCTACGGCGGGGGCGTGCAGTTCGGGCTCATCACCGACACCGCCATGTGCGCAGACCCTCAGCAGGTCATCGACCAGTTTGCACCTCAGTTCGAGCAACTGCTGTGGCTGTCGCTCATGCTGCCGCACGCAGGCGAAGTGGACTGAGCTGAGGCCTCAGCCGTCGGCCAGTTCGGCCTTGGCCATTTCCACGTCGAGCCGTTCCATCGCATCCAGGGGGGTAGAGGCGGCGGCTTGCTCATACAGCGCCGTGGCCTCCTTCATGCGCTTGTCGCCCTCCAACATCACCAGGCCGTTGGCGTATTCCACCAAGGCAATGGCAGAGTTCGGGTTCAACGCCAGGGCGGTCTGGTAGAGCTTTAGGCCCGTGTCTTTTTTGGCCCCGTAGGTCATGCCGCCAATCAGCGCCCCCACCTTGTCAATCACCTCTGCATGGAACGCGGCCAGGGCAATGTGGGCATCGGCATGTTCCGGGCAAATTTTGATGGTGGTTTCCAGTGCTTTTCGCACCCTCGTGCCCAGCCCTTCGGCCAGCGCCTTGGCCACGCTGATGCCCTGGCTGTATCGACCCAGTGCATAGGCTTGGTAGTACCAGGCGTTTGCGTTGCCCGGTTGTTCGGCTGCTTGGGCCTCCGCACGTTCTGCCACCGCCATCAACATCGCCAGCCGGTTGGTTTCCTTTGGTTCCAGGTAGGTGGCATGGATGCATGTCGCCTTGTTGGCAGCGGTGATGCCGTCACCGCCCGCGGCCAGCCCGGCTTCAGCCGCCTTCTGAAACTCGCCATTGTGGAACAGCACCCATGCGGCCAGCACATCTGCCTGTTTGGGCAGGGGCTCGCGGTCGCCGTTGTGCAACCTGGCCCACTGCTTTTTGACGCTGGCTGCGGTGTGGGTGTATTCACCCAAGTGTGGGAACAGTGCCCATTTGGCGCCCGGTCTGGCCATGTCTGTCTCCTGATTCTTCTGGTTTTGCTGACAGCCGATTTTGCCCCACCCAGTGGCCGACACCACTGCGGGTATTCACCCTGCCAGGTGTGAGCCTGGCGGCTGGCTATAGGCCGCAGTCAGGGCCAGCAGGTGTTCGCGTTGCGGCACCTGCATGTAGGGGGCCAGCAGGTTCAGCACATGGGCAGCACCCCGCAGCAGAGCAGACTGGGCGTTTTCTGGCTCCAGCGCGTTGCGCGGGTCCAGCACATATTCGTGGTTCAGCCAGTAGGTCAGCACCACCACCATGCAGTTGGCGGTGGTGTCCAGTTCGCGGGCGTCCAGCCGCAGCGTGCCGGCACGCCCCATGGCATCCAGCATCGCTCGTATGGCGCGCGCCTTGTGCCGCTGCATGCGCTGAAACTGCGTTTCCAGTTGTCGGTTTTTGCTCAGCAGGTCACTGAGGTCCCGGTACAGAAACCGGTGGGCCCATATGCGTTCGAACAGCGTGTGCATGAAGAACCAGGCATCTTCTACGTGGCGCACATCGTCGGCGGCCAGCAAAATTTCCACCAGGCTGTGTTCATGCTGCTGACACAGCGCGTTGATGAGTTCGTCTTTGGCCGGGTAGTGGTAATAAAGGTTACCGGGGCTGATGCCCAGCTCGGCTGAAATCAGCGTGGTCGACACGTTCGGCTCGCCAAACCGGTTGAACAACTCCAGCGTCACTTCCAGAATGCGTTGCGCCGTGCGGCGTGGCGCTTTCTTGGTCATGCCGCAGCCTTGGCGGGCCGCTGTGCCGTGGCCCGGCGCGGCACCAGGTCGCCGTGGTCCAGCGCAACTTGCAAGCCATCCACTTGGGTCTGCAGCTTGTCAAGGGCGCGGCCCAGACGGGATGTGGCCCCCCGCTTGCGTGTTTTGCGCGGCACCTTGGCCGGTTGTGCCGGTGCGGCAGTGGGCAGCAACCTGCGCCCAGGGTCACTCAGCACAGCCAGGTCCAGCGACAGACCATGCTGTTGCAACTTGGCGTTCAGTGCGCTGTGCTGGCTGCGCAGCAACTGCCGGGTTTGCTGGTAGGCATGCTCGGCCAGTTCACGCCGCTGGCGGTAGCTGAACGTGTTGGCCAGGTACAGCTCGGCATCGCGGTGGTCGGGCTCAATCAGCACAATGGCCGTGTTCGGATAGCTGGTTTCGTACTGCTTCATGCCCAGCTCCAGTCGCGAGTGGATCATGCTGCGAAAGGTCTGGCTCATCACCGCCGGAAAACCACCCTGCACCATTGGCGGAATCGGCTTGTCCGTGCCTGTGGGGCTGACCGTGCGGGGCAACGGCGTGGTGGCGTCAAACGGCACCAGCGGGTTCAGGCAGAACATCACGTCCACGCCCTCATCCAGTGCCACGGTGGCATGCATGGTTTTTTTCAGCGCTCCGTCCACGTAGTGCCGTCCGTCAATTTCCACCGGTGGAAACAGGCCGGGCAGGGCAGCGCTGGCAGCAATGGCGCGCGAAATGGGCACATGGTCCCATCCCACTCGGCCAAACGGGGCCGCCTCACCGCTGTCCAGGTGTGTAGCCACCAGCGTCAGGCGGTGAGACAGCTGGCGAAAGTCGTTGGTGCGGCCATGTTGCGAAAACAGCCGCGCAATCTGGCGGTGCACTTCTTCGTTGCTGAACAGGCCTGTTGGCAGGGCAGGGCTGAGCTTTTCCAGCGCGCTGATCAGCGGTTTGCGCCCCGCCGTCCAGGCCCACAACGCCTGCAGTCCCAGGCCCGGCAGTTGCGCCAGCCGCTGTGCCAGTTCGGCGTAGGCCGGGCGCATCAGCCACGCGGGGTCAAAACTTTCGGTGCCGGCAGTCGGCGGGGCAATGAACAGGTCGCGCAGCGTGGACGGCGTCATGCCGTTGGCCAGACCAGCAGCAATGAAGCCGCCAGCCGACACGCCCACATAGTGTGTGCAGGCGTTCAGGTTGATGCCTTGCAAGGCTTCGTCCAGCGCACACAGCGCGCCGATTTCATAAATGGCGCCCAGAGGACCACCGCCTGCCAGTGCCAGGGCCACACGGGGCGGACTGGACCCTTTGCCTGGGCCTGACGCCATGTGTGTACGGGGTGGAGTGGCTGGCTGGTGCAGATTCATGGGGTGCCAGTGTAGGGAGTTGGCAGCGCCTGTCATGCCGCAGTGCAGCATGCAGGCGCAGCTGTTTCAGGGGGCGGCGCGAGTGGCCGCCCCGCGTCAGGCTGTGGCGACGGCCGTTGCAGTGGCAGGAGCCGCAATGGCCTTGGCAGGCTTGGCTGCTGCTTTGCGAGCCGTTTTGGCTGCAGGCTTCACTGCAACTTCTGCGGCGGCCTTCGCAGGTGCTTTGGGTGCTGCTTTGGCGGCGGTTTTGGCGGGTGCCTTGGCTGCGGCTTTGGGGGCAACTGTTTCGGCTTTGGTGGCCTTGGGTTGCAGCTTCTGCATGCTGGCGTTCAAAGCGTCGATGCGTGCAATCAGCGCATCAATGTCTTGTGAAGACGGCACACCCAGCTTGTTCAGCGTGCGGGCCACGCGGTCTTCAAAAATGGTTTCCAGTTTGTCCCACTGACCGCTGGCTTTTGCGGTGATGTCGTTGGCCATGTTGGCCATGCGGCTGGTGGCTTCCGACACGCGCTCCTCGGCCACGGCCTGGGTTTTGCGTTGGATGGTCAAGCCTTCTTTCACCAGACCTTCAAAGGCTTTGGTGCCTTCCTGTTGTGCTTTGGCAAAGGCGCCCAGGCCGGCCAGCCAGATTTGCTGAGCCGAGTCTTTGACGGCGCTGGCCAAAGGGCTGTTGGCGCCAGTGGATTGCTTGGTGCTGATTTTTTGCAGTTTCTTGACCATGGTGGCCTCCGGAGTGAATGGGGTTGAGTGGTTCGGTGCGTGAACGCCCGCCGATGGAACCAATGTAAGGCGCTGTGCATGCGTTGTTTAGGGGTTGGCAACTAGCTGTCTAGAGAGCTGCGCCGATGCCGTGCGCGGGTTTGTTCTAGACCGCCCGCGGGCTGGGCTGGGCAGAATTGGCGCTTCATTTGGAGGTCCAACCATGCAATATTTCGTCACAGGTGCCACAGGTTTCATCGGTAAGCGGCTGGTCAAGAAGCTGCTCGAGACAAAAGGCACCACGGTGTATTTCCTCATTCGCCCCGAGAGCGCAGGCAAGGTCGCTGACCTGCATGCCTATTGGGGGCTGAGCGGGGCCAAGGCACAGGCACGCGCCGTGCCCATCCATGGCGACCTCACGGGCAAGAAGCTCGGCGTGTCGGCCGACGACATCAAGCGCCTCAAAGGTCAGGTCAACCACCTCTACCACTTGGCAGCCGTGTACGACCTGGGTGCCGATGAAGAAGCCCAGGTGGCCGTCAACATCGAGGGCACGCGCAACATGGTCGACTTGGCCAAGGCCATCGATGCAGGGCACGTGCACCATGTGTCGTCGATCGCTGCCGCTGGCCTGTACGAAGGTGTGTTCCGCGAAGACATGTTCGAGGAGGCTGAGGGCCTGGATCACCCCTACTTCATGACCAAGCACGAGAGCGAAAAAATCGTTCGCAAAGAGTGCAAAGTGCCCTGGACGGTTTACCGCCCCGCCATGGTGGTGGGTGACAGCACCACGGGCGAGATGGACAAGATTGACGGCCCCTACTACTTCTTCAAGCTCATTCAGCGCATGCGGCAAATTCTGCCGCCCTGGATGCCCAGCGTGGGCCTGGAGGGCGGGCGCATCAACATCGTGCCGGTGGACTTCGTGGTCAACGCGCTGGCGCACATCAGCCACCAGCAGGGGACCGCCAGCCGCTGCTACCACCTGGTAGACCCCATGGGCTACCGCGTGGGTGATGTGCTCGACATCTTCAGCCGCGCGGCACACGCCCCGCGCATGAACTTGTTTGTGAACGCCGCCCTGCTGGGCTTCATTCCCAAGAGCGTCAAAAAGGGCCTGATGGCGCTGGCACCCGTGCGCCGCATCCGCAATGCGGTCATGAAAGACCTGGGCCTGCCCGAAGACATCCTGACCTTCGTCAACTACCCCACCCGGTTCGACCGGCGCGACACCGACGCCATGCTCAAAGGCAGCGGCGTGGAGTGCCCCAACCTCAAAGACTACGCCTGGAAGCTTTGGGACTACTGGGAGCGCAACCTCGACCCTGACCTGCACATCGACCGCAGCCTGCGGGGCACCGTGGGTGGCAAGGTGGTGCTGGTCACTGGCGGCAGCTCGGGCATTGGCCTGGCCGCCGCGCACAAGTTTGCCGAGGCCGGTGCCATCACCCTCATTTGCGGGCGCGACCAGGACAAACTCGACGAAGCCTGTGCCGAGGCCAAAGCCAAGGGCTACCAGTTCATTGCCTACCCGGCCGACATTGCCGACATGGCCGACTGCGACCGCTTTGTGCAGCAGGTCATTGCCAACCACGGTGGGGTTGATTTTTTGATCAACAACGCAGGCCGCAGCATCCGCCGCGCCATCGAGGGCAGCTACGACCGCTTCCACGACTACGAGCGCACCATGCAGCTCAACTACTTTGGCTGCCTGCGCGTGACCATGGGCTTTTTGCCGGGCATGACGGCCAAGCGCAAAGGCCATGTGGTCAACATCAGCTCCATTGGCGTGTTGACCAACGCGCCGCGCTTTTCAGCCTACGTTGCCAGCAAGGCCGCGCTGGACGCGTGGACGCGATGCGCCAGCAGCGAGTTTGCCGATGTGGGCGTGACCTTCACCACCATCAACATGCCGCTGGTGCGCACCCCCATGATCGCGCCCACCAAGATCTACAACAACGTGCCGGTGCTGGAGCCAGAAGAGGCCGGTGACATGATCGCTCAGGCTTGCATCTACAAGCCCGTGCGCATTGCCACACGCCTGGGCATCACAGGCCAGGTGCTGCACGCCTTGGTACCGCGCATTGCGCAGATTGCCATGAACACCAGTTTCCGCATGTTCCCCGACTCGTCGGCGGCCAAGGGAGAGAAGGGCGCCAAACCCCAACTCTCCCCTGAGGCTGTGGCCATGCAGCAGATGATGCGCGGCATTCATTTCTGATTGTGTAGCTGACTTCCCTTGCCAATAAAGCAACAGAGGCTTTTTTGGTATGTGATATTTGCGTACTGTGGTTGGGTTGGGTGGTGCTGTGGCCTGATAATTCAGGCCAACGCTCCTGCACCCCTACACCCAACCTATCAACATGATCCTCGTCACAGGCGGCGCCGGCTTCATCGGCGGCAACTTCGTGCTCGACTGGCTCACAGGATCTTCAGAGCCCGTGGTCAACCTCGACAAACTCACCTACGCCGGCAACCTCGACACCCTGGCCAGCCTGCAAGGCGATGCCCGGCATACTTTTGTCCAGGGCGATATTGGTGATGCCGCCTTGGTGGGTAAACTGCTTGCCACTCACAAGCCTCGCGCCGTCATCAACTTCGCCGCCGAAAGCCATGTGGATCGCAGCATCCACGGGCCTGAAGACTTCATCCAGACCAACGTCATGGGTACTTTCAGGCTGTTGGAGTCCGTACGGCAATACTGGCTTGGCTTGCCTGCTGCAGAAAAAGAGTCCTTCCGCTTCCTGCACGTCAGCACCGACGAGGTCTACGGCAGCCTCTCCAAGACCGACCCCGCCTTCAGCGAAACCAACCGCTACGAGCCCAACAGCCCGTACTCGGCCAGCAAAGCTGCCAGCGACCACCTGGTGCGTGCCTGGCACCACACCTACGGCCTGCCGGTGGTC
Organism: uncultured bacterium; assembly: GCA_903928495.1. Lineage (GTDB taxonomy): Bacteria > Pseudomonadota > Gammaproteobacteria > Burkholderiales > Burkholderiaceae_C > UBA2334. The sequence goes on from CAIYQZ010000048.1 coordinate 85,823, forward strand.
ACCACCAACTGCAGCAACAACTACGGGCCTTATCACTTTCCCGAGAAGTTGATACCGCTGATGATCGTCAACGCCCTGGCAGGCAAACCCCTGCCCGTGTACGGCGACGGCATGCAGATTCGTGACTGGCTCTACGTCAAAGACCACTGCAGCGCCATCCGCCGCGTGCTCGAAGCCGGCAAACTGGGCGAAACCTACAACGTCGGCGGCTGGAACGAAAAGCCCAACATCGACATCGTTCACACCGTGTGTGCCCTGCTCGACGAACTGCGTCCCAAAGCCGACGGCACCAAGTACGCAGCCCAAATCACCTACGTCACCGACCGCCCAGGTCACGACAGGCGCTACGCCATCGACGCCCGCAAACTAGAAGCCGAACTGGGCTGGAAGCCGGCAGAAACCTTCGAGACTGGCATCCGCAAAACAGTGCAGTGGTACCTGGACAACCCCCAATGGGTGGCCAACGTGCAAAGCGGGGCTTACCGTGAGTGGGTGGGCAAGCAATACGGGGCCAGTGCCGGGGCTGCAGCATGAACATCCTGCTGTTTGGCAAAGGCGGCCAAGTGGGCTGGGAGTTGCAACGCAGCCTGAGCCTGCTCGGCACCATCACTGCACTGGACCACGACAGCACCGAGCATTGCGGCAACTTTGCCAACCCCGCTGGCATTGCCGACACCGTGCGCGCCTTGCGTCCCGATGTCATCGTCAATGCCGCAGCCCACACGGCTGTGGATAAAGCAGAGAGCGAGCCCGACTTCGCTCGCACCCTCAACGCCACCACACCCGGTGTCTTGGCCGAGGAGGTCGCCAGGCTCGGTGCCTGGCTGGTGCACTACAGCACCGATTACGTGTTCAACGGCAGCGGCAGCCAGCCGTGGGTCGAAACCGATGCCACCGGCCCATTGAGTGTGTACGGCCAAACCAAGCTCGAAGGCGAGCAACTGATCCAAACCAGCGGTTGTAAACACCTCATACTGCGCACCAGTTGGGTCTATGCCGCGCGCGGTGGCAACTTTGCCAAAACCATGCTGAAACTGGCGCAAGAGCGAGAGCGCCTCACCGTCATTGATGACCAGTTCGGCAGTCCCACCGGCGCTGATTTGCTGGCCGACGTCACCGCCCACGCCCTTCGGCATTTGCAGCAGCGTCCGCAAGATGGTGGCCTGTACCACTGCGTGGCCGTAGGTGAAACCAACTGGCACGCCTACGCCAGCCATGTCATCCAAACCGCCCAGCGCTTGAACCCGGCACAGGTCATCAAGGCCACGGACATCGCTCCGGTGCCCAGCAGTGCCTTCGTCACCGCAGCCAAGCGTCCGCACAACTCGCGGCTGAACACCGCCAAACTCCAGTCCACCTTTGGCCTGACCTTGCCCCACTGGCAACAGGGGGTTGACCGCATGTTGGCCGAAATCCAGTAGACCCATAACAACAACGCAGGCAAGCGCATGTCAACACCCACTGTCACACCCACCCGCCGCAAAGGCATCATCCTCGCCGGCGGCTCCGGCACCCGCCTGCACCCAGCCACGCTGGCCATCAGCAAACAACTGCTGCCGGTGTACGACAAGCCCATGATCTACTACCCGCTCAGCACCCTCATGCTGGCGGGCATCCGCGACGTGCTCATCATCAGCACCCCGCAAGACACCCCCCGGTTTCAGCAATTGTTGGGAGATGGCAGCCAGTGGGGCATGAACTTGCAGTTCGCCGTGCAACCCAGTCCCGACGGCCTGGCGCAGGCCTTCATCATCGGCGAGCAGTTCATTGGCAACAGCCCCAGCGCCCTCGTGCTGGGCGACAACATCTTCTACGGCCACGACTTGCACACCCTGCTGGCCAACGCCGATGCCCAGCCCAGCGGCGCCACCGTGTTTGCCTACCATGTGCACGACCCAGAGCGCTACGGCGTTGTCGCCTTCGACAAAGCTGGCAAGGCCACCAGCATCGAAGAAAAGCCAGCCCAACCCAAAAGCAACTTCGCGGTCACTGGCTTGTACTTCTACGACAACCAGGTGGTCGACATCGCCAAAGCCGTCAAGCCCAGCGCCAGGGGCGAACTCGAAATCACCACCGTCAACCAGACCTACCTGGAGCAGGGCAGCCTCACCGTGCAGATGATGCAGCGGGGCTATGCCTGGCTAGATACTGGCACACACGACAGCCTGCTGGAAGCTGGTCAGTTCATCGCCACACTCGAAAAGCGCCAAGGGCTGAAGATTGCGTGCCCTGAGGAGATTGCCTGGCGCAACGGGTTTATCAGCAGTGAGCAGTTGCAATCACTCGCCCAGCCGCTGGCCAAGAGTGGATATGGGCAGTACTTGATTCGCTTGGCCGATTAATCGAAATGGAAAAGACTGAGTCGGATGCTGCCCGTCTGGCCGTCGCCGTGGGCCACTTGAAATCTGGCAAGCGTGACATCGCACAACTTGAACTTCAAGCCTTGATTGACGAGCACCCCGGCAACGTGATTGCCCTTCAGTTGCTTGGAAACATGTCCTACGAAGCCGGGGATCCAGCCAGGGCTGCTTTGCTTTTTCGTCGCGCTCTTGGCATTGATCCCCTCAATGCTGACCTTTGGTGCAATTTGGCGACCGCCGAGTTTCTTGCTGATCGTTTTGGTGATGGTTTTCTTGCTATCGACAGGGCTCTGGCGCTCACTCCTGGCAATGCGAGGGCATATGCAGTTCGCGGATCAGCACACGCTCGGCAGAAGCACGATGCCGAAGCGCTGAACGATTTTGCCTTTGCTCTCCAGTTGAACCCCAATGACAGCCTCAGTGCCATTCACTATTGGGCCTGCGCATGTCGTATGTGTTGGTGGCCGCAGTCTGAAATGTTGCTGCCCAAGATGACCCAGTTGGTGTCTGACGGTTCTCCGGTCTTGCCGCCATTTTCGTTGCTGAGTGTCATAGATGACCCGATGATGCATCGCACCTGTGCTGCCAACCGCGCAAGGAGATACACCCCTGCACATACCATGCCGCTTCGCGTGCAACCCGGCTCGAATGCACGATACAAAGTTGCTTACCTGTCAGCAGACTTTCATGGTCATGCGACCACGTACTTGATGGCAGGGGTCTTCGAACACCACAACAAAAACCTGGTGGAGACCATAGCTGTGTCCATAGGACCAGCAGTGGCCGACCGCATGCGTGTGCGTGTGGAGAGTGCGTTCGACCATTTTGTAGATGCGCATTCATGGACTGACAAAGCCATTGCGCAATGGCTGATTGACCAAGAGGTGCACATTCTGGTCGACCTCAAGGGACACACAGAATTTGCGCGCCCCGGCATTGTCGCTCTCAAGCCCGCTCCCTTGGTGGTCAGCTACCTCGGATATCCGAGTACCTGCGGAATGCCGGCTGTCGACTACATCATTGGGGATGCAGTGGTCACCCCCATGGACCACCAGAAGAATTATTCCGAATCGATAGTCCAATTGCCGCATTCTTATCAATGCAACGATCGCACCCGTCCTTTGCCCGAAAAAAGTCCCAGCCGAGAAATGGAGGGCTTACCTCCTCATGCCCTTGTCCTTGCGGCGTTCAACCATCCTTACAAAATTCGTCCGGAAATGTTCGATGCTTGGTGCCGAATACTCAATCGATTGCCGGGTAGCGTACTTTGGGTGTTATGCGATCAACCACAAACCCAAATGTTCTTGCGTCAGCAGGCAGGTACACATGGGATTTCTGCTGAGCGGATTGTGTTTGCCAGGCGACTCGGATACACGGAGCACCTTGCCCGACACGCTTTGGCTGACCTCTTTCTTGACACGTGGCCCTGCAGTGCGCATACCACTGCGAGTGACGCGCTCTGGATGGGGCTCCCGGTGTTGACTCTGAAGGGAGAGTCGTTTGCCAGCAGGGTAGCAGCCAGTTTGCTTCAATGTGTCGGCCTTCGGGATATGGTTGTGGACAGTTTGTCTGCCTATGAAGCGAAGGCTGTTGAACTTGCTCAAAATCCAGTCGGCCTCAAGCAAATCAAGGCGCATCTGAATTCCATTCGGTGGCAGACACCGCTGTTTGACACTGAAGGCTTTACCAAGCACCTTGAATCGGCTTACACCCATATGATCAAGCGGTGGCAATCAGGCGAACTGCCAGCCCCCTTCACAATTCATGAAAACGGCTCGGTTGTTGATGTTGCCAAGCCTCTTGCGATATTGTCATGACCAAGCTTTCCGCGCTATCCGGCACTCTTGTCCTCGAACCGAAGGTCTTTGGTGATCTGCGAGGCTTCTTTTATGAGAGTTACAACCGCGAACGGTTCAAATCCGATACTGGTGATGATTTCGTTTTTGTGCAAGACAACCACAGTCGCTCATCCAAAGGTGTGCTCCGTGGCTTGCACTACCAGTTGCCGCCCCATGCACAGGGCAAGTTGGTGAGGTGTGTGCGTGGTGCCGTGTTCGACGTAGCTGTCGATATTCGCCAAAGTTCGCCCACCTTCGGGCAATGGGTTGGCGTTGAGTTGAGTGAAGACAACCACAGGCAGTTTTGGATTCCGCCAGGTTTTGCCCACGGCTTCCTCACGCTCACCGACACGGCAGACTTTCTGTACAAAACCACCGCATATTACGCCCCCAGCCACGACCGAGGCATAGCGTGGAACGATCCCGCCATTGGCATCGACTGGCCTGATCTTGGCATAGCCCCCCAACTGTCTGCCAAAGACCAGGCCGCCCGTCGTCTGGCCGATGTGCCCTCTGCTGATCTGTTCGATTGAGGTCGCTGCCGTCCGTGGCCCTCGCCGTTTCCATCGTCAGCCACGGCCACGCTGCACAGGTCCGCAAGCTGTTGGCATTGCTGTCGCGCCCAGGCGCCACGCCCATTCAACGCGTATGGCTCACGCTGAACCTGCCTGAGCCCGAACTGGCCTCGTGGGTCATACAACCTTGGCCATTCGACTTGCAGTTATTGGTCAATGGCACCCCATTGGGTTTCGGGGCCAACCACAACCAGGCATTTGCCCGTGAGGCCTCCATGCCCAACGCCGCCGACCGGTTCGCTGTGCTCAACCCCGATTTATCATGGTTGTCCGACCCATTTCCAGCCCTCCTCGCGGCGCTCGAGGCGCCCTCCGCCGGTTGTGCTTTTCCATTGCAACTCGACACCCAAGGCCAGGTGCAGGACCACCGCCGTACGCTGCCCGACCCGCTGGCCCTGCTGCACCGGCACCTCTCATGGCAACCACCAGCCACTGTGACGCACCCTGAATGGGTCAATGCCGCATGTCTTGTGTTCCCCAGCCAAGTGTACCAAGCCGTCGGCGGGTTCGACACCCGCTACTTTATGTATTGCGAAGATGTCGACCTCAGCCTTCGCCTTCAGTTAGCCGGCCACACACTGGTCGAAGCCGCCGCAGCCCAAGTGGTGCATGATGCCAGTCGTGCCAGCCGCCGCGACTTGCGCCACCTTGCATGGCACGTGCGCAGCCTGTTGCGGCTGTGGTGTTCTCCGGTGTACCGCCTTTATCGGGCCCATCGCGCCACCGCTACCATTCGCGCCTGATATTTGCACTTCCGCCCAAGCATGACGCCCTCCACTGTCGCAAACCCGGTTTCTCCTTCTGGCGAGCAAGCAACTGCGCGAATCCGCCTGGGCGAGTGGCTGGTGTCCCACGGCAAACTCACCGCCCGCGACCTCGACCGCGCCCTGCTGGCTCAGTCCGAAATGGGCGACCTCATCGGCCGCGTGCTGGTGCGTCTTGGCTTGGTGGCTGACACAGACGTCGTGCGCGCCCTCGCGCAGCAACTGCAGTTGCCGCTCGTCTTGGCAGCCGACTTCCCGGATGTGTTGCCCGAAGTGCCTGGCCTCCTGCCCGACTTTGCCCGCACGCACGGTGTGTGCCCTTTGCGGCTGGACGACACCGGCCTCACCGTGGCCCTCGCCACCCCGCAAGACGCCTTTGTGCTCAAGGCCCTGCGCCTGGCCACCGGTCTGACCATACATCCGTGTGTGGCCCTTGAGGCCGACATCGAAAAGGCCCTCACCCTGCCGACCGAAACCGCAGTCACCGACGAAGATGAAGGCCTGGGCATGGAAGGTGACGGTGGCGACTTCGTCGAGCACCTCAAAGACCTCGCCAGCGAGGCCCCCGTCATCCGCCTGGTCAACGCCATCATCGGTCGCGTTATCGACATGCGGGCATCAGACATTCACCTGGAGCCCTTTGACGACGGCCTGCACGTGCGCTACCGGGTCGACGGTGTCATTGCCACCGCCGAGGTGGTGCCACCCAAGCACAGCGCTGCGGTCAACTCGCGCGTCAAACTCATGGCCCACCTCGACATTGCCGAGCGCCGCCTGCCGCAAGACGGCCGCATCAAAACCCGCGTCAAAGGCCGCGAGCTTGACCTGCGTGTGTCCACCGTGCCTACCGTGCATGGCGAAAGCGTTGTCATGCGGGTGCTGGACCGCTCGGCCGTGCGCTTCAGCCTTGAAGACATGGGCTTTGCCCCCGACACACTGGAGCGCTTCAACGCTCTGCTGGCCCGGCCCCACGGCATCGTGCTCGTCACTGGCCCCACTGGCTCAGGTAAAACCACCACGCTGTACGCGGCGCTGTCCAAAATCGACGCAGATGCCCACAAAATCATCACCGTCGAAGAGCCGGTGGAGTATCAGCTTGAGGGCATCAATCAAATCCAGGTGCACGGTCAAATTGGGCTCACCTTCGCCCGCGCCCTGCGTTCCATCCTGCGGCAAGACCCCGACATCATCATGATCGGCGAAATGCGCGACGGCGAAACCGCGCAAATCGCCGTGCAGTCTGCCCTCACAGGCCACCTGGTGTTGTCCACCTTGCACACCAATACTGCCGCCGGTGCGGTGGTGCGCCTCACCGACATGGGTGTGGAGCGTTACCTCATCACCTCGTCGGTCAACGGCGTGTTGTCGCAGCGCCTGGTGCGCCAGTTGTGCAAGCACTGCAAAGAAGCGTATGTGCCCGACGATACTGTGCTTCGTACTTCGGGCCTGCAGCGTTTTGCGCAACCCGGCCAGGCCATTTACCGCGCCGTGGGTTGCAACCATTGCCGTGGCTCAGGTTACAGCGGCCGCACCGGCGTGCACGAACTGCTGGTGCTCGACGATGCCCTGCGCCGCAGCATCCTAGACGGTGCCGACGCCGGTACGCTGCACAGCCAGGCCCAGGCCGCCGGCATGCTCACCTTGTACGACGACGGCCTGCGCAAAGTGGCTGCGGGCCATACCAGCCTGGACGAAGTGCTGCGTGTGACCGAGGACCAGTCCGATGCCTGACTTTGCGTGGAAAGCCGCCCGGGCCGACGGCCAGGTGAGCGAAGGTCGCATCGAGGCACCCTCGCAAGCCCAGGCCATGCGCCTGTTGCGCGGCCAAGGCCTCACGCCCATCCGCGTAACCGAAGGTGGCGCCGCAGGTGCACAAGCGCTGGCACCGCAGCCTGCCGCCGAAGCCGCGCCCAAACCCACGCCGTTTTGGCAGCGTACAGCAGGGCATGGCGGGGCTGCCACCGGTGCTGATGTGCTGCTGCTCACCACCGAGCTGTCCATCATGCTCAAAGCTGGGCTGGCACTCGACACCGCGCTTCGTGTGCTCATTGGCATGAGCCACAAACCCGCTGTGGCCAGCATCACCCAAACCGTGCTCGACGACGTCAAAGGGGGGGTGTCCCTCAGCAAGGCCCTCAATCGCCATCGCGACCTGTTTGGCGACTTCTACATCAACATGGTCCGCTCCGGCGAGGCCAGTGGCCAGCTGTCTGCCGTGTTCGAGCGCCTGGTAGAACACATGGAGCGCCTGCGCGCCCTGCGCGAAAGCGTGGTCTCCGCCACCATCTACCCCGCCATTTTGTTGGGCGTGGCCGTGTTGTCGCTGGTGGCCATGCTCGGCTTTGTGGTGCCGCAGTTCGAAACCCTGTTCAGGGACATGGGCGACGCCTTGCCCGCCCCCACTTTGTTTGTCATGCACCTGGGCCAGGCCTTCACCCACTACGGCTGGGCCATGGCAATTGGTGCCGTTGTGGTCTGGCTGTGGGCGCGGCAGTGGCTGCGTTCACCCGGCGGCAAAATTTGGTGGCAAAACACCGCCTTGCGCTTGCCTGTATTGGGAAGTTTGCTCCATAAATACGACCTCACGCTGTTTGCCCGCTCACTGGGCACCCTGCTGGGCAACGGCGTGCCTCTGCTGGGGGCATTGCACATTGCCACCGAAACCGTGGGCAACGGAAAGCTGCGCCTGGCCCTGGCCAGCGTGGCCCCCAAGGTCAAAGACGGCGGCAAGTTGGTCGACGCATTGTCGGCCACCGGCATTTTTGAACCTTTGGCCATCAACCTGGTCAGGGTAGGGGAAGAAACCGGTCGCACCGGCCCCATGCTTCTGGAACTGGCCCACATCTTCAACCGCGATGTGGAAACCGGCATCAAACGTGCCCTCACCATGCTGGAGCCCCTGCTCATTTTGGTGCTGGGCCTGCTCATCGCCGCCATCATCGTGTCCATCTTGCTGGGCATTTTGTCGGTCAACGACCTGGCTTCGTAAAATTGCAATCTTTATTCCTTCGGGCTTCCTGATCATGTCTGCTCCTGCTCGCCGCCGTTCTAACGGTTTCACTTTGATCGAATTGTTGGTTGTGCTCGCCATCCTCACACTTCTGGCGGGCCTGGTGGGACCGCGCGTGTTGGGCCAGTTGGGCGGTGCCAAAAGCAAAACCGCTGGCGTGCAAATAGCTGACCTTGAAAAGTCCCTTGAACTCTTCAAGCTCGACGTGGGCCGTTTCCCCACCACAGAAGAAGGGCTTCAAGCCCTGTCGGCCAAACCAGCCTCAGCCAACGGCTGGAACGGCCCCTACATCAAGGGCAGCGTACCCAACGACCCCTGGGGCAAGCCCTACAAATACGCTACCGTGGCCGCCGGCATCGAAATCATGACCCTGGGTGCCGACGGCGCCGCCGGTGGCGATGGCGAAAACGCCGACGTGAAGAACCAGCAGTGACCTACCCGCCCCCCAGCTCCCGGCAACAGGGCTTCACCCTGGTGGAGCTGCTGGTGGTGTTTGCCATACTCGGGTTACTGGCCGCTGTTGCGCCTGTTGCTTACGACAAGCTCCAACGCGCCACCGAATACCGCTCATTGGTGAGAGCAGCAATGGCCGACATGCGACAGGCCCGCCACACTGCCTCGACATCCGGTGTTGATGCCCGCTTTGAAATTGATCTCGCCAGGCGGCAATTTGGCGTTGAAGGCGGCAGTATGCGGTTGGTGCCCGACGCGATTCAGTTGCGGGTCGTGGTTGCTGGCAAAGAACTCACTGCACAGCGGGTGGGTTACATCAGGTTTTTGCCCAGAGGGGGCTCCACCGGGGGAACAGTTGAAATCACACGCTCCAACGGGAGTGGCGTTCGGCTTGTGGTTGACTGGTTTTCGGGTCGTGTAACACAGCAACCCTTGAATTCGCCATGAACAGCGCTTTGGCCAGGGGTTTTTCGCTTCTTGAATTGCTGGTTGCGGTTGCTGTGCTGGCCATGTCGTTGGCCATGTTGTACAAAGCTGCAGGCGGTGTGTTGCAGACATCATCGGCTGTTCAAATGCAGCAGACCGCCGCGCAAGTGGCGCAGTCACTTCTCAACTCCCGAGATTACCTTCCGCCTGCTGGGTGGCACGAAAACGGATCCGATGCTGGTATTGACTGGAGCGTCTCATCGGTGCCCGTCCCCGACGTGGCCAGCAGCACGCCTGCCAACCCCGTTCGCTTGCACCAGGTCAGCGTGAACTTGGCCTGGCAAGGCCGGAGTGAACGTGTTCAGTGGTCAATTCATACCGTTTTGCCAGAGGCTGTCGCTGCGTCCGTCCCCACTTCTTTATCGCGATGAGCAAATTCAGGCATGAAAGTGGGTTCACCTTGGTCGAACTGTTGGTGGCGTTGGGGCTGATGTCCCTCATCTCACTCACCCTTGTCGGAGCCTATCGTGGCATTGCCCAGGTGTCCGACAGGTTCGACAAGTGGCAACACACCGTTGAGGATCAGCGCTTGTTTGTAGCCGCCGTCACAGAGCTGCTCGCTTTGGGCTATGTCCCGCCGGGTAATGCCGGACAGGAGCGTGTTTTTCTTGCAGGCTCAGATCAACTCGTTTGGGTCGGAGTCATGCCTCCGCGCCACGCCCGTGGGGGCAAGCACATTTTTCGTCTGGGCATGGAACCAGCCGAACCCGGGCAGCCTGCAAGGTTGGTGCTGCGCTACACCCCATGGCTCGGTCTCGCCCCCAACTGGGAAAGCAGTGAAAGCCAAACCGTACTGACCGGTATCCAGAGTCTGCGGTTTACTTACTTCAATGGAGTAAGCCCCTGGCAGGTCAGTCAATCAGATGTTGCCGGAGGCCCAGACCGGGTGCGGCTGTCGGTTCAGATGGCGAGTGGAGCTGTCGTGCCCCAACTGGTTTTGCCATTCAAGGCGATGAAGCGTGCATCAGCTGCCAGCTTTGGCGGAGGAGCCACCCGATGAACCGTGCTCCCCCACACCATGGTTTCGCGCTGATCGCCGTTCTCTGGACAGTTGCAGCGCTGGGCATCATCGTGGGCGGTATCGTCTCAGCGCAGCGGCAGGAGGTGCGTTCAGTCACCGCAACGCGTCAAGTGACAGAGGGCCGGGCAATTGGGCAGGCCGCGACCTACATGCTTGCCAAAGACATACTCTCTGGCAACCAAACACTCCGGTACACGCGACAATACTCGGTTTCGTTCATGGGCAACTCTGTGCAAATAGAGGTCATGGCGCTGGACGGATTGGCCGACATCAACAAAACACCCAAGCCCTTGCTGACCCAAATGCTGACCACACTCGGTGCGTTATCCCCCCCTGAAGCAGAGGCTTTGGCCCAGCAATGGGTGGAACAGCGGGAGTCACAGCTCTCAACTGGCGGTTGGTACAACACCGCAGAACTCATGGGACTGCGTGCCATGCAGTACGACACGTTTGCGCGCCTGGCTCCCTACATCACAACTCATTCCGACACCGGCGGCGGCCTCATCGACCCACTTTTTGCTCCGCCCGCCATGCTCAACGTGATCAGCAAAGGCAATGCCGCTGTGGCTGCTCAAGTGCTGGCTGCCCGCCAACGGGGTGATGTGGGTGTTGACACCACCCGCCTTGAGCAGGGGTTTATTGGCACAGGCGGACGTAAGAAGGTTCGCTTCACGGCACGTGTCAATCTTGGCGCAGATGCATATGTATCCACGGTCACCGACCTTGATTTGGCCGGGGGTGCACCCGGTCAGCCGTGGCGCGTGCTGCAAACCTCTTGGACCCATCAGCGATCGGTCAGCCCATGAAGCTACTCGACCCTTCCTGGGTAAACCGCACAATCGCCGCAGCAGTAAAGCTGGGTGCCAGGGTGCCGCCTTTTTCCTGGTTTTCAAGCGATGTAGCGCTGGTATTGGCAAAACCAAACGGAGATCTGGTTCTGTGCCAGGCCGGACAAGCCAAGCCCATCACCTTGCAAAAGGCCAAGCGCAAGCCATTCTGGGCCATCGGACTCCCTGAAGACAGGGTGCTGCTTCGCGCACTCGATATCCCCGTCCACAATTCCGAGGAAAAGGCCGCCGCCATTTCGTTGGCAGTTCAGATGTCCTCTCCATTTGCGCCCGAAGACGGTGTCTGGGGTGTTGGGAGTGCCCTTGGGCGTGAGACATGCGTGGCCGTGATGGCTTCTCGCGACCATGTTCGCGCTTACGCGCAACGGTTTTCAGAGGCACATGGCCTGGATGCTGTGCGCGACCCTGAGCGCTGTGAAGTCTGGTTTTGCCCGACCAACGCTGCGCCTGTTGTACTGGCTGGCTTTGCCGAGTCGACGCGCCGCAGCCACGTAAGGCGAAACAGATTGCTGTCGCATGCTTTGTTCGCTGTCGGCCTGCTGACATCGGCAGCCATTCTTGCAACACCACTTGCACAACTGGCCCTTCAGGCGGACAGCGCGAAAGCACAGTTTCAGGCCACGCAAGCCGAAACCCGCCCGGCGCAGTCTCTGCGGGAGGCCTTGTTGTCCAACCAGGCCAAACTGTTGGCTTTGTCCAAAATTTCTCTCGAAAGCCAGCAACCGCCTGAAATCCTGGCTCGTGTCACGGCGGTTGTGCCCGACGACACCTGGGTACAGCGTTTGCAATGGCAGTCTGGGAAAGTGACCCTCCAGGGGCAAACGCCGAACGTGGCGACACTCATGGCCAGCCTGAGCAAACAGCCTGACATCAAAGAAGTCAAGGCGCCAGCGGCTGCAACCAAATCGGTGGGTTCCGGCAAGGAAAACTTCACTGTCGAGTTCGTCTTGCTACCCATAACGGGCACTGTGGTTGAGCGGAGCAACGGCGTTGGCCCAGACGAGGCGGGGGCACCATGACAGTCAAAATCCGTACCGTCCCGCTGGTGCTCGTGTTGCTGGCAGTTGCCTCCGCACTGCTCGCATATTGGGCCTACCAGACGCATCAGGCCCTGTCTGACCGATTGGCGGCTGCCGAGCCTCGCTTCGCACGGCAAGCCGGCCTGCAGGTCGCCAAGGCAGACATGCAGCAGCAGTTTGACCAAAGCACCACACTGTTGGCACGCTACACCTACCCCTCGACAACCGATGCCAGCCAGGCCGCCAACGATGCCCAGCAACGCATCCGTGCCATGTTCACGCAATCCGGCGCCGATGTCCTGAGCCTGCAGGTCTTGGCTGCTCGCAGTGGTCCCCAGTTCGACACCATTCCCCTGTCCATCCGGGTAGATGGTGACATGGCGCAACTGCAGGCCGCTTTGCTCACCCTCAAAACGCTCACTCCCGCCGTTTATGTGGATGGCTTCAGCATCCAAACCGGCGCCATAGCCAACGACAACAGCGCCGTCAAAGTGGTCGGGCAGTTCGAGCTGTTTGTGCTCAGGGATCAGACGCCATGAAGTTGCCCGTTTATGTTTTGTGGGCGCTGGTAGCGCTGGTGCAATTGCCGCTGCTGTTGAGCCAGTGGTTTACGCCTGATTTCCAGCTGAGGCAATTCGTCTGGGTACCACCGGCTGCCATCAGGCCGCAGTCAGACCCCATTCCTCAGCTGGAGCCCACCACCAGCGCAGATGCCAGTGTCATGCTTCAAATCATGGATCGGCCCCTGTTCAGCCCCACGCGCCGTCCACCACCTCCACCCAAGGCGCCGCCGCCGCCCGAGCCCCCTGACTTGCTCGCCGCTGCAAACATATTGGGGCTGTATGGTGAAGGTGCCGGTGCGGGCGTGCTGGTTGAATCAGAAGGACGTGTTCAGCGTGTCAAGCCCGGTGCCGAGGTGGCAGGCTGGACGCTCAAACGCGTCAGCCCGCAGGCCGCTGAATTCGAACGCGGTACTGAAAGCCGCGAATTGCGCATCACCCGAAAGCGTGCCAATGCCAGCCCTGCCCGCGCCCCAACAGAAGCTTTAGCACCCAACGCCGCCGCAGCTGCCCAATCCAAGAAAGACCAGGACGCTGTTCGCGACAGCGTTCGACAAATGAATGCGCGCCGCGCGTCCATTGGTTTGCCGCCTTTGCCGGAGCCGTGAGGCCTCCCCCCAGACATGAACAAGCACACACACACCTTTTTCCCCGGCCTAATCATGCTGGCCGCCTTGTGCGCCGGGGCATCAGTTTCAGCCCAGGGCTCAACGTCTGAGCCCAAGCCCGCAGTCAAAATCGACAGCGGCAAGCCTGCATTGTTTACGGGCGACGACCGGGTTTTTGCAGTGCCTGCGCCCCAGCCGCTGGATGCCACGTCACTTCAGAGCGTACGTTTCGAGGATGCTCCGGCCCGGGACGTGGTTCACGCCGTTCTGGGCGACATACTCAAGGCCGAATTCCTGATGCACTCGCCGCTTGAGGGGCGCGTCACCATCGTCACGCCTGGCAACGTTTCAGCCGACCAGGCCCTGTATTTGCTGGAAACCGCCTTGCACGCCATGGGCCAACTGGTGGTGCGCGATGCCCGCGGCACATTTCACGTTGGCAAGCCCGACGCGTTGCGTGCCGTGGTCCCCAATGTCCGAGCGGTGTCTGGCGCTGCCCCACAGCTTGCGCCAGGCTACGGCCCCATCGTGGTGCCTCTTAAATACATTGGGGCTGCAGAAATGGCGGCCATATTGCGGCCCATGGCCACTGCAGAGAGCATCGCCCGGGTCGACACCGTGCGCAACTTGCTGGTGCTGGTGGGCTCCCGTGCGCAGGCCGAGGGGTGGTTGAGCCTTGTGTCCACTTTCGACGTGGATTTGCTCAAAAGCATGTCAGTGGGCGTCTTCCCGCTGAAACATGTCACGGTCAAAGATGTGGAGGCCGCCCTGCAGCTCCTGGGCGGCGCCACCGGCGCGGGCACACTGTCGACTCCTGGCGGTGCAGCAGGCACTGCCCCGGCACCGCAGGCTGCCGCTGCCGCCTCCAACCCCCTGGCTGGGGTGGTGCGCATCCTGCCCGTGGAGCGACTCAACAGCGTCATTGTGGTCACGCCCCGCGCTGCCTATCTTGAAGAAGCCCGGCAGTGGATAGAGCGGCTCGACAAGGCCGACAACAACTCGGCCGAGGCCCGCTTGCACGTCTACCAGGTCAAGAACGGCTCAGCCAAACAATTGGCCGATGTGCTCAATGGCGTATACGGAACGCAGGCGGTGGCTGGCACCCCTGCAGCCAGCGGTGTAGCCCCAGCGCTCACCCCCGTGTCTGCCAGCACCACCGCAAGGCCTGCTGTCAGCAGCCCTGCCGCCGCTGCAGCGGCTGCCAGCACCGCAGGCCGCAGCACGCAGGCCAACGCCACGGCGCAACCCGTGAACACCGTGCAATTGGGGCCCAGCGTTCGTGTGGTGGCAGACGAAATGCGCAACGCGCTCATCATTCACGCACCACCCGGGCAGCTCGATCGCATAGAGGCTGCGCTGGCCAAGCTCGACACACCTGCCAAACAGGTGCTCATCGAGGCCAGCATTGTTGAGGTCACCCTGTCTGACGAACTCAGCTACGGCACCCAGTGGTTGTTTTCCAACAGCAGGGCTGGTGGTGGCACTGGCGACAGCCTGCTGACCAACAGCTCCACCGGCTCTGCCATTGGGGGGGCACTCACCGGCTTTTCTTATACCCTGCGCAGCGCGGCCGGCAATGTGCGCGCTGTGCTCAATGCGCTGTCCGACAAGTCACTCGTCAAAGTGATTTCCACCCCCTCGCTCATGGTGCTCGACAACCACACCGCCACCATCGTTGTGGGCAACCAGCAGCCCATCCGCAGCAGCGAAACCGTCACAGACGGTGGCACCCGCAGCACCAGCATTCAATACAAAGACACCGGCGTGTCTTTGTCTGTCAAGCCGTCGGTCAATGCCGGCAGCATGGTGACCATGCAAATCAACCAGTCCGTGACCGACGTGGGCGCTGTGGACCTGGCCACTGGCCAGCGGGCCTTCTTGCAACGCCAGATAGACAGCAAGGTGTCGGTGCGCAGCGGCGAGTCGCTGGTGCTGGGCGGGCTGATTCGAGACAACAACACCGATGGCTCGGCCGGTGTGCCCGGCCTGCACGAGGTGCCCATTCTGGGTGCGCTGTTTGGCACCAAAACACGCAGCGCCACCCAAACCGAGTTGCTGGTCATCATCACTCCCAGGGTGGTGCAGTCAGACAACGAGCTGCGCGAGGCCGGCGACGAAATCAAGCAGCGCATGCACAAACTCACTGAAGCCCTCAACCCCGCCAAATGAAAATCAACCCTTACAGCCCACAACAGCCGTTGGCCTTTTCAAACAACATTTTTCGCCCAATGCGCCGTATGGCGCTGTGTGCACTGGCGCTGGCCACCGTGCTTGGCGCGGCAGGCTGTGCCACGCTGGAAGCCGTCGCTGACGTGCGCGACAGCCGTGCCCGCACCGAACTGCGCTGGGCGCACCTCATTGGTGCCAGGTACCAACAGGCCTGGGCCATGCACAGCCCCGGATGGCGTGAGCTGCATACCTTTGATGACTGGCGCAAAGACGTTGGCACCGCCATCACCTGGAAAGCTGCCGAAGCGGTGGGCGCAGACTGTGACAACGGCAACCCCAAGCGTTGTATTGTGCGCATCAAGGTCACTTACCAGTTGGTTTCAGATAAGATAGCGTCATCGCCAGTGTCTCGGGAGGTCGAGGAGCTGTGGCTCAGCCTTGATGGTCAGTGGTGGTACCTGCCAAAGTCCTGACAGAGTTTTTTCTGTTGGACACATTTGCTGCCAGGAGTTGTTGTCGTGGTGCAACAATTACAAGATAGTGGTGGCGGGTTACGGTGTCCATCTGAGTTTCGTTTGGTCGTTGTGCTAAATTAACCCAAGCGTGATCTTTCTGTTGCGCTTTCAATGCTTACTAATGGAGTCCAACTCATGAAAAAATCTTTGTTGAGCAAGTCCGCGGTCGCGCTTGCAACTGGCATGTTGGCGATGGGCGCTGCCCAAGCCATCGTTGTTGGCCCTGCGGGTGGCGACATCAATCTGGTCGCACCTGCAACCCAGTTGGTGGTCAACGCATCGGGTCTGGGTCACAGCCTGTTGGTGCCTTACTACACTGCTCAAGGTGGTAACGACACATATCTGTCCATCGTCAACACTGACATGCGCAACGGAAAGGCTGTGAAAATCCGCTTCCGCGGCGCTTCCAACTCTGACGACGTGTTGGACTTCACAATTCTGCTGTCTCCTGGCGACGTGTGGGCTGCTGCCATCAGCAAGCCTACCGGCCAAGACCTGCCAAAGCTGACCACCTCTGACAAGTCTTGCACTCTGCCTGCAATTCCCCAGAATGGTGTGAACTTCAACCCTGCCCGCCTGCACCAGAAGCTGACAGCCGCTCAGCAAGCTTCTGAGACGCGTGAAGGCTACGTTGAAATTTTCAACATGGCTGACATTCCTCCCCAAGCTGCTGTAGCTAACGAGACGTCTGCTAACCGCCCTCTGTATCGTTCGATTGAGCACGTGTCTGGTACGCCTCGTGGTTGTACCGATACATCTGTGACCGCTCTGTTGTCTGAGAACTTTGTGACCCTCAACAACTACGCTGCTGCACAACTTGCTGGCTTGGAAGTGCCCAGCACCGGTCTGATGGCCAACTGGAGCATCGTGAACGTGCCGAACGCCACGTCTTGGTCGGGTGCCGCCACGGCCATTGAGGCGCAAACAGCAGCCTTCGTACCTGGTTACGGCAACATCGTGCTGTTCCCCCAGATCGACACTGTGAACATCGACGCGGCTACCGCTCGCCCATTCACGTCTGACGCGTTGCTGCGTGGTGGTGCTGCCACCAACATTGCTAACGAAGTACCCGGTGCACAAGTGGTGACCGCGCTGCCAGTTGACTTTCCAGATATGTCCACTCCCTATCTGAACGCTGACTTGGCGAACCTGGGTGACGGTGTTGCAACCAAGAGTCAAACTTCGCGTTTGATGGCTTCGTTTGCCACCCTGTCCACCGCTAACGAGTTCAACACACTGGCTGCTGTGTCGGGCAAGAACGACTGGACGTTCACAATGCCTACACGCCGCTACAACGTGGTTCGTAGTTACGACAACGCTGGTGCCAACGAAAGCGCAGGTACCACTCTGTTCACCAACCTGACGCATAATGACGCGAATGCTGTAATCGCTGGTAACAATGACTACTTCGTCAGCGGTACCCAAGTGGTGTCCAACACCGTGGAAGGTAAGCGCCATCAGTTGTGCGTGACCGGTATCACCTTCTCCGGTGGTGTCAAGGGCGGTGCAGCATCTGCGAACAACGCCACCGCCCTGAACAGTGCCGTGACAGCCGACCGTGAAGAGACCTTTGTGGCCGCTGGTTCCAACGGTGCGGTGTTCTCTCCATCGGTTCCTGGCACACCTGCCTCGTTCTGTGGCGAAGCATCTGTGTTGACCTTCAACAACCTGACTGCTCTGAGCCCCGAAGTGGCCAAGCGTGACATCGGTACTCCAACATCTGAAGGCTGGGCACGTTTCGCCCACGCCAACGGTAACCTGGGTCTGCCAGTGCTGGGTTCGTCTTTCGTGCAGTTCACCAACAACGCTGCAACACCTGGCGTGAAGGGTAACTACGGTCTGGCATGGCCACACCGTACCAGCGTCCGTTAATCCGGTACGTTTGAGTTAAGAAGACGGGGCTTGCCCCGTCTTTTTTTTTGACACAGTATTTTTTGCTTTTTCATTGAGCACATGACGATGTTGAAGTTTGCTTTGAAGTCGGTGGCGTTTGCAGTGACCTTTGCCGTCACCGTAGTTGCAGTGGCCCAACCGGCTGCTGAGGTATTGATGCAAGGCCCCAGTGGGCAAGTCACCGCCCTGGATGTGGAGGCAGCCGTGCAGCAGTTTCCCTTGGCCTCGCGCAAGTCGATGCTGGCCAGGCCAGAACAGGTGCAGCGCATTGCAGAAGACACCTATGTGCGCCGCACACTAGCGCAAGAAGCCGAGCAGACCGGGCTTGATAAAGACCCGTTGGTGCAATCAATGATTCGTCTGGCCCGCGAGCGCATCTTGTCCGATGCCCGCTTGTACGAGGTTGGCAAAGCCGGCTGGCCAAATGAAGCAGCCTTGGAAGGATTTGCACGCGAACAATACAAAGCGCAGCCTGAGCGCTTTACCGCTAAAGAGCGGATCCAGGCACGGCACATACTGATTTCGGCCAAAGAAGGCACCGACGCAGGGCGTGCAGAAGCCAAAGCCAAAGTGCAGGAGTTGCTGCAGCAGGTCAAAAACGGTAACAGCTTTGAAGCCTTGGCCACACAGCATTCGGCTGACCAGGCCACCGCATCACGCGGGGGCGATTTGGGGCTGTTTGAGCTGGGCACCATGGTTCCCGCGTTTGAGGCCGCCTTGAAAAACATGACCACTGCTGGCCAACTGTCTGATGTGGTGGAAACACAGTTTGGTTACCACATCATCCGTTTTGACCAACGCGTGCCGGCCGGTGTTCGTCCCTTTGAAGAGGTGAAAGCTGACTTGATGCGCCAGGTGCGCGACAAACACCACCGCGAAGCACAACAGGCAGGCATCGCCAAGATTCAGTCAACGGCCGTGGGCAACAACCAGGCGGTTGACGCCATGAACAAAAAGTATGGTGCCCCATGAACCCGCCACCAGCCGCTGGCTGGGGTGGGCGTTCTTCAAGCGCGAACTGAGCAACCGGTTTTCGGGCACCCTGCTGGGGGCGGGTTGGGCGTTTGTGCAACCCTTGGCCTTGCTGGCGGTATACGGGTTTGTGTTTGAGGCGGTGTTTCGCGTGCGGCTTCCTGCGGCGCTGGACGTACCGTACCTGCTGTTCGTGGCACTGGGTCTCTGGCCATGGCTGGCGTTCAGCGACGGCGTCAGTCGTGGCATGGCTGCGGTGGTGGCCAACGGTGCCTTGGTCAAAAAAGTGCGGTTTCCGGCTGCATGGCTGGTATTGGCTGCAGTAACGGCATCGTTTGCCCTGAACATGCTGGGGTACATGCTGGTGATGATTGTGCTGGCGCTGATGGGGCATGGTGTTCATTGGCAGGGTTTGCCGGTGGCCGTGGCTGGCATGCTGGGTTTGTGGCTGCTTGCAACGGGCACTGCCTTGGCGCTGGCGGCTCTGTACGTGTTTGTGCGAGATGTGGAGCACGTGGTGGCACACGGCTTGTCTTTGCTGTTCTATCTCAGCCCGGTTCTGTTCAGCGTGGCAATGGTGCCCGCCATGATGGCCGACTGGATGTGGATCAACCCGGTCACGGGCTTGCTGGAAGGCATTCGCGCTGCCTGGCTGAGTGGCAACATGGCGCCTTCAGCGCCCATGTGGCAGTCCATGGGCGTTGGGGTTGCAGTTTTGGTGGTGGGGTGGTGGACGTTCCAACGCCTAGCGCCACACTTTGAGGAGGAATTGTGACCCCAAGTTCACCACCCGAAGGACCATTGGTTGTGCTGCAGGGTGTTGGCAAGTCCTACCCATTGCGAAGCCAGAATCAGGCCATGGGGCGTCTGGCCACGGTGTGGGGGCATTTGGTGGGCAGGCCACGTGATACCGCGTTGTTTCATGCGTTGCAGGGCATCAACCTCAACATCATGCGCGGTCAGTCAACCGGATTGGTGGGGGTGAACGGAGCCGGCAAGTCCACACTCATGAAGCTGGTGGCCGGCGTGATTGCCCCAGATGTGGGCACATTGCACACCACGGGCCGCGTGGGCGCATTGCTGGAATTGGGCGCGGGTTTCCACCCTGAATACACGGGCAGGGCCAATGTGCACATGGCCTGTTCACTCATGGGTATGTCGCCAGCAGAGACAGCCGAGCGGATGGACCATGTTCTGGCGTTTGCCGACATCGGCGCCCACATTGACCAGCCAGTGAAGCAATACTCGTCTGGCATGGTGGTGAGGTTGGGCTTTGCGGTGGCCACCTCCATGCGCCCTGATCTGCTCATCACCGACGAAGTGCTGGCCGTGGGCGATGAGTCGTTCCAGCGCAAGTGCATTCAGTGGATGGAGCACTATCTTGCGACCGGTGGCACGCTGTTGCTTTGTTCACACAGCATGTACCACATACAGAAGCTGTGTACGCATGCCGCGTGGATAGATGCAGGTCAACTGAGGGAGTACGGAGCGGCCGGCGACGTGACCAGACACTACCTGGCGTGGCATGAGGAAAAAGCAGGCGCTGCCCGTCAGCTTGCAAAGCCAGACGAAGCACAAGTGGCGGATGCTTCCCTCTACCAGATAAAAACCATGGCCTTGAACGGCCAAACCAACGGTGACACGCTGGTGCTGGCACCTGGTGCCAGCTTGACTGTGTCGGGTACCGTCCATTCGCCTGACGGACGGGCGCCTGGTGTGGCCGTTGGGCTGTTGCGTGCTGACGGTACACCCGTGTATGGAACGTACTCTGACCAGGAAGGCTACACACCTCGACAGTTGGCAGCAAAAGAATACGGCTATTCCATCATGTTCCCAGACATGCCACTGCTGCCGGGCCGCTACGTGGCACGCAGCCATGCACTTGACCCCGAGAGCATGCGCCTCTTTGACTGCGTGGAGCGTTCATTTGAGGTAACGGGCCACACCCGTGAAGAAGGCTTTTGCCGACTGCCGCATGAATGGGATGGTGGTCGGTGGGCCTCAACTCAAAATGGCTGAAGGGACTTCCACCGCATGGGTTCTTCATGTGTGCCCGCCCAACGGCGGCGGTGTTGACCGATTTGTGCGCGATGTGTGCGACCGCCGCCCTCAAGATTGGGTGGCTCATGTGTCCAACAGCCAGTGTGTGCTTGAGCAACCCAGTAACGGCATGATGTTGGCGCTGGGTTGGGAGCAACTCCAGCACGCCATTGGTGCAGGAGCACTTGGGTTGCCTGCTGCGGTGCACGCGCACAGCACAGAATTGAACATCCGGCGGATGTGTGCCATGTGGGGCACGACGGCAGCAAGGGTGGTGACGCTGCATGACATTGGCTTTATGGGCGAAAGTGAT
This sequence comes from uncultured bacterium, assembly GCA_903928495.1. Lineage (GTDB taxonomy): Bacteria > Pseudomonadota > Gammaproteobacteria > Burkholderiales > Burkholderiaceae_C > UBA2334. The sequence continues at coordinate 107,267 of CAIYQZ010000048.1, forward strand.
GACCCACAGCAGCAGGAGCAGCGACGTCAATTCTTGCGGGAAGCCCATGCACTGACGGCGCCCAGTGATTTCATTGTGGACTTGCTCCATGCCACGCCCGGTCTGGAGGGGTTGGTCTGCCACCGCGTTGAAAATGGCGCAGACCCGCCCACCGAGCGCCTGGGCCACAGCTTGCCAGTTGAAACAATGACGTACCCTGTGGCCGTGATCGGTGCCATTGGGCAGCACAAGGGCTGGTCAAGTTTGGTGGCTATGTTGGCTGCACTGCCGGAAACCACTCCAATGGTTCTATTGGGTTACGCCGAGCAAAAACTGACGCAGGGTTGGTTGATTCCGGGCAAGCTCTGGGTGCATGGCGCCTTTCAGTTGGAGGAATTGCCGTCCCTGGTGCGCAGGTATGGTGTCAGGCTTGCATTCTTTCCGGCGGGGCAACCGGAGAGTTATTGCTATGCCTTGTCAGACATCTGGCTTGCGGGGGTACCGGTACTGGCACCGGATGTGGGAGCGCTGGGAGAGCGGGTACACAAACACAGAGGTGGCGAGTTGTACGACGCGTCCACTCCAGCAGAAAAGCTCGCAGCGCGTGTGTTGACCATGGTCGCACGCGAACCCGATGGCCCCAGCATTGTGAGTGCACAGCGTTCCATTCCTTCGGTCGACACGATGGTGAAAGCTTTGGAACACATCTACTCAGAAGACCCGACGGCTGACTGCACGCCACAGCCGCAATTACATGCCCTGCCCGCCACTGCAGCGCGGCACTTGGACAGTGCATTCTTCAGGCGGGAACTGATCAACCTCGACGGCCAAACGGCACAACTGACCAGGGAGCGAGATGCGGCTCTGTCGGAGTTGCAACAGTTGGCAGAGACGCAGGACGAGCGCATGCGCTGGCAAGAACATCTAGAGCGCGATATTGACACTCTGACTCGCGAAATCCGCGCTCTCCAGCAAGACGCTGTGGTGGCCGAGGAACGCCAGCTGGCGTTGAAGGAAGAACTGGAACAGATTCAGGCTGCCCGTGCCCGCATGACAGGCCGAATAGAACAATTGCTGCGCTGGCTGCCTCACAGCTTGGCGCGCCGCATCTTGCAAAGACTGACCAAATAAGGAACGGGTGATGGCCGTGGAAATTGAAGTGCTGTATGTGGTCTACAAGCCAGATGTCAAGGACCTGTATGAATCGCTGCGTGCAGTCCATGGCGAGGTGATGGCGGGTGTGCCCGCCCGTGTTCGCGTGTGGCACAACGACTCGGGCCCCGACAACACCCCGGAGTTGCTCGACGTGTACCGCCAAATGCGGGACAGGGGTCTATCACTAGAGATAGAAGGTTCAAACGTGAACATGGGTTTTGGGCCAGGCATCAATGCCATGCTTGAATCCACCGAGAACAGATATGTGCTGCTGATGAATCAGGACGCCATACCCGAGCCAGGTTCGCTGCGTGAGTTGTGGTCGGTTGCAAACCGCGATGCCCTTGATGTTGCCGCATGGGAAATGCGGCAGATCCCATACGAGCATCCCAAGGCATATGACCCCGTAACGCTGGACGTGGAGTGGGTCAGTGGTGCGGCTGTATTGCTCAGAACCCAAGCGCTCAAGGGCGTGGGTGGGTTCGAGCCCCGTATCTTTATGTATGGCGAAGATGTTGAGCTTTCGTGGCGTTTGCGTTGCGCAGGATGGCGTTTGCGGTATCTTGCCAGGGCGGCTGTGGTGCACCGTACCTACAGCAAGGCTGATGAGGTCAAGCCGCTTCAGGCACTGGAGGGCATTTATGCCAATCTGGCTCTGCGAGCGAGGTACTCGGGGCACCGCAGAATCGCCAGTGGCTTGATGATGGCTATGGGTGAGATGATGATTCCGCAGCCATTCCGTGGTCGGCGCGCAGGCATTGCGAAGGCCATTGCCAAGTTCCTCAAGAACTATCGCTATTTCTGGAATTCACACCAGTCAGCAACAGGTTTTGAGCCGCGCTTTGAAGGCTGGGGGTTTGAACTGCGCCGCGAAGGAGCATTCCATGTCTTCAAAAGCCGGAATGAACGCAATCCCCAACAGCCCTTGGTCTCGGTCCTGATTCGGACACACAAGCGTGGCGCCTTTTTGAGGCAGGCTTTGCAAACAGTGGCCAACCAGACGTGGCGACCCATTGAGGCCGTTGTGGTGGAAGACGGCAGCCATGAGGGCGAGGCGGTTTGCAAAGAGTTTGAGAGCATTATTCCAGTGCGTTACCACCGGGTTAGCCCTGGGCGTGGGCGGTCTGTGGCGGGCAATCTTGCGCTGTCCTTGGCCAAGGGTGAATGGATGTGTTTTTTGGACGATGACGATGTGCTGTTTGCTGATCACATCGAGGTGTTGGTCGAAGCTGCGCGGGCTGAGGGTGTCGCCGGTGCTTACGGTCTCTCATGGCGAACCCATACCGAAATATTGGACAAAGAGAAAGCGCTGTACCGGGAACTGCTAATGGAAACAGCGCCCGATGAAGCGTTTTCACGTGTTTCCATGTGGCATCACAATTTCATTCCGATACAGGCACTGGTGTTTAACCGACGGTTGTTTGACAGGCACGGTGGATTTGCCGAGGACATGGACCAGCTTGAGGATTGGAACCTGTGGACACGCTACACCATCGACGAATCGTTTGTGCAGGTCAGAAAGGTGACGTCCAAGTACCGTGTTCCATCGGAGGTGCATGTTTCTTTAGAGCGGCAGCAAAAACTCGATGAGGCTTACCAGACTGCCGTAGACCGCCAGCGCGCAATGACGTTTACCGCAAACCCCGCTTACGTCAGAGAGCTTGCCCAGGCTTACGCCCAACAAAATGCCATGGTGCACATCGGCAAAGACGAAGTGAAAACGTGGCTGGCAAGTAAGCCTTTGCTGCGTCGGCTGTTTGCCCTCAGGACGCTGATGTTCCGCTGGCGCGCCCGGCGTTGAGCGCCAGAGCCAAAGCCTCGCGACACTTGCGTGCGGGGTCTGCCTTGACATAGGCCTGCACTTTTTCGTTGTAATCCGGGTGAAGCTCCAGCAGGTTTTTCAACGCTGATGCTTGGAGGGCTTGCCGTTTGTCACTGAAGCTTGCTCCGCCTTGGTGGGCGACATAAACGTCTAATGCATGCTCGTGTGTCCATCCGGCCGACGCAGCGCGCATACACCAGTCGTTTTCCTCCCCGTAGCCCAGGCCAAAGGTCGCTGCGTCGAAATCGCCCACCTCTGCCCACACCAGGCGCTTGATATACATGCAAAAACCAACTGCGGTAGGTATGGTCACGGCTTGGCGTTGAAACATCTTTCCAGCCACCGAGTTGATGTACGCGAGAGTGGCTGGATCGGGGAAAGGATTGTCGATACAGAATTCCGGAAAGCTGCAGATGGTCGCGTTGTTGGAAAACGGGGTGACCGATGCGACTTTTGTGCTGGCAAGTGCTGTGGCGCGCAGACGGTCCAGCCAATGGTGACTGACCTGTGTATCGCTGTTGAGCAATATGACATCTCTCTGCCCTGCCATGCGCATGCCCAGGTTGACGGTCTTGACAAACCCCAAGTTGACTGCATTTTCAATGACGGTCAACTCAGGGTGTTGGTTGGCAAAAAACTCGAGCCAGGGGCGAACTTCTGGATCAGTGGACGCATCGTTGATGACGGTGACGTGAAGGGGTTGCTCGTTGCGGCTGGCCAATACCGACTCAAGGCACCGCCTGGTGAAGTGCAGGCTGTTGAAGACCGGGACAACAACCTCTGTTACTGCCTCAGCGGGGACAGGTTTGCTGACAGGACCAGACAGCAGCAGTCGGACTGCATGTCCCAGCCGACCAAGCCATGTTGCGTGTTGGCTGGCGGAAGCCGCTGGGACAGGTGCGTTAACAGCAGGCAAGTGTTTGGAGCAAGCTGCTTCGTAGTCAGCGGACCAAGGCCAGGTACACCACAAGCGAAGCAAGCGGCCCTCTCCCAACCACTGTTCAACACCAGCAGGCGGCAATGGGAGGTGAAAGTGAGGATCATCACCAGTCAACTTCAGCCATAAGGCATCGGATGTATCGCTTGGTGTGATGTCAAGCAAATGATGGTGTTCGTTGGAGGCCAAAGCGTGCTTCAACTCCGTGGGGCCGAGTTCGAAGACTTGCTGACCACGGTCATTGATTCCTTCCACTGAAGAAACACGCATGAAACCAGTTCGGTCTGCGACATCGAGTCGAATACCCACGATAGCGCCGAAGTCTGCTGGAATACGAAATTCAATGACCTGGTAAGCCTCGCCTATATTGCCTAATGCATTTAAGGGGCGATCCGCCTGAAACCCATTTTGAGTAGTGACGTAAACTTGAGCCAAAAAAGTCGCTGGGGAAAAATGGCGTGCAGTCAATGCTGCGGTCCAAGATGCATGCACATGCGATGTTTTGCGCACAGCAAATACCCATTGGTAAACTCCCGCGTCAGGCTGTGCCAATATGTAAGCCCCGACATTAGGCGGCAAGTCGTCAATTTTGAGTCTAAATTCAGTTTCAAACCATGGTTGATGTATCGGTTCGCATGCGCTGGAAAGCCAGTTTTCATCCGTCAACAAGCGCTCAAATGAGCGGCGGGTAAAAAACCGCAAATGGGTATTGTCAAGCAGGCCCTCGGCACCATATGCAAACTCCCCCTTGATCAGCTCTGCAATGAAATAGGCATAGCTAATATTTGGAATCGATATCAACAACAAACCACTGTCGGAGAGGAGATCCCTGCAGTCTCTGATTACCCGACGCGGGTCCTTGATGTGTTCGAGTACATCAGCACAGACGATGCAGTCATACAAATGGTTTTTGAAGCCAACATGCCAATCATCAGCTTCAAGGTCGAGAACTTTAAGAGCATGATAATGTCTCTTGGCTATGTCGGCTTCTTGCTGGTTATGCGTAATTCCGTCAACGGTGCAGGATTTTTGCTGCGTGAGGTATTGGCCCAGCGCACCGGTTCCGGTGCCAATATCCAAAACCCTTGAGTGTGCAGGTACGTAACTGGCGACAACCGACAGACTGCTCCGCCTGTCAGTCCCCAAGTTGCGGGCGTATGTGTGCGTGGCGCTTTCCATGTGAGGCCGGCTTGAGAGGTCAGGCGTGTGTTTCCGCTGCATCAAGCAAGCGCCAACCGATGACATTCTTTTGCAGAGATTGCATGACCCTGACGCCCACATGTTTGTGGAACGGCCTGAGCGGTTTTTGCACAACAAGCACGCTGTCATGCCAAGGGTCACTGCCCGGGTCGCCAATAACCCCCCAGTGTGTAAACGCTTCGACGCATGTCAGCCGCCCAAATCGCGCCAGCGCCCTCATGCCATCCGGGTAGAAGCGCCAGCAATCAACGGGATAGCGATGTTCGTACCCACCCGATGGGGCAATGATGCAGGCCGTGCCGCCAGGCTTCAGAACACGAGACACCTCAAGTATGGTGAGCCAGAAAAACTCGACATGTTCAAGCACCTGTCCAGATATCAGTACATCGACGCTGTTGGATTTGATTTCCACCCAGTCATAGGGCTTGTTCAAAACGATATCGACGTTCGGCCCTTTTGCCAAATCAACCCCTGTGTACTTCCATGAAGGATTGTCAAATATTGGCTTGTAGCACCCGCATATGTCGGTGCTTCCGATATCAAAAATGTTCAGCTTTTCTTGCCGCTTGTTCTTGAGATGCTTGTCATGAAATGACTGCATAAATTGATATGAACTTAAATGCATTTATAGGGCTTCAGTTAAGATTTTATTGGTGAACGACTTTTTAGCTTCAAAGCTGGTTTTTCAACGCAGAACCATGAGGTCGCGGCAAAAAATATTGTAAATGCAATGCAGCTGAATAGATAAATGCTTAGGCCTGATCGCTGTAATCCAATATAGGATAGGAATTGATGTACAGGAAATCCGTACAGGTAGACCCCATATGACCAGTCGCCAAGTGATTCTGGCATTTTTGGAATCCAATGCCCGTTCAAGGCCAAATAAAGGCTGAGTATACTTGTGCCTGACAGGAAAAGCAGTGTTTTGACAGGTGTGCCTAATGGGAAAAGCAGCATTCCTCCGAAAATAGCCAACGCGTACCAAAGGCGTGGCTTGATCGATGCTGAGCTTGCGGCAAAAAAGGCGCCTATTGCAAATGGAAGCCCAAGCTTTACGTGATAATAATCCAAACCAATCCACTTGGTAAATGGATTTCCGGGGGGGTGGCCTGGGTGTTGAAGGATCATGGCTGCAAGAAAAATGACAACCAGCCCGGTTCTCATCCTGAGACTGCCGCGGAAAACACTCAGCGTAACCAATGCAAAATAGCATTTAATTTCATATGGTAATGACCACAATGATCCATTCAATGCATTTGGCAATGGATTATTTGCAAAAACTCCTGGTAAGGCGTACTGAATGCTCAAGCCCGTGGCGGTTTTGAAATACTGCCAAGTCATCCCCGATAGAAAATAATCCGAGATGGGTACCTCGGTTACTGCGGGCCCAAGGACGAGCACAGTCAGCAAGCAAAGTGTCAACAGGGCAGGGTAGATTCTGACAGCGCGACGCCATGCAAAATCCCGAAAACCATCAGACCTTTCCCATGAAAGCGTGACCAGATAGCCGCTTAGGACGAAAAAAATGATCACGCCCACCCCGCCCAGCGTATCCAATCCAACCCAGCGGGCAAATGGATCTGGCACTGTTTGCCCGGAGATAGGGTACGCGTGGCTGATCAGAACGCAGAAAGCGGCAACCAGCCTGAGGGTGTCAAAGCGGTTTTGTGTACGCTCGATCATCTGGCTTTGACTCTAGCGGGTAGATCACATGGATTCATTCGGGGCTTCAACGCCTATCAGTAACGGTTTAAGCACATGGTACTGATCACAGTCTTTTCTTTTTTTGTATCTCTGATTCTCGGCGTAGTGATTATCCGCGCCGGGCGATCACACGCAGCGGGGTATCGACTGGACATGCCACAGCGTTTCCATGCCGGGGCCATTCCCAGAATAGGGGGCTTGGCTCTTGCTGGCGGTACTGTTTTTGCATGGTTGCTGGCTGCCTACCGTGACTTTGCCGTGCACAACAACATAGATTTCGGAACCGTTTTCGCCTGGGTGCTTGCTTTGTCGCCATTGGTTCTTGGCGGTTTGACAGAGGACATGACTCATCGATTGAGTGCGCGCCACAGGCTCTTTTTGAGCGTTGTCGGTTCTTCCTTGGCTGTTTACTTGCTTGATTTGAATGTGTCGCGATTGGGCCTGCCTTGGTTCGACGAATGGACGATTGCGGTGCCCGCGATCGCAACAATCCTTGCTTTGCTTGCCATTGCGGGCCTGCCGCACGCGTTCAACCTGATCGACGGCTACAACGGCTTGGCGGGTTTTGTGGCGGTGTTGGTGTGTTTGGCCTTGGCACACGTTGCCTTGCAGGTGGGCGACCGCCAATTGGCAGCGATGCTCATGTGTCTGGTGGGGGCCACCGGGGGATTTTTGGTGTGGAACTACCCCCGTGGCTTGTTTTTTGCCGGTGACGGCGGAGCCTACCTGTGGGGCGGCGTCATTGCCATTGCCAGCATCACACTGGTTCAGCGGCACGATGAAGTGTCGCCCTGGTTCCCCATGCTGCTGCTGATTTACCCGGTGTGGGAAACCATTTTCTCTATCTACCGGAAGCTGGCGCGGGGCGTATCGCCTGGCGTGGCCGATGCGCTGCATTTTCACCAACTGATTTACCGCCGCATCGTGCGTGAGGTGTTCCACGACGACGAGGCCCGTCGCATGCTGATGCGCAACAACCGTACATCGCCTTACCTGTGGGGTTTCACGCTGCTCACCGTCATTCCGGCGGTGCTGTTCTGGCGCAACACCCCCGTGCTGATGGGTTTTTGCCTGCTGTTTGTGTGCACCTATGTGCCAGCTTATTTGATGATCGTGCGCTTTAAAGTGCCCCGCTGGATTCGGCGGGGGCGCAAGCACTGAGCCACAATTCAGCCAGTTTCAAACCGCTGGATGCATCCATGACCGACACCACCCACATCGCCCCGCGCGACAAGGCCGAAATCCTGGCCCAGGCGCTGCCATACATCCGCAAGTACCACGGCAAAACCCTGGTTATCAAATACGGCGGCAACGCCATGACCGACCCAGCGCTGCAGCGGGCGTTTGCCGAAGACGTGGTGTTGCTCAAGCTGGTGGGCATGAACCCGGTGGTGGTGCACGGTGGTGGCCCGCAAATTGAAACGCTATTGCAACGCCTGGGTAAAAAGGGTGAATTCATCCAGGGCATGCGCGTGACTGACGCCGAAACCATGGAGGTGGTGGAGTGGGTGTTGGGCGGCGAGGTGCAGCAAGACATCGTGGGCCTCATCAACGCCGCAGGCGGCAAGGCCGTGGGCCTGACGGGGCGCGACGGCGCCATGATCCGTGCGCGCAAGCTGCGCCTGTCCGACACTCAAAACCCTGAACTCGAACACGACGTGGGCCAGGTGGGCGACATCATCAGCATCGACCCCAGCGTGGTTAAAGCCCTGCAGGACGATGCGTTCATTCCAGTGGTCAGCCCCATCGGCTTTGGCGAGCACAACGAGAGCTACAACATCAACGCCGATGTGGTGGCCGCCAAACTGGCCACGGTGCTGCATGCTGAAAAACTGCTGATGCTCACCAACATCCGCGGCGTGCTTGACAAGGCAGGGCAGTTGATGACCGAGCTCACACCCCGCCGCATCGACGAATTGTGCGAAGACGGCACCATCTCTGGCGGCATGATCCCTAAAATTGCCGGCGCGCTGGACGCTGCCAAGAGCGGTGTGAACGCGGTGCACATCATCGACGGCCGCGTGCCCCATGCGCTGCTGCTGGAAGTGCTGGGTGACGAGCCTTTTGGCACCATGATCCGCTCGCATTGACTGTATTTATGTATAGCTGTAAACCCAATACAGTCAAGCGGTAGAGGCATAAAAGGTACGCAAATGCGCTTGCTGTTGGTGGAAGACGACGTGATGGTGGCCAGCGGCATCAAGCTGGGGCTGTGCAACGCCGGTTACGCGGTGGACTGGGTGGGCAGCGCCGAGCGCGCGCTGGAAGCCGTGCAGGGCAACACGTTTGACGCAGCAGTGGTCGACATCGGCCTGCCCCACATGAACGGCCTGGCCCTCACGCAGGCGCTGCGGCAAGCGGGGCGCACGTTCCCGGTGCTCATCCTCACCGCCCGCGACGCGCTGCAAGACCGCGTGCAGGGGTTGGACCTTGGGGCCGACGACTACATGCTCAAACCTTTCGAGCTGCCCGAACTGCTGGCCCGCCTGCGGGCGCTGCTGCGCCGCTCGCAGGCCGCCACCTCTGCCGTGCTGGCGTTTGGCTCGGTGGAAATGGACACCGCCCAGCGCCGTGTGCTGGCAGGTGGCCAGCCCATGGACCTGGGCCCCCGCGAGTGGACGGTGCTGGAGTACCTGCTGCTGGAGGCCCCCAAACCCGCCGCCAAAGACAAACTGTTGGCCGCCCTCACCGGGTGGGACAAAGAAATCACGCCCAACGCCATTGAGGTGTACATCAGCCGCCTGCGTGGCAAGCTGGAGCCGCACGGTGTGGCCTTGAGAGCCATCCGAGGCTTTGGTTACCGGCTGGAGTGGGCCCCTCCATCCCCCACATGCAGCCCGACCCCCTGAGTGCTGGCCTGAGCGACACAGGGGGCCTGCAGCGCCGCCTGTTGCTCCTGCTGTTGTTGCCGTTCGGGCTGGTTGGGCTGGTGGGCGCGTGGTTCCAGTACCAGGCTGCGGGCACTGCCGCTGCCCAGCAGGACCAGCGCCTGCTGCGCTTGGCCCCCATGCTGGGTGACTCGGTCGTGTCTGCGGTGAACGAACCTGCCGACACCCAGGCCGGACTGTTGCCACCCAAACCCCTTCTGTTGCTGGCACCGCCGGTTGAAGAGTTTCTGAACGAGCGCGAGGGCACGTCGGGCTACAGCATTTTGTCCACACAGGGGCAACTGTTGCTGGGCGACACCTGGTTGCCCACGGTGCTGCCGTCCACGCCCGAGCCCGAGTTTTTGAGCGTGACCGAGGGCGGTGTCACTTACCGCATCATTGCGCAGCGGGTACCTACCGCAGCGGGCGACCTGATCGTGCAATTGGCCGATGGCTCCGACGTGCAGCAGCGGTGGCTGAACATTGTGCTGGTGCGGGTGCTGCTGCCAAATGTGGTGCTGATGGTAGTGGCGGCATTGGGCGTGCGCTGGGCCGTGGCCCGGGCCCTGCGCCCTTTGATGGCGCTCAAAAACGCGGTCGAGTACCGCTCCCCACGCGACCTCAGCCCCATTGCCGGCGACGCCACTCCGGCCGAGGTGTTGCCCCTGGTGCACTCGCTCAACCGCCTGTTTGCACTGGTCAACGCCCAAACCGAAGCCCAGCGCCGCTTTGTGGCCGATGCCGCCCACCAGTTGCGCACACCCCTGGCGGGGTTGCAGGCCCAAATCGAGGCGTGGGGTCAGGCCACCCGTGCTCTGCAGCCGCACGACAAGCTCAGCCTGCCGGTAGACCAGGTGCTGCGCTTGCGTTCTGCAGCGCGGCGCACCACACAACTGGCCAACCAGTTGCTGGCCCTCTCCCGCGCCGACACCACCACCGCCGATTCGTCGGCCATGCAGCGTGTGGACCTGAAGGACCTGTGCGAAACCGTGCTGGCATTGCACCTCGATGCCGCTGCCGCCCGCCACATCGACCTGGGGTTGGACGCCGAGCCGGTTCAAGTGGACGGCCACGCCTGGCTGTTGAGGGAGTTGCTGATCAACCTGGTGGACAACGCCATCAAGTACACCCCTGAGCACGGCAGCGTCACAGTGCGTTGCGGACAAGAGGCGCAGGCAGGTGGAGGGGCCATCGGCTGGCTGGCCGTGGACGACAGTGGTCCCGGCATCGACCCTGCCGAGCGCGAGCGCGTGTTGCAGCGCTTCTACCGCATGCCCGGTACGTCGGCCGAGGGCAACGGTCTGGGGCTGGCCATTGCGAACGAAATCGCCCGTGCGCACGCCACACACTTGCAGCTGGGCAGTGGCCCGGGCGGCCAGGGGTTGCGGGTGCGTGTTCAGTTCGCCTGACGCCCGGCCACCCTGCGGCTAGGGGCAAGCCCCTAGATTTAAATGACCCTGCAGCACACATGGCGGCGCGGTTTGCTTGCAAAATAGCACGGTCGTTCTTTTTGTGGCACTCCCACACATACACCGTCTATGACTTCTGCCACCGTGATCGAGCCCGTGAATGCCGCTCCCAGGGCTGCCCGCAAAAGCCCGGCCAAGTCGTCCCTGAAAGGGCAGATGAAGGGCCAGCAAACCCGCACTGCCATCGTCGATGCCGCGCTGGGTCTGGCCACGCATGTGGGTCTGGAGGGCTTGAGCATCGGCGCCGTGGCCGAGGTCATGCAAATGAGCAAGTCAGGCGTTTTTGCCCACTTTGGCTCACGCGAAGAACTGCAAATTTCGGTGGTGCGCGAGTACCACAACCGGTTTGAGGAAGAAGTGTTCTTCCCTGCCGTGGCCGGCCTGCGTGGCCTGCCCCGCCTGCGCGCGCTGTTTGCCAACTGGATGAAGCGCACCAGCATCGAAATTGATTCCGGCTGCATCTACATCAGCGGCGCTGTGGAGTTTGACGACCGCCCCGGCCCCGTGCGCGACGCGCTGGCCAGTTCGGTCAAAACCTGGCTCGCGGCCATGAACCGCGCCGTGGTGCTGGCCAAAAAAGAAGGCCACCTGCGCGCAGATGCCGACGAGCAGCAAATGACTTTTGAAATCCACGGCCTGATCCTGGCCCTGCACTACGAAGCCCGGTTCCTGAAAACCCCGGGTTCCGTGGATCGGGCCCTGGCCGGGTTCGAGCGCATCGTGTCGGAGCGTCAGTCCGCACCCGGTGTGGCCAGCGCTGGCTGACCTGTTTTTGTTTTTAGTTTCACCGTTGTCCGTTTTATTCCTCAGGAGACTGCCATGCCCGTTTACAACCCACCCCTGCGCGACATGCAGTTCGTCATGCACGAAGTGCTCAAGGTCACCGATGAGTTCAAGAGCATGCCGCAACACGCCGATGCCGACGTGGACACCATCAACGCCGTGCTGGAAGAGGCCGGCAAGTTCGCCAAAGAGGTGATTTTTCCGCTGAACATCAGCGGCGACACCGAGGGCTGCAAACTAGACCGCGATACCCACGCCGTCACCACGCCCACTGGCTTCAAAGAGGCCTACAAAACCTACGTGGAAGGTGGCTGGGCCGCGCTGAGCTGCGACCCTGAATTCGGCGGCCAAGGCCTTCCGCTGGTGGTCAACCAGTGCCTGTACGAAATGATGAACAGCGCCAACCAGGCCTGGACCATGTACCCCGGCCTGACCCATGGCGCCTACGCCTCTCTGCATACCCACGGCACACCCGAACAAAAGGCCACCTACCTGGCCAAAATGACCAGCGGCGAGTGGACCGGCACCATGTGCCTGACCGAACCCCACTGCGGCACCGACCTGGGGCTGATGCGCACCAAGGCCGAGCCCCAGCCCGACGGCACCTACAGAATCACTGGCAACAAAATCTTCATCAGCGCCGGTGAGCACGACATGGCCGACAACATCATCCACCTGGTGCTGGCCCGCCTGCCCGATGCGCCTCCCGGCATCAAGGGCGTGAGCCTGTTTGTGGTGCCCAAATTCCACGTCAACGCTGACGGCGGCCTGGGCGAACGCAACGGCATTTACTGCGGCGGCCTGGAGCACAAAATGGGCATCCACGGCAACGCCACGGCGCAAATCGTGCTTGACGGTGCCGTGGGCACCCTGGTGGGCCAGCCCAACAAGGGCATGCAGGGCATGTTCGTGATGATGAACGCCGCTCGCCTGGGTGTGGGCAACCAGAGCCTGGGCCTGACCGAGGTGGCCTACCAGAACGCACTGGCCTACGCCAAAGACCGCATCCAGATGCGCAGCCTGTCGGGCCCCAAGGCCAAAGACAAACCGGCCGACCCCATCATCGTCCACCCCGATGTGCGCAAGATGCTGCTCACCGCCAAGGCCTACGCAGAAGGCGGCCGCGCACTGGCCATGTTCTGCTCGGTGCTGCTGGAAAAGGTGCACAACCACTCTGACGAGAAGGTACGCAAGGACGCCGACGAAATGTTGTCGCTGCTGACCCCCATCACCAAAGCCTTCCTCACTGACAACGGTTACCAGGCCGCCACCATGTGCCAGCAGGTGTTTGGCGGGCACGGTTACATCAAGGAATGGGGCATGGAGCAGTTTGTGCGCGATGCCCGCATCAACATGATTTACGAAGGCACCAACACCATCCAGAGCCTGGACCTGTTGGGCCGCAAGGTGTTGGGCAACAACGGCGCCACGCTGAAGAAGTTTGGCAAGCTGGTGGGCGCGCTAGTGGAAGAAGAAGGCGTCAACGAGAAGATGGCCGAGTTCATCAACCCGCTCGCCATGCTGGGTGACCAGATCACCAAGTTCACCACCGAAATCGGCTTCAAAGGCTTCCAAAACCCCGACGAGGTGGGCGCTGCTGCTGTGGACTACCTGCGCGTGGCCGGCCACTTGGTGTTTGGATACTTCTGGGCCCGCATGGCCAGCGTGGCGCTGAAAGAAATTGCCGCAGGCAACAGCGACCCGTTCTACGGCGCCAAGCTGCAAACGGCACGTTTCTACTTTGCCAAGCTGTTCCCCGAAACCGCAACGCTCATGCGCACGGCGCGTGCAGGTAGCAAGGTGCTGATGGACACCGACCTGGCCTTGGCCTGAGCCCCCGGTTGCTGACGCCCATGAACTGCTCACCTGCCCCATACCTCCGCCATGCTGTGCTGGCGTTGGGCGTGCTGCTGGCCAGTGGTGCGGTGCTGGCGCAAACCAGCCCCGTGGGCCGCTGGAAAACGTTTGATGACTCCACGGGCAAGGCCATGGCAGAGATCGTGATTGCGCCCATGGCCACAGGCGCGCTGCACGGCCGCATCGACAAATCGATCACCCAGGACAGCGAGCCGCTGTGCTCGCTTTGCACCGATGAGCGCAAGAACCAGCCCAAAGTGGGCATGGAGATCATCCGGGGCCTGCGCCCGGCCGATGGCGGCACGGTGTGGGAGGGCGGCAAGATTCTGGACCCCGAAAACGGCAAGGAATACACCGTGCGCATCACCCCGCTGGATGCTGGCAAACGGCTGCAGGTCAGGGGCTACATCGGCCCGTTTTACCGCACGCAGGTGTGGCAACGCATTGAGTGAGGCGGGTTACGCATCCGCCCCAAAGAAGGAAAACCATGAACCGATTCAACGTGAAAAAAGTCGCCGTCCTCGGCGCAGGCGTGATGGGTGCGCAAATTGCCGCCCACCTCGTCAACGTCAAGGTGCCGGTGGTGCTGTTCGACCTGGCCGACACCAAGTCGACCGCCAAAAACGGCATCGTCACCCGCGCCGTCGACAACCTGAAAAAGCTCAAGCCCTCGCCGCTGGGCGACAAGGCAGATGCGTCCCTGATCCAGGCCGCCAATTACGAAGAGCACTTGGAGCTGTTGCTGGGCTGCGACCTCATCATCGAGGCCATTGCCGAACGCATGGACTGGAAAGTCGATCTCTACAAAAAGATAGCGCCGTTTGTGGCCCCGCAAGCGCTGGTGGCCTCAAACACATCGGGCTTGTCCATCACCGCCATGAGCGAGGTGCTACCCGAGGCTTTGAAGCCCCGCTTCTGCGGCATCCACTTCTTCAACCCCCCGCGCTACATGCCGCTGGTGGAACTGATTGCCACGCCCACCACCGAACCGCGCGTGATCGATCAGCTCGAAGCCTTCGTCACCACCGGCCTGGGCAAAGGCGTGGTGCGTGCCAAAGACACGCCCAATTTCGTGGCCAACCGCGTGGGCATTGCGGGCATGTTGTCCACCATGAAAGAGGTGGAACGCTACGGCCTGACATACGACGTGGTGGACGACCTCACTGGCAAAAAGCTGGGCCGTGCCAGCAGCGGCACCTTCCGCACCGCCGACGTGGTGGGCCTGGACACCATGGCCCATGTCATCAAGACGCTGCAAACCACTCTGAGTTTGGAAACCGACGCGTTCTACGGCAGCTTTGAAACCCCCGCCGTGCTGACCAAGTTGCTGGAACTGGGCCACCTGGGCCAAAAGGCCAAGGCCGGCTTCTTCAAGAAGGTGGGCCGCGATGTGATGCGCTTTGACCTGGAAAGCGGCGAATACGTCCCCGCTGGCCAGAAGAGCGACGAGGTCTACGCCCGCATGCTCAAAAAGCCCGCCGGTGAACGCCTGCGCCTGCTGCGCAACAGCGAAGGGCCACAGGGCCAATTCGTGTGGGCCATCCTGCGCAATGCCTTCCACTACGCAGCTGTGCATCTTGGCACCATCGCCCACACCGCCCGCGACGTGGACCAGGCCATGCGCTGGGGCTTTGGCATGAAGCAGGGCCCCTTCGAGCTGTGGCAAGAAGCTGGTTGGCTGGATGTGGCCAAGATGGTTCAGGAAGACATTGACACAGGCAAAGCCCTGTGCAACACGCCGCTGCCCGCCTGGGTGTTCGAGGGCCCCGTGGCCGAGGCCGGTGGCGTGCACAGCGCACAAGGCTCGTTCAACCCAACCACCGGCGCGTTTGAAGCCCGCCGCACGCTGCCCGTGTACAGCCGCCAGTTGTTCCCCGAGCTGCTGCTGGGCGAGGCTGGCCCCGATTGCCGCACGGCAGGCACCACGCTGGTGGAAGACGATGCCATCCGCCTGTGGACGCTCGATAACGAGGTGGTGATTGCCAGCATCAAAACCAAGATGCACGCCATCAGCCCGGACGTGGCCGAGGGCCTGAGCCAGGCCGTGGATCTGGCCGAGGTCAGCTACCAGGGGGTGGTGATCTGGTCGGGCGACGAGCCTTTCAGCGCGGGTGCCGACCTGCAAGCCATGCTGCCCGGTTTCATGATGGGCGGTGCCGCAGCCATCAATGAAGCCGAGGGTGAGCTCCAGCGCATCATGCTGAAGATTCGCTACGCGTCCGTGCCGGTCATTGCTGCCGTGCGTGGTCTGGCTCTGGGTGGTGGCTGCGAACTGGCCGTGCACAGCGCCCGCCGCGTGCTGCACATGGAAAGCTACGTGGGCTTGGTCGAAGTGGGCGTGGGCCTGGTGCCCGGTGCGGGTGGCCTGACCTACATCGCCCGCCGCGCTGCCGAGAATGCCGCAGCCAGCACCAACAAAGACCTGATCCCGCTCCTCACCGAAGGCTTCAAGGCCGCAGCCATGGCCAGCGTGGGCACGAGCGCGCTGGAAAGCCGTGGCCTGGGCTACGTTCTGGACAGCGACGTGGTGGTGCCGCACAAAGACGAACTGCTGTTTACCGCCATCAACGAGGCCAAGGCCCTGTTTGCCGGTGGCTACCGCGCCCCACACAAGCGCCTGTTCCCCGTGGCGGGTCGTTCTGGCAAGGCCACGATTCTGGGCAGCCTGGTCAACATGCGTGACGGTGGATTCATTAGCCAGCACGACTTCCACATTGCCGGGCTGATTGCCGGTGTGTTGACCGGTGGCGAAGTGGACGCAGGCACGCTGGTGAGCGAGGAATACCTGATGACGCTGGAGCGTCAGGCCTTCTGCAGCCTGCTGGAGCACCCCAAGACGCAGGAACGCATCATGGGCATGTTGAGCACCGGCAAGCCCCTGCGCAACTGATGGCCACCACCACCCACCCCAACCGCCTGCAACGCAGCCTGGCACGCCTGTCCGAGGCGCCTGGCTTCATGCAGCGCTGGGTGCGCAACATCGTGCTGCACCGCGCCGTGCCCTTCACTGGTACGGCCAAGGTCAACTTCGTGCACATGAGCCCGGAGCGTGTGGAGGTGCACCTGGCCAACCAGCGCCCGGTGCAAAACCACATTGGCGGTGTTCACGCCTCGGCCATGAACCTGCTGGCCGAAACGGCCACCGGCATGGTGGTGGGCATGAACGTGCGCGACGACTGCCTGCCCCTGGCCAAAGAACTGACCATGGCCTTTCGCAAACGCGCCACCGGCGCGCTGAAAGCCGTGGCCACCCTCAGCCCTGAGCAACAACACGCCCTGCACAGCACCGACAAAGGTGAAGTCACTGTGAAGGTGGTGGTGACCGATGAAGCCGGCATCGAGCCGGTGGAATGCACATTTGTGTGGGCCTGGATACCTGCCCGCCCACGCCAGCCCTGAAACCCAAGGCAACAAGGAACAATCATGAGCAAGCAACTTCAAGACGCCTACATCGTCGCCGCCACCCGCACGCCCATTGGCAAATCGCACCGGGGCTTTTTCAAACACACCCGCCCCGACGACCTGCTGGCCCACGCCCTGCGTGCCGCGCTGGCACAGGTGCCGGGCCTGGACCCTGCCAGCATTGAAGATGTGATCTGCGGCTGCGCCATTCCCGAAGGCCAACAGGGCCTGAACGTGGCCCGCATCGGCGCGGTGCTGGCCGGGCTGCCCAACAGCGTGGGCGGCATCACCGTCAACCGCTTTTGCGCATCGGGCCTGAGCGCTATCCAGATGGCCGCCGACCGCATCCGCGTGGGCGAGGCCGACGTGATGATCGCCGCCGGTGCCGAGAGCATGAGCATGGTGCCCATGATGGGCAACAGCCCCAGCCTCTCCCCTAGCATCTTTGCCGACACCCAAAATGTAGAGAAGTACGGCATTGCCTACGGCATGGGCCTGACCGCCGAAAAGGTGGCGCAGCAGTGGAAGGTGAGCCGCGCCGACCAGGACGCGTTTGCCCTGCAATCGCACCAGCGCGCACTGGCCGCGCAGGCCAAAGGCGAGTTTGCTGACGAAACCTGCCCCGTGGAAGTGACCGAGCGCAGCGTCAACCTGGACACAGCCGAAGTCACCACCACCACTCGCACCGTGAGCCATGACGAAGGCGCACGCCCCGACACCAGCCTGGAAGGTCTGGGCAAACTCAAGCCCGCCTTCGCCACCCCACGCCGTGCCGACATGAGCCCAACCGGCCTGGGCACCGTGACCGCAGGCAACAGCAGCCAGACCAGTGATGGCGCGGGTGCATTGATTCTGGCCAGCGAGGCCGCCATCAAACGCTTTGGTCTGACGCCACTGGCCCGCTTCGTCAGCTACGCCTCACGCGGGGTGCCCCCGCACCTGATGGGCATCGGCCCGGTGGAGGCCATTCCCGCTGCGCTGAAAAACGGTGGCATCAGCCAGAACGACATCGACTGGTTCGAACTGAACGAAGCCTTTGCCGCCCAGAGCCTGGCCGTGATGAACACACTGGGTCTGGACCCCGCCAAGGTCAATCCCAACGGCGGCGCCATCGCCCTGGGCCACCCGCTGGGAGCCACCGGTGCCATCCGCGCCGCCACCGTCATCCACGCCCTGCGCCGCCATAACCAGCGCTACGGCATGGTGACCATGTGCGTGGGCATGGGGCAGGGCGCTGCGGGGATTTTCGAGCGGGTGTGAGGCGTTGATGCACATCTCTGGCCAGTGCCATTGCGGTGCCATTTCTTTCACGGCGCTGGTTGACCCTAGCAAGGTCATTGCCTGCCATTGCACCGACTGCCAAGTCTTTTCGGGGGCACCCTATCGCGCGGTGTTGCCCACTCGGTCCGAGGACGTCCGTTGGACTGGCACGCCGCAGCAGTACATCAAGGTGGCAGCCAGTGGCAATCGGCACACGCAGGCGTTTTGTGCCCAGTGTGGCACCCAGCTGTACGCAAGTGATCCCGACTCTCCCACCGTGCTGAACCTGCGTCTGGGCTGTGTGAGCGAGCGGGCGCAGTTGCCCCCCGTGGTTCACATTTGGGGTCAGTCGGCCTTGCCTTGGGTGCCCGTGCCTGCCGGCGCGCCCTTTCATACCCAGGGGCTGAACAGTGCGCTCATGGGCGCGCGGCCATCAATTTCTGCCGAGCCGGGACGCGACTGACCCTGAGGGGGCTTGTCTGGGGTGCCTTCGACCAACCGCGCGAGGACGTTGGACAATCGCTGCCTCTCCTCAGCCTGTCAAAGCCCCATGAAAATCCTCAGACTCAAACCCGGCAAAGAAAAGTCATTGCAGCGCCGCCACCCCTGGGTGTTCGATGGGGCCGTGGCCAAGGGCGGGGGGGACCCGGGCGAAACCGTGCGCATTGAAAGCGCCGAGGGCCAGTTTTTGGCCTGGGGCGCGGTGTCGCCCACCTCCAAAATCCGCGCCCGGGTGTGGACCTTTGACGAAAAGCAGCGGATTGACGCAGCGTTTTTCAGAGCTAACTTGTCAACCGCAATAAGCGCTAGGGGCTTGTTTGATATAAAAAGCAATGGCCTCCGGTTGGTGCATGGCGAGTCAGACGGCTTGCCCGGCCTGGTCGTGGACCGCTACGGCGACACACTGGTGGCCCAGTTCCTGAGCTGCGGCACCGAGCGCTGGAAGCAGACGATTGCGGACGCGCTGCTGGAGTTGACCGGCCTCACCCGGCTGTACGAGCGCTCAGACGCCAGCGTGCGCGAACTGGAGGGCTTGCCCAAAGTGTCGGGCTGGCTGCGGGGCGATGGCGACACGGCCGTGGTGCTGCAAGAGCACAGCTGGCAGCTGGCGCTGGACGTGGCCGAGGGCCACAAGACTGGTTTCTACCTGGACCAGCGCGACAACCGGCAGGCCTTTTTCGAGGCAGCCCGCCACGGCCAGTGGCAGCAGGTGCTGAACTGCTTTTGTTACACCGGTGGCTTCACTGTGGCCGCCCTCGCCGGCATGCGGGCCGCCGGAATGGGCGGTGGGGCAGGGCATGTCACCAGCATCGACTCGTCTGGCCCCGCACTCGCCAAAGGCCGTGCCAACGTGGCGCTGAACGGCTTTGACGCGGGCCACACCACCTGGCTCGATGCCGATGTGAATGCCAGCCTGCGTGCGTTTCACAGCGAGGGCCGCACGTTCGATGCCATCGTGCTCGATCCCCCCAAGTTGGCCCCCACGGCGGCACACGCCGAGCGGGCCGCCCGCGCTTACAAAGACCTGAACCGCTGGGGCTTCAAACTGCTGAACCCTGGGGGCATGTTGTTCACTTACTCCTGCTCAGGGGGCATCGGGGTGGAGCTGTTCCAGAAAATCGTGGCCTCAGCCGCTCTGGAGGCCGGGGTGGATGCCTTCATCACCCACCGTTTGGGCGGTGCGCCAGACCACCCGGTGGGCCTGCCATTCCCCGAGGGGGAATACCTGAAAGGTTTGGTGGTCATGGCCCGGCCACGGGGTTGAACTACACTTCGCCGCCTCAAATTCCGTATCAAACGCAACTGTGTTGCAGGAGTACCCCGCATGGCCCTCATTCCCGCCACCATCCTCACCGGCTTTCTGGGCTCGGGCAAAACCACGCTCTTGAAGCGCGTGCTGACCGAAGCACACGGCCAGAAGATTGCCGTCATTGAAAACGAGTTTGGTGAAGAGAACATCGACAACGACATCCTGGTGTCCGACACGCAGGAAAACATCATCCAGATGAGCAACGGCTGCGTGTGCTGCACCATCCGTGAAGACCTGCGCGAAACGCTTCAATTGCTGGCCGCCAAGAAACGCAAGGGCCTGCTGGACTTTGACCGCGTGATCATCGAAACCACCGGCCTGGCCGACCCTGGGCCTGTGGCACAGACATTCTTCATGGACGACGAGGTGGCCGAGCAGTACCTGCTGGACGCCATCGTCACGCTGGTGGATGCCAAGCACGCCCCACAGCAACTGAATGACCGCCAGGAAGCCCGCCGACAGGTGGGCTTTGCCGACCAGATTTTCATCAGCAAGTCAGAGCTGGTCAGCGCTGAAGACCTAGACGCACTCACCCACCGCCTGAAGCACATGAACCCGCGTGCGCCCATTCAAACGGTGCATTTCGGTGAAGTGGCGCTGTCCAAGGTGCTGGACCTCAAGGGCTTCAACCTGAATGCCAAGCTGGACATCGACCCCGACTTCCTGAAGGAAGACGATCACGGGCATGAGCACCACGACCACGCTCACGGCGAGCACTGCGACCACCCCTCGCACGCGAAAGAGCAAGGGCACCACCACCATCACGACGATGACGTGAAGAGCTTTGTGTACCGCGCCACCAAGCCCTTCAGTCCGGCCAAGCTGGAAGATTTTCTGGGTGCCATCGTCAATGTGTATGGCCCGCGCATGCTGCGCTACAAGGGCGTGCTGAACATGGAAGGCACGGATCGGAAAGTCATTTTCCAGGGCGTGCACCAACTCATGGGCAGCGACCTGGGGCCTTTGTGGGCGCCTGGGGAATTGCGGGTGAGCAAGATGGTGTTCATTGGCATCGAATTGCCCCGCGACATATTGGTGCAGGGCCTCGACCAGTGCCTGACATAATGCGGCGCTTCATTCACTGACCACCGGGCGTTTGCCATGCTGTTTGTCTCGCTTTTGCAAGGCTTTGGGCTGTTTCCCAAACGCCCCGACAGCGCTGAGCCTGTGCCACCCAAGGCCGCGAAGGCGGCTGCCGTGGAGCCTCCGTCAGTGATAGTTGCCTCCAAACAAGGTATAACGCCAAAGGCGCCCGTAGCCCGATCAAAAGCCGCTGTGGCCTTGGCGGTCTCCGAGGCCACATCCGGCCCCGCGACCCGTCAGAGGAGAGACGCAGTGAAAAAAGCAGCTGAACCAACAGCAACCCCGGTCAAAACCAAGGCTTCTGCGTCCAAACCTGTGACCGTCGCGGCGGAGAAAACCCCTGTTGTCACCGCTCCGAAGGCAACCGACAAGCCAGCGGCAACGCCGGCAAAGGCGACCAAAACAGTCAAAGCGGTGGCTGCTCCAGCTCCTGCACCGGCCAAAGCTGCTGCACCCGTGGCTGCTGCAGCCAAGAAGCCTGTTGCGGCCAAGCCACAGGCCACCAAGCAAGCAGTGACGCCACCGGCTGCGGTGGCCAAAGCGGCACCGGCCCCAGCCCCCGTGGCGCCCGTGGTGGTGGTCAGCCCGGCGGCTGTGGCCGTCGCCCCTCCGGGCAGACGGGGAGGACGCAAGGCTGCGGCAGCGGCCGTGCCCACTCCCCAGCCCAAACCCAGCCATTCGCCCGATGCAGCGAAGGCGACTTTTTCCAATCTCCCTGAACGTGTCATGACCCCTCTCGTGCATTCTCCTGCCCGCAAAGACCCCAAGCTCGCGAACAACTGGAAATCCAAAACCGTTGACCAGTTGACGGACGAAGAGGTGCTCTCCATGCCCGATGCCGAGTACATGAACGACACCCAGTTGGCATTTTTCCGCCACAAGCTGGTGCGTCTGAAGCAAGACATCCTGGCCAACGCCGGCCAGACCACCGAAAACCTGCGCGAAGACACCGTGGTGGTGCCCGACCCCGCTGATCGCGCCACCATCGAAGAAGAACACGCACTCGAACTGCGCACCCGCGACCGTGAGCGCAAGCTGCTGAAGAAAATCGAGCAATCCATTGCCCGCATCGACAGCGGTGACTATGGCTATTGCGACGAAACCGGTGAGGCCATCGGTGTAGGGCGCCTGATTGCGCGTCCCACAGCCAACCTGTCTCTCGAAGCGCAGCAGCGACGGGAACTGAAGCAAAAAATGTTCGGGGACTGATCGCCATCGGTGCCCACCATGCAGAAAGACCCTCCCAACAGCGGCTTCTTGTCGAAGATGGTCAAGTTCGTGCGGCACCCCGCCACGAGCTGGAGCGACTTGGACCTGGCCAGCGAAGGTCGGGATGCTGCGCAGAGCAAGCAGGCGCTCAAGGAGATGATCGAGCGCAAGCGGCGCAACGACTTTGTGCGCAAGCGCGAGTTCGACATGTTGCGCAAGCTGCGCACCCGCCTGCCCAACTCTGAGCCAGGCTATGCAGGGCGGCCGTCTTTCTTCCAGAGCAGTTATTCGTCCAAGCCGGATGACCGTGCTGGCACGCTGAAAAAGATCGACGAGATCGAAGCCCAGATGTCCATGCAGTGGTGGAAGACCAAGCAGGGCGAGGGCCACACGCGCAACGCCACCACGTTGCCCCTCGATGCCGTGGACTCCATGCGTCCCTACCGCACGACGCTGCCGCAAGACAACGCGCCGACCGTCCCGTATGCCGATCCACCCAAACATGGCATGCCGCACGACACGGCGCGAACGCTCTCGGGGCATTCGGGTTCGCCGGATGTGGGTCAACGGGTGTTGAGCAACAGTGAGTTGCTGGCCAACAGCATGTCCCTGCCGGAAGCCGGCGACACAAAGCCCGGTGAACTGCGCGATGCGTCGGCTTTTTCGGTGTCCAAGTTCTACGCGCTGGATGTGCAGGAGCTGGCACTCGATCCAGAAATCGAGGAAGCGGCCATCCGCTACGCCAGTGGTGACGATCGCGGTGCCGAGCAGGGCTTGCTGGACATCCTCACCCGCAAGGCCAGCAACGGCACCACGGACGAATGGATGGCCCTGTTCGATTTGTACCGTGCCACTGGCAACCTGGCGTCGTTCGACGACCAGGCCATGGACTTTGCTAACCGGTTCTCCCGCTCGGCACCCCAGTGGTTCTCCATGCCGGACGAGGTGGCAGCCAAGGCGTCGCGCGTGTTCCAGCCCTCAGCAAAGCTCGGGCGTGCAACCTGGGTGGCCGGAGCTGAGTTGGATGCCCATTCCGTCACCTTGCTCGCCAAAACGCTGGAGCGCGCTGCACAGCCTTGGGTGCTTGATTGGTCTGCCTTGGGTTCGGTGCAGCCCGTCGCGGCGGTGCGGCTCGTCAAGTTGATGACCGACTGGGCCACCAGCGCGGTGGATGTGCGCTTTGTGGGTGTACGGCGGTTGCGAGAAGTCATGCTGGCGCACACACCCTCGGGCGACCGCACGGTGGACCGCATCTGGTGGGATCTGCGGCTGTCGGGGTTGCGTGTCATGAACATGAGCGACGACTTTGAGCTGGCAGCGCTGGATTTTTGTGTCACCTACGAGGTGTCTCCGCCCGGCTGGGAGCCGCCCGTGTGCCACTTCAAGTCGCTGATGACCAGCGACGAGGACGCCGCCTCCGAGCCGCTCGAGCGCCGACAGAAACCACGGAATTTTGTGGACTCGAATCCCTCTGTGCTGTCCTCGGTGCCGGGTGATCTGCCGGTGGACCTGATGCGCACCGCCACGTTCACCTTCCAGCCGCCACCCGTGGGCGACCTGATGGGAGAGATCCTGGGTGACCCGCAGGAGCATCTGGACCGGCTCGACCGCATACAGGGCGAAGCCCTGGTTCGGATCGTGTCCTGCCGCAATCTCATCCGGGTGGACTTTTCAGCGGCTGGCAGCATCCTCAACTGGGTGTCTGCCCACCATGCGCTGGGGCGTGAGGTCAAGTTCACCGACGTCCACCGCCTCATTGCCGCGTTCTTCCACGTCATTGGCATCACCGAGCATGCCAAAGTGGTGACACGCAACGACTGAGCTCGCTTCAAACGGCGTGCCAAGCGCAGGCCTTGTGTCTGGCCGTGTTTTCAACG
The DNA here is from genome assembly GCA_903928495.1 of uncultured bacterium. Classification (GTDB taxonomy): domain Bacteria; phylum Pseudomonadota; class Gammaproteobacteria; order Burkholderiales; family Burkholderiaceae_C; genus UBA2334. The sequence goes on from CAIYQZ010000048.1 coordinate 131,681, forward strand.
TACCCCTTCCCACTGCCATGGAATCTTTTCACGGAACCACCATTGTTTGCGTGCGCCGCACAACCCCGCAGGGCGACCAGGTCGCCATCGGTGGCGACGGCCAGGTCACGCTGGGCCACATCGTGGTCAAGGGCACGGCGCGCAAGGTGCGCAAATTGCACCACCAGCAGGTGTTGGCCGGGTTTGCCGGTGCCACCGCCGACGCTTTCACGTTGTTCGAGCGTTTTGAAGCCAAACTGGAAAAACATCAGGGCAACCTGGTGCGCTCGGCCATTGAGCTGACCCGCGATTGGCGCACCGACCGCGTGTTGCGCCGCCTCGAAGCCATGTTGGCCGTGGCCGACAAAACCAGCAGCCTCATCATCACCGGCAACGGCGATGTGCTGGAGCCCGAACACGGCATCGTGGCCATCGGCTCGGGTGGTGCCTATGCCCAGGCCGCCGCCAAGGCGTTGATCGACCACACCGAGCTGAGTGCCGAGCAGGTGGTGCGCCAGAGCCTGGCCATTGCGGGCGAGCTGTGCATCTATACCAACATGCACCACACCGTTGAAACTCTGTAGCTGCAAAGTCAATACTATCAGGCGTCAGAGGCCATTTTCGTTAATCACATTGACATGAACCAGCTCACCCCCCAAGACACCGTTGCCGAACTGGATCGCCACATCGTGGGCCAGCCGGCCGCCAAACGGGCCGTGGCCATTGCACTGCGCAACCGCTGGCGCCGCCAGAACGTGGATGCGGCGCTGCGCCCCGAGATCACGCCCAAAAACATCCTCATGATCGGCCCCACCGGCGTGGGTAAAACCGAAATCGCCCGCCGCCTGGCCAAGCTGGCCAACGCGCCTTTCATCAAGGTCGAGGCCACCAAGTTCACCGAGGTGGGCTATGTGGGCAAAGATGTGGATACCATCATCCGTGACCTGGTGGAAATGGCCATCAAGCAGGCCCGTGAAACGGCTGTGGCCGCCCAGCGTGCCCGCGCCGAAGACGCGGCGGAAGACCGAGTGCTCGACGTCTTGCTGCCACCTCCGCGCACCGATCTGGGGTTTGGCACCGGCTCGGCAGAGCCCGCGCCCGACAGCACCGCGCGCCAGGTGTTCCGCAAAAAGCTGCGCGAAGGCTCGCTGAACGACAAAGAGATTGACATCGACCTGGCCGACGCCAAACCGCAGCTGGAGATCATGGGTCCGGCTGGCATGGAAGACATGGCCGAGCAGCTCAAGGGCATGTTCGCCCAGATGGGGCAGGGCCGCCGCAAGACCCGCCGCGTGACCATTGCCGAGGCGCTGAAACTGCTGGTGGATGAAGAGGCCGCCAAGCTGGTGAATGACGACGAGGTGAAGCAGCAAGCACTGCACAACGCCGAGCAAAACGGCATTGTGTTCATCGACGAGATTGACAAAGTCGCTTCCCGAAGCGAGGGCCACGGGGCCGAGGTGTCGCGCCAGGGAGTTCAGCGCGATCTGTTGCCGCTGGTGGAAGGTACCACTGTGTCCACCAAATACGGCATGGTCAAAACCGACCACATCCTGTTCATTGCCAGCGGTGCGTTCCATCTCAGCCGTCCCAGCGACCTGATTCCCGAGTTGCAAGGGCGCTTTCCCATTCGCGTGGAGCTGCAATCGCTGTCGGTGGCCGACTTTGAGGCCATTCTGGTCCAGACCCATGCCAGCCTGGTGCGGCAGTACCAGGCATTGCTGGCCACCGAGGGGGTCACGCTCGACTTTGCACCCGAAGGCATCAACCGCCTGGCGCAACTGGCGTTCGATGTGAACGAGCGCACCGAGAACATCGGTGCCCGCCGCTTGTCCACCGTCATGGAGCGCCTGCTCGATGATGTCAGCTACAACGCGACGCAGTTGGCTGGGCGGACCGTGCACATCGATGCGGCCTACGTCAATGAGCGTCTCGCCGAACTGAGCCGGGACGAAGACCTGTCGCGTTTCATCCTCTGACACGGCGCACGCCCGTTCAGCCCAGCCAGGGAGCCACCCCGGCTGGGCTTTTGTTTTTCTCTGAAGCATCACTTTCAGTGGCTTTGCTAAGTGCTTCATTCATAAAGACTTTGGCCGTCATTTAATCTTCAAATACTCCGTAAGTCATTGATTTCATTGAAATTTTCTTCAGCCCCTTGTTCGGTTCGCTGTGTTTTCCTGATAAAGTGGGGAAAAGTGCAATTTGGTGGCGAAAAGTGTTTCAGTGGGGTCAATAGCGGTGTTTCAGGGTGCGTCATCTCTCAGTCTCGATGCGAAGGGTCGGCTCAATGTGCCGACCCGGCACCGTGACGTCCTGAGTGCGACGGCCGCCAGCCAGCTGACCATCACCAAGCACCCCCACGGTTGCCTGATGGTGTTTCCCCGCCCCGAGTGGGAGAAGTTCCGCGAACGCATTTCCGCCCTGCCCATGCAGGCCCAATGGTGGAAGCGTATTTTTCTGGGCAACGCCATGGACGTGGAGATGGACGGCACGGGCCGTGTGCTCATTTCCCCTGAGTTGCGCACCGCAGCAGGCATCCAGAAAGATGCGGTGCTGCTGGGCATGGGCGGTTATTTCGAGCTGTGGGATGCCGCCACCTACGCCGCCCAGGAGGCCGAGGCCATGAAGGGCGACATGCCCGATGTCTTCAAGGACTTTTCTTTCTGAAGGCAAGGCATGCAAGACGTGTTGGTCCACCACACCGTCCTGCTGAACGAAGCGGTCGATGCCCTCTCTGTTCAGTCTGGCGGTGCCTACATTGATGGCACCTTTGGGCGTGGCGGGCACTCCCGTCTGATCCTGTCGCGTCTGGGCGTAGATGGCGCTCTCACTGTGTTTGACAAGGACCCTCTGGCCATTGCCACCGCCGAATCGCTGGCAGATGCGCGTGTGCACATCCGCCACGAGGGTTTTGCACACTTGGCCGACTTGCCCGACGCCTGCGCCGACGGTCTGCTGCTGGACCTCGGTGTCAGCTCGCCCCAGATCGACGACCCGCAACGCGGCTTTTCATTTCGCCACGATGGCCCGCTGGACATGCGCATGGACCCCACCCGGGGCCAGAGCGTTGCTCAGTGGCTGGAGACGGCTGACATCCCCACCCTGACGGAGGTGATTCGTGACTATGGCGAAGAACGGTTTGCTCAACAGATTGCAAAGGCGATTGATCGTCGCCGACAGGAACGGGGCCCTCTTCGAACCACCGCCGAGTTGGCCGAAGTCGTGGCTGGCACGGTCAAAACCCGCGAGCCGGGCAAGGACCCTGCAACGCGCACATTTCAGGCTTTTCGGATTTTCATCAACGCCGAGCTTGAAGAACTGCAACAAGCGCTGACCGCATCGTTGCGCGTGCTGCGGCCTGGTGGGCGGCTGGTGGTCATCAGTTTCCATTCGCTGGAAGACCGCATCGTCAAACAGTTCATTGCCAAACACACAAAGGAAGTGATAGACCGGCGTGCACCTGTCGGGGCCCCGTCGGCTTCAGAAGTGTTGGCCTTCAGGGCGCTGGGTCGAACCATGCCCAGTGATGCGGAGGTGGCCGTCAACCCCCGTTCGCGCAGCGCGGTGATGCGTGTGGCCCAGCGCACCACTGCTCCCGCACCTGCTGATGTGCGCGACCACGCGTCAGCCAAGGGTCGCGCCCGCAAAGGGGCTGGCCGGTGACGCGTTTGAACCTCATGCTGTTGCTGGCCGTTTTGCTCAGTGCCTTTTATCTGGTGCACACCCAGTACGAGTCGCGGCGCATCTACACCCAGATCGACAAGGCCAACGCGCAGACCCGCAAGCTGGCTGCCGAACATGAGCAGTTGCAGGTTCAGAAACGCGGTGAGGCCACGTCGGCCCGCGTGCAGCACCTCGCGAAAACCAAGCTGGACATGCTCCCTGCCAATCCCGCCATCACGCAATACGTGGCACCGGCCAGCGTGCCGCGTGTGCCCGACAGCGAGGTGCGCCCATGACGCGCAGCATTGCTTACCACGCCAGCCCTCTGCTGGCGAGCAAAACGCCTGTGTGGCGCAGCAAATTCATTGTGGCTGGGTTGGGTCTGGCATTTGTGGGTCTGGGCGCCCGCGCCGCATACGTGCAGGTGTTTGGCAATGATTTTTTCCAGCGCCAGGGCGAGGTGCGTTTTGCCCGCACGCTGGAATTGCCCGCCAACCGAGGACGTGTGCTGGACCGCAATGGCCTGATCCTCGCGTCCAGCGTGGCGGCGCAAAGCATCTGGGCTATTCCCGAAGATGTGGACAAGGACGACCCCAAGCTGCCTCAGGCAGCCAAGTTGCTGGAACTGAAACCGGCTGATCTGAAGAAGCTGCTGTCAAACGAGGACAAAACCTTTGTCTGGGTCAAGCGCCAGGTCGATGAACCTCTGGCACGCCAGGTGGAAGCGCTGGGCATCAAGGGCCTGTACCTGCGCAAGGACTACAAGCGCCAGTACCCCGAAGGCGAGTCGGCAGCACATGTGGTGGGTTTCACCAACGTGGAAGACGTCGGTCAGGAGGGGGTGGAGCTGGCATTCAACAAGCAGTTGTCGGGCACAGCGGGTTCGCGCCGCGTCATCAAGGACCGCTTGGGCCGGGTGGTGGAAGACGTGCGCGACGCCATTCCGCCCGTGGACGGTCCCGATCTGCAACTGTCCATCGACAGCAAAGTGCAGTTTTTTGCCTACCAGAAGCTGACCGAAGCGGTGAAGCAGCACAAGGCCAAGGCTGGCAGCGTGGTCGTGATGGACGTACAGAGTGGTGAGGTGCTGGCCCTGGCCAACTACCCCAGCTACAACCCCAATCAGCGCCGCAACCTGACCGGCGAGCAGCTGCGCAACCGCGCCCTGACCGATACGTTCGAGCCTGGCTCGACGATGAAGCCCTTCATCGCAGCGCTGGCGCTGGAAAAAGGTCTGGTTCGCCCCGAGAGCATCATCCAGACGGCACCGGGTCGCATGACCATTGGTGGCTCCACCATCACCGACGCACACCCGCACGGTGCCATGTCCGTGATCGAGGTCATCCAGAAATCGAGCAACGTGGGCACGGTCAAGATGGCCATGCAGATGCAGCCCCGCGAGATGTGGGAGAACTTCAAACAGGTGGGCCTCGGGCAAAAACCCGATGTGCCTTTCCCAGGGGCGGTCAGTGGCCGCTTGCGCGCCTACAAGTCGTGGAGGCCCATCGAGCAGGCCACCATGAGCTACGGTTACGGTTTGTCAACCTCGCTGTTCCAGTTGGCTCAGGCTTACACCGTGTTTGCACGCGACGGCGAGCTGATTCCCGCCACCATGGTGCACAAAGCCGAACTTGCCCACGGCCCGCGTGTGTACAGCGCACGCCACGCGCAGGCTGTGCGGCACATGCTTCATCTCGTGACAGGTCCCGGCGGCACGGCACCCAAGGCACAGGTCATGGGCTACACCACCGGTGGCAAAACTGGCACGGCACACAAACAGGAAGGTCGCGGCTACGCCGACAAAAAGTACCGCGGCTTCTTTGTGGGCCTGGCACCGATCGAGCAGCCTCGCATTGTGGTGGCTGTGATGATCGACGAGCCGACCGGTGGCCAGTACTACGGCGGTCTGGTGGCTGCCCCCGTGTTCAGCGAAACGGTTCAGCAAACACTGCGCATCCTGGGTGTCACCCCGGACATGAACGTGAAGCCTCAGATCGTGGCACATGCGGTGGAGGAGTCGTTCTGATGCGCCACTTCACCGACGTTGCCGATGCCCTGGCCTGGCTGCGCGCCCAAGGGGCACAGCGCTTGCAATGCGACAGCCGCAAGGTGCAGCCCGGCGATGCGTTTGTGGCCTGGCCAGGGTTGGCCACCGATGGTCGCGCCTATGTGCCGGCAGCCCTGGAGGCAGGGGCATTTGCCTGCCTGGTCGAGGCAGACGCGCTGGATTCAACCCCCTTGGCTGCATCCGCTGACCCACGCGTCGCGTCATTCGCGGGGCTCAAGCCCGTCACGGGCGATCTGGCAGCGGCTTTCTATGGCCACCCCAGCCGTCAGATGGATGTGGTTGGCATCACCGGTACCAATGGCAAAACCAGCACCGCGTGGTGGCTGGCTCAGGCGCTGACCGCGATAGGCCGTGGTTGTGGGCTCATGGGTACGTTGGGTGTCGGGTTGCCCGGCCCGTCGGCAGACCCCTTGTCTGGTCTGGTGCCCACCGGACTGACCACCCCCGACCCGGTGGCCGTGCAGGCTGCCTTGCGAAGCTGGGCCGACATGGGGGTCAACGCCTGTGCCGTGGAGGCGTCGTCCATCGGCATCGTCGAGCACCGGCTGGCAGGTACCGCCGTGAAAGTGGCCGTGTTCACCAATTTCACCCAGGATCATCTGGATTACCACGGCAGCATGGATGCCTACTGGGCCGCCAAGCGTGCCCTTTTTGCCTGGCCTGGCCTGGCAGCTTCTGTGGTCAACGTGGACGACCCCAGAGGGCAGGCGCTGGCCGATGAACTGACTTTGGCTGCAGGGCACGATGTATGGACCGTATCCCTGTCGAATGCCAACGCGCGGCTGTATGCCACCGAATGCCGCATGACGGCTGCGGGGATGCAACTGATGGTTGCCGAAAGCGGGCAACGCTTGGATTTGAGCGTGCCGCTGGTCGGCACCTACAACGCCGCCAACCTGCTGGGCGTTCTGGCCAGTCTGCGGGCCTTGGGTGTTCCCTTGGCCGCAGCGTGCGAAGCGTGCCGCACGCTGTCTGCTGTGCCCGGCCGCATGGAGCTGGTGTCTTGCGGGCTGGACCAGGCACTGCCCATGCAACCCTTGGTCCTGGTGGACTATGCCCACACGCCCGATGCACTCGACAAGGCACTGAGCGCACTCGCTCCGATCACCACTGCCCGTGGCGGCCGTTTGCACTGTGTGGTGGGCTGTGGCGGTGACCGGGATGCCTCCAAGCGCCCTCTGATGGCCACACAGGCCGAAGCCCACGCTGACCACCTGTGCCTGACCAGTGACAACCCCCGCAGCGAAGATCCCGCCGATATCCTGGCCCAGATGGTGTGTGGGCTGAAAGCGCCTGCCCAGGTCAGGGTTGAGCCAGATCGTGCCCGCGCCATAGCCAGTGTGGTGGCGCGTGCCGCTCCCGCCGATGTGGTGCTGATCGCAGGCAAAGGACACGAAACCACGCAGGAGATTGCCGGCGTCAAGCACCCGTTCTCTGATGCCGAACATGCTCGCCGCGCCCTGATGGCCCGACTGGCCCCCACCGGAGAACCTGCATGACCGCCAGCCTGAACAGCAGCATGACAGGTTTGAGCGCCTTGCTTGCCCGCTTGCCCGGCGCCCGCACCGTTGGCACGGTGCCCGTTGAACTGCTGCGTGTGCACACCGACACCCGCACCCTGCAGCCCGGCGACCTGTTTGTGGCGCTCAAAGGCGACACGTTTGATGCGAATGCGTTCCTGCCCCAGGCCGCGCAGGCTGGGGCCACCGCCGCCATCGCCCACTCGGGCTTGGCCGCTGCAGGCCTGGCAGGCGTGGAAGTGCCCGACACCCGTGTCGCCCTGGGCCAGTTGGCCGCGCTGTGGCGCGCCCAGTTCAACCTGCCCCTCGTGGCCGTGACCGGCAGCAACGGCAAAACCACCGTCACCCAAATGGTGGCCAGCATCCTGCGGGCTGCGGCGGGCGCGGATGGGGCGGATGCCCTGGCGACCCAAGGCAATCTGAACAACGACATCGGGGTGCCCCAAACCCTGTTGCGCCTGCGCGCCCACCACCGTATGGCCGTGGTCGAACTGGGCATGAACCATCCGGGCGAAATCGCCGGGCTGGCCGCCATGGCCGCACCCACGGTGGCGCTGGTGAACAACGCCCAGCGCGAGCACCAGGAGTTCATGGGCACCGTGGAAGCCGTGGCCCGCGAAAACGGTCAAGCCATTGCAGCCCTCGGCCCACAGGGCATGGCCGTGTTTCCCAGCGACGACACCTATACCCACATCTGGCGCACATTGGCTGGTACGCGCCGTGTGATCACGTTCAGCGACACAGATGCAACGGCCGACGTGCGCGCCACCGCCATCTGGCAAGGCCTGGGCTGGCGCATGCATCTCGTCACACCCGCAGGCCAAGCCGACCTGAAGCTTGCCATCGCCGGACGACACAACGTGCGCAACGCCCTGGCCGCCTGTGCCTGCGCGCTGGCTGCGGGTGTGGCGCTACCCGCAGTGGTGCAAGGCCTGGAGGCGTTCGAGCCGGTCAAGGGCCGCTCACGTGCGCTCAGCGTGGCCACAGCCGCCGGTGCGCTGACGCTGGTCGACGACACCTACAACGCCAACCCCGACTCCGTGCGCGCCGCCATCGACGTGTTGGCCGCGCTGCCCGCCCCCCGCACCTTGGTGTTAGGTGACATGGGTGAGGTGGGCGACCAGGGGCAGGCTTTCCACGAAGAAGTGCTGGCCCATGCGCTGGCCAGCGGTATTTCCAAGGTTTTTTGCACCGGGTCGCTCATGCAGCTTGCGCTTCCAGCCATGGAAAAAGTGGCGGCTCCTGGCGTGCTGATGTACGCCTCCCAGGTGGAAGACCTGTTGCCCGCCGTGCTGGCGCAGGTGGGGCAGGGCGGCAGTGCCGTGGTCAAAGGGTCGCGCTTCATGAAGATGGAGCGGGTGGTGCAGGCCATTCAAGGGGCTTTCCCGCCCGCAGATGTTTCGGAGGGCACCGCCCATGTTGCTTAACCTGGCCCAATGGCTGCAGGGGCTGTCGCCCGAGTTTGGTTTTTTCCGGGTGTTCCAGTACATCACCTTCCGCGCGGTGATGGGTGCGCTCACCGCCTTGCTGATCGGCTTGGTGGCGGGGCCAGCCGTCATCAACCGCCTGCGCGCGTTGAAGATCGGCCAACCCATTCGCGGCTACGGCATGGAAAGCCACCTGGTCAAAAGTGGCACGCCCACCATGGGCGGAGTGCTCATTCTGTTGGCCATCGCCATTTCCACGCTGCTCTGGTCTGACCTGAGCAACCGGTTTGTGTGGATCGTTCTCATCGTCACCCTGGGCTTCGGTGCCATCGGGTGGGTGGACGACTGGCGCAAAGTCGTGCACAAAGACCCTGAGGGTATGCGCTCACGCGAAAAATATTTCTGGCAATCTGTGGTGGGGTTGGTGGCTGCGCTGTATCTGGCGTTCGCCATTTCGGAAAGCTCCAATATGCGCGTGTTTGAGCTGTTCCTGAACTGGATCACATCGGGTTTCCAAGTGGACCTGCCCCCCACCGCCGGCCTGTGGGTGCCTTTCTTCAAGGAGGTGGCCTACCCGCTGGGCATGCTGGGCTTTGTGGTCATGACCTACCTGGTGATCGTGGGCTCCAGCAACGCCGTGAACCTGACCGATGGGCTTGACGGTCTGGCCATCATGCCGGTGGTGATGGTGGGCTCTGCTCTCGGCGTGTTCGCTTACCTCACGGGCAACGCGGTGTTTGCCAAGTACCTGCTCATTCCCCACATTTCGGGCGCGGGTGAGTTGCTCATTTTCTGTGCCGCGATGGCCGGTGCGGGCCTGGCGTTTCTGTGGTTCAACACCCATCCAGCCCAGGTGTTCATGGGTGACGTGGGGGCTCTGGCCCTGGGCGGTGCGCTGGGCACAGTGGCGGTGATCGTGCGCCAGGAAATCGTGCTGGCCATCATGGGCGGCATTTTTGTGGTGGAGGCCCTGTCCGTCATGGCGCAGGTGAGCTACTTCAAATACACCAAGAGGAAATACGGCGAAGGACGTCGCATCCTGAAGATGGCTCCCCTGCACCACCACTTCGAGAAAAGCGGCTGGAAAGAGACGCAGGTGGTGGTGCGCTTCTGGATCATCACCATGCTGTTGTGCCTGGTGGGCTTGTCCACCTTGAAATTGCGGTAAAGCCATGTCGCTGCCCGTCATCGAACAACAACACGTGCTCGTGCTCGGCCACGGCATCTCGGGCCTGTCCATGGCCCGTTGGTGCACGCGCCAGGGCGCCCGTGTGACGCTGGCCGACACGCGGGAGCAGCCCGAACGCATGGCCCAGTTGCGCGGCGAACTGCCAGGCGCCGATGTGTGCGCCTGCCCGCTGGAAACCGCGCTTTTGGCTCGCCAAACCTGGGCTCTGGTGTGCAAAAGCCCTGGCCTGTCGCCTGCTCAATTGCAGGCCGTCACTGCATGGGCTGCTGAACACGGCGTGCCTGTGGTGGGCGAGTTGGACCTGTTTGCTCACGCCCTTCGACAGGTGTATGCCGATGCTGGGTTTGCGCCCAAGCTGCTCGCCATCACTGGCACCAATGGCAAAACCACCACCACGTCGCTCACAGGCCAGTTGCTGGCACGTGCCGGGCTGCACGTGGGGGTGGCGGGCAACATCGGCCCAGCGCTGCTCGATGTGTTGGCAGAGTCTTCCCCCTTGCCCCAGGTGTGGGTGCTGGAGTTGTCCAGCTTCCAGCTCGACGGCGTTCGCACGGGGCCAGAGGGTTTCGAGCCCACTGCCGCCACCGTGCTCAACATCACCCAGGACCACCTCGACTGGCACGGCGACATGGCCCACTACACGACTGCCAAGGGCCGCGTGTTTGGCACTCAGGCCCTGCGGGTGCTCAACCGTGAAGACGCTGCCGTGATGGACTTCCAGCCAGCTGAGCCCGCAGTCTCCAAACGCAGCCGCGCCCCACACGCCGATGCCGCGCCCACCACACCAACGCCTGCCTGGACCACCTTCGGCACCGACCTACCGCGCCGTCCCGGCGACTGGGGGCTGGAAACCGTCAACGGCATGGCCTGGCTGGTGCGTGCCATGCCAGCAGATGAAACCCGCCAGACCAAACGCGGTGCGCAGCCCGACGCAGAACTGGTGCTTCAACGACTGATGCCCGCCGAGGCCCTGCGCATCCGTGGTCGCCACAACGCCGCCAACGCCCTGGCCGCGCTGGCGCTGGCAACCGCCGCAGGCGCGCCGCTGGCACCCATGCTGCACGGCCTTCGCGAGTACCGAGGCGAGCCCCACCGCGTTGAGTCGGTGGCCGTGATCGATGGCGTGGAGTATTTCGACGACAGCAAGGGCACCAACGTGGGCGCCACGCTGGCCGCCATCAAAGGACTGGGTGCCGAGCGGCGCCTGGTGATGATTCTGGGCGGCGAGGGCAAGGGCCAGGACTTCTCGCCCCTGGCCGACGCCGTTCGCGCCCATGTGCAGGCCGTGGTGCTGATAGGGCGTGACGCACCCCACCTGCGCGAAGCCTTGGCCGACACGGGTGTGCCGCTGATGGATGCCCCCACATTGCCCGAGGCCGTGCAACTGGCCAGCCAGCAAGCCCGCGAAGGCGAGGCCGTGCTCATGTCGCCCGCCTGCGCCAGCCTGGACATGTTCAAACACTACGCCCACCGGGCCGAGGTGTTTTGTCAGGCCGTGCAAGCCATTGCCACCGAGCGGGGGCAGGCATGAGCGAGCGCGCCACTTCATTCGGGCAGCGCCTGTGGGGTGCCATGGGGCAGTTCACCCGTGCCGCCCAGGACGCCTTGCCCGTTCGGACCAGCAGCAGCGAGTTTGTCCGCGTCAAACCCCTGGCTGTGCGTGAAATGGGCTTTGACCAGCCGTTGGTTTGGGTGGTGGTGGCGCTCATGGCCTGGAGCCTGGTGATGGTGTATTCGGCGTCCGTCGCCCTGCCTGATAACCCCCGGTTTGCCCGTTATGCATCCACGCACTTTTTGTGGCGGCATGCGTTCTCCATTGCCATGGGCTCGGTGGCTGCATTGCTGGCATTCCAGGTGCCTCTGCGCACCTGGGAACGTGCAGCACCCTGGTTGTTTGCTGTGGCACTGGTGCTGCTGATGCTGGTGCTGATCCCGTTCATCGGCAAAGGGGTGAACGGGGCGCGGCGCTGGATTTCACTGGGCGTGATGAATTTCCAGCCCTCGGAACTGGCCAAGCTGGCGGTGTTGATTTACGCCGCCGACTACATGGTGCGAAAGATGGACGTGAAGGAGCGGTTCTTCCGCGCCGTGTTGCCCATGGCCGCTGCCGTGTTCGTGGTGGGCATGTTGCTGTTGGCCGAGCCCGACATGGGGGCCTTCATGGTGATCGTGGTCATTGCCATGGGCATCTTGTTCCTGGGCGGTGTGAACGCACGCATGTTTTTCCTCATGGGGGCCTTGGTGGTGGGCGCGTTTGCCATGGTGATTGCGACCAGCCCGTGGCGGCGCGAGCGCATTTTTGCGTACCTCGACCCCTTCAGTGAAGACCACGCATTGGGCAAGGGCTACCAGTTGTCGCACGCCCTGATTGCGTTTGGGCGCGGCGAAGTGTTTGGGGTGGGGCTGGGCGGCAGCGTGGAAAAACTGCACTGGCTGCCCGAGGCCCACACCGACTTTCTGCTGGCCGTCATTGGCGAAGAATTCGGGCTGGTGGGCGTGCTGGTGGTGATTGCCCTTTTCATGTGGCTCACCCGCCGCATCATGCACATTGGCCGCCAAGCCATTGCATTGGACCAAGTGTTTGCCGGACTGGTGGCGCAGGGTGTTGGCTTGTGGATCGGCTTTCAGGCCTTCATCAACATCGGCGTGAACCTGGGTGCATTGCCCACCAAGGGATTGACCTTGCCGCTGATGAGCTACGGCGGCTCCGCCATCCTGATGAATCTGATCGCCCTGGCCATCGTGCTGCGCATCGACTTCGAAAACCGCCAGTTGATGCGGGGGGGCAGGGTATGACCGCCGCCAACACAGGCAAAGCCCCGTGTGCCCTCGTCATGGCCGGTGGCACGGGTGGACACATTTTTCCTGGACTGGCCGTGGCTGAGGCGCTGCGCGACAAAGGGTGGCGCGTGCACTGGCTGGGTGTGCCCGGCAGCATGGAAGAACGCCTGGTGCCACCGCGCGGTTTTGCCTTTGAGGCTGTGCAATTCAGCGGCGTGCGCGGCAAAAACCTGCAAACTGCGGTGCTGTTGCCCCTTCGCCTGCTGCGTGCGTTCTGGCAGGCGCTGGCCGTGGTGCGCCGCGTCAAGCCCGATGTGGTCATTGGCCTGGGCGGCTACATCACCTTTCCCGGCGGCATGATGGGTGTGCTCGCAGGCAAGCCACTGGTGCTGCACGAGCAAAACTCCGTCGCCGGCATGGCCAACAAGGTGCTGGCCCAGGTGGCTGACCGTGTGTTCACCGCGTACCCCAAGGTGTTCCCCAAAGGCGAGTGGGTGGGTAACCCGTTGCGCGCCGAGTTTTTGCAGCAAGCTGTACCTGAGCAGCGTTTTATGGGGCGCAGCGGCCCGTTGAAACTGTTGGTACTGGGTGGCAGTCTCGGCGCCAAGGGCCTGAACGACGTGGTGCCACAGGCTCTGGCGTTGATGTCCGCAGACCGGCGTCCCCAGGTGGTACACCAGAGCGGCCAGCAACACATCGATGCCTTGCGTGCGCTGTACGCGCAGTTGGGCGTGAAGGGCGAGCTCACCCCTTTCATCGACCAAACCGCCCAGGCCATGGCAGACGCTGACCTGGTGCTGTGCCGCGCCGGTGCCAGCACCGTGACCGAGCTGGCGGCGGTGGGTGCCGCAGCGGTGTTCGTGCCCTTTCCGCACGCAGTGGACGACCACCAGACCCACAACGCTCGTTTCCTGGTGGATGCCGGGGCTGCCCGCCTGGTGCAACAGCGCGACCTCACTGCTGCCATGTTGGCAGAGATGATCAAAAATTCAGAGCGAACAATGCTTGTCAATCAAGCGGTAGAGGCCAAAAAAATGCAAAAAATTGAGGCCGTGGCCCACATGGTGGCCGCGTGCGAACAACTGGCAAAGGTGGCCGCATGAAACACGCCATCCGTCACATCCATTTCGTCGGTATCGGCGGCGCAGGCATGAGTGGCATTGCCGAGGTGCTGCTGAACCAGGGCTATGTCATTTCGGGCAGCGACCTGTCCATGGGCGCAGCCGCCCAGCGCCTGGCCAGCCTGGGTGCACAGGTGCACATCGGGCACGACGCGGCATTCATAGCCGGGGCCGATTGCCTGGTCACATCCACGGCAGTGAAGGCCGACAACCCCGAAGTGGTAGCGGCACACGCCAAGCTCATTCCCGTGGTGCCGCGCGCGGTCATGCTGGCCGAGCTGATGCGCAAGCAAAAAGGCGTGGCCATTGCCGGAACCCACGGCAAAACCACCACCACCAGCCTAGTGACCAGCGTGCTGGCCGCAGCCGACCTCGACCCCACCTTTGTCATCGGCGGCCGCCTGAACAGCGCCGGGGCCAATGCACGGCTGGGCGCGGGTGAATACATCGTGGTCGAGGCCGACGAGTCGGACGCCTCGTTCCTGAACCTGCTGCCCATCCTGAGCGTGGTGACCAACATCGACGCCGACCACATGGACACCTACGGCCACGATTTCAGCAAACTCAAGGCCGCGTTCGTGGAGTTCCTGCATCGCATGCCGTTTTACGGCGCAGCCGTGGTCTGTGTGGACGATCCCGCCATCCGCAGCCTGCTGCCCACCATTGCGCGGCCCATCACCAGCTACGGTTTTGCCGAGGATGCCCAGGTTCGCGCCATCAACGTGCGCGCCGTGGGCAAGCAAATGCACTTCACCGCGCAGCGCCGCAACGGCGTGACCTTGCCTGACCTCGACGTGGTGCTGAATCTGCCCGGCCACCACAACGTGCTCAATTCGCTCGCAGCCATCGCCGTGGCTGTGGAGCTGGGTGTGCCCGATGTTGCTGTGGTCAAGGCACTGGCCGAGTTCAACGGCGTGGGACGCCGCTTCCAGGGTTATGGCGACGTGGCCGTGAAGTCCGAACACCAGGTCAATGGAGAGGGACACTTCACCGTGGTGGACGACTACGGACACCACCCGGTGGAAATGGCCGCCACCCTGTCGGCTGCGCGCGGTGCCTACCCAGGCCGCCGCCTGGTGCTGGCCTTCCAGCCCCACCGCTACAGCCGCACCCGCGACTGTTTTGAAGATTTCGTGAAGGTCATCGGCCACGCCGACGCCGTGCTGCTGTCCGAGGTGTATGCCGCTGGCGAGGCACCCATCGTGGCCGCAGACGGACGCAGTCTGGCCCGCGCCCTGCGCGTGGCCGGCAAGCTGGAGCCTGTGTTTGTGGACGACATCGTTGCCATGCCACAGGCCATTCTGGACAACGCCCGCCCTGGCGACGTCGTGCTGTGCATGGGCGCGGGATCCATCGGTGCGGTGTCGGGCCAGGTGGTGGAACTGGGTGCACAAGCCACCCAACAGGAGGTTGCGCATGTCTGAAGTGCTGACACAGATGCAGCAAAACACCGGTACGCCCATAGCGGCGTTGGGCAAAGTGGCAGTGTTGATGGGCGGCCGTTCCGCCGAGCGCGAGGTGTCGCTGATGTCGGGTGCGGGTGTGCTGGCCGCATTGCAGAGCCAGGGTGTGGATGCCCACGCTTTCGACCCTGCAGAGCGCGACCTGTGCGAACTCAAGCGCCTGGGTTTTGCACGTTGCTTCATCGCCCTGCATGGCCGCTACGGTGAGGACGGCACGGTGCAGGGCGCGCTGGAGTTGCTGGGCATCCCGTACACAGGTTCGGGTGTGTTGGCGTCCAGCGTGGCCATGGACAAAATCATGACCAAGCGCATCTGGCGCGCCGAGGGGCTGCCCACGCCGGCCTGGCGCACGGTGCACAGCGCAGCAGAAACCGGAGCCGCGTTTGGTGAACTGGGCACGCCCATGATCGTCAAGCCCTCCCGCGAGGGCTCTACCCTGGGGCTGACCAAGGTCACGTCGGTTGACCAGTGCGCCCAGGCCTACGCCCTGGCAGCCCGGCACGACCCGCAGGTGCTGTGCGAACAGTTCGTGAGCGGCGATGAAGTCACCTGCCCCGTGCTGGGCGCGGGTGCCGGCGCCGTGGCCCTGCCCACCATCCGCATCGTGGCCCCCGAAGGCAACTACGACTACCAGAACAAGTACTTCACCAACGACACGCAGTACCTCGTGCCCTGTGGCCTGCCGGACGGCGAAGAGGCTGCCATCAACGACCTGGTGCTGAAGGCCTACCGCACGCTGGGCTGCCGGGGTTGGGCTCGCGCCGACGTGATGATCGACCGTGCCACCCGCCAGCCCTGGTTGCTGGAAATCAACACCGCTCCCGGCATGACAGGCCATTCCCTGGTGCCCATGTCGGCCCGCGCTGCCGGGGTGAGCTACGAAGCCCTGTGCCTGGGCCTGCTGCGCAGGGCCGGGCTGGACGCTGACAACGGCCCTGACCAGGCGTTGGAGTGAACACTGCCATGGCCGCCCGCCCTTTGCCCCTAGACGTTCGCCTGATGACGCTGGCCACCAGCGCATTGGGTTGGGCGCTGGTGGCCATGTGTGTGGCTGCCGCAGGCATGTGGGCTGTCCGCCACCCTGTGTGGACGGTGGCCGCCATCGAAGTGCACGGCGACCTCGTGCACCAGAACACCGTCACCTTCCGCGCCCACATGGGCAACCGCCTGCGTGGCAGCTTCCTCACGCTCGACTTGACCGAGGTGCAAAAGGTGTTCGAGTCCGTACCGTGGGTGCGGCAGGCCGTGGTTCAGCGTGAGTTTCCCAATCGCATCAAGGTCACATTGGAAGAACACCAGGCCGTGGCCTGGTGGGGCAGCAGCGGCGACAGTTTGCTGGTCAACCGCCAGGGCGAGGTGTTCGAGGCCAGCGCTGAGGACGACGACACCGACAAGCTGCCTGAATTCGCGGGCCCCGAGGGGCAGGCACAGCGCGTCAAAGCCCTGTACGAAACACTGGTACCGCTGTTCACCCCGTTGGGCACAGCCATCACCCGCCTGGAGCTCACCGCTCAGGGGGGCTGGCGCGCAGGCCTGGACAACGGCGCCCGCCTGGAACTGGGTCGTGGCGAAACCAACGAATTGCTGGAGCGCGTTTCGCGCTTCACCCACACGCTGACCCAGGTCACCCAGCAGCATGGCCGCCGCCTGGAAGCCGCTGATTTGCGTTACCCGGCGGCCTACGCGGTGCGCTTGCACGGCGTGACCACGGGCGAGGTGCCCAAGCCCATCCGCCCCGCTGCTCCGGTACCCGGCAAGCCCCAACGTTGAACGACTTCCGCATTCCACCCTTCAAGAACTGACACAGAACACATCATGGCCAAGGAATACAAAGATCTGGTGGTTGGTCTCGACATCGGAACGTCGAAGATCATGGTGGTGGTGGCCGAAATCACCGCCGACGGACAGCTCAAGCTGGCCGGTCTGGGTGTGGCACCGAGCAATGGCCTGAAGCGCGGCGTGGTGGTCAACATCGACGCCACCGTGCAGAGCATTCAGCAGGCGCTGAAAGAAGCCGAGCTGATGGCCGATTGCCGCATTGCCCGCGTTTCCACCGGCATCACGGGGAGCCACATCCGGGGCATCAACTCCAGCGGCATGGTGGCCATCAAGGACCGCGAGGTCACGCCGGCCGACGTGGCCCGCGTGATTGAAACCGCCAAGGCCATCAACATTTCCACCGACCAGCGGCTGCTGCTGGTGGAGCCGCAGGAATTTGTGATCGACGGCCAAGACGTGAAAGAGCCGATTGGCATGAGCGGAATCCGCCTGGAAGCCAAGGTGCACATCGTGACCGGGGCGCAGAGCGCGGCAGAAAACATCATCAAGTGCGTACGCCGCTGCGGCCTGGAGGTGGACCAGCTCATGCTCAACCCGCTGGCCAGCAGCCAGGCCATCCTGACCGCAGACGAACGCGAACTGGGTGTTGCTCTGGTGGACATCGGCGCGGGCACCACCGACGTGGCCATTTTTGCGGGTGGGGCCATTCGCCACACAGCCGTGATCCCCATTGCCGGTGACCTCATCACCAGCGACATTGCCATGGCCTTGCGCACGCCCACCAAAGATGCCGAAGACATCAAGGTGGAAAGCGGTTGTGCCAAGCAACTGCTGGCCGATCCCCAAACCCAGGTGGAAGTGCCCGGCCTGGGCGACCGTGGCCCCCGCATGTTGGGCAAGCAAGCCCTGGCAGGGGTTATTGAGCCCCGGGTGGAAGAAATTTTTGCACTGGTGCAGCAGGTCATCCGCGACTCAGGTTACGAAGAAGTGCTGTCGTCCGGCATCGTCATCACTGGCGGCAGCGCAGTCATGCCCGGGATGGTCGAACTGGGCGAAGACATCTTCTTGAAGCCGGTGCGTCGGGGCATTCCCAAATACGCCAGCGCGTTGTCTGACATGGTGGCGCAGCCCCGTGCGGCCACCGTGATGGGCCTGCTGGAAGAGGCCCGCCTGGGCCGACTGCGGGGCCATAAGGTGGCGCAGAAGGCCGGTTCGGTGCAAGGCGCGTTCGGGCGCGTCAAAGACTGGTTCATCGGGAATTTCTGACCATGGCACAACTCCGCACCACCAGCACAGGCCCGCCGCGCGCCAGCCCCCGTCACCGTCAACCCTTTTTGCTTTCTTTTTTGTTTGTTTTCAGCCTCAACGCACCCCCAAGGAGATCCACATGACCATCGAAATGATTGAAATCGAAGAATTCAACCAAGGCACCCAGATCAAGGTCATCGGGGTGGGCGGTGGCGGTGGCAACGCCGTGGAATACATGATGCAGCGCGGTGTGCAGGGCGTGGAATTCATTTGCGCCAACACCGATGCGCAGGCCCTCTCCCGCAGCTCCGCGCAGCGCGTGTTGCAACTGGGTTCCACCGGTCTGGGCGCTGGCAGCAAGCCCGAAAAGGCCCGCGACGCCGCTGAAGCGGCCATCGACGACATCCGCGCGTCCATCGAAGGCGCCCACATGCTGTTCATCACCGCTGGCATGGGCGGGGGCACGGGCACCGGTGCCGCACCGGTGATCGCACGCATTGCCAAAGAAATGGGCATCCTCACCGTGGGCGTGGTCACCAAGCCGTTCGAGTGGGAGGGTAACCGCCGCATGGGCAACGCCGACGCCGGCCTGAAGGAACTTGAAGAAAACGTCGACTCGCTGATCGTGGTGTTGAACGAGAAGCTGCTCGAAGTGCTGGGCGACGACATCACCCAGGACGAGGCTTTCGGTCACGCCAACGACGTGCTGAAAAACGCCGTCGGCGGCATTGCCGAGATCATCAACGACTACGGCCAGGTGAACGCCGACTTCGAAGACGTCCGCACGATCATGAGCGAACGTGGCAAGGCCATGATGGGCACCGCAACCGCGTCAGGCCCTGACCGCGCCCGCATCGCTGCCGAACAGGCAGTGACCTGCCCGCTGCTGGAAGGCGTGGACCTGAAGGGCGCCAAGGGTGTGCTGGTACTGGTGACAGCCTCCAAGGGCACCCTGAAGCTCAAGGAATCCAAGGACGCTATGAATGCCATCAAGGCATTCGCCACCGAAGAAGCCAACGTGATCTATGGTGCGGCTTACGACGACACATTGGGTGACGCCATCCGCGTGACGGTGATGGCCACTGGCCTGAACAGGCAGGGCGCTACCCGCCGCACGGCCCCTCCGCTGCAAGTGCTGCGCACCGGCACCGACAACATGCCCATCAGCCCCAGCATGGGCCTGGGTGGCGCTATGCCCAGCCTGAACGCCGTGGGTCAGGGTTCTGCCACGCCGGACTACCAGTCCATGTCGGTGCCCAGCGTGTGGCGCACCAACCGCACACAGGCCACCGCCAAGGTAGACGCATTGTCTGCCGGGGGCATGGATGACTTTGAGATCCCGGCCTTCCTGCGCAAACAGGCTGACTGAGCCGGCGTTGGCCCCGCCCAACCCCAACCCTGCTGCAGTGTGGGGTTGGGCCTGAAAAATTAAAATCCGCCCATGCTCAAACAACGGACCTTGAAAGCCATGACCCGCGCGATGGGCGTGGGTCTGCACAGCGGGCAACGGGTGGAGCTGACGTTGCGGCCGGCACCTGTCAACACGGGCATCGTGTTCCGGCGCGTTGATTTGCCGCAGCCGGTCGACATACCTGTGGCTGCCAGCTCTGTCACCGACACACGGCTGGCATCCACGCTGTCAAAGGGTGACGCACGGGTGTTGACAGTGGAGCACCTGATGTCGGCGTGTGCCGGTCTGGGGCTGGACAACCTGGTGATCGACATCACAGCGGAAGAAGTCCCCATCCTGGACGGCTCTGCCGCGTCGTTCGTGTACCTGCTGCAAAGTGCGGGCGTGGTCGAGCAAGACGCTGCCCGCCGATTCATCCGCATCACCCGACCCGTGGAGGTGCGGGAGGGCGAAGGCCCCAGCCTCAAGTGGGCCCGTCTGGAGCCATACCACGGCTACAAACTCATTTTCGAGATCGAGTTCGATCATCCCGCCGTGGGAGCCACCGGCCAGCGAATGGAGTTTGATCTGGGCAGCGGCCGCTACGCGCGCGAAATCGCCCGTGCGCGAACCTTTGGCTTCACCAAAGACGTGGAAATGATGCGCGCCAACGGCCTGGCCCGTGGCGGCGGTCTGGACAACGCCATCGTGATGGACGACTACAAGGTGCTCAACGCCGACGGCCTGCGTTATGCCGACGAATTTGTGAAGCACAAAATCCTCGATGCCATGGGCGACCTATACATCATCGGCCACCCACTGCTGGCCACCTACAGCGCATTCCGTTCCGGGCATGGTCTGAACAACAAACTGCTGCGCGAACTGCTCAGCCGTCCCGATGCCTACGAGGAAGTGAGCTTTGCCGATGTCCGCCAGGCCCCTGCCGGGTTTGACAACCTGATGCCCCCGTGGTGACCGGCCCCTGACCACCCCATTGCAACCCACCGAAAGCCCTGCACCATGCTGATTTTCCGTTGGACCATGTTGCTGTTGTTGTTGGGCGTGGTGGCCAGTTTCGTGTTTTACGTGGCCACCGGCCAGGTTCGCTACCGCAATCTGGGGCTGAAGATCATGAAGTGGGCCGTGTTGGCAGCCATCGGATTTTTTGGTGTGCTGATTCTGGAGCGGTTGCTCTGACATGGGCGCCAAGTCGTTGTCGCCGGCACCGGCTGCGGAACTGGGTTTTTGCACTCAACGCCTGCAAACACTGCGCGCTGCGTTCCAGGCTGAGATTGACCGCCAGCGGCTGCCGGGCGCTGTCTGGCTGCTGGCCCGCCATGGACAGTGTGCCGTGCTGGACAGCCTGGGCCAGCTCGACCCCGCCACCGGCGCACCCATGACACCGGACGCTGTGTTCCGCATTTACTCCATGACGAAGCCGCTGGTGTCGGTGGCCGCCATGATGCAAGTGGAGCGGGGCGCGCTGTTGTTGTCTGACCCCATCACCCGTTACCTGCCCGAGTTTGCAGCCACGCCCGTGGCAGTGGGGTTGGAGGGCGCGGTGCAATTGCAAGCGGCGCCCCAACCCGCCACGGTGCAAGACCTGCTGCGCCACACAGCGGGTTTCACCTATGAGTTTCTCGGCAATGCGCCGGTGCAACAGCAGTATTCGCAGGTGAACATTGCCTCCCGCGAGCGCACCAACGCTGCGTTCTGCCAGCAGCTCGCCGCGTTGCCACTCATGTACCAGCCCGGCACGGTATGGGAATACAGCCGCGCTACCGACGTCCTCGGACGCCTGCTGGAAGTGGTGACCGGGCAACCCTTGGGGCAGCACCTGCAGCACGCCATTCTTGGGCCTTTGGGCATGAAGGACACCGGGTTCGTGGTCCCGCCGGAGCACCACCACCGCATAGCAGAGCCGTTTGCCCACGATCCGGACGGAGGTGTGCCGCTGAAGGTGCTGGACCCCCGCCGTGCGCCGACCATGGAAGCGGGTGGCGGCGGGCTGATGTCCACGGCGTCCGATTACGCCCGGTTTCTGCAATGCCTGTTGAACGGTGGCGAGCTTGACGGCGTGCGCCTGCTCGGCCCCCAAACGGTCGCGTTCATGACCGCAGACCACCTGGGCACGATACCTGCCATGGGCACCTTGCTGCCGCCAGGCCACGGGTTTGGGCTGGGTTTTGCCGTGCGCACGGCGCCGGGGCTGGCGCCAGTGCCGGGCTCTGTCGGCACCTATCACTGGAGCGGGATAGCGGGCACATCGTTTTTCGTGGACCCGGCGCTGGACCTGTTCGGCATCCTCATGGTGCAGGCACCCAACCAGCGCGAGCAATACCGAGCCTTGTTTCGCAACCTGGTGTACGCCGCGTTGCTCGAATGAATCGCCGTCAGTAACTCCGACCGGCCTTGTAGGCCGCACTCACACGGGCATTCAGATCGGCCACTTTGGCAATGGCCTGCATGGACCGGCTGACCTGTGCATGGGTGATGGCCAGGCCCAGTGCGTCGGCGGCGTCTGTGCCGGGCAGTCCGGGCAGTTGCAGCAGGCGGCGCACCATTTCCTGCACCTGCGGCTTGGCCGCTTTGCCGTGGCCCACCACAGCCTTTTTCATTTGCAACGCGGTGTATTCGCTCACGTCAAGGCCGCGTGCCACCAGAGCTGTCAGGCATGCTCCGCGAGCCTGGCCCAGCTTGAGCGTGGCCTGGGGGTCCACGTTCACGAACACGATTTCGCATGCCGACACGTCAGGCTCGTAGCGCTGTACTACCTCGCCGATGCCGTCGAACAGCACTTTCAGCCGCTTTGGCAGCAGGCGGCTGTCCAGGTGTTTGGTGGTGATGGTGCCGCTGGCCACATAGCGTAACTGGCCGCCATCGCTGTCCACCACGCCGAAACCGGTGGTCAGCAGGCCGGGGTCAATGCCCAGGATGCGCATGGCTCATACCCCAAACGTCCAGCGCACCGACTGGAAAAACACTGGCGCGGCAAACGCCAGGGCATCCACGCGGTCAAGCAGGCCGCTGGCACCGGTGATGCCCTTACCTTGGCTGCCCCAGTTCTGCACCCCACGGTCGCGTTTGATGGCTTTCATCACCAGGTGCCCCAGCGTGCCTGCCACACAGGCCACCAGCGCCATGACGAATGCGCGGCCCGGGTTGAACGGTGTGATGCCCGCCAGCAACGCACCCAGCACGGCCCCACCGCACACGCCCAGGCCCCAACTGCGCCAGTTGAAGCCCTGGCTGATGTGCGCCAGCGTGGGCGGGCGCTGGAGCCAGCGGCTGGCCAGGTGTTGCAGCAACATGCAGCTTTGCACCACCGCCACCAGAAAAAACACCAGGAATGCGCTGCGTCCCTCGAAGCCAGGGAATTCGAGCAGCAGCAAGGCGGGCACGTGGCTCAGGCCGTACACACACACCATGGTGCCCCACTGCAGTTTGGCGTTGCGTTCCAGAAAACGGTGCGGGTCGTTGCCCAGGCAGCTGACCACCGGCACCGCCAGGAACACATACACCGGGATGAACACGGTGAACAGATTGAACTGTTGAGTGGCTACCAGGCTGTATTGGAGTGGCACGACCACAAAAAACAAGAGCACCAAAGCCTTGTGGTCCGTGCGGTGGGTGGGTGTCAGGCTGATGAATTCGCGCAGCGTCAACAACGAGCCCAGCGCAAACAGCCACGTGGCTGCCACCGGGCCGGACACCCAGCCCACCCAGAACACCCCCATCATGAGCCACGACCGGCGCACCATGTCTGCGGCGTGTCGCAGGTTGCGCCACCAGTCGTCGTTGCGGTCACGCTCGCGCAGCGACAGCAGAAACACCACCCCGCTGGCCAGTGCCAGAACGCCGAACACCGCCACAAACAGCAGGCTGATTTGCTGGTCGGGCGTGAGGCTGCGCAAAAAGCTGTTCATGGCTTGAGGGTTGCGTTCATTGGTCGCGCAGGGCCACCACGGCATCCCGGGCTCGGGTCAGGAAAGCGCCCCGTTCCTCGTCAGCGCCCAGCGCCACGGGGGCTCCGAACGTGACCGAGCACAGCATGGGCACCGGCACCACCTCGCCCTTGGGCATGAGGCGCTGCACATTGTTGATCCACGCGGGCACCAGCACCACGTTGGGAAACTGCCGCGCCAGGTTGTAGAGCCCAGCCTTGAACGCTTGGGGTTCCCCCGTGTGACCACGTGTGCCTTCGGGAAACAGGATGATGGAGTCCCCTTGTTCCAGCGCCTGGATGAGCGGCTCCAGCGGGTCGCTGTCATCGGTGCGGGTGCGGTCCACATACACCGCGTTGAACACCTGACCCGTGATCCACGCCCTCAGCGGGCTCGAAGTCCAGTAGTCTTTGGCGGCAATGGGCCGGGTGATGCCCCGCAGTTCCTGCGGCAACGCGGCCCAGATCATCACCAGGTCGGCATGGCTCTGGTGGTTGGCAAAGTAGATGCGCTGCTCAGCCTTGGGTGGACACCCCAGCCAGCGCGCCTGTGCACCGGTGAGCAAACGCACGAAGCCCAGCAACAGCCAGCCGAAGATGCGCGCCGAATGGCTCATGGCAGCACCGCCGAGTTCATGCGGGCCAGGACGGTGGCGGTGCGCCGGTTGAGGTACGGCGAACTGGGCCTGCGTTCGAAAAATTTGGGCGCGGGCAGCATCACGGCCAGCCGGGCTGCCTGCTCGGCGCTGAGCGCCTTGGCTGGCACACCGAAGTACCGCTGGGCGGCCGCTTCGGCACCGAACACGCCGTCGCCCCATTCCACGCTGTTGAGGTAAATCTCCAGAATGCGTTGCTTGCTCAGGAAGGCCTCCAGCATGAACGCCAACACCAGCTCCTGCGCTTTGCGGGGCAGCAACCGTTCGCCGGACAGCAACAGGTTTTTGGCCAGTTGCTGTGTGATGGTGGAGCCACCCACCACTTTCACGGGTTTGTCGCTGCCCCGTTTCTGGGCCAGGGCCTCGCGCTTCTGGTTGCGCGCCCAGGCCGACTCGATGGCGGCCCAGTCCACGCCGGGGTGGTTGGCAAAGCCGTCGTCTTCCGAAGCGATGACCGCGCGCTTCAGGTGCGGCGACATGCGGTCGGCATCCACCCATTGTTGTCCCCAGGGGCGCTGCGGGCTGCTGCCGGGTTCGTTCATGCGCCGCCAGGCTTCCGACCGCATGAAGGCGGTGCTCTGCGGGTCGACCCATGCCATCAGCGCGATGCGCGCTGCAAAAAACAGCTGCAGACACAGCAGGGCCAGCAGCATCCACAGCAGCCAGCGCCCGACAAACGACAACCAACCCGGTGTTTTCATGGGCGTGTGGGGTCAGGTTTGAGGTGGGCGTGCCAGCACAGCCGACAACTCGGCCAGCACCTGCGCACCCGGTGGGCGCACGCCGCGCCACAGTTCGAACGCCGCCGCCGCTTGCTCGACCAGCATGCCCAGGCCGTCACGTCCGGTGGCGCCGTGCCGGGCGGCCCAAGCCAGGAAGGGCTGGGCGGCGGGGCCGTACATCATGTCCACCACCAGTGCGCCGGGGCGCAGCACGCTGTCTGGTGCGGGAATATCTCCCTGTCCCAAGCTGCTGGCTGTGGCATTCAAAATCACATCAAAAACACCTTCCAGCGCTTGACTGGTATGGCTTTTAAGCTCGCATTTATTGTTCTTGGCGTGTGCGGCGTGGCTGGCCACCAATGCGTCCGCCTTGGCGGGGGTGCGGTTGCACACCACCAGCTCGCGGGGCTGCTCGTCCAGCAGCGGGCCCAGCACACCGGCGGCGGCACCACCCGCGCCCAGCAGCAACACGCGTGCACCGCGCAGGGGTACGCCCGCGTTCACGGTGATGTCGCGCACCAGGCCTACGCCGTCGGTGTTGTCGCCCAGCACCTCATCGCCCCGCAACACCAGGGTGTTGCAGGCACCTGCCAGGGTGGCGCGCTGCGTGTGGTGCGTGGCAGCGGCGAAGGCCTCGAACTTGAAAGGCACCGTCACGTTGCAACCTTTCACACCTTGTTGGCGCAGCGCGACCAGGGTGGAAGCAAACCCGTCGAGCGGCGTGAGGTGCTTCTCATAGGTCAGTGCCTGGCCCGTCAACTCCGCAAACCGGGCGTGTATCCAGGGCGAGCGGCTGTGCTCGACCGGGTTGCCCATGACAACGTAGCGGTCGGTGTGCGGGCCAGTGGTGGGCGTGTTCATTGGGATGAGAGCGTGGTGTTGAGGGTTTCGTCGCGGGTGAACCGGAAACGGGACACCACCACGATCTGGTCTGCCCGCCGGCGCATGGCGTCGCTGAACGGACCGAAGCTCAGCCCTCGCACGATGGCCTGTGCGCGGCGGTCGAGCACGGGCTTGCCTGAAGACTGCACCACTTCGGTGGACAACACGCGGCCCGTGTGGTCCAGGGTGATGACCATGGTCAGCTCGCCATACAGTTTTTTGCCGCCGACTTCCGGGAAGTTGGCTGTGCCCTGGTCTTCGATCTTGCGGCGCAACGCGTCGTAGTAAACGGCATACACCTCTTCGCGAGTGGCCGGGCTCACATAGCGTTTGCGCGGGCGGGCGTTTTCTTCGTTGACGCGTTTTTCGATCTCGGCCAGCAACTGGATGAGTTGCTGGCGCTTGAGTTCGCGTTCCCGCTCCGCCGGTGTGAGTGCCGGTGCCTGGGGCTGGGGCGGCGCCAGGGTGGCCAGTTGTTTTTTGAGCTGTGCCAGCAGTTGGGACTGCTGTTCCTTCAGGGCTTCGAGCCGCTGCTCATCGGGCTCGGGTGTGTCACCGGCCCGCAGTTTGCCTGTTGGCGGCAGGGGTGAGGTGGCACGGCCCTTGGCCGCTTCACCGCCGCCGGCCAACGATGCCTGCGCAATGGCTTGGGCCTTGTCAGGGCGCTCGTTGCTTTTGGCGTTGACCAAAATCACTTCCAGCGGTGTGTCCTGAAACACCCGGTTGAAGGCTTCGGGGTTGACGAAACGGATGCTCAGCAACACCACATGCAGCGCCACGGACACCGCCAGCGCCCAGTGCAGCGTGGTCAGCCCGCTCAGCGAGAAGCGGGGCAGACCAGGCAGCGGGGGCAGGCGCAGGCTGGACACGGTGGGCTGTTTGGTCAGTCGGCAGTGGCGGATTGGGCCGTGGGGGCGGGGGCTTCTTCGCCGCTCTCCATGTCCACTGCGATGGCAATGGGGCCACCCAGGTCTTCCAGGTCATCGCCCTCGCTGTCGTCGGTGGTTTCGGCACCGGTGTCAGCGCTGATTTGTGCGTCCAGCCGCTCGACCACGGTGCCGCCAATGTCCAGGCTGATGTCGTCCACTGCGCCGAACTTCACCCGCACGCGGGCGTTGCGTGGCAGGCCGTCGGTGCCCATCACGCCCAGTACCAGGGGCAGGGTGTCGGCGCGCACCACGCCGTCTTTGATGACGGCGCCCTCGATCTCGGTGATGCCGGCCTGTGTCAGGTGCTTGAGCGTCCAGTAACGCTCCATGCCGTTCTGGAACTGGTTGTAGGCGGTGTAGGCTGCGTCAAACCCGCTGATGATGGAAAACAGCGCCGCGTCTTTGGGTTTGAACGGTGCCTTCAGGGCTGCCAGGTTGCCATGGCGCGCGCAGGCAATGATCTGCCACTGGTTCACCAAGTCGGTGTAGCGGCGCAGGGGCGAGGTGCTCCACGCATAGCACTTCACCCCAATGCCTGCGTGGGGCTGTGCCTTGGTGCCCATGCGCACCTTCACGCCGGGTGCCAGGCTGGCCTGGCTGCGGTAAATGCCCGGCACACCGGTGTCGGCCAGCAATTGGCCCCAGGTGCTGTTGGCCACGATCATGGCTTCGGCCACGATGAGGTCGAGCGGCGAGCCCCGGCGGCGTGTGCCGATGAGCACGGTTTCGTCGCCCACCGGACCTTTGTCGGCGTCCACGGGCGCGCCCAGTTTGAAGGTGTAGTCGGGGCGGTTGAAGTTTTCGGGTTTGCCGCGCACCACCTCGCGCTGTGCTTTCAGGTGTTTGGCCAGCTTGTGCAAAAACCGCAGCTCGTGCGCCCAGGTCAGCGCCACGTGGGTGCCCTCGCTCACATCGGGCACGGGGTCGGTGCTGTCAAAAAACGCATCGGTCAGCACATCGTCGAGCTGGTCGTGGCGCAGGTTGGCCGCAATGGGCACCCGCTCGGTCAGCGTGCGCGTGCCGGTGAAAGCCAAGGTGGCTTCGTCAATGGTCACGTACAGCGACAGGGCAGGGCAGTCGCGCCCCTCTTGCAGGGTGTAGGTCTGCACCACCTCGTCGGGCAACATGGTGACCTTGTGGCCTGGCATGTAAACGGTGGAGAGGCGGTGGCGGGCCACCTGGTCGATGGGGCTGTCGGGTGTGATGGCCAGACCGGGCGCAGCAATGTGGATGCCCAGCGTGACCGTGCCTGTGCCCAGACCCTGAATGGACAGGGCATCGTCAATTTCGGTGGTGGCCGAGTCGTCCACCGAAAACGCACGCACAGCGGCCAGCGGGAGCTCGTCGGTGATGGGTGGGGCTTGCAGCGCCGGAAAGCCTGTCCCGCGTGGAAAGTGCTCGAACAGAAACCGCTGCCAGTGGAACTGGTAGGCATTGGCAATGGCACCCACAGCCTTCAGCATGACCAACGGGGCGGTGTGCGTTTGTTTGGCGGCCTCGACCACGGCCTTGTATTCGGGCGCGTTTTTGTCGGGCTTGAACAAAATTTTGTACAGCTGCTCGCGCACCGACGCGGGGCACTGGCCGCTGGCCAGCTCTTGCGTCCACTGGTCAATTTGAGCTTGAACGGCCTTTTTCTTTTCAATGGCGGCCAGGGCCTGCTGGATTTGTTCCTGAGGGGCCTTGCGGAAGCGTCCTTTGCCGGCACGGCGGAAGTAATGCGGCGCGTCAAACAGGGCCAGCAGCATGGCCACCTGTTCGTCCAGCGGCGCGTTGTCTGAAAAATAGTCTCGGGCCAGGTCGGCAAAACCGAATTCGTCTTCAGGTGCAAATTCCCAAGCCATCTCCAGCTCGATGCCGGTGGCCTTGGCCTGGGCGGCGGCCATCAGGGCAGCGGGTTGGGGCTTGTCGAACTTCAGCAATGTGTTGGCTGATTTGACTTTCACGCGTTTGCCCGAGTCCAGCTCAACTTGCGAGCTGCTTTCTGCCTCGGACAGGATGCGACCGGTCATGAACTTGCCGGCTTCTTCAAACAGGGCGAACACAGGGGGTCTTTCAGTGGGGCGCCACCCATGGGTTGCCGGGTGGCAAGGGGCTCTGGCGCAAGGGCCGCAGTGTATCGCCGCAGGGGCGTGCGGTCAGGCGGGGGGCGCCAGGCGCAGGTGCGCCAGCATGTCGGGCAGGTGGGTATCAAAGTCGCTCAGCGCGTGGTCCGAGCCTTGCACCACGCGCAGGTCGCAGCTTGCGTAGCGGGCTTGCATGGTGCGCCAGTCCAGCACCTCGTCGCCTGTGGCCGCCCACACCTGATATCGCTGCGGCTGGGTGAGTGGGCCGCAGGTCAGGGCGCGCAATTCATCCACAAACTCGGCTCGGAAGAAGAATCGGTCTTCTGGGTTGTGCCACGCCGTTTGCTCGCCAATGTACTGGGCCAGGCTGCTGGCGGGGTCGGTGGACGGGTTGACCAGCACCACCGGGGACTGTGCACCCGCTACCAGGCTTTCGGCCACCCAGGTGGCGTAAAAGCCCCCCAATGACGACCCCATCACCGCTGTGCCTTCAGCAGGCCAGTCCGCCAGACCCTGGGCCACCAGAGCCATGGCCTCGGCGGGCGAGGGGGGCAGCTGAGGGCACCACCAGGTGACGTCTGGACGGTGGGTTGCCACCCAGGAGGCCATTTTTTGCGCCTTCATGGAACTGGGTGACGAGCGGAAGCCGTGCAGGTACAACAGGTGGGTGGTGGCGGGCATGGGGCAAGCGAAAAGAGACCAGTCGGGGTGCATTCGATAATAGGGGCATGCCTGTCGTCATCAACCAGCCCTCTGTGTGGCAACGTGTGTCCCCGTTTTTCCGAGGGTTTGACGGACCGTTGCTGCTGGCGGTGCTGCTGCTGTGTGTGCTCGGCCTGTTGACCATGTATTCAGTGGGGTTTGACCACGGCACCCGTTTCTCTGACCACGCACGCAACATGCTGATTGCTGTTGCTGTGGTGTTTGTGGTGGCACAGGTGCCACCGCAGCGGCTCATGACGGTGGCTGTGCCGCTGTATGTGGCTGGTGTGGTCCTGCTGCTGGCGGTGGAGTTTTTCGGCATCACCAAAAAAGGTGCCACACGCTGGGTGAACGTGGGGGTGGTGATCCAGCCCAGCGAAATCATGAAAATGGCTTTGCCTCTGATGCTGGCGTGGTGGTTTCAGCGGCGCGAGGGCCAGTTGCGCCCGTTTGACTTCGCGGTGGCGGGAGGGCTTTTGCTGCTGCCGGTGGGCCTGATCATGAAGCAGCCCGACCTGGGTACCGCCCTGCTGGTGATGTCGGCCGGGCTGTTCGTCATCTTTTTTGCAGGGCTGAGCTGGAAGCTGATCGTGCCGCCGGTGCTGCTGGGCGTGGTGGGCATCACGCTGCTGGTGGGTTTCAGTGACTCGCTGTGTCAACCCGGTGTGGACTGGCACGTGCTGCACGACTACCAGAAGCAACGCGTCTGCACGCTGATGGACCCCACGCGTGACCCGCTGGGCAAGGGCTTCCACACCATTCAGGGGATGATTGCCATTGGGTCGGGCGGGGTGTGGGGTAAGGGCTTCATGCAAGGCACTCAGACGCACCTGGAGTTCATCCCCGAACGCACCACCGATTTCATTTTTGCGGCCTTTTCCGAAGAATTTGGCCTGTTGGGTGTGCTGGGGTTGATGGCCTGCTTCATTTTTCTGGTGGGCCGGGGATTGGTGATTGCCATGGAAGCCCCCACGCTGTTCGCCCGCTTGCTGGCCGGGGCCATTTCGCTTATCTTTTTTGTATACGCGTTTGTGAACATGGGCATGGTCAGCGGCATCCTGCCGGTGGTGGGTGTGCCCTTGCCGTTCATCAGTTATGGGGGCACGGCCATGGTCACGCTGGGACTGGGGGTGGGCATGCTGATGTCGATTGCCAAGGCCAAACGGCTGGTTCAAACATGACGGCCTCAGCAATTGCCTTCGTGGGCATTGGCAACATGGGTTTTGGCATGGCGGCCCGCCTGCTGGAGCAGGGCTGGCCCGTGCACGTGTGCGACCTCGATGCCCAGCGCTGTACCGATGCTGCCGCCTTGGGTGCCACCGTGCACTCCACACCCGCACAGGCTGCAGAGGCACTGGGGCCCGGCGGGCTGCTGGTGGTCGTGGTGGTGGATGCCGCCCAGTGTGAACAGGTCATCTGGGGCGAAGGTGGCGCTGCCAGCGCACTGCGCCCAGGCTATACCGTCATGTGGTGCCCCACCATTGCGCCCGACACGGTGGAAGGCCTGGCGGCTCGGCTGGCAGAGCAGGGAGTGCACAGCATCGACTCGCCCATGTCGGGCGGGCCGGTGCGCGCCCGCGAGGGCAACATGAGCCTGATGGTGGCTTGTCCCAACCACGTGTTCGACGCACACGCCCGCGTGCTGGCAGCCTTGTCAAATCAGGTGTTCCGGCTGGGCGAGCGTGTGGGCGACGGTGCCCGCACCAAACTCGTGAACAACCTGCTGGCCGGTATCAACCTGTTGGGGGCCGCCGAGGTGCTGGCGCTGGCCCAGGCCATGGGGCTGGATCAGGGGCAAACGCTGGACGTGATCGAGCACTCCAGCGGCCAGAGCTGGATCGGTTCCGACCGCATGCGCCGCGCCATCAGTGGCGACCTGGCCCCTCGCGCCCACATGACACTGCTGACCAAAGACACCCGCTTGGCAAACGAGGCCGCTGCCGCAGCAGGTTTTGCCGGTCCGCTGGGTGAGCGCGCGGCGGCGGTCTTCCGCATGGCCTGCGACCATGGACTGGCCGACCTCGATGATGGTGCATTGCTTGCGTTTTTGCAGCAACACGGATCGGCCAGATAAGCGACATAGCCTATTTCCGTCATTAATTTTTGGCCAAAGCCCTGCTGCCGCCCGGGTGGCCCCTCACTTCCTACAATGACCTCATGATTTCACGCGAACCCACCCTCGAACGCTTGGCCGTGGCCAGCAACCTGCTGCTGACCCCCTACGGCCTGAACGAAACACACCTGAGAAAAGCGCTGGGCGAGATCCTGTCGCACGGGGCGGACGATGCCGACCTGTATTTCCAGTACACCCGCAGCGAAGGCTGGAGCCTGGAAGAGGGCATCGTCAAAAGCGGCAGCTTCAGCATCGACCAGGGCGTGGGCGTGCGCGCCGTCAGCGGCGAAAAAACTGCGTTTGCCTACTCAGACGACTTGAGCTGGGCCGCCCTGAGTGATGCAGCCCGAACCGTTCGCACCATCGGTGCCCATGGTCAGAACGCCAAGGTCAAGGTGGGGCCAAAAAAAGTGGCCCCCTCTCGCAGCCTGTACGTGGGCATGGACCCCATTGCCACCCTCGACAGCACGGCCAAAGTCGCCTTGCTGGAAAAGGTGGAAAAACTGGCCAAAGCCCGCGACCCCCGTGTGTTGCAGGTGATGGCCGGGCTGGCCGCTGAATACGACGTGGTTCTGGTGGCCCGCGCCGACGGCACGCTCGCGGCGGATGTGCGCCCGCTGGTGCGTTTGTCTGTCACGGTGATTGCCGAGCAGAAGGGCCGCCGCGAAGTGGGCTCTTCTGGCGGTGGCGGGCGTTTTGGTTTTGCCTACTTTGACGATGCGCTGGTCAACCAATACGTGAACGAGGCCGTGGACAGCGCGCTGGTCAACCTGGATTCCCGTCCTGCACCTGCCGGCAACATGACCGTGGTGCTCGGCCCCGGCTGGCCAGGTGTGCTGTTGCACGAGGCCGTGGGCCACGGGCTGGAGGGTGATTTCAACCGCAAAGGCTCCAGCGCGTTTGCCGGGCGCATTGGCCAGCGCGTGGCGGCCAAGGGTGTGACCGTGCTGGACGATGGCACCATTGCCGACCGCCGTGGCAGCCTCAACGTGGACGACGAGGGCTGCCCCAGCCAGAAGAACGTGCTGATTGAAGACGGCATTTTGAAGGGCTACATCCAGGACAGCCTGAATGCCCGCCTGATGGGTGTGAAGCCCACCGGCAACGGTCGTCGCGAAAGCTACGCCCACACCCCCATGCCCCGAATGACCAACACCTACATGCTGGGTGGCGACAAAGACCCGCAGGAAATCGTGGCCAGCATCAAGAAGGGCCTGTACGCCACCAACTTCGGCGGCGGGCAGGTGGACATCACCAGCGGCAAGTTTGTGTTTTCAGCCTCGCAGGCCTACTGGGTGGAAAACGGAAAAATCCAGTACCCCGTCAAGGGCGCCACCCTGGTGGGCAATGGCCCGGAATCGCTCACCAAGGTCAGCATGATTGGCAACGACATGCGCCTGGACAGCGGCGTGGGTGTGTGTGGTAAAGAAGGCCAGAGCGTGCCTGTGGGCGTGGGCCAGCCCACGCTGCGCATCGACGGTCTGACGGTGGGTGGAACGGCCTGAGGCCACGCTGTCAGTTTGAAGCCACAGCGCTGTGCTACATTGAAACCCATGCAAGCGGCACGTTTTTATTTTGCTCACTTTTGGTTCTCACGCCCCACCGGCGGTCGAGAGATGCAAGCCTGAGCCCTACCCAAGCGCGCCTAGCACCTCAATCAACCGCCGGACACCCCGGCGGTTTTTTTATGTCCTTTGTCAGGAAAGAGCCCTCCATGAATGCAAAAGCCCGAGCCAGCCATGACCAGTGGCCCGCCAACCTTGAACGCACCAGCCAGACCGACGACGAACGCATCAAGGACATCACTGTGTTGCCGCCTCCTGAACACCTGATCCGCTTTTTCCCCATTCGTGGCACGGCGGTGGAAACGCTCATTTCCCAGACCCGCCAGAACATCCACAACATCATGGCTGGCAAAGACGACCGGCTGCTGGTGGTGATTGGCCCGTGCTCCATCCACGACCCGGCCGCTGCCATGGAATACGCCCGCCGCCTGAAGGCGCAGCGCGACCAATACGCCGATTCGCTGGAAATCGTGATGCGGGTGTACTTCGAAAAACCGCGCACCACGGTGGGCTGGAAAGGCCTGATCAACGACCCCTACCTGGACGAAAGCTACCGCATCGACGAAGGGCTGCGCATGGCGCGCCAGTTGCTGATTGAAATCAACCGCCTCGGTCTGCCTGCTGGCAGCGAGTTTCTGGACGTGATTTCCCCCCAGTACATCGGAGATCTGATTGCGTGGGGCGCCATCGGCGCGCGCACCACCGAAAGCCAGGTGCACCGCGAACTGGCCTCTGGCCTGTCGGCGCCCATTGGCTTCAAGAACGGCACGGACGGCAACATCCGCATCGCGACCGACGCCATCCAGGCGGCGGCGCGCGGGCACCACTTTCTGTCGGTGCACAAAAACGGCCAGGTGGCCATCGTGCAAACCAACGGCAACAAAGACTGCCACGTCATCCTGCGTGGTGGCAAAGCACCCAACTACGACGCCGCCAGCGTGGCCGCTGCGTGCAAAGACCTGGAAGCCGCCAAGCTGCCGCCCAAACTGATGGTGGATTTCAGCCACGCCAACAGCTCCAAGCAACACGAAAAGCAGTTGGATGTGGCCAAAGACATTGCAGGGCAAATCCGCGCCGGTTCACACAGTGTGTTCGGCGTGA
The DNA here is from genome assembly GCA_903928495.1 of uncultured bacterium. Lineage (GTDB taxonomy): Bacteria > Pseudomonadota > Gammaproteobacteria > Burkholderiales > Burkholderiaceae_C > UBA2334. Next base: position 165,988 of record CAIYQZ010000048.1, read on the forward strand.
TGATTGAAAGCCACCTGAACGCCGGTGCACAAAAGTACACCCCCGGCAAAGACGACCAGAGCAAGCTGGCCTATGGCCAGAGCATCACCGATGCCTGTCTGGGCTGGGACGACTCGCTGGCTGCGCTCGATGTGCTGGCGCAGGCGGTGCGCCAACGCCGGGGTTGAGGCGTGTTTTTGTGGCTGGGTTCGCACCGGGCTTGACGGCCCTCAAGTTTCGGGCGCGATCCCTGTTGCAGAATGGGGTTTCAATACCGCACAACCCCATAAGGAGCCAAAACCATGCGCAGCGAAGTGACCGTGAGCTGGGGCGAAAACGCCACCCACCGTTTTGACCTGGAAGAAGTCCAGCCCATGACGCACGAGGCGGCCCGTGCCTGGCTGGACGAGCAGTTTGTGGCCCTGGAGTGCGAACCCATCCGCGCCACTGGCAAGGTGCTGATTGCCGACAAGGTGGTGGCTGTCGCTCAAGGTGCCGGTCAAGACCGCTTCGCAGCGGCTGAACATGCGGTCTGGGCGCAAGCCTATGCGCGTGCCGTCAGTGCCGCGCTGGCCAAACCCGTGGTGCGGGTGGATGTCGCCACCCTGACCATTGGGTACTGAATTCAGAGGAAAAAAGGCCTCTGACGCTTGATGGTATTCAATGGTTAGCTATTGAATACTCAAGCCGCCAGTGCATCCAGCAGGCGCTGATGCACATTGCCAAAGCCCCCGTTGCTCATGCACAGCAGCGTGTCGCCTGCTTGGGCGTGGGCAATCACCTGGGTCAGCAACTCGTCAATGGTGTGCGCCACCTGGGCGCGTGAGCCCATGGGGGCCAGCGCTTCGGCGGCGTCCCAGCCCAGCCCGGCGGCGTGGCAAAACGCCAGGTCTGCGTTTTCCAGACTCCAGGGCAGCTGAGCCTTCATGGCCCCCAGTTTCATGGTGTTGCTGCGTGGCTCGAACACAGCCAGGATGCGCTGGCGTGGTGCGCCATCGGGGGTGCTCTGGTCCAGTTGGCGGCGCAGACCGTCCACCGTGGTGCGGATGGCGGTGGGGTGGTGGGCAAAGTCGTCCACCACGGTGACGCCACGCACGCTTCCGCGCACCTCCATGCGCCGTTTCACGTTCTGAAACTGCCCCAGCGCCTCGGCTGCCACAGCGGGTGGCACACCTACGTGTTCGGCAGCGGCGATGGCAGCCAGCGCGTTCAGTTGGTTGTGCACGCCACTCAGGCCCCAAGTGACCCGTGCCACCTCCCGCCCACCCTGCAACACCGCAAAGTCGGACGCATCGCCCTCAGCCACAAAGTCGCTCACGGCACAGCCAAAGCTGCGCACCTCGCTCCAGCAGCCCTGATGCAGCACGCGGGCAAGGCTTTCTTCCAAGCCGTTGGTCACCACGCGGCCGGTGCCGGGCACCGTGCGCATCAGGTGGTGAAACTGTCGTTCGATGGCGGCAACGTTGTCAAAAATGTCGGCGTGGTCGAACTCCAGGTTGTTCAACACCGCCGTGCGGGGCCGGTAGTGGACAAATTTGCTGCGTTTGTCGAAAAACGCGGTGTCGTATTCGTCGGCTTCGATGACGAAGAGAGGGTGTTGGGGTGGCTGTACGTTCTGCTCCGTGTCCCCCGCCCGCTGCGCGGGCTCCTCCTTTACCTGCGCAGAACGCACAGCCTCCCCATCACCCAGTCGCGCCGAGACGCCGAAATTCAGGGGCACACCGCCCACGAGGAAACCCGGCTGGAGCCCGGCATGTTCCAGAATCCAGGCCAGCATCGATGTGGTGGTGGTTTTGCCATGGGTGCCCGCCACTGCCAGCACGTGGCGTCCTTGCAGCACATGTTCGGCCAGCCACTGCGGGCCGCTGGTGTAGGGCGCACCCGCATCCAGAATGGCCTCCATCAGCGGAAATTTGGGTGTGCCGTCGGGCAGCCGGGCGCGTGAAACCACGTTGCCCACCACAAACATGTCGGGCTTCAGGGACATCTGATCGGCGCTGAAGCCTTCGATCAACTCGATGCCCAGGGCCCTCAACTGGTCGCTCATGGGGGGGTAGACCCCGGCGTCGCAACCCGTGACCTTGTGTCCCGCTTCGCGCGCCAGCGCGGCCACGCCACCCATGAAGGTGCCGCAAATACCCAGAATGTGAATGTGCATGGGCCGCGATTCTACGAAGGCACAATGCGGCCCATGGATACCGTTGAAGACGAGATCGCCGCCACCGCTGCCCGGTTGGTGGTGGAAGAAGGGCTGGAATACGGCGCTGCCAAGACCCGCGCGGTGCGCCAACTGGGCCTGCCAGCCCGCACACGGCTGCCCGACAACAACGCGGTGGAAGTTGCAGTGCGTGAACACATTGCACTTTTTTGCGCCGACACCCAGCCTGCCGAGTTGCAGGCCCTGCGCGAATTGGCCCTGGTCTGGATGGACAGGCTGAACGCCTTCAGGCCCCACATCAGTGGGGCGGTGTGGCATGGCACGGCCACACGCCTGAACGATGTGTTCCTGCAGTTGTTTTGCGATGACCCGAAGGCAGCAGAAATCCACCTGTTGAACCAAGGTTGCAGTTATGAAGTGGGCAGCACCTCTGGTTTCAGGGGAGAGATGGTGGACGTGTTGAGCATCCGCAGCCGGTGTGCTGAGCTGAACGAAACCGTGGGGGTACACCTGCTGATCTATGACACCGATGACCTGCGCGGTGCTCTCAAGCCTGATGTGCAGGGTCGCAAACCCAGGGGGGATGCCAGTGCATTGCGCCAGTTGTTGGGCGCGCGGGCATAAACTCTGAGCCCCATGACAACGCCCCCTTCACCCCCTTCAATGCCCCGCCGCTGGTGGTTGGGGGCTGCAGCCGCCGCCGGGCTCGCCGGCGTGGCAACCGCCTGGTGGCGTTATCAGCCCACCGCCATCGAACCGTCTGCGCTGGATGGCCTGTGGGCACTGACCCTGGAGGACCCGACGGGTGTGCCCGTGGCACTGTCGTCGTTCCGTGGCAAGCCGCTGGTGGTGAATTTCTGGGCCACCTGGTGCCCCCCGTGTGTAGAAGAGTTGCCCATGCTCAATGCGTTTTATGGTGAGCAGCGCGCCAAGGGTTGGCAGGTGGTGGGTTTGGCGGTGGATCAGCCCGCTGCGGTGCGAACGTTCCTTCAACGCCTGCCACTGGACTTTCCGGTGGCGATGGCGGGGCTGGGCGGGACTGATCTGGCCAAGTCTCTGGGCAATGCCACCGGAGGACTGCCCTTCACCGTGGTGGTGGATGCAAAAGGTGCTATCGCGCACCGAAAATTGGGCAAAGTGTCGGCAGATGACTTGAAACTGTGGGCTCAACTGGGTTGATGAGCGCTGCTTGCGGCCGGTTGCGTGTTGCCTTGGTCGTGTAAACTGCCACCCCGTGCTGGGTCTGGTTGTGTGTGGTTTGATGAGAATTACCGCAACTTGAGATCACTTGATGAACATTCGTTGGAGAAGATATGGATTTGCGCAAACTTAAAACCCTGATCGATCTGGTGTCCGAATCCAACGTGTCAGAACTTGAAATCACCGAAGCCGAAGGCAAGGTGCGCATCGTCAAGAGCCCCGGAGCCGCACCAGGCGCCCCTGCGATGGTGTACGCCCCTGCGCCCGCAGCGCCGGTGCCCGCGCCTGCTGCACCAGTGCTGGCTGCTCCCGTGACCGAGGCAGCGCCGACTGCCACGGCAGGGCATCAGGTTAAATCACCGATGGTGGGTACCTTTTACCGGTCCGCCAGCCCTGGCGCCAAGCCGTTTGTGGAGGTGGGCAGCGTGATCAAGGAAGGCGACACCATCTGCATCGTCGAGGCGATGAAGATCCTCAATGAAATCGAGTGTGACAAATCGGGCACCGTCACTCAGATCCTGATCGACAACGGCGAAGCCGTTGAGTACGGACAGCCGTTGTTCGTGATCGAGTGATCGGGCTTTTATGTTCAAAAAAATCCTGATTGCCAACCGCGGCGAAATTGCACTGCGTGTGCAGCGCGCCTGCCGCGAAATGGGCATCAAGGCCGTGGTGGTTTATTCCGAAGCCGACCGCGATGCCAAGTACGTGCGTCTGGCCGACGAATCGGTGTGCATCGGGCCCGCTGCGTCTGCACAGAGTTACCTGAACATGCCGGCCATCATTTCGGCGGCTGAGGTGACCGACGCCGAGGCCATCCACCCGGGTTACGGCTTCCTGAGCGAAAACGCCGACTTCGCCGAACGTGTGGAAAAGAGCGGTTTCAAGTTCATCGGCCCCACGCCTGAATCCATCCGCCTGATGGGTGACAAGGTGTCAGCCAAGCAAGCCATGATCCGCGCCGGTGTGCCGTGTGTGCCCGGCTCGGAAGGTGCCCTGCCCGATGACGCGGTGGTCATCAAGCGCACGGCCAAGGCCATTGGGTATCCCGTCATCATCAAGGCTGCGGGTGGCGGTGGTGGGCGTGGCATGCGCGTGGTTCACACTGAGGCGGCGTTGCTGCACGCTGTGCAGACCACCAAGGCCGAGGCAGGGGCTGCCTTTGGCAACCCCGAGGTGTACATGGAGAAGTTTCTCCAGAACCCTCGCCACATTGAGATTCAAATTTTGGCCGACCAGCACCGCAATGCGGTGTACCTGCATGAGCGCGACTGCTCCATGCAGCGCCGCCACCAGAAGGTGATTGAAGAAGCGCCTGCTCCGGGCATTCCCCGTCGCCTGATTGAAAAAATCGGTGAACGCTGCGCTGCTGCGTGCAAAAAAATCGGCTACCGCGGCGCGGGCACGTTCGAGTTCCTGTTCGAGAACGGGGAGTTTTATTTCATCGAAATGAACACCCGCGTGCAGGTGGAGCACCCGGTCACGGAAATGATCACTGGCATCGACATCGTGCGCACGCAGATTTCGGTGGCTTATGGCGAAAAGCTGCCGTTCACGCAGCGCCAGATCCAGTTGCGCGGGCACGCCATTGAGTGCCGCATCAACGCCGAAGACGCCTACAAGTTCACGCCGTCTCCCGGCCGAATCACCACCTGGCATGCGCCTGGTGGTCCCGGCGTGCGGGTGGACTCGCATGTGTACGCCAACTACTTTGTGCCCTCCAACTATGACTCGATGGTCGGCAAAATCATCGTGCACGGCGACACCCGCGAGCAGGCCCTGGCCCGCATGCGCACGGCGCTGGCCGAGACGGTGGTGGAAGGCATCAACACCAACATCCCGCTCCACCGCGAGCTGATGGTCGACGCCAGCTTCATGGCCGGCGGCACCAACATCCATTACCTGGAAGAGTGGCTGGCCAACCGCCAGCGCTGAACGAAAGCGCCGATGTTTGAACTGGTGTTGCGGGTGCCCGAAGACGGCGTGGAGTTGGTCAGCGACGCGCTGGAGTCGCTGGATGCGCTGAGCGTGTCGGTGGAAGATGCTGATGCCCAGACGCCTGACGAACAAGCCATGTTCGGTGAGCCTGGCATGCCTGCACCCAAGGCGGGCTGGGCGCGGTCCACCGTGGTCGCCTTGTTCGCCACGCAAGCGCTGGCCGACGAGGCCGCACGTTTGTTGGCACTGCAAGATTTTTTCGACGGCAGTGAGGTGGTGGGCATCAAACCCGTGCCAGAGCAAGACTGGGTGCGGCTGACGCAATCGCAGTTCGACCCGGTGGAAATCACGCCCAGCTTCTGGATCGTGCCCACCTGGCACGAGCCACCTGCTGCTGCCGAACGCTTTTTGCGCCTGGACCCGGGCTTGGCCTTCGGCACCGGTACCCACCCCACGACCCGCATGTGCCTGCGCTGGATTGCCAGCCACCCGCTGGCGGGCCAGCGCGTGCTGGACTATGGTTGCGGCTCGGGCATTCTGGCCATGGCGGCCCAGCTGCACGGCGCCGGCGAGACCGATGCCGTGGACATCGACCCGGCGGCTGTCTCGTCCACCACCATCAACTCGGCAGCCAACCATGTCACGCTCAATGCCGGTCTGCCAGACCTGGCCAGCGGGCAGTATCAGACGGTGCTGGCCAACATACTGGCCACACCTTTGAAAGTGCTGGCTCCTTTGCTGTGCAGCCACCTGGCTCCGGGTGCGTCTCTGGTGCTGGCTGGCATCCTGTCCCGTCAGGCCGACGAATTGACCGCGGCCTACGCGCCCCATGTCTCGCTGGCGGTCGCTGACGAGCAGGAGGGCTGGGTGCTCATGACGGCCACTGCACCCCGGGCCTGAACGGCGAACAGACGGACACCGGCATGAGCCACGTCACCCAGTGTCCCGCTTGTAGCACCCACTTCCGGGTGGTGGTTGACCAGCTCAAAATTTCAGACGGATGGGTGCGCTGCGGTCAGTGTGGCGAGGTGTTCGATGCTCGGGTGTCGATGCAGCCCTGGCCAGTACAGCCGTCGCCTGCGCCATCCGCGCAGTCAGTGCCTGACCTGCAAGCACTCCCGGTGCCAAAGCCAGAGCCTTTGGCGCCCGAGCCGTTGCCTGACATCAGTGTCGAGGTCGCACCTGTGCCGGCAGAGGCTCAGCCTGATGTGATTCAGGAGCCCGACAGGGAGCCCCTGTCGCCAGTAACTGACCTCGCTGAGCAGGCAGAACCTGCGGAGCAACCCGGGTCTGATGATGGTGCCCGGTCTGATACCGAAGCGGCACCCGTTGAGCCGGAGGACATCGCACCCAGCGTGGGTTTTGTCCGGCAGGCGCAGCGCCGCGCTGCGTGGCGCAGGCCTTGGGTGCGCGCGCTGGGTGCCATGTCGGGCCTGGTGTTGGCGGCGGTGCTGGTGGGCCAGGTGCTGGTGCATGAGCGCCACTACCTGGCGGCTGCGCATCCCGATTGGCTGCCCGTGTTGCAGCAGGTCTGTGAACCCCTGGCGTGCACCATCGAGCCGTATCGCCGCATCGAGTCTGTGCTGATAGACAGCTCAGTGCTGGTGCGCGAGCGCGAAGACCTCTACCGGCTGGAAGTGGGCTTGAAGAACACCTCTGACATGGCCCTGGCGTTACCGGCACTCGAGCTGAGCCTGACCGATTCCGCCGACGAAGTGGTGTTGCGCCGCGTGTTGTTGCCCACAGAGTGGGATGCCCCGGTCGATGTCCTGGCACCCAATGCCACACTGGGCATGAGCCTGCACCTCTCCCTCAGTGGTGCCAGCGAATTGCGCATGGCGGGGTACCGGGCGCTGGTGTTTTACCCCTGATTCAACCGTTGCGGGTGGCTTGCAAAGCCACGGCGAGACGGGCCCCCGCCACAGCGTTGTGTACCACCAGCGCCTTGTTGGTGGCCAGGCTGCGGCCTTGGCTGAGTGTTTTGATTCGGGCCAGCAGAAACGGCGTGGTGCCTTTGCCAGCGATGTTTTGCTGCCGGGCTTCGGCCAGGGCCTGCGCGATCCAGCCGTTCACGAGGTCGGCGGGCAACGCGTCGGCTTCGGGCACGGGGTTGCTCACCACCACACCACTGCCCAGTCCCAAGTCCCAGTGGGCGCGGATGAACGCGGCCTGTTCGGCGGGGTCGTCCAGCCGGAAATCTGCTTTGAAGCCACTGTCGCGGCAGTAAAAGGCGGCAAACGCGTCTTGCCCCACTGAGATCACCGGCACGCCGTGGGTTTCCAGGTATTCGAGCGTCAAGCTGATGTCCAGGATGGATTTCGCCCCCGCACACACCACTGCCACGGGGGTTCGGGCAAGTTCCTGCAGGTCGGCCGAGATGTCGAAACTCTCCGCTGCTCCCCGGTGCACCCCCCCAATGCCGCCGGTCACAAACACGTCGATGTCAGCCAGATGCGCCACGATCATGGTCGCCGCCACTGTGGTGGCAGCGTGTCCCCGCCGGGCCACTGCGTAGGCGAGATCGCGGCGGCTGGCCTTGGCCATGTCAGGGCTCGTGGCCACGCGCTCCAGTTGTGCACGATCCAGTCCCACACACAGGCGTCCGTCCAGCACCGCAATGGTGGCGGGCACGGCACCGTGCTGGCGCACGGTGTGCTCCACCTGAAGGGCGGTTTCCAGGTTCTGTGGCCAGGGCATGCCGTGCGCCACGATGGTGGATTCCAGCGCCACAACGGCAGTGCCCTGGCGGCGGGCCGCCTGGACTTCAGGGGAGATCAGCAGGTGTGGGTTCATGGGTGTGGTTGGTGTGGTCGGGGGAGGGGGCTGAGGGCGCTGCGCCGGGTTTGCAACACGCGAGCCGCAGCTTGCAGACCGGCCTGGCACGCCGAGGCCAGCGGCTGGCCGTGGCCCAGCAGGGCATGTATGGCTGCGGCCGAGAAGGCATCGCCAGCTCCGGTGGCATCCACCACTTGTGTGGTGGTCAAAGGGATGGCGGGCAACACATTCAAGCACTCGCCGCTGGAGAATGCGGCGCCTTCCGAGCCCAAGGTCACCAGCAGGTGCTTCAAACCCCTCGCGTGCAAGGCCTGCCACTGTGCGTCGCGTGCGGCTTGGGGTAAAGGGTGAGGCGTGCCGTGCTCGTCGCCGGTGGCCGCCAGCTCGGCGGCGTTGAGCACCAGCAGTGACAGCCCGTCCAGCCGCTGGGGCAGGTGCGCTATTTTGCTCACTGACACGGCGACCATGGCCAGCGGCAGGTGGTGGGCGTGCGCATGGTCCAGCAGGGCCTGAAGCCAAGCCTGGGGCAGGTTCATGTCCACCACACCGGCGCCTTGTGCATTGAGGGCGGCTTGGGCGCTGGACACAAAGCCGGACGGTGGCTCCAGTGTGCCCCGCATCGCTGCAAACCCCCATGCCATGTCACCCGCACGGTCGAGCACGGCGGTGTAGCTGCCGGTGGGGTGTGTGGGGTGACACACGGTCTAACGCGTGTCGATGCCGAGTTGTTGCGCGTGGGCAAGCAGGGTACGCCCGGCCACGTCGTTTCCGAGCACGCAAGCCAACGCAGTGTGTGCACCCAATGCGGCCAGGTTTTCGGCCAGGTTGCGCGCCACGCCACCCGGTGTGGGCGGCCAGGCATCGACGGGGTTGGAGCTGGCGCTGATCAGTGCGTCGTGGGCCTGCAGTTTGTGGTCCCAGTTGGCAGCCCCGATGCAGGCCAGACGGGCGGCTTGTGGTGCCTCGGCTTTCATGGCTGCATCTCCAGCGCGAGGGCTGCCTGCGCCCTGGCGCTGGGTGGTAGGAAAGACGCGGCCAGCGCACGGTGCTGCATGTCCCACAGCGTGGGCAGGTCCAGTCCGCGTTCGGTGTGCAAAAGGGCCAGTTCGCGGCTGAGGGTGGTGCCCGACACCAGCCGGTTGTCAGGCGCACATGACACGTTCAAGCCCGCATCCAGCATCGTTTTGATCGGGTGTGTGGCGACAGAGCGGGCTGCGCCCGTGTGCACGTTGCTGCTGGGGCACACCTCAAAGTGTAGTCCCCTCTCGCGGGCTTCCTCAGCCCATGCCGGGTCGTCCACCACCCGCACGCCGTGTCCGATGCGCGTCGCCCCCAGGCGGGCGGCTTCCAGCACTCGGTGTCCTGCATCGGCTTCGCCCGCATGCACGGTGATGCCCAGCCCACCCTCCCGCGCCAGGTGCAGTGCCTCGGCATGCTCACTGGGAGGGAAGCCCATTTCCGGCCCGGCCAGGTCAAAACCCACCACTCCGTGTGCCCGGTAACGCGCGGCCAGTGCGGCAGCCGCCCGAGTGCTGTCAGCGCCGAGGTGCCGCATGCCACACACGATCAGACCACAGGGCAAGGTGCTGTGGGCCAGGCCGCACAGCACGGCTTCCAGGGCGCTTTCCGGTGGTATGCCCCACGCGCCAAACAGTTGTGGGGCAAACCGGAACTCCGCCAGCACGCAGCCGTCGCTGTGGGCGTCTTCGCACAATTCGCGGGCCACGCGCTCGCACGCTGCCGGGTTGGCCATGGCGACCACGGTGTGCTTGAAACCCTCCAGGTAGCTGACCAGTTGGCCCTTGATGGCGTGGGAGTTCATCCACATGCTGGCATTTTCTGCTCGGGACCACGGCAGCGGGATGCCACGCGCCTGGCACAACTCCCACAGCGTGTGGGGGCGCAGGCTGCCGTCGATGTGTTCGTGCAGGCTCACCTTGGGAAAGGCCTGCCAGTTGGTGGGCAGTGGTGTTGGGGGGTGGGGTGTCACAACGGGCATCTCTCACGTATTATGTGGCGAGGCAAACGTTTGCTAATTCGGTTTGCCAGCCCCTTGGTCCCCTGTTGTGTGCATCCTTTTCACTTGAAGGCCCGATCCATGACCCTGTCTGCCACTTTCAAATTGGGGGCCATTGCCGCCCTGTGTGCTGCTGCCCTGACCGCCCATGCCCAACCGGCTGTCGTGTTTGACATGGGGGGCAAGTTCGACAAATCGTTCAACCAGGCCGCTTACGAAGGCATGGAGCGCTGGAAAAAAGAAACGGGTGGCAAGTACCTCGACTTTGAAATTGCCAACGAAACCCAGCGCGAGCAAGCCATCCGGCGCATGGCCGAGCGCGGCGCCAGTCCCATCATTGGCATCGGTTTCGGGCAGGCTTCCAGCATTGAGAAAGTGGCCAAAGAGTTTCCCAAGCTCAAGTTCGCCATCATCGACATGGTGGTCAACCTGCCCAACGTGCAGTCGGTCGTCTTCAAGGAGCAGGAGGGCAGCTACCTGGTGGGTGTGATGGCGGCCAAGGCCAGCAAAACCGGCAAGGTCGGTTTTGTGGGGGGCATGGACATACCGTTGATCCGCAAATTCCAGTGTGGATACGAGCAGGGTGCCAAAGCCACCAACCCCAAAGCAGAGGTGATCGCCAACATGACCGGCACCACCGGTGCGGCCTGGAACGACCCAGCCCGGGGTGGTGAGTTGACCAAAGCCCAGTTCAACCGGGGAGTGGACGTGGTGTTTGCGGCCGCCGGTGGCACCGGTGTGGGCGTGTATCAGGCCGCCAAAGACGCGGGCAAACTGGCGATTGGCGTGGACAGCAACCAGAACCACCTGCACCCCGGCACCATGCTGACTTCCATGCTCAAGCGTGTGGATGTGGCGGTGTACAACGTGGCCAAGGCCCACACGCCAGGCGTGAGCGTGCTGGGCCTGAAAGAAGGCGGGGTGGACTACGCGCTGGACGAGCACAACGCCAAACTCGTCACCCCCGACATGAAAAAGGCCGTGGAAGACGCCAAGGCCGCCATCCTGTCGGGCAAGGTCAAAGTGGCCGACTACATGGCCGACAATGCCTGCAAATACTGATAGCTGAAAATTCAATACCATCAAGCGGTAGAGCCATATTTTGTTTTAAAAATGAGCTCCATCAAAGACGTCGCGCTCATGGCCGGGGTGTCGTACACGACGGTGTCGCATGTCATCAACGGCACACGCCGCGTCAGCGACGCAGCCCGCCAGCGCGTGCTGCAGGCCATTTCCGACAGCGGTTATGTGCCCAGCGCAGCTGCCCGCGCGCTGCGGGGGGCCAAGGCGCGCATTCTGGGGGTGCTGGTGCCCGACATCAGCAACCCGTTTTGCGCGGAACTGGTGTTGGGTCTGGAGACAACCTCACGTGCCGCCGGGTACTCGCTGCTGCTGTGCAGCACCGAGCCCGACGCCGCGGACGTGGAAGCACAGATTGACAGCCTGATGGCCCGTCGCGTCGATGGGCTGGTGGTGGTGGCCGGTGTGTTTGACCGCCCGAGCACCGCGCAGGTGTTGCGCCGGGCGGCAGTGCGCAGTCGCCTGCCCCTGTTGTTGCTGGACCGCAGCCCTGCCGAACTGCGGTGTGACGTGTTGCTGGCCCAACACCGCGAGGCTGGGTGTGAAGCCACGCGTCACCTCCTGGCGCTGGGTCACCGACGCATTGCCTGCTTGAGCGGGCCAATGGGCCTGAACATCAGCCAGGAGCGCCTGGCCGGTTGGCGTGACGCATTGGCCGAGGCGGGCGTGGTGCCCGAGCCTGGCTGGCTGGCCGAGGGGGACTTCAGCCTCGAAGCCGGCCATCGGCAAGGCTTGGCCTGGCTGCAACAAGGCGACGTGACCGCCGTGTTTGCCAGCAACGACCTCATGGCCCTGGGCGTGTTGCGTGCCGCCGCGCAAATGGGTGTGCGGGTGCCGGGGCAGTTGTCGGTGGTGGGCATCGATGGCATTGACATCGGGCGCTACACGCACCCTGCGCTCACCACCGTGGGTGCCTCGCTGCGCGCAGTGGGCCAAGAGGCGGGTGAGATGCTGCTGCACCGCATCCAGCACCCCGAAGGCCCGCCCCACAGACGCTGGCGCACCCTGGCCCTGCTGATGCGTGAATCCACCGGGCCCGTTCCCGGCGCAGGCACATGAGCACGCTGGCACAGCCCGAACCCGCCACCCATTCCCACACCCCTGCGTGGGCGGTGGAGATGGAGGGCATCCACAAGCGCTTTGGTGCGGTGCGCGCCAACGACGGCGTGAACCTGCGCGTGCGCCCCGGCACCATCCATGCCCTGGTGGGCGAAAACGGTGCAGGCAAAAGCACCCTGATGTCCATCCTTTACGGTTTTTACGAAGCCGACAGCGGCACGCTGCGCATCGATGGCCATGCCGTGCGCATCCGCAGCGCGCAGGACGCGATTGCGCTGGGCGTGGGCATGGTACACCAGCATTTCATGCTGGTTGAAAACATGTCTGCGCTTGACAACGTGATGCTGGGTGCAGAGTCCTCTGCGTGGTTGCACAGGGCCGCGCCCGCCGCCCGCCAGCGCCTGCAAGACCTGATGCAGGCCACCGGTCTGCACGTGGCGCTCGACACCCCGGTGGGTGACTTGCCCGTGGGTGACCGCCAGCGGGTCGAAATCCTCAAGGCCCTGTTTCGCGGGGCCAAAACCCTCATCCTCGATGAGCCCACAGCCGTGCTCACGCCGCAGGAAATGGCGCAACTGTTCGATGTGTTGCGCCGCTTGCGGGCACAGGGCAGCACGCTCATCGTCATCACCCACAAGCTGAAGGAAGTGATGGCCCTGTGTGACCACGTCACCGTGATGCGCGCGGGCACCGTGGTGCATGAAACATCCGTGGCCGACACCAGCGTGGACGCACTGGCCCAGGCCATGGTCGGCCGGGCGGTGCACCTGATGGCGCCACAGCAGCCAGCTGACCGCTCAGCGGGTGACGTCAGGCTCAGTGCCCAGGACCTGCACCTGACCGATGCCTGGGGCGTGCCACGCCTCACAGGCGTGAGCCTGCAGTTGCGGGCGGGGGAAATTGTGGGCGTGGCCGGGGTGTCGGGCAACGGGCAGAGCGAGTTGCTGGACGTGCTCTCGGGCCTGACGGCCCCCCAGTCGGGCAGCTTGGTGGTCAACGGCCAGTCCTACCAGCCTTCTGCCTGGCTGCACCCCACCCGTGCCCGGGAACTGGGCCTGGCCCATGTGCCCGAAGACCGCCATGCCCGCGCGTTGGTGATGAGTTTCGAGGCCTGGGAATCGGCTGCGCTGGGCTACGAAGCGCTGCCCGACAACTCGACTGCAGGGGGCTGGATGCGCGGCTCAGCAATGAAGATCCACACCGCCGACATGATGGATCGGTTTGATGTTCGCCCCCGCGACCCGCTGCTGGTGAGCGCCAAGTTTTCAGGTGGCAACCAGCAAAAGCTGGTGCTGGCCCGTGAACTCGGGCGTGCACCGACGGTGCTGCTGATTGGCCAACCCACGCGGGGTGTGGACATCGGCGCCATTGAGTTCATCCACGGCCAGTTGCGCCGTCTGCGCGACGCAGGCTGTGCCGTGTTGTTGGTGTCGAGCGAGCTGGATGAAATCCTGGCCCTGGCCGACCGCGTGGTGGTCATGTGCCAGGGGGTGGTCACGGGTGAATTGCCCGTGGCCGAATGCACCGAAACCCGGCTGGGTGTGCTGATGGCGGGAGGGCAAGCCGCATGAGCCACCCCCAAACCTTGCCACGCTGGGCCGACGTGGTGGCCCTGCCGCTCATCAATCTGGCCGTGGCCTTGCTGGCAGCCGGAGCCGTGGTCGCGATGGTCGGGCAAAACCCGTCTGAGGTGCTGCAGGCGCTGGTTCACGGCGCGGTGGGCACCCCTCGCAACCTCAGTTACACGCTGTACTACGCCACCAGCTTTGTGTTCACGGGCCTGGCTGTGGCCGTGGCGTTCCACGGAGGCTTGTTCAACATCGGTGGCGAAGGGCAGGCCGTGCTCGGTGGACTGGGTGCGGGCTTGGTCGCGCTGTGGTGGTCTGCACATTTGCCCGCGTGGGTGATGCTGCCGCTCATGGTGGGCGCGGCCGCGTTGTTTGGCATGGCCTGGGCCGCGGTGCCTGCGTATTTGCAGGCCTACCGGGGCAGCCACATCGTCATCACCACCATCATGTTCAACTTTCTGGCGTCCACGCTGCTGGTGTACGTGCTGGTGAACTGGCTGAAGGCGCCGGGCTCGATGTCGGTGGAAAGCGCAACGTTTGCCGACTCGGCCAAGCTCCCCGGTGTGCACCACATGCTGGGCTGGCTGGGGGTGGAGTGGCCGTCATCGCCGTTGAACGCCAGTGTGCTGCTGGCCGTGGCAGCGGCGGTGGGCGTGTACCTGTTCCTGTTGCGCACCCGCGCGGGTTACCGGCTGCGCGCCGTCGGGTCCAGCGAAACCGCTGCGCAGTACGCAGGCATTCATGCCAAGCGCCAGGTGCTGCTGGCCATGGCTGTGTCGGGAGCGCTGGCAGGAGGTGTTGGTGTGAACGAGGTGGCGGGCGTCGCTGGCCGGTTGATGCTCGACTTTGTGGCTGGTGCCGGTTTCACCGGCATTGCCGTGGCGCTGATGGGGCGCAACCACCCGGTGGGCATCGTGCTTGCCAGCCTGCTGTTTGGTGCCTTGTTCCAAGGGGGTGCCGAAGTGGCCTTCGAGGTGCAGGGCTTCACCCGCGACATGGTGGTCACGCTGCAAGGCTTCATCGTGCTGTTCTCGGGGGCCATGTCTTATGTGCTGGCGCCTGTGCTCGCACGTGCCGTGGTGCGGCTCGCGCGGCCGGAGGTGCCACATGGATGAGGTATTGCTGGGCTCGCTGCTGGGCTCCACCCTGCGTGTGGCCACGCCGCTTCTGTTGTGCGCGCTGGCCGGGTTGCTGAGCGAGCGCAGTGGGGTGGTGGACATCGGCCTGGAAGGCAAGATGCTCTCAGCTGCCTTTGCCGCTGCAGCGGCAGGTGCTGCCACTGGCAGCCTGGGCTTGGCGCTGCTGGCCGGTTTGGGCGTGGCGGTGGTGCTGTCGTGGGTGCACGGGGTGGCCTGTGTCAGCCACAGCGGTGATCAGGTGGTGTCGGGTGTGGCGCTGAACATCATTGCCGCTGGCCTCACTGCCGTGCTGGGGGCCGCCTGGTTCCGCCAGGGCGGGCAGACACCGTCCTTGCCCGACAGTGTGCGCCTGGGTGCCGTGTTTCCCGATGCGGCCGCCGCCTTGCAGGGCGTGCCTTGGCTGGGTGCGTTGCTCGGGCAGGGCCTGCTCAGTCACAACGTGTTGGTGTATGCGGCGCTGTTGCTGGTGCCCACCGTGTGGTTTGTGTTGTGGCGCACGCGTTTTGGGCTGCGCTTGCGCGCCGTGGGTGAAAACCCCGCCATGGTCGAGGCAGCGGGTGTGTCGGTCACAGGCATGCGCTACGCGGCGCTCTGCCTCAACGGCTTGCTGTGCGGGCTGGCGGGGTGTTACCTGGTCTTGGCGCAAAGCGCGTCGTTTGTGCCCAACATGACGGCAGGACGCGGCTTCATGGCACTGGCAGCGCTCATTTTTGGCAAGTGGCACCCGGTGGGTGCGCTGTGGGCCTGTTTGCTGTTTGGCTTTCTGGATGCCGTAGCCATTCGCCTGCAGGGTGTGGTCTTGCCCGTGGTGGGCGAGGTGCCGGTGCAGTGGGTACAGGCATTGCCCTACATCCTGACCGTGGTGTTGCTGGCAGGGTTCATCGGCAAAGCCGTGGCCCCCAAGGCTCTGGGCATTCCTTACGTGAAAGAACGCACATGAACTTGTTTGTGGACGAGGCCGAGCAGGCTCTGGCCCAGCGCCTGTGGGCGCAGGCGCTGGCCGTGCAGGCACTGGCGCACGCGCCGTATTCCCGCTTCCATGTGGGCGCCGCCTTGGTGGACGACCAGGGGCACACTCACGCAGGCTGCAACGTGGAAAACGCCGCCTACCCCGAAGGCGTGTGCGCCGAGGCAGGTGCCATCAGCGCCATGGTGGTCGCAGGCGGGCGGCGCATCCAAGGCATTCTGGTGGTGGGCACCGGGGCGCAATGGGTCACGCCATGTGGTGGCTGCCGCCAGAAAATCCGTGAATTTGCTGCGCCGCACACGCCGGTGTGGGTGGCCAACGCCGACCGCATTCAGGCCCGCCTGACGCTGGAGGCTTTGTTGCCCCACAGCTTTGGCCCCGACCATCTGTCACCCCCGAAAGACACCGCATGAACCTGTCTGCCCTCCAGGTGCTGCAACACCGCCTGCCCCAAGCTCACCCCCGCGTGGCGCTGGTGCTGGGTTCCGGCTGGGGCGGCGCGGTGGCCGCCCTGCTCGACCCGGTTCGTGTGCCGTATGCCGAGTTGCCAGGTTTCCCCGTGCCGAGCGTGCAAGGCCATGCCAGCGACCTGGTGTGGGGCCGCCTGGGCCCGCACGAGGTGGTGGTGCTGACCGGTCGCAAACACACCTACGAAACGGGCGATGCCGCTGCCATGAAGCTGCCTCTGCGCACCCTGCGTGAATGGGGTTGTGAGGTGCTGGTGCAGACCAACGCGGCCGGCAGCCTGCGCGCCGACATTCCGCCTGGCAGCCTGATGGTGCTGAGTGACCACCTCAACCTGCCCCAGCGCTCGCCGCTGGTGGGCGAGCCGGGCAATGACCGCTTCGTCAGCATGCTCGATGCCTACGACCCCGCCTTGCGTGCCCAGGCCTTGGCCGCCGCGCAGGCCTGTGGCAGCTCGTTGCACGAAGGGGTGTACGCCTGGTTTCTGGGCCCTCAGTTTGAAACCCCGGCCGAAATCCGCATGGCCCAGCGCCTGGGGGCCGATGCCGTGGGCATGAGCACGGTGCCCGAAACCATCATCGCCCGCCACCTGGGGTTGAAGGTGTTGGCCTTGTCGCTCATCACGAACATGGGCGCAGGCCTGTCGGCCGAGACCCTCAGCCACGCCCACACCCTGGCCCAGGCGAATGCGGCGGGTGAGCGAGCCTCCCGCGTGTTGACCGCCGTTCTGGAGAACCTTTCATGGTGAACGCCATGCCGCACCTTCCTGCCGCGCTGGACACCGCCACCCAGCGCCAACAGGCCGCCGCGACCGTCATGGCCTGCCTGGACCTGACCGATCTCAACTCTGGCAGCAACGAAGCTGCCATCGATGCGCTGTGTGCCAAGGCGCGTGGCACGGTTGACCTGCCACCGGTGGCTGCCGTGTGTGTGTGGCCGCGCCTGGTGGTCCACGCCCGCCAGCAGTTGCCCTGGCACATTGGCGTGGCGGCGGTGGTCAACTTCCCGTCGGGCCAGCAAAGCCTGTCAGAGGTGCTGGCCGAGGTGGCGCAAATTGCCGAAAGCGGTGGCCAGGAGGTGGACTGTGTGTTGCCCTACCAGGCGCTGTGCGGCGTCGACGTGCCCGTGCCGGCCCTGGCCGCGGCCAACCAGTTGCTGCAAGCCGTGCGCCGCGCCAGCCCGGGTTTGTTGCTGAAGGTCATTCTGGAAACCGGCGAACTGCTCAGCTCAGAACGTGTGGCCCAACTCAGCCAGCTGGCGCTGGATGCGGGGGCCGATTTCATCAAAACCAGCACGGGCAAAACCCCACACGGGGCCAGCCTGCCCGCTGCCACCGCCATGCTGCAGGTGCTGCAGGCGCGGGGCCTGGCTTTGCCGCCGGGCGCATCGGCCGTGCTGGGTTTCAAACCCTCGGGCGGATTGCGCACCCTGGCCGATGTGTGGCCGTATGCCCTGGCGGTGCAACAGGCCTTGGGCCCTCACGCGGTCAACCCCCGACGCTTTCGCGTGGGTGCCAGCAGCCTGTGGGACGACTTGGCGGTGGTGCTGCGGGGCCAGGCCGCTGTCACAGCGGGTGCGGGTGGGTATTGAGCCATCTTTTTCAATAGCTGTCAGCGCAATACCATCAAGCGCTGGGTGCCAATAATCCTTTAAAAATTTAACCAAACGGCTCCACCCCATGCTGCTGCCCCAAGAAATCATCCGAGCCAAACGCGACGGCGCTGCGCTGGACGTGCCCCAGATACAGGCCTTTGTGCGCGGCCTTGTCGACGGCTCGTGGAGCGAGGGTCAGGCAGCGGCGCTGGCCATGGCCATCTTCTTCCGGGGCATGGATGGCCCGGAGCGTGTGGCCCTCACCCGCGCCATGATGACCTCGGGCGACGTGCTCGAATGGGGAAGTGCCCACCTGGGCGGCCCCGTGCTCGACAAACATTCCACCGGTGGCGTGGGCGACAAGGTCAGCCTCATGCTCGCGCCCTGGGTGGCAGCGTGTGGGGGCTATGTGCCCATGATTTCCGGCCGGGGCCTGGGTCACACCGGCGGCACGCTGGACAAGTTCGACAGCATTCCCGGTTATCAGACCGCCCCCAGCCTGGACTTGCTGCGCCGCACCGTGGCCCAGGTGGGCTGCGCCATCATCGGCCAGACGGCCGACCTCGCCCCGGCCGACCGTCGGCTGTACGGCATCCGCGACGTGACGGCCACGGTCGAGTCGGTGCCGCTCATCACGGCCAGCATCCTGTCCAAAAAACTCGCTGCCGGGCTTCAAGGCCTGGTGATGGACGTGAAGGTGGGCAACGGGGCCTTTGCCGACAACCTGCCCATGGCGCTGGACCTGGCGCAATCGCTGGTCAGCGTGGCCGAGGGCGCGGGCCTTCCCACCCGCGCCTGGCTCACCGACATGAACCAGGTGCTGGGTCGCAGCTGCGGCAACGCGGTCGAAATACAAGAAGCGGTCGACTTCCTCACCGGTGCCGATCGCGAGCCCCGCTTGTGGGAAGTCACCCGCGCCCTGGCCGCCGACATGCTGCTGCTGGGCGGGCTGGCCGCAGACGAAGCAGAGGCCTTTCAACAGCTGGACCGTGCACTCGACAGCGGTGCGGCCGCCGAGCGCTTCGAACGCATGGTGCAGGCTTTGGGCGGCCCGGCCGATTTCTTGGCCAGCAGCCGCCAGCACCTGCCCGCTGCACCGGTGTGGCTGGACGTGCCCGTGCCCCGCGCCGGCTGGGTGTCGGCCGTGCGCACCCGCGACGTGGGTGTGGCCGTCATCGAGCTGGGCGGTGGGCGCCGAAAAGCCTCCGACACGGTGGACCACGCTGTGGGCTACACCGGCCTGTACACCATCGGCCAGCGCCTGGATGCGGGCGACCGTCTGGCCACCGTTCACGCGCGCGATGCCGCATCGGCCGAGCGTGCTGCCCGCGCCTTGCTGGCTGCGGTGACGGTGTCTGACGAGCCTTGTGCCGCACAACCCGTGCTGGTGCAAAAAATCAGTGGCTCTGCCACGGGGGTGGCCACATGACCCGTGCCGTTGTGCTGGTGCTCGATTCTTTCGGCCTGGGCGCCACGCCCGATGCCGCCCAGTTTGGCGACGTGGGGGCCAACACGTTTGGCCACATCGCCGCTTGGCGGGCAGCCCAAGGCCGACCGCTGCACTTGCCCCATCTCATGGCATTGGGGTTGGGCCACGCCGCCCAGGCCGCCAGCGGTGAATGGCCTGCAGGGTTGGCCCCGGTGAGGCCGCCCACCGGCGGAGTGGCTTACAGCGCGGCCTGCGAAGCCAGCCGGGGCAAAGACACCCCCAGCGGTCATTGGGAAATGATGGGCTGCCCTGTGCCGTTTGACTGGGGGTATTTCCCCACCGAAGCGACCCTGTCCGCTCAGCCTGTGGGCGCGCAAGCGGGTGACCACATCGGCGTGTTCCCGGCCGGTTTGATGGAGGACTGGTACCGCGCCTGTGGCCTGCAAGGCAGCCTGTGCAATGGCCACGCCAGCGGCACCGAAGTCATTGACCGCCTGGGCGACGAACATTTGCGCACCGGCTGGCCCATTTGTTACACCAGTGCCGACAGTGTGTTTCAGGTGGCCGCGCACGAAACCGCGTTTGGCCTGGATCGGCTGTACGCCATTTGCGAAGCCGCCAAGCCCATTTTCGACAAGGCGCACATCGCCCGCGTCATCGCTCGCCCCTTCGTGGGGGGCGAAGGCGAGCCCTATCGGCGCACCGGCCACCGACGCGACCTGACCACCCCGCCCCCCGGCGAGACCCTTCTGGACCGCTTGCTGGCCCAGGGACGCCAGGTGCACGCGGTGGGCAAAATTCCGGACATTTTTGCCCACCGGGGCATCAGCTACGCCTACAAGGGTGACGGCAACGCTGCGTTGTGCGAAGCCACCTTGCAAGCACTGACCGCATGCCCAGACGGTGGAATGGTGTTTGCCAACCTGGTGGACTTTGACATGTTGTATGGCCACCGTCGCGACGTGGCCGGTTACGCCCAGGCGTTGGAGGCCCTCGATGCGTGGCTGCCCCGCTTGCAAGCGGCGCTGCAGCCCGGCGACCTGTTGCTGTTGACGGCAGACCACGGTTGCGACCCCACCTGGCCAGGTTCTGACCACACCCGTGAACACGTGCCCCAACTGTTCAGCGGCCCGGCCTGCCCGCCGCTGGGGGGGCTTCCTGTCAGCCCCAGTTTTGCTGACATGGGGCAGACCTTGGCCAAGCACCTGGCTGTGGGTCGGTTGGCGCACGGTGAGCCTTGCTGGGTCTGACGGCTCCCTTTTGATGACACCATGAAAAACGGCCCCTGATGAGGGGCCGTTGACGCCGGGTGTCTGTCCCGCTGTCAGGGCTTGGCCGATGTGGGGAAGGGCCAGGCCGCGTGCGGATTCAGGGTGGTTTGTGCGGCAGCTGCCTTCTTGGAGGGCGCAGCTTTCTTTGCCGGTGCCGCTTTCTTTGCGGGCGCAGCCTTGGCTGCTGGTGCGGCCTTGGCCGGTGCAGCTTTCACGGGGGCTGCTGGTTTGGCAGCTTTGGCTGGTGCTTTTGCAGGTGCTTTTGCGGGGGCGGCGGCTTTGGGTGCTGCGGGGGCTTTTTTCGCAGCAGCTTTCGGAGCTGCCTTGGCTACAGGATTTGCAGCCGCGGCTTTTTTGGCCGGTGCTTTGGTGGCTACAGGCGCAGCTTTCTTGGCAGGTGCGGCTTTCTTGGCTGGGGCAGCCTTGGGTGCAGGTGCGGCCTTCTTCGCTGCGACCTTGGCAGCAGGCTTTGCTGCGGCTGCCTTCTTGGCTGGGGCTGCAGACTTCACGGCCACAGGCTTGGCGGCGGCTTTGGGAGCGGCCTTTGCAGCGGGTTTTGCAGCGGGTTTTGCCGCCGTTTTGGCTGCTGGCTTCGCTGCTGCTTTGGCCGCTGGTTTGGCGGCAGCAGGCGCTGGGGCTGCTGCGGCTTTTTTCACGGGAGCCGCTTTGGCGGGTGCCACGGTTTTTGTCGCGGGGGCTGCCTTTTTGGCTGCCGGTTTTTTCGCAGTTGCCATCTGGTTATCTCCTGGGGTGGGTTGCAAAGAACGTCTCTGTGAAAGCCAAGGGGTGTAGAGACGATTCAGTGCACCGCAAACCCCGGTTGTGCAACCGGCATGGCGCTGCGGAGCGCTGAATGGGGGACGCGCCCGAACCACCTGCCGCCGTCGGCCCTGCACCGCTTGAGCGGTGGTTGGGGG
Source organism: uncultured bacterium (assembly GCA_903928495.1). Taxonomy (GTDB): domain Bacteria; phylum Pseudomonadota; class Gammaproteobacteria; order Burkholderiales; family Burkholderiaceae_C; genus UBA2334. The sequence goes on from CAIYQZ010000048.1 coordinate 187,543, forward strand.
CAGGCAAGTGGGTGGGGCGCATGTGTGGATTGATGGCGGTGGCGCGTGGTGGCTGTTGGTTCAGTCCCAAGACAGGGCACCGCCCGACTGGTACTCGATCACGCGCGTTTCGAAGAAGTTGCGTTCCTTCTTCAGGTCGATCATTTCGCTCATCCAGGGGAAGGGGTTTTCCTCATTCGGAAACAGCGCTTCCAGCCCAATTTGTGTGGCTCGCCGGTTGGCGATGTAACGCAGGTAACCCTTGAACATGGAGGCATTCATGCCCAGCACGCCACGTGGCATGGTGTCTTCGGCGTACTGGTATTCCAGTTCCACGGCCTTGGTGAACAGGTCTTTGATTTCGGCCTTGAACTCTGCCGTCCACAGGTGGGGGTTTTCGAGCTTGAGCTGGTTGATCAGGTCAATGCCGAAGTTGCAGTGCATGGACTCGTCGCGCAGGATGTACTGGTACTGCTCTGCAGCACCGGTCATCTTGTTCTGACGACCCAGCGCCAGAATTTGCGTGAAGCCCACGTAGAAGAACAGGCCTTCCATCAGGCAGGCAAACACGATCAGCGACTTCAGCAGAGTCTGGTCAGTTTCGGGTGTGCCGGTGTGGAAGTTGGGGTCCATGATCGCTTCGATGAACGGGATCAGGAACTCGTCCTTGTTGCGGATCGACGGCACCTCGTTGTAGGCATTGAAAATTTCGCCTTCGTCCAGCCCCAGGCTTTCCACGATGTACTGGTAAGCGTGGGTGTGGATGGCCTCTTCAAACGCCTGGCGCAGCAAAAACTGGCGACACTCGGGTGCGGTGATGTGGCGGTAAGTGCCCAGCACGATGTTGTTGGCGGCCAAGCTGTCGGCCGTCACGAAAAAACCCAGGTTGCGCTTGACGATGCGGCGCTCGTCTTCGGTCAGGCCGTTGGGGTCTTTCCACAACGCGATGTCGCGGTTCATGTTCACTTCCTGCGGCATCCAGTGGTTGGCGCAGGTGGCCAGGTACTTCTCCCAAGCCCATTTGTATTTGAAAGGCACTAACTGGTTGACATCGGTCTGACCGTTGATGATGCGCTTGTCTGCCGCGTTCACGCGACGGCCACCGAGTTGGGTGGCAGGGGCCTGACTGGCTGCTGCTTTGGCAGCAAAGGCAGTGGCTGTGTTCAGGGCCTGAGTGGACAGTGACGGCTGGGCAGCCACTGCGGCCACCGCTGGGGTGGTGGGCAATGGAGCAGCAGGCGCTTTTTGAAGGGTGGGCGTGACCTCGTCGTCCCAGGTGAGCATGTCGGTTTCCTCTTGGCGGATTATGGAAGGCGCATGTGGAATTGCATAGCAGATTTCACATGCGTTGACGGGGCAGAAGGGGGGTGTTGCGTGGCGGCATCGTTGCAGCTTTGCATTACCCCCAGGGGCTTGATGCGGGGCTTACTGGCAAGCCTCGCAGCCGGGGTCGTCAATGGCACAGAACTTGATGTCCGTTGCTGCGTCCACGGTCGCCAGTGCGGCCATGGCCGTGCTGCTGGGCGCAGTGGCGGTGTCGTTGGACACAGCATTCATCTGGCCCGAGCGGCCAGTCGATTTTTCAGCGTGGGTGGCGGCCATGGTGCGCAGGTAATAGGTGGTTTTCAGACCACGCAGCCAGGCCAACTTGTAGGTGTCATCCAGCTTTTTGCCAGAGGCACCGGCCATGTAGATGTTCAGGCTCTGGGCCTGGTCGATCCACTTCTGGCGGCGGGCAGCGGCTTCCACCAGCCACTGGGTTTCAATTTCAAACGCGGTGGCGTACAGGGCCTTGATGTCCTGGGGCACACGGTCGATGGCGCGCAGGGAGCCGTCGAAGTGTTTCAGGTCCATCACCATCACGTCGTCCCACAGGCCCATGCGCTTCAGGTCGCGCACCAGGTAGCTGTTGACCACTGTGAATTCGCCCGACAGGTTGGACTTGACCGACAGGTTGCCGAATGAAGGTTCGATGGACGCATCCACGCCAATGATGTTGCTGATGGTGGCTGTGGGCGCAATGGCCACACAGTTGCTGTTGCGCATGCCGTCTTTGGCGATCTTGTTGCGCAGGGCATCCCAGTCGAGCGTGGCGCTGCGGTCGGTTTCCACATAGCCGCCACGGGCTTCGGACAGCAGGTTCAGCGTGTCCAGCGGCAGGATGCCTTTGTCCCACAGCGAACCTTTGTAGCTGCTGTAGCGGCCCCGCTCGGCGGCCAGTTCGGTGGACGCCCAGTAGGCGTGGTAGCACACGGCTTCCATGGACTGGTCGGCAAACTCTACGGCTTCCTGGCTGGCATAGGGCACACGCAGGGCGTACAGCGCATCCTGGAAACCCATGATGCCCAGGCCCACGGGGCGGTGGCGCAGGTTGGAGTCGCGCGCCTTTTTCACGGCGTAGTAGTTGATGTCGATCACGTTGTCCAGCATGCGCATCGCCGTGCTGATGGTGCGCTTGAGCTTGGTATGGTCCAGCTTGCCATCGGCAATGTGTTGCAGCAGGTTCACCGAGCCCAGGTTGCAGACAGCGGTTTCCTGGTCGTTGGTGTTCAGCGTGATTTCGGTGCACAGGTTGGAGCTGTGCACCACACCCACGTGCTGCTGGGGGCTGCGGATGTTGCAGGGGTCTTTGAACGTGATCCAGGGGTGACCAGTCTCGAACAGCATCGACAGCATCTTGCGCCACAGGTCGGTGGCGGGCACGGTTTTGGCGGGTTTGATTTCGCCACGGGCTGCCTTGGCTTCGTAGGCCACGTAGGCCTTTTCGAAGGCGGTGCCGAACAGGTCGTGCAGGTCGGGCACGTCGGACGGGCTGAACAGCGTCCAGGGGCCTTTTTCCATCACGCGCTTCATGAACAGGTCTGGGATCCAGTTGGCCGTGTTCATGTCATGCGTGCGGCGGCGGTCGTCACCCGTGTTCTTGCGCAGCTCCAGGAATTCCTCGATGTCCAGGTGCCAGGTTTCCAGGTAGGCGCACACGGCGCCCTTGCGCTTGCCGCCCTGGTTCACGGCCACGGCGGTGTCGTTCACCACTTTCAGGAAAGGCACCACGCCTTGCGATTCGCCGTTGGTGCCCTTGATGTGGCTGCCCAGCGCGCGCACACGGGTCCAGTCGTTACCCAGGCCGCCTGCAAATTTGGACAGCAGCGCGTTTTCTTTGATGGACTCGTAAATGCCGTCCAGGTCGTCCGGCACGGTGGTCAGGTAGCAGCTGGACAACTGGCTGCGGCGCGTGCCGGCATTGAACAGCGTCGGCGTGCTGCTCATGAAGTCGAAGCTGGAGAGCACTTCATAGAACTCGATGGCGCGGGCTTCGCGGTCGATTTCGTTCAGCGACAGGCCCATGGCCACGCGCATGAAGAACGCCTGTGGCAGCTCGATGCGCGCTTTGCGCACGTGCAAAAAGTAGCGGTCGTAAAGGGTTTGCAGGCCCAGGTAGTCGAACGCCATGTCGCGCTCGGGCTTCAGGGCAGCGCCCAGTCGGGCCAAATCGAACTGGCCCAGCTTTTCATCGAGCAGTTCGTTGTCGATGCCTTTTTTGATGAAGCGTGGGAAGTAGTCGGGGTAGGCCTGGGCCAGACCGGCTTGCGTGACCTCGGTGCCCAGCACTTCCTTGGCAATCGTGTGCAGCAGCAGGCGGGCGGTGGCGTAGGTGTAGTCGGGGTCGCGCTCAATCAGGGTGCGGGCGGCCAGGATGGAGGCCTTGTGCACTTCTTCAAGTGGTACGCCGTCGTACAGGTTGCGCAGGGTCTCGGCCACGATGGGCTCTGGCTTTACGTCGGCGCTCAGGCCTGCGCAAGACGCCTCGATCCGTTCGCGCAGGGCTGCCATGTCGAGCGCGACCTTCTGGCCTTGGTCGAGCACGTGCAGTTCAGGGGCCGCCTGCGGCGCCTCGCGTTCGCCTTTGGCGGCGCGCTCTTGCGAGCGCCGCTCGCGGTACAGCACGTAGGCACGGGCCACTTCGTGGTGGCTGCCGCGCATCAGGCCGAGTTCCACGTGGTCTTGAACGTCTTCAATGTGGAAGGTGCCGCCACCGGGGCGTGAGCGCATCAGCGCTTTCACCACCGACTGTGTCAGTGCCTCAACCGTTTCGCGCACGCTGGCCGATGCCGCGCCCTGGGTGCCGTGCACGGCCAGAAACGCCTTCATCAGCGCCACGGCGATCTTGTTCGGCTCGAAATGCACCACCGAGCCGTTGCGGCGGATGATCTGGTAGTGGCTCAGCGCTTGGGCGCTGGCGGGGCGTGCCGCATCGCCGTCCCCGGCAAACATGGCGGTGTGGGTGGAGGCGGGGGATGGCTGGTAGGCGGTGGTGGGCATGTGTCCTCTTTCGGTTGCTTTTTGATGCGTGCGCGGCGCAGGCCTTAGGTGTCAGGCCAACACTATATCTAGTGTTTGGGGTGCTGTGTGTGCACTAGGGGTAGTGGTTTTCTCGGGTGAACCGAGAAAAATTCACCGCCTGGCGGGCGGCAATCTCATGCCACTGGCTGGGGGGGTGTTATCCAAAAAAGAGCATTCGCCTCACACCATTTGTCGATGAAAAAAATTCATCGGTTTCGGGTTGGGCTTAGTTTTGCGCTCGGGCCAGGCCGCGCAGCTCTGTTTCGTAGCTTTGAAGGGTGCGAACCGCCTGGCTGCGTTGCTCTGGTGTGGTGCTGCGGTGCAGCGCTGCGAACTGCTCGCAACCGTCGCGCACCAGCTGTTGGACATAGCCGTTGTAGCCAGGTGTGGGCGAAGACGCAAAGCCGGCTAACCAGCCCTGCACCCGAGTTTGTGCCCAGCGCGCACGTTCGGCGTCGTTCTGGCCCACCGGGTTTTGCAAGCTGACCAATGTGTCCAGCAACTCGGCTTGGCGGCGTTCCCGCTCGGCCAGATTGCGCTCGGGCTGAAAGGACGACGCCCGCAGGTTGCTGCGCAAGAGGGCCACCTGCTCATCACTCAGGGTACCGTAGAGCTGGCCGTAACGCTCGCGCAGGGTGTCCAGGCGTTTGTCCAGCCCAGCCTGGGCGCTCAAGTTGACGGGCGAAGTGGCATTGGCGGCAGTGAACCAGCCACGCCGTGTGCTGGCCGAGTAGGTTTCGCGGTACTCGTCGTTGCTTTTGCGCTGGTTTCGCTGCAGTTCGGCCAGCTGTTCTGCTGTGGTCCCAGTGGCCAGGCGGGCCATGGCGGGCACCGCTTGCTGGGTGATGGTATAGAGCAGACTGCGCACTTGTGTCCATTCGCGGCAGGCGTCGGCTGCGCTGATGTCACTGGTGGCCATGCCCTGCCAGCGACGCAGCAGGTCGGCAGTGGCTGGCAGTTGGGTGCGGCGGTGCCAGGCCAGCAGTTCGTTCATGTCGGTGCGGGCTTGGGCTGATTGCCGGTCGCTCAGGGGGAGCTGGCGGTTCAGCCACAGCATCCCCAGGTCGGGCAGGCGGTTGTAGCCCAGGCTCACCATGCTGCAGCCCGCCAGCACGGCCACAGCGCCCACGGCCAGGGCGGCGGCAGCTGGGGTGCGGATAATCCGCTGCCAACAGCGCTTCAAACAGGGAACAAGCAGCATGAACATGCAAACAGATGTGGTCGTAATGGCGGCGGGCAAGGGCACCCGCATGAAAAGCAAACTTCCCAAAGTGTTGCACCGCTTGGGCGGGCGTGCGCTGGTGGTGCATGTGATTGACACGGCCGCACGGGTATCGGCCCGGCGGGTGGTGGTCATCACCGGGCATGGTGCATCGGAAGTGGAAGCGCACTTGTCAATACCATCAAGCGCTGGCGGCACTTTTGGCCTTGAAAATGGTGCCCCCGCTGCCGCAGCGCCTGAACTGAGCTTTGTGCGCCAGGAGCCGCAGCTGGGCACCGGCCACGCGGTGCAGCAGGCCATGCCAGCGCTGGCTGATGACGGCGTGACCCTGGTTTTGTCGGGGGATGTGCCCCTGACCGAGCCCGCCACCCTGCAAGCCCTGTTGGACGTCTGTGACGGTCAGCACCTGGCCCTGCTGACGCTCACCATGCCCGACCCCACGGGCTATGGCCGCATCGAACGCAATGCAGCGGGTGATGTGCAGGCCATCGTGGAGCACAAAGACGCCACCGACGCGCAGCGCCAGATCACCGAGATCTACAGCGGCATCATGGCCGTGCCCACCGCCAAGCTGCGCGCTTGGCTGGCGCGCCTGGACAACAAAAATGCCCAGGGCGAGTACTACCTGACCGACGTGGTCAAGTTCGCCGTGGCCGATGGTTGCGCCGTGCGCGCGCACCGCATCACCGACGCGGTGCAGGTGGCCGGCGTCAACAGCCCCCTGCAACTGGCCGAGCTGGAGCGCGCCTACCAGCGCCGCTGCGCTGAACAACTGCTGACCCAGGGCGTGCGACTGGCCGACCCGGCCCGCTTCGACCTGCGCGGCAGCCTGACCTGCGGCCAGGACGTGGACATTGACATCAACGCCGTGTTTGAGGGCCGAGTGGTGCTGGGCGATGGCGTGCGCATCGGCGCGAATTGCTGCATTGCCAACGCGGTGATCGAGGCGGGTGCGGTCATCCACCCCTACACGCACATCGACGGTGAAAAGCTCGGTGTGAAGGTGGGCCCTGGCGCGCTCATTGGCCCGTTTGCCCGCCTGCGCCCCGGCGCAGACCTCGGCCCCGAGGTGCACATCGGCAACTTTGTGGAGGTCAAAAACTCCACCCTCGCTGCAGGAGCCAAAGCCAACCACCTGGCCTACCTGGGCGACGCCACCGTGGGAGAACGGGTTAACTACGGTGCGGGCAGCATCACCGCCAACTACGACGGGGCCAACAAACACCGCACCGTGATCGAGGCCGACGTGCACGTGGGCAGCAACTGCGTGCTGGTGGCACCGGTCACCATCGGCGCGGGTGGCACGGTGGGCGGCGGCAGCACCATCACCAAAAGCACGGCCCCTGGTTCATTGAGCGTGGCGCGTGGCAAGCAGGTGAGCATTGCCAACTGGGCGCGGCCCGCCAAAAAGAAACCGGCTTGAGGGCGCCAGTCTGACGGGAGCGGGGTGTGTGCGCTGACATCCCCCGCCCGCCCCCTGTAAGGCAAACACTGACAAGCCCTGTCGGCGGCACTGACAGCAGATAGCGCCATGCGCCGATTCAAGTTTGAAAGGCATGTTTTCACAATCCATATCAACGCTTCAGC
>CAIYQZ010000049.1 GCA_903928495.1 uncultured bacterium
CAACTACCGTCCCCAGTTCTATTTCCGTACCACCGACGTGACCGGCTCCATCGAGCTGCCCGAAGGCAAGGAAATGGTCATGCCTGGTGACAACGTGTCCATCACTGTCAAGCTGATCGCTCCCATCGCCATGGAAGAAGGCCTGCGCTTCGCCATTCGCGAAGGCGGTCGTACCGTCGGCGCTGGTGTGGTGGCAACGATCCTGGCCTGATTCTGCGAGGGTGCCAACCGTCGGGTTGGCACTTTCAATGCTCACAAAGCTGAAACCTCAAGGAATAGACCATGTCAAAACAAAAAATCCGCATTCGCCTGAAGGCATTCGATTACAAGCTGATCGACACTTCTGCTGCTGAAATCGTTGACACCGCCAAGCGCACCGGCGCGATTGTCAAGGGCCCCGTGCCTTTGCCAACCCGCATGAAGCGTTTTGACATCCTGCGCTCGCCGCACGTCAACAAAACCAGCCGAGACCAGTTCGAAATCCGCACGCACCAGCGCCTGATGGACATCGTGGACCCTACCGACAAAACGGTTGACGCCCTGATGAAGCTCGACCTGCCTGCCGGCGTGGACGTCGAAATCAAGCTGCAGTGAACTGTGGTGCGCATGAAGGCCTTGCATCCTTGAAAAATCCTGGCTAGAATGCGCGGCTGTCCCAAAAACGGACAGCAATGAAAACAATGGCAGTTGTGCCCAGTGAAAACTGGGTGCGGCTGTCTTTTCTGTGCTTTTCAGAGCACGTTATCAGCCCCGGCCAATTGAAGTCGGGAACGGAGAAAACAATGAGTCTTAGCAACTCCCTCGGGTTGTTGGGTCGCAAGGTGGGCATGATGCGCGTGTTCACTGATGATGGGGATGCAATCCCTGTCACGGTGGTCGACGTGTCTGACAACCGGGTGGCTCAGGTCAAAACCCAAGCAAACGACGGCTATGACGCCTTGCAGATCGCTTTTGGCAAGCGCCGCGCTTCTCGCGTGACCAAGCCTGAAGCTGGCCATCTGGCCAAGGCGGGTGTGGAAGCCGGGGAAATCCTTAAGGAATTCCGCGTGGCCGCCGATGTGGCAGCCCAGTACCAGGCAGGTGGTCTGATTGCTGCAGCAACCGTGTTTGCTGCTGGTCAGAAAGTGGACGTGCAAGGCACTTCCATCGGCAAAGGTTTTGCCGGCACCATCAAGCGCCACAACTTCAAGTCCCAGCGCGCGTCGCACGGTAACAGCCGTTCGCACAACGTGCCTGGTTCCATTTCCATGGCTCAGGATCCTGGCCGTGTGTTCCCGGGCAAGAAAATGTCTGGCCACATGGGCGACGAAACCGTCACCACCCAGAATCTGGACATCGTTCGCGTTGACGAAGCACGCCAGCTGTTGATGATCAAGGGCGCTGTGCCCGGTTCCAACGGCGGTTTTGTGACCGTTCGCCCCGCTGTCAAAGTCAAGCCGACCCAAGGAGCAAACTGATGCAAGTTGAACTCCTGAACGAACAGGGCCAGGCCGCATCCAACGTGGATGTGCCGGACACCGTGTTTGGTCGTGATTACAACGAGTCGCTGATTCACCAACTCGTTGTTGCGTACCAAGCCAATGCCCGCCAAGGCACTCGCGCTCAAAAAGACCGCGAGATGGTCAAGCACTCGACCAAAAAGCCTTTCCGTCAAAAAGGCACGGGCCGCGCCCGTGCCGGTATGACCTCGTCGCCCCTGTGGCGCGGAGGCGGTCGCACATTCCCCAACAGCCCCGATGAAAACTTCACCCAGAAGCTGAACAAGAAAATGTTCCGCGTGGGTATGGCTTCCATCCTGTCGCAGTTGGTGCGTGAAGGCCGTTTGGCCGTGGTCGAGTCCATCAAGCTGGATTCCCCCAAGACCAAGCAATTGGCTGACAAGTTCAAGGCCATGAACCTGAAATCGGTGCTGCTGATTTCCGAAGAGGTTGATGAAAACCTGTACCTGGCTTCCCGCAACCTGCCCAACGTGCTGGTTGTAGAGCCTCGTTACGCTGACCCGGTCTCACTTGTTCACTACAAAAAAGTGATCGTGACCAAGGGCGCGATTGACAAGCTCAAGGAGATGTACGCATGAGCACCCAACAGTTCGACGAAGGTCGTTTGATGGCGGTTCTGGTCGCGCCCATCGTGTCTGAAAAAGCCACTTTGGTTGCGGAGAAATCCAATGCCGTCATGTTCAAGGTCCTGCGCGACGCCACCAAGCCTGAAATCAAGGCTGCCGTGGAGTTGATGTTCAAGGTCCAGGTCAAAGGCGTGTCCGTTCTCAATCAAAAAGGCAAAACCAAGCGTTTTGGCAAGTCGATTGGCCGGCGTGACCACGTGCGCAAGGCATTCGTGACCTTGATGCCCGGTCAAGAGCTCAACATTGGCGGGGAGGCTGCGTAATCATGGCTGTCGTAAAGATGAAACCCACCTCCCCCGGCCGCCGTGCCGTGGTGAAGGTGACGCGCGACCACCTGTACAAGGGTGCTCCGCACGCTCCGTTGCTTGAGCCGCAGATGCAAAACGCTGGCCGCAACAACAACGGTCACATCACGGTTCGCCACAAAGGCGGTGGCCACAAGCACCACTACCGCGTGGTCGATTTCCGTCGCAACAAGGATGGCATTCCGGCAAAGGTCGAGCGCGTCGAGTACGACCCGAACCGCACCGCCCACATCGCCCTGTTGTGCTACGCCGACGGCGAGCGCCGCTACATCATCGCCCCCCGTGGCGTTGAGGCCGGTGCGACGCTGCTGAGTGGTTCCGAAGCGCCCATCCGCGTCGGCAACACGCTGCCCATTCGCAACATCCCCGTGGGTTCCACCATTCACTGCATTGAGTTGCAAATTGGCAAGGGTGCGCAAATCGCCCGTTCCGCCGGTGCATCCGCTGTGCTGATGGCCCGCGAAGGCGTGTACGCCCAGGTGCGCATGCGCTCGGGTGAAGTGCGCAAGATCCATGTGGATTGCCGCGCCACCATTGGCGAAGTGTCCAACACAGAGCACAGCCTGCGCCAGTTGGGCAAGGCCGGTGTCAAGCGCTGGATGGGTATTCGCCCAACAGTGCGTGGTACCGCCATGAACCCAATCGACCACCCGCACGGTGGTGGTGAAGGTCGTACGGGTGAAGGCATGGCTCCTGTGGATCCATGGGGTAACCTGACCAAGGGCTACCGTACCCGCAACAACCGCCGCACGCAAGGCATGATCGTCTCGCGTCGCAAGAGCAAGAAATAAAGGGGTAACGGTATGACTCGTTCACTCAAAAAAGGCCCGTTCGTTGACCATCACCTGATGGCCAAGGTCGAAAAAGCGGTTGCCACCAAAGACAAGAAGCCAGTGAAAACCTGGTCGCGTCGCTCCATGATCCTGCCCGATTTCATCGGCTTGACCATTGCCGTGCACAACGGCAAGCAGCACGTGCCCGTGTACATCACTGACCAGATGGTCGGGCACAAGCTGGGCGAATTCGCCCTGACCCGCACCTTCAAGGGTCACCCGGCTGACAAAAAAGCCAAGAAGTAAGGACACAGCATGGAAACACAAGCAATTGTTCGCGGTGTTCGTCTGTCTGTTGACAAGGGTCGTCTGATTGCCGATTTGATTCGCGGCAAACAGGTTGACCAGGCTCTCAACATTCTGGCTTTCACGCAGAAAAAGGCCGCAGGCATTGTCAAGAAGGCGCTTGAATCCGCCATTGCCAACGCCGAGCACAACGACGGTGCCGATATCGACGAACTGAAGGTCAAGACCATCTACGTCGAACAGGGCACCACGCTCAAGCGTTTCTCGGCCCGCGCCAAAGGCCGTGGCAACCGTATCAGCAAACCCACCTGTCACATTTACGTGACGGTTGGTAACTGAGGAAGACAGACCATGGGACAAAAAATCCACCCAACCGGCTTTCGCCTGGCTGTTTCCCGTAATTGGGCCAGCCGCTGGTACGCAAGCAACCGTGACTTCGCCGGCATGCTGGCCGAAGACATCAAGGTGCGCGAGTACCTGAAAATCAAGCTGAAAAACGCGTCTGTCTCTCGCGTGCTGATCGAGCGTCCTGCCAAGAACGCCCGCATCACCATTTTTTCCTCACGTCCTGGTGTCGTGATCGGTAAAAAAGGCGAAGACATCGAGAAGCTGAAAAAAGACCTGGCTGCCAAGCTGGGTGTGCCAGTCGCAGTGAACATCGAAGAAGTGCGCAAGCCCGAAATCGATGCCAAACTGATCGCTGACAGCATCACGCAGCAGCTCGAAAAACGCATCATGTTCCGCCGCGCCATGAAACGCGCCATGCAGAACGCGATGCGCATGGGCGCCCAAGGCATCAAGATCATGTCTGCCGGTCGTTTGAACGGCATCGAGATCGCCCGCACAGAGTGGTACCGCGAAGGCCGCGTGCCATTGCACACACTGCGCGCCGACATCGATTACGGCACGTCCGAAGCCAAAACCACCTACGGCATCATTGGTGTCAAGGTGTGGGTCTACAAGGGTGACACGCTGGGGCGCAACGATGCGCCCTCGCTGGACAGCACCCCACGGCCAGAAGAAGAGCGTCGTCCACGCGGTCCCCGCCGCGACGGTGCTCGCCCTGGCTCTGACCGTCCCGCACCCCGTGGGGCTCGCCGCCCTGCCGGTGCCAATGCCGCACCTGCCGATGGCAGTGACAAACCCGCAGAGGCTGGAGCCAATGCAAATGCTGCCGTTAAGCGCGTACGCAAAGCCGCGCCCGCTTCAGCCGCGGACGGCAAAGGAGAATAAACATGCTGCAACCAGCTCGCCGCAAGTTCCGTAAAGAACAAAAAGGCCGCAACACGGGTGTCGCCACCCGTGGTGCAACGGTTGCGTTCGGTGACTTCGGTCTGAAGTCCACCGACCGCGGTCGCCTGACAGCCCGCCAGATCGAATCCGCCCGTCGTGCCATTTCCCGTCACGTCAAGCGCGGTGGCCGCATCTGGATCCGCGTGTTCCCCGACAAGCCGATTTCCAACAAGCCAGCTGAAGTCCGTATGGGCAACGGCAAGGGCAGTGTGGAGTACTACGTGGCTGAGATCCAGCCAGGCAAAGTGCTCTACGAAATCGTCGGTGTGCCCGAAGAACTGGCACGCGAGGCATTCCGCCTGGCTGCTGCCAAGTTGCCTCTGCGCACCACGTTTGTTTCTCGCGCTTTGGGCGTTTGATCAGGAGAACCCTATGAACACGACCGAACTGCGCCAGAAAGACGTTGCCGGCCTCGAAGCCGAAGTCAAGGCATTGCAAAAAGCCCACTTTGGCCTGCGCATGCAGAAGGCTACCCAGCAACTGAACAACACCGGTACGCTGCGCATCACGCGCCGCGCCATCGCTCGCACCAAGACCATCTTGGCCGAGAAAAAGCAAGCCCAATAAGGAGTGACCATGACGGAAGCTAAAACATCCCTCAAGCGCACCTTGATTGGCAAGGTGGTCAGCGACAAACGCGCCAAGACCGTCACCGTGATGGTCGAGCGCAGCGTCAAGCACGCGCTGTACGGCAAGATCGTGGTGCGCTCCAGCAAGTACCACGCTCATGACGAAACCGGCGCTTACAAAACGGGCGACGTGGTGGAAATCACCGAAAGCCGTCCGCTGTCTCGCACGAAAAACTGGGTTGCCACGCGCCTGGTTCAAAAAGCCGAGGCTGTGTAAGCCTGTTTGCAGCGCACACTGCGCCGCACCGAAAAGCGACTGACAATTCAGTCGCTTTTTTTATTTCCGGCGCCCGATTCAATCGTGCGCCTTCCCACACAACCAGGAGCACACATGATTCAAGTCGGCGACACCCTTCCAGCCACCACATTGATGGAATTCAACGCAGTTGAAACCGAGGGGTGCCCCATCGGACCCGCCGCGGTCTCCACGGCTGCGGCCACTGCGGGCAAAACCATCGCACTGTTCGCGTTGCCAGGCGCCTTCACGCCCACCTGTTCCGCCAAACATGTGCCGGGTTACGTTGAGAGTGCCGACGCGTTCAAAGCCGCTGGTGTGGACGAAATCTGGTGCGTGAGCGTCAACGATGCCTTCGTCATGGGTGCCTGGGCCAAAGACCAGGCCACAGCCGGCAAAGTGCGCATGTTGGGCGATGGTTCAGCTGACTTTGCGAAAGCCACCGGTCTCACACTCGACCTCACGGCCCGAGGCATGGGCTTGCGCAGCAACCGCTACTCCATGCTCGTGAAAAATGGCGTCGTCACCAGCCTGAACGTCGAGGCACCGGGCAAGTTCGAAGTGAGCGACGCTGCCACCTTGCTGGCCCAGGCCCGCCAGGCTTGAAGCGTGCGCTTCAAACGCAGACCCCTCAAGGGTCTGCGTGACGGTGTTGCGCAACCGTCAGCCAGGGCTCCCCACGGACACCACTGCGTACACCACCCCAGCGCAGCAGCACCACACCCCCAAGGCCAGCAACCGTGTGGCCAGGTTGTCATGGCTTTCCACGGGGAGAGGCGCGGGTGCTTCCTGGTCCCCCGTCACCATTGCCCTCACCAGCTTTTGCTTCTTGACGACGCCGTAAAACACGATCGCCGACACGTGAAGAGCAATCAGTGCCAGCAACACCAGTTTGCCAACCTCGCTGTGGTACCAGCTTGCCAGGCTGACCGTCTCTGAAGACACCAAACCCACCAGTGGCCCGGTGAAGGCAATCTCGTCGTCCGTCATCAGGCCCGACGCCACCTGCGCCGACAGCACCGCCAGCAGTGCCAGCACCGACAGGGCCCCCAGCGGGTTGTGCCCAACGGAATGCCCATCACCCGTGCCGCGAAGATATGCCCACAGCCGCCGGGGGCTTGGCACAAACGCGCTGAATCGGGACCATTGCCCGCCCAACACCCCCCACACCAGGCGGAACAGCACCAGCGAAAACACCAGGTACCCCAGGCGCATGTGCCAGTTGATCCAGTTGCCGCCCACATTCCCGGTGACCACCAGCCCGACCACGGCAGCCACCAGCAGCCAATGGAAGAGGCGAGTGGGCAAATCCCACACCCGAACTTTCACCATGTCATCTCCCGTTGATTGAACAAAACCCGGTTGTGACCAAAGTCACACAAGCAGCCCGGGGAACCCCCTGCAGGTTTTTCTACACTCACGCCGTCAGACACCTTCGTCTGTCGATGCATGAAAGAACCCACATGAACAAGTTCGCACGTATTTTGCTGGCTGTTGCAGCCACTGCCGCCGCCGTGCCCGCCATGGCACAGTTCCAGAAGCCCGAAGACGCGGTCAAATACCGCCAGAACGCGTTTTTTGTGATGAGCCAGCATTTTGGTCGCCTCGGCGCCATGGCCAACGGAAAAATGCCCTTCGATGCCAAAGTAGCGGCCGAGAACGCTGCGATCGTGGAAACACTCAGCAAACTGCCTTGGGCCGGTTTCATGCCGGGCACCGAAAGCATCAAGTCCAACGCCAAACCCGAAATGTGGACTGAAAAAGCAAAGTTTGACCAGGGCTCCGAGAAGATGCGCGGAGAAGTGACCAAGCTGGCAGCTGCCGCCAAGATGGGCAACCTCGACGCACTGAAAGCCGCCTTTGGCGACACTGCAGCCACCTGCAAAGCTTGCCACGACAGCTACAAAGTCAAGTAAATAATAGCCAAATATTCAATCGCATCAAGCGCTGGGGCCGTATTTCATTGAGAAAACGGCCCCTTGTTCATGGACTGCTGCTTCAGCTCTCGGACAGCAACTTGTCGAGCAACTGGTGCAGCGCGGCAAAGTCCGGTTCGCCGATGTAGCGCTTCACGATCTGGCCCTTCTTGTCCACGATGAATGTGGTGGGCGTGATTTTGATGTCGCCCCACGCCTGCGCCACCGCACCCGTGTTGTCGATCGCCACCTTGAACGGCAACTGGCGCGACTGCGCAAAATTCACCACGTAGGTTGGCGGGTCGTAACTCATGGCCACGGCCACGGTCTCGAAACCCCGGTCTTTGAACTTGTTGTAGGTGGCCGCCAGTTCGGGCATTTCCTTCACACAGCTCACACAGGTGGTGGCCCAGAAATTCACCAGCGTCACCTTCCCTTTGAGGTCTGCGGTGGTAGATTTGCTGCCGTCCAACAGCACAAATGTGGAGGGCGGTGCCGGCTCGGAACTGGAGCAACCCCCCAGCCCCGCAGCCAACACAATCGAAGAGGCCAGCAAGGCCCGGCGAGTCAGGTTTTTCATGGTGTGATGGGGCAACGGGTGAACAACAAATCCATCCAACAAACAAAGGCAGCATCCATGCAGCGACGAGAATTTAACCATGCAGCGTGTTTCACGTTGCTGGCCTTGGTTGGTGTGGCAAGCCCGGTCAGGGCTCAGGGCCTGTCAGCCTTGAGCAACGCCGATGCATTGGGGGGCATCCGCGACGCGTTGGCCACTGGTGCAAAAGCAGCCGTGTCTCAACTCGGTCAGTCAGGTGGATTCCTGAACAACCCAAAAGTTCGCATCGGGTTGCCCGGCGTGCTGGAAGACGCCGCGCCTCTGCTCAAGGCCACTGGCCAGGGCAAACGACTGGATGCCCTGGTGCTGGCCATGAATCAGGCGGCCGAGCAGGCCGTTCCGCTGGCGGCCGACCTGTTGTCCAAGGCCATCAAAAACCTCGGCGTTGACGACGCCCGGCGCATCCTCACCGGCGGCGACACATCCGTCACCGACTTTTTTGCCAGCGCCACCCGAACTCCCCTGACCGAGCAGTTCCTGCCCGTGGTCAAACGCAGCACCGACCAGGTGCAGCTGGCTGACAAATACCAGTCTGTGGCCGGCCGCGCTGCCAAACTGGGGCTCATCAAGTCTGAGGATGCAGATCTGCCGGGCTATGTCACCTCGCGCGCGCTCTCAGGTCTTTACCTCGTGATTGGCGAGGAAGAGCGCAGAATACGCCAGAACCCGGCCCAGGCCGGATCCGCACTCCTGAAAAAGGTGTTCGGCGCATTGTGATTTCGCAGCCAACAGGCACCCCAGAGTGCCGGCACTGTTTGTCAGGGACACATCTCCACACCCCATGAACGCAAGCTCCCCGGCCTCAAAACCCCTCCGCGTGTTGGTTGCAGACGACAACCCCGTCAACCTCCGTGTCGCCACCCGCGTGCTGCGCGACATGGGCCACAGCGGTGTGCTGGTAACCGATGGCGAAAAAGCCCTCAAGGCTCTGGAGGCGCAGCCCTTCGATGTGGCCCTGATGGATGTCACCATGCCCCAACTCGACGGCATCTCGGCCGTGGCCGAAATGCGCAAACGCGAAAAGCAGGGCGCACGGCGCACACCAGTGATCATGGTCACCGCCTTCGACATGCCCAGCGACCGCGCGCGTTTTCTGGCTGCCGGGGCCGACGGCTACCTGGCCAAGCCGCTCGAGCGCACAGCCCTGGAAGCTGAATTGCAACGCGTTCTTCGCCGCTGAGGGGTGCCCGTCATGTGGCAACAGCTCAAGCGGTTCACACCGTTAATGTGGGTGCTCGGCGTGGTGCTGATGGGCACGCTGCTGACAAGTTTGTCGGTTCGTGCCCTGAACACATCGGTGGAGCAGAGGCAGCACTTGCTGTTTGACCGGGAGGTTGAACGTCTCAAGGCCTCCCTGCAAAACCACCTCAACCAGCAAGCCCTGCTGCTGACCGCAGTGCGCGGCGCGTTTGCCGTCTCACAACATGTCACCCCTGACGAATTCGAGCTGTTTGCGGGCTCGCTCGACTTGAAGGCGCGTTTTCCAGCGGTGTCTGCACTGGCGTATGCCCAGCGTGTGCCTGCTCGCGACCTTGACGCGTACATCGCACGCCGTACCGAAGACACCCCTGGGTTCAAGTTCCGCTACATGGACCCCAACCACCAGCGGGGCGACGGAGACCGCTACGTGGTCGAGCTGGTGCAGCCCGTTGCCTCCCGCCCCGCGCTGGGCCTGGAGGCCTCCAGCAACACCGATCGCTTTGCCGCCATGGAGCGTGCCGGACGCTCGGGCACTGCAGTGCTGACCGCCCCCGTGATGCGTGCCAACGCAAAAGAAAGCAAACCTTCCTTCGTGTACTACATGCCCGTGTACGAGACGGGCTATGTTCCCCACGCGACGGAAGACCGCGCCACCTACCTGCAAGGTTTTGCCCTGGTGTCTTTCGAGGCCGATGCGCTGGTCAAGGCTGCCATCAGCGGCCTGAAGCTCACCATCGACTTCGACCTCAGCGATGCACTCGCCATGCGGGCCGACGGTCAAACCCAGGGAGTGATGCTGTACGACCACTCGGGTGCCCGCATGCAGGCCGACGGCAGCGCGTTGCCCGCGACAGATCAACGCATTGCCCACAAGGAGCAGTTCTTCTGGGGTAACCGGTACTTCGACTTGACTGCACGGTCCACCCCGGCGTTTGACGAGCAGATCGCCCGCAGTGCGCCCGCCACCGTCGGGTTGGCAGGGGCGCTGGCCACCCTGGGGCTGGCCTGGTGGGTCTGGTTGCTCCTGCGTGGGCGCAGCGAGGCGCAGCAACAAGTGCGTGCGCTGGGGTCCGAAAACCAGCGGCTGGCTCTGGTGGCCCGCAACACCAACAACCTGGTCACCATTTCAGATCCCACTGGCCGCATCCAATGGGTCAACGAGGCGTTTGTGCACCGCACCGGCTATTCAATCGAAGAGGTATTGGGGCGGCGCGCCGATGAACTGCTGAACTTTGAAAAATCCGATTGGGCCACCCACAACCAGTTGGCGGCTGCCCAGGAAGGTACACACGCCTACAAGGCTGAGGTATTGAGCCGCAGCAAAACCGGAGAGGAATACTGGACACGGGTCGACATACAGCCCACACGTGACGAGTATGGCGAGGTCACAGGCTTCATCACGGTAGAGAGTGACATCACTCCTGAAATGCAGGCCCGCGAAGAAATGGTGGCTGCCCTGCGTGAAACCGAGGCCTTGATGAACACCATCAAGACCCACTCCATCGTCTCCCAGACCGATGCGCGCGGCATCATCACCGATGCCAACCAGGCCTTTGCCGACATCAGCGGCTACAGCATGGAAGAGCTGGTGGGCACGGGCCACCACATCGTCAACTCGGGCCACCACCCGGCCGATTTCTGGGGCGCCATGTGGGCCACCATCCGCGCGGGTCAGCCTTGGCATGGCGAGGTGTGCAACCGAGCCAAAAGTGGCCGCCTGTATTGGGTCGACAGCCTGGTGGCTCCGTTTGTGAGCGCCAACGGGCAGATCGAGCGCTATGTGTCGATCCGCACCGACATCACGGCGCGCAAAGAAGCCCAACAGGCCCTGGAGCGCGCCCGCCGCACGCTGGAGCTGTCCAACCAGGCGGCCCGCATCGGCACGTGGGAGCTGGACTGGGACACCCAAAAGCTGCAATGGTCGGCGGTGACGCGAGAGATCCACGGTTTGCCAGCGGGCACGGAACCCACGCTGGCATTTGCGCTGTCCTGTTACCCGGAGGCCACCACGCGCGAGGCCCTGACCCGTCTGGTGCAACGCGCTGCAGAGCTGGGCCAGGGCTACGACACCGAGCTGCAAATTCAGACGTCATCGGGCCAGTTGCGCTGGGTGCGCACCATCGGCGCTGGCGAAATGGCCAATGGCCGCTGCGTGCGCCTGTATGGCACGGTGCAAGACATCGACGAGCGCAAACAGCGCGAGTTGGAGTTGGCCGAAGGCCGCCAGCGGCTGCAAAGCACCATCGACGGCACACGAGCCGGCACGTGGGAATGGAACATCCAAACCAATGACATCGTGCTCAACGAACACTGGGCGACGATGTTGGGCTACAGCCTGGACGAGCTGCAGCCCACCACGCTGGACCTCTGGAAGCGCCTGACCCAACCAGACGACCTGGCCGAGGCCACCGCAGCTCTGCAAGCGCACTTTGACGGTGTCACCAGCGAGTACAGCCAAATCCTTCGGATGCGCCACCAGGACGGACACTGGGTCTGGATCCACGACAGGGGGCGCGTGGTCAGCCACACTGCCGAGGGCCAGCCTCTGATGATGTATGGCACCCACATCGACGTGTCTGCGCTGAAAGAAGCCCAGATGCGTGCCGAGGCCGATTCCCTGCGGCTCAACAACATCATCGAAGGCACCCGCGCCGGCACGTGGGAATGGAACCTGCAGACAGGGCATGGCGTATTCAACGCGGCGTTTGCCCGCATGTTGGGTTACGAACCCGAGGAGCTGGAGGCCAGTGCCTGGGAATTGCTGGCCCGCACCACCCACACGGACGACTTCGCGCAGGCACAGCAGGCCCTGTTCAGGCACTGGAAGGGTGACACCGAGTACCACGACCTGACGGTGCGGGCCATTCACAAAGACGGCCACGTGATCTGGGTGCAGGACCGAGGGAGGGTGGTCGAACGCGATGCACAAGGCCGTAGCCTGATGTTCACCGGCACGCGCATGGACGTGACCGAACTGGTGCGTGCGCAGGCCGCCGCCGCTGAGAGCGAGCGCATTCTGCGCAGCGCCATTGAGGCGCTGGACCAGGGCTTTGTGCTGTTCGACCCGCAAGACCGGCTGGTGATGTGCAACGAGCAGTACCGCCAGTTCCGGCCGAAAACGGCAGCCCACATCGTGGAAGGCGCGCGTTTTGAAGACATCATCCGCAATGGTGCGATGCTGGGTGAGATCCCTGACGCGGTGGGCCGGGTCGAGGAATGGGTGGCCGAGCGCATGGCGCAGCACGGCCAGCCCATGCTGGACATCGTGCAACGCGTGTCCAGTGGCCGTGTGCTGCGGGTGCTGGAGCGCAGCACGCCCGATGGCTACCGGGTGGGTTTCCGCATCGACGTGACCGACATCGTCAACGCCCGTGAGGCAGCTGCAGAAAAAGAGCGCATCCTGCGCAGCTCGATTGACGCGCTGGGCGAGGCCTTTGTGTTGTACGACCCTGACGACCGCCTGGTGTTCTGCAACGAGCGCTACAAACAGGTGTATCCCATCGCTGCTGCAGTCATGGAGCCAGGCAGAACGTTTGAGGAAATCATCCGCTACGGAGCCGAGCGTGGGGAATACGCCGCTGCGGTGGAGCGTGTGGACGAGTGGGTGCAGGAGCGCCTGCATCAGCACCGCCAGCCCAACCAGGACTTGATCCAGCATCTGGCCACTGGCCAAGTGCTGCGCATTGTGGAACAGCAAACACCCGACGGCTACCGCGTGGGGTTTCGCATCGACATCACCGAGCTGGTGCGCTCACGCGAGGAGGCCGAAGCGGCTTCGCAGGCCAAGAGCCAGTTTGTGGCGAACATGAGCCACGAAATCCGCACCCCCATGAACGCCATTCTGGGCATGCTGCACCTGTTGCAAACCACCGACCTCACAGCGCGCCAGAAAGACTACGCGGTCAAGAGCGAAAGCGCGGCCAAGAGCCTGCTGGGCATCCTGAACGACATCCTCGACTTCTCGAAGGTTGAGGCCGGCAAGATGGAGCTCGACCCCGAGCCGTTTGCCTTTGACAAGCTGGTGCGAGACCTGGCCACCATCTACTCCAGCAACCTCAAAGACAAGCAACTGGAGCTGTTGTTCGACATCGACCCCGCCGTACCCAAGGTGCTGATTGGTGACGCCCTGCGCCTGCAGCAGGTGCTGATCAACCTTGGGGGCAACGCCATCAAGTTCACCTCGCAAGGCGAGGTGCTGATGAAGGTGCAACTGCAGGTCTGTGAGCAGGCCGGTACACCCGAGCAGCCGTATGAAGAAGCCACAGTGCTGTTCGAAGTGCACGACAGTGGCATAGGCATATCGCCCGAGGCGCAGGCCAAAATTTTCAGCGGCTTCTCGCAGGCTGAAAGCTCTACGGCCCGCAAATACGGTGGCACCGGGCTGGGTCTGGCCATCAGCCAGCGGCTGGTGCGCCTGATGGGCGGCGAGTTGCAGCTCAGCAGCACGCTGGGCGAGGGCAGTACGTTCTATTTCTCGCTGAAGTTCCGCATTCCGTCTGCGTTGCCGGTGGAGTTTGCCGAGGTGCAGCGCCCGGCGCTTGGCAACCTCAATGCCCTGGTGGTGGACGACAACCTGGTGGCGCAGCAAATCATGACAGGGGTGTTGCAGGCCATGGGCTGGTCGTCCACCGCGGCTGAAGGCCCCGAGGATGCGCTGGCCCTGGTGCAGGCGGGCCTGTCCCAGTCGGACAAGCCGTTTGACGTGATCTTCCTGGACTGGGACATGCCGGGCATGGATGGCATGCACCTCGCCGCCGAGTTGCGCACGATGTTCGGCACCGGCCCGCGACCCTTGATGATCATGGTCACGGCCAGCGGGCGCGAGTTGCTGCAAGGCACTGCGCAGGAGCAGCGCGAGTTGCTGGACGGATTCCTGGTCAAGCCCGTGACTGGCTCCATGCTGTACGACGCAGTGGCCGATGCCATGGCCCTGGCCTCGGGCGAGGGCCCCCGCACGGTGTCTGCC
Organism: uncultured bacterium; assembly: GCA_903928495.1. Taxonomy (GTDB): domain Bacteria; phylum Pseudomonadota; class Gammaproteobacteria; order Burkholderiales; family Burkholderiaceae_C; genus UBA2334. Next base: position 14,368 of record CAIYQZ010000049.1, read on the forward strand.
GCCCCAGGCGAGCGTTTGCTGAACGGTATGCGCCTGCTGGTGGCCGAAGACAACCTCATCAACCAGCAGGTGGCAGAAGAACTGCTCACCCGCGAGGGCGCCATGGTGAGCCTGGCCGACAACGGACAAATTGCGGTGGACATGCTCCGGCAAGACGCGAATGCGTTTGATCTGGTGCTGATGGACATGCAGATGCCAGTGCTCGACGGACTGCAGGCCACACACGCCATCCGCCAGAAGCTGCATTTGCACGAGTTGCCCATTGTGGCCATGACGGCCAACGCCATGGCCAGCGACCGAGACGCCTGCCTGGCCGCCGGCATGAACGACCATGTGGGCAAGCCTTTTGAGTTGCAGCACCTGGTGCGCACCCTGTTGCGCTGGGCGGGTGGCAGTGTCAAGCCATATGATCCCTCGGCTGTGGTAGACATTGAACCTGAAACAGTAGCTGCAAGCCCAATCAATACAAGCGCTGGAGGCATTAAAAGCTTTGATTTTTCTGGCGCTGCTCCGGTGTGGCCTGCGAGCGACCGGGTGGAGGTCACCGCTGCCTTGCACCGCCTGGGGGGAGACCCCGTGTTTTACCAGCGCATCGTGCGCAACTTCTGCGCCGATTTGCCGCCGCAGTCCGCCCGCCTGGCCGCTTTGCTGGCCGAGGGTGATGCGGCTGCACTCGCTGCGTCGTTGCACACTGTCAAAGGCACGGCCAGCACCGTGGGTGCCTTCCGCCTGGCCGAGCTGGCCGCCGAGGCCGAGCAACAGGTCAAGAACAGCATGGGCCAGTCCGGCCCGGTGCCCACCGGCTGGCTGGCTGCCCTGCGCGAGGAAATGACCCACAGCGACCTGGCCCTGCGGCAGGTGCTGGATGTGATGCAGCCGCCCACCGCTGCCCCGGTGATGCCTGGTGCCGCCGCAGGTTCAGCCGAGCCGCCCGATGCAGATTGGCGGCCGGTGTGGGTGCCACGGCTGCAGCACCTCATCGGCTTGCTGGCCGCCTCGGACATGCAGGCACTGGAGTTGCACGACGAAATGCTGCAAGATGCTGCTGTGGCAGGCGCGGCCGAATGGCAGCCCCTGCACGCTGCGATGGAAATGCTCGATTTCGAGCACGCCCTGGCCGCCGCCCAAGAGTTGTTGCAGCAAAGCGAGTCCCGTGACTGATTTCGCGCCCACCCAAACGCTGTCGTTTCCCGGCGACCCCGTCCCCGCCCGGCAGGGGGTGGACGTGTTGCTGCCGCTCGCCGCGCCCCAGCGCAAGGCCCGACTGCTGGTGGTGGACGACCAACCCATCCATTTGCAGGTGCTGTACCGGGCGCTGGCGGGGGAGTGCCAGATGTTCATGGCCAACAGCTGCGAGCAGGCCCTGCGGGTGTGCCGCGAGCAGTTGCCCGATCTGGTGCTGCTGGACGTGGTCATGCCGGACATGGACGGTTTTGAGGTGCTGCAACAGCTCAAGGCCCAGCCAGAGACCGCCGACATCCCGGTGATTTTCGTGACCGCACACGGTGGCGAGGAAATTGAAACCCAGTGTTTGCAGGCCGGTGCGGTGGATTTCATCCCCAAGCCCGTCAACCCGAATGTGGTGAAGGCACGGGTCAGGACGCACCTCACACTGAAGTTCCAGTCGGACTTTTTGCGCGACATGGCTTTCATGGACGGCCTCACCGCCGTGTCCAACCGGCGGCATTTTGACGAGCGGCTGGCGCTGGAGTGGGGCCGCGCCCAGCGCACGGGCAGTGCCCTGTCCCTGGTGTTGCTGGATGTGGACTTTTTCAAGGCCTACAACGATCACTACGGTCACCAGGCCGGTGACGATTGCCTGCGCCAGATTGCCTCTCTGCTCAAGGCCGAGTTGCGCCGCCCCACCGACCTGGTGGCCCGCTATGGCGGGGAAGAGTTTGTGTGCCTGCTGCCCGACACCGCACACGACGATGCATTGGTGCTGGCCGAACGCATGTTGCGCGCCGTGCGCGGTGCCCAGATGGCCCACCTGTTTTCCGATGTGGCACCGGTGGTGACCGTCAGCCTGGGCGTTGCCACCCGGGAGGGGCTGGACACCAGTGGCCGTGCCGCCTACTTGCTGGCGCTGGCCGATGCACAGCTCTACCTGGCCAAGCGCACAGGGCGGGCCAAAGTGTGTGGTGCGCGGCTGCCCGCGAACGGTGGACCGGGTGCGTTGACTTGAACACTTCCGGCACGTTCAATGGCGCTCCGGGGCGGTTGCCGGCCCCACTGCCAACCGCCTTGTGGATCTTGTTGGTGCTGGGGGTTGCCTCAGCCTTGTGGGTGATGCACAGCCAGCAGCAGCTTCGCAGCCGCCTGACTGCGCAGGCCACTCAAGTGGCCGAGGCGCAGGTACAAGACCTGAAGGGCACTCTGGAACGCAACCTGGGGGCGCTTGAAGTCATGGCGGTGCTGGTGCAAGACGGCCAGGGTGAGGTGCCACGCTTTGCCGATGTGGGCCGCGAGTTGCTGGCCGCGCGGCCTGGTGTGCTGGCGCTGGGCCTGCTGCCCGACGGGGTGGTGACTCAGGTGGTCCCGCGAGCCCACAGCAACCGTGTGTTGGGTATGAACGTGTTCAAAGGGCCGGCTGCAGACCCTGCTGCCTTGCAGGCGATGAACAGACAGGGCCCTGTGTTGAAAACCCCCGCCCCCTTGCCCATTGGACGGGTGGGGATTGTGGCCTACCAGGGGGTTTACCTGCCTGCTGATGGGGCGCCTGGGCCTGGGCGCTTCTGGGGGTTGGTGCGCATCGCTGTGGGCTTGAACGAAATGCTCAACGGCAGTCGGTTGGCGGCGTTGCACGCGCAGGGTTTCGAGTATGAGTTGGTGGGCCCTGACGGCGTGTTGCACACATCCCTGGCACCCGGGGTGACCATGGATAAACCACTGACCGTGCCGGTCAGCCTGTACAACCAGACGTGGCAATTGCGGTTGGCCCCTTCCAGCGGGTGGGTGGACCAAGTGGGGCTGGCGTTGCAAGTGGTGTGGAGTGTGTTGTTCAGTCTGGGCGGTGCGGGCCTTGTGTATCTGCTGCTTGCCAACGCGCGCCTGGCGCATGGCGCACTGCGGCAACTGGCCAGCCAGGTTCCCGGTGTGCTGTACCAGTATCACCAGCGGCCCGACGGACACACGTGGTTTTCGTACATCAGCCCCGGGGTGCAGGCCCTCACGGGCTTCACGCCCGAGCAGTTGCGGCTGAGCGATGCCGACTGGCGCGCCCACATCGTGTCAGAGGACCGCGCCGACCTGCGTGCCGCGCTGCTGCTGTCCGCCCGCCACCTGAGTCCGCTGGAAACGGACTTCCGAATGAACACGCTGGATGGCCACACCCGCTGGATGTGGACCAAGGCGCTGCCGCTGCGACAGGCCGATGGCACCATCACCTGGAACGGCTACCTGGCCGACTGGACTCAGGAAAAGCAAACCGAAGACGCGCTGGTGCACAGCGGCCAGTTACTGGCCGAGGCGCAGGAGGTGGCCCGGCTGGGCTACTTCATCACCGATGTGGCCACAGGCACCTGGACCAGTTCTGGCGTGCTTGACAGCCTGCTGGGAATCGACCAGGCCTTTGAGCGCACCGCCAAAGGCTGGGTTGACCTGGTGGAGCCTGAACACCGCGAGGCTTTGCGCGGTGCCTATCAGGTGGCTGTGGTGCAACGCACGGGCTTCAATGTGGAGTACGCCATCCGCCGTCCGGCTGACGACCGGGTGGTGTGGGTCAACGCCATCGGGCGGTTGGAGTTCGACGCAGGCGGCCAGCCGGTGCGCATCGTGGGAACGGTGCAGGACATCACGGCGCGCAAAAAGGCCGAGGCCGACATTCGCAGCCTGGCCTATTACGACCCGCTGACCGGCCTGCCCAACCGCCGCTTGCTGCTCGACCGCCTGGCAGAGGCGTTGCGCCAGCGCGAGGCCGACCAAGCCCATGGCGCGTTGATGTTCATCGATCTGGACAACTTCAAGGACCTGAACGACACCCTGGGCCACGACAAGGGCGATGCCTTGTTGCGCCAGGTGGCGCTGCGGCTGCTGGCCTGTGTGCGCGAGACGGACACCGTGTGCCGTCTGGGGGGCGACGAGTTTGTGCTGTTGCTCGGGCGGCTTGAGTTGGCGGATGGTGACCAGCCCGCCCAGGTTGCCGAAGACATTGGCCTGAAGGTGCTGGCGGCGTTGTCCCGCACCTACCCGTTGGCGGGCCTGAACCTGACCAGCACGCCCAGCATTGGTGTGGCCCTGTTTGCACAGGAGGGCCTGACGGTGGACGAGGTCATCAAGCGTGCCGACGTGGCCATGTACCAGTCCAAGGCGGCCGGGCGCAACACGTTGCGGTTCTACGACCCAGCCATCCAGGCCGACATGGCCGAGCGGCTGCAACTCGCTGAAGATTTGAGGGGCGCATTGGCTGCCCAAGGGCAGTTGCGCCTGGTGTACCAGCCCCAACACAACGCGGACGGCCGCCTGGTGGGCGCCGAGGCATTGTTGCGCTGGATGCACCCGTCGCGCGGCCCTGTGTCCCCGGCGGTGTTCATTCCGCTGGCTGAACAGACTGGCCTCATGACCGTGTTGGGCCAGTGGGTGCTGCGCGAGGCCAGCCAGCAACTGCGCAGTTGGCTGGACACACCGCAGCTGGCATTGCGCTGGGGCAGGGACTTTTCTCTGGCGGTGAATGTCAGCGCACACCAGTTTCGCAGCCCCGGCTTTGTCAGCGATGTTGCCCGTGTGTTGAATGAGGCCCAACTGCGCCCCCGCTCATTGAAACTGGAACTGACCGAGAGCCTGATGGTGCACGACGTTGAAGACATCATCACCAAGATGAACGACTTGCGCCCCCTGGGGGTGTTGTTCTCGCTGGACGACTTTGGCACGGGGTATTCGTCGCTGACGTACCTCAAACGCCTGCCGCTGGATCAGCTCAAGATCGACCAGTCTTTTGTGCGCGATGTGCAGACCAGCGTCAACGATGCAGCCATTGCCCGCACGGTGTTGGCCCTTGGCCAGACCCTGGGGCTGGAGGTGATTGCCGAAGGTGTGGAAACCGCAGCGCAGCGGGGCTGTTTGTTGGCCATGGGTTGCTACTGCTACCAGGGCTACTTCTTCAGCAAGCCACTGGAATCAGAACAATTCAAGGCCTATGCGCTCGTCTGTTCTGGATAGTTTGCTATCCAGAATCAGTGCCCTTTGTTTGTTTTATTCAATTCGTCCAGCGTCTTGACGGCACTTCGGTAGGCACCACAACCGATCAGGCGCTGGCCATCCAGTGGCATGACATAGGACGACTTGCCGCGCACATCACCCGTGACCAGGTTGATGATGTTGTATTCCACCCAGCCACCGCCCTGTTCGGCACGTTTCCAGGCGTCGGCAATCAGTTGTGCAGCGTCCACCCCAGGTGAGGCGCTCACGTTCACGCCCACCTTGGTCTCGTCAATGCCCATGACGCGGTAAAAGCCTTCGCGGTCCAGCACAAACACGTACAGGTCGCGGTCGATGAAGCCGGCCTGTTTGTTGTGGAAATCGCGTGCGGCTTTGTCAAAGCCCACTTTCTGCACATGGGCCAGAGCCCGCAAAGTGAGGGCCTTGGCTTCGTCGGCCGTGCCCTGGCGCAGGCGGATGTGGCGCACGGCATCGTCGAGCTGGTGCGCCCGTTCGATCAGCCGGTGCGAGCGGTGTTGCGTGCGCTCCACCAAGGCCGAGTTTTCGGCGGTGACGGAATCCAGGTCGCCCACGGCGATCACCACTTCGTTCAGCGAGCGGCTCTGGTCGCTGCTGGCGGTGGCGATGTTCTCCATGCCTTCGGTGACTTTGGTGATGCTGCCGACCAGGTCCAGCATGAGCTGGTTGACCGAGCCGATTTCGCCCACCGAGGTTTGTACTCGGCCAGCCGAGTCGGCAATCAGTTTGCGTACCTCGGAGGCCGCTTCCTGGCTGCGCCGCGCCAAGTTGCGCACTTCGGATGCCACCACTGCAAAGCCCCGACCGGCCTCGCCTGCACGGGCAGCTTCCACAGCGGCATTCAGGGCCAGGATGTTGGTCTGGAAGGCGATGCTGTCAATCGTGCCGATGATCTCGGTCATGCGCAGGGAGGTGGTTTTGAGCGTGTCCATGCCGTGCACGGTCTTGCCCATCAGTTCGTTGGCCGCGCCAGTTTGCTGGCGCAGTTGCCGGGTCATGCCGCTGACGCCCTGCGCCACATCGGCGTTTTGTTTGACCATGTCGCCGACCATGCGCACGTTGGCCGTGGTTTCTTCCAGGCTTGCGGCCTGTGACTGGGTGCGGTCGGCCAGCAGGGTGCTGTCGCTGACGAGCGCAGAACCCACATCCCCCACCAGTGACGAAGCGCTGCGCACGTCGGCCACCAGGGTGGACAGGTTGGCCAGCATGCCCTCGAAAGCCTGGCTGATGCGGGCCAGTTCGTCTTTGCCATCCACCCTCACTGGTGTGGACAGATTGCCCTCAGCGGCCTGGTTCATCGAATGGCGCAGCATGGTTAAGCTTTGTAGCGTGGCTGATGCAAAACTAAACAAAGCGTAAAAGAGTAATAGAAACCCTGTGACAGCTACAGCAGTGATCAAATAGAAATTGGCTGTGACTACTTTGATGCGGTCGTTGAGCTTTTCAGTCAGCCGGATGGAGGCTTGTTCACTGAGTTTTCGAGTGGCCAATTTGGCTCCTTGAGCCAAGGAATCAAATCGCTGAGGGTCTGCACCCATGGCAGTTTCGCCGAAAGCATTTTGGCTCTCTGCAATCAGTGCTGCGATGGCAAGCTTGGCCGCAGCCCAGTCTGTAAATGCAGGCTCTCCGTTACGACTCAGAGATTGAGTTCGCAGTTCCACATCGAAAGCCCGACTGTTGACGATGGTCATGAGGCCATTGACTTTTGACGTTGCATTTCCGTCCAGTTCGCCCTTAAGCAAAAGGGCGACTGCTTCATCTTTGAGCAGGGCTACTGCCTCCTCAAGCTTGGGCACCCTTTGAACAATCATGTCCATCAAGAAATACGTGGCAATTTCCGGGTCAAAGAGTAATCCTGAGTGCTCAGCAAAAAGATCAACATAATCGAGCAACCGTCTGATGTGGTTGCTCGATTGTTCAAGGGCAGTCTTGTGATTTAATTTTCCTGATAGATATGTTTGCAAATCTGATCTATCAGATTCCCAATTGGATTGCGCAGATAAACCAGGGGTTTCAGACAAGGCTTTGTCTAACTGATTAAACAACAGCTGTGCTTCGGCATGGGCTTTCGTTGCAACTGCTGCTTGCTCTCCAAGTCCAAATGCAGTTTGGCTGCTCGCTGCCCTTTGTTCCTGCAGTTTTCCAATTAATTTGTTTGCATGTTCAATAACTTCAACGCCTTTCAACTCTTTTCGCGTGAAGTCAATGTCACCCCACAGTCGGCTCATCAGCATGAACATTGCAACGACCAATGGGATGACAAGGAAGCTGGCAATGATGGCAAGCTTGGTCTTCATTCCGAGTCGCCGCATGAATGCAACGCCTGGGCGCAGCAACATGGGCGGGACGAGTTGCACGTTGGGGGTTTTGTCAGCGGTGTTGCTCATGGATGGTGTCTCTCGGGGCGTCTTGTTGTGTGCGGGCTCAGCGCTTGCCTGAGTTCGTCAATTGCATTGTGGCTTCTTCGAGGCGGCTGTCGAGGTAGCTGCCGTACATATCTGGCACGGCCATGCCCACCAATCGCTCGGCCAGTTCTTCGCCTTTGGGGCCCAGAAAAAGCACGGTAGGAGCGAGCGTGGCTTTCCAGGCCTTGACCTGTGCGGCCGCCGTGGTGTTGCGCCCGTCAAATCCTTTGATGGGGGTGGCCCGGTCGGTCATGTCGAGCTGAACGGCTTGTAACTGCCCGGCGCGCTGCATGGGCAGCAGGTAGTGACCACGCACCACATCACAGTAGGGGCAGCCCTTGAGCGTGGTCATCACCACCAGTGGCATGCGCAGCGCAGCGGCGGCTTGCGCAGCTTCTGGCAAGGAACGTGTGGTGGGCAGGGCCGAGGGGCCGCTGACGGTGAGTGTGGCCATGGAAGGTGGTGAAACTGGGACGTGTGAGGTTAAGCGACGACAGGGCGGTGTGCAAGCCAGCTTCAGGGGAAATACGGGGGTGAAATGGCACCTGTTTCGGCCAACGCTGCGATGGCGTTGTCATCCAGCCCCAACACCTCAGTCAGCACCTGGCGTGTGTGCTGGCCCAGCAGGGGTGGCGGGCGCAGCAAAGTGGGCGGGGTGGCGCTGAGTTTGAGGGGACTGGCCACCAGTCGCAGGTCAGGGGTGTGGGGGTGTGCCCAGTGTTGCACCATGCCGCGCTGTTGCACCTGCGGGTCGGCAAACACCTCGGCCAGGTTGTTGATGGGGCCACAGGGCACTTTGGCCTCATCGAGTGCGGACAGCCATTCGGCTTTGGTGCGGGTTTTGAGGACGGCCTCCAGCAGTGGCACCAGTTCGGCGCGGTGGCGAACGCGCTGGGCGTTGGTGGCAAAGCGGGGTTCGGTGGCCCACTCGGGGTGTCCCGCCACGGCGCAGAATTTGGCAAACTGGCTGTCATTGCCCACCGCCAGGATGACGTGCTGTGCTTGCCCGACGGCATCCGGTGCCACTTCAAACACCTGGTAGGGCACGATGTTGGCGTGTGCGTTGCCCATGCGCCCGGGTACCTTTCCGTCGGCCTGGCTGCGCACCAGGTAATTGGCGCCCAGGTTGGCGAGCATGGCCACCTGTGTGTCGAGCAGTGCCATGTCGATGTGTTGGCCTTGGCCGGTGCGCTCGGCATGACGCAGGGCGGCCAGCACGGCCACGGTGGCGTACGTGCCAGTGAACAGGTCAGCCACCGCAACACCGACTTTCTGCGGCCCACCGCCGGGCAGGTCGTCGCGTTCGCCAGTGACGCTCATCAGCCCACCCAGGCCTTGTATGGCGTAGTCGTACCCGGCGCGCTCGCTGTAGGGGCCGGTCTGGCCATAACCGGTGATGGAGCAATACACCAGTGCAGGATTCAGGGCTTTGAGCGTGGCGAAGTCGAGACCGTAGCGGGCCATGTCACCCACTTTGAAGTTTTCAACAAAAACGTGGCAGTGCGACACCAGTTCGCGGATGAGTTGCTGGCCCGCTGGTTGGGCGATGTCGCAGGTGATCGAACGCTTGTTGCGGTTGGCCCCCAGGTAATAAGCGGCTTCTGCGGTGTCTTGCCCTTGGGCGTCTGCAAGGAACGGTGGACCCCAGGCGCGGGTATCGTCCCCGCTGCCCGGCCGTTCGACCTTGATGACGTCTGCCCCCAAGTCTGCAAGTGTCTGCGTGCACCAGGGGCCGGCCAGCACCCGGGACAGGTCCAGAACGCGGATACCATGCAGCGCGCTGGCGGTTGGCTGAACGTGGCTGTCGGGAGCGGTTGGGTCTGGCGTGGTGTTCATGTCGCTATTGTGATGAACGCACTGGCATCTATCGATGAGTCGGGTCACCGAAGTGGCACAGGAGGGCATGTGGTTTTTGCGCGATACAGCTTTCAACGCGGGTGTCTGTTGGCATGTGTGCTGACTGCACTGCTGGCATGCAGTCCGACTTTCAACTGGCGGGAGGTTCGTGTGGGCGATGCAGCGCTGCTGGCGCTGTTGCCCTGCAAACCCGAGAAGGCGGAACGCCAGGTGCCTGTGCAGGGGCAGCAGGCCACGCTGCACATGGCCAGCTGTGATGTGGGGGACGCCACGTTTGCCGTGGCGTCACTGCGGTTGCCGGACGGTGTGGACGCTGTGGCAGCCGCGCAGGCATGGAAGTTGGCCAGCCTGACCGGCCTGAAATCCACGCCTGAGCAGGCGCGCGATTGGCCCTTGCCTGCGAGGGCTGGCATGCCACTGGCGGGTTGGCAGGCCAGCGGCGTTCGCCACACGGGGCAGCCAGTGCAGGCGCGTGTGTTGCCGCTCGCGCGGGGGCGGGAGCTGTACCAGGCGGCCCTTTACGGGGATGTACCCGCCGACGTGTTGACCACATGGGTGGATGGTTTGCGTTTTGTTGCCGCACCTTGAGTTGGCGTGTTCTCCTCGCCTCATAATCTGCCGCCATGAACGGGATCGTTGTCATTGCCCATGCCCCTTTGGCCAGTGCGTTGCGCCTCTGTGTGCTGCACGTGTTTCCGGATGCCGCAGGTGCCGTGGTGGCGCTGGACGTGCCGCCCAACCAGCCCACCGATGAAACGCTGGCGCAGGCCCGCGTTCTGGCCCAGCAACTTGGCACCGAGCATTTGCTGGTGCTGACCGATGTGTTTGGCGCCACGCCCTGCAACGTCGCCCAGCGCCTGGTGGATGGCATCCATTCGCGCCTGGTGGCCGGGGTGAATTTGCCCATGCTGCTGCGGGCGGTGACCTACCGTCATGAATCGCTGGACATGTTGCTGTCCCGCGCAATGGCCGGTGGTACGCAGGGCATCATTTCTGTTGCCGTGACGGCGCCGCAAAACCAACATCGACGTGCCCATGATCAAAACCACCACGACCATCAGCAATAAGCTTGGCCTGCACGCACGGGCCTCCGCCAAACTCACCAAACTGGCAGGCAGTTTTGCTTGCGAGGTCTGGATGAGCCGGGGTGAGCGGCGCATCAATGCCAAAAGCATCATGGGGGTGATGATGCTGGCCGCAGGCCTGGGCAGCACCGTGGAGCTGGAAACCAACGGATCTGACGAGCAGGCCGCAATGGATGCATTGTTGGCCTTGATTGCCGACAAGTTCGGAGAAGGCGAATGACCTTTGCCGTCCATGGCATTGCCGTGTCCAGTGGCGTGGCCATCGGGCGGGCGGTGCTGGTGGCCTCCAGCCGGCTGGATGTGGCCCACTATTTTGTAGAGCCTGAACAGGTTCCGGCCGAAATCGCACGTGTGCGCAGCGCTCGCGATGCCGTGGTGGCAGAGCTGGGGCGGGTGCAGCAAACGTTGCAGGAGCTCAATGCCAAAGAGGGCCATGTGGAGTTGGCCGCGTTGCTGGATGTTCACCTGATGATGCTGCAGGACGAGCAACTGACGGAGGGCGTGAAGCACTGGATCGTGGACCGGCGCTACAACGCCGAGTGGGCGTTGATCACGCAACTCGAACTGGTGGCGCGCCAGTTCGATGAAATGGAAGACCCGTACCTGCGCGAGCGCAAGGCCGACCTGGAGCAGGTGGTGGAGCGCCTGCTGCGCGTGATGCGGGGCGTCACCTCTCCGGTGGCCCAGCCGCCCGCGCCAAGCCGCAAGGCGCAGCAAGATCTTTTGTTGGACGACACCATCGACGTACCGCTGGTGCTGGTGGCGCACGACCTCTCGCCTGCCGACATGCTGCAGTTCAAGCAAAGCGTGTTTGCCGGTTTTGTGACGGATGTGGGTGGCAAAACCTCACACACGGCCATCGTTGCGCGCAGCATGGACATTCCGGCTGTGGTGGGCGCGCGCTCGGCCAGCCAGACGGTCAAACAGGACGACTGGGTCATCATCGATGGCGACGCAGGGGTGGTCATCGTCGACCCCTCGCCAATCATCCTGGCGGAGTACGGTTTCAAGCAGCGCCAGAGCCAGGTGGAGCGCGAGCGGCTGAACCGGCTGCGCAACACGCCGGCCGTCACCCTCGATGGGCAGAAGGTCGAACTGCTGGCGAACATCGAGCAGCCCAGCGACACGCGTTCTGCGCTGAATGCGGGTGCGGTGGGTGTGGGTTTGTTCCGCAGCGAGTTTCTGTTCATGGGGCGTCAGGGAAATCTGCCCGGCGAGGAAGAACAGTACCGAGCCTATGTGGCGGCAGTGGAAGGCATGCAGGGCTTGCCCGTGACCATCCGCACGGTGGATGTGGGTGCCGACAAACCGCTGGACCGTTCCGCCCGCTCGGGGGATGACCACCTGAACCCTGCCTTGGGCCTGCGTGCCATTCGCTGGAGCCTGGCGGAACCCACCATGTTCCTGACGCAGTTGCGCGCCATCCTGCGAGCGGCGGCGCATGGGCCAGTGCATTTGCTCATTCCCATGCTGGCGCACGTGCATGAAATCCGCCAAACGCTGGCGCTGATTGACAAGGCCCGCGGGCAACTGAATGCCAAGGGCCAGGCCTACGGTCCGGTGAAGGTGGGCGCCATGATTGAAGTGCCTGCTGCTGCACTGATGGTGAACGTGTTTTTGAAGTACTTTGATTACCTGTCCATCGGCACCAACGACCTCATCCAGTACACGTTGGCAATTGACCGGGTCGACGAATCGGTGGCGCATTTGTATGACCCCATGCACCCGGCAGTCCTGCAACTCATGGCAGGCACCATCGCTGCAGGCCACGCCGAGGGCAAGACGGTCAGCGTGTGTGGCGAAATGGCGGGGGATGTGGCCATGACCAAGCTGCTGCTGGGTTTGGGTCTGCGCAGTTTCTCGATGCACCCTTCCCAGATCCTGGCGGTCAAGCAGCAGGTGCTTCGCAGCGACACGGCCAAACTCCGGGTGCTGGCAGATGCGGCGCTGGCCGCAGAAGACCCTGCTGTGGTTCTGGCGGGCTGATCCACCCCCAAATTTTTCGCGCTTTTTGCATACCCCTGGGAATATACGGGGTTCAGCGCCATCCCTTGAGGCATGTCAACTCCGACGGGTGGCGGGTCGATAACACTCCCGTTTTTGGCCGGTATCCGTTTGATCCAACCACAGAGGAGTTTTCATGAGCACGTTCGACCACAGCGGTTTGATGCAGGACATCAATGCCAGTTTGGCCCCGTTCCGCAAGGCACAACCTGATGCGATGGCCGGGTTTGGCCAACTGGCCAAAGCGGCCATGACCGATGGGGCATTGAATGCCAAGCAAAAAGAGCTGATCGCTCTGGCCATTGGCATCACCCAGCGTTGCTCAGGCTGCATCGGTTTTCACGTCAAGGCGCTGCACAAGTTGGAGTGCACGCGTGACGAGCTGGAGGAAATGCTGGCCGTCTGTGTCTACATGGGCGGTGGCCCGGCGCTGATGTACGCAGCTGAAGCCATCAAAGCCTGGGAAATGCTGGCCAGCCCGCCGAAGGCCTGAATTTCTAATGAAATTGGCCTCTGGCGCTTGATCCTATTCAATAGTTCACTATTGCTTTGTCAGGTGTTGGGAGCCAACACATGCCCGGCTTGCTGGTCGGCGTGGTAGCTGCTGCGCACCATCGCGCCCACAGCGGCATGGGTAAATCCCATGGCGTAGGCTTCTGTCTCGAACATCTTGAATGTGTCGGGGTGCACATAGCGGCGCACCGGTATGTGGGCGCTTGACGGAGCCAGGTACTGTCCGATGGTCAGCATGTTGATGCCATGGGCGCGCATGTCACGCATGACCGCCAGTATTTCATCGTCGGTTTCGCCCAGGCCCACCATCAGGCCGCTCTTGGTGGGAACGTCTGGAAACAGGGCTTTGAACTTCTTCAGCAAATTCAGACTGAACGCGTAGTCAGAGCCTGGGCGGGCTTCCTTGTAGAGCCGGGGCACCGTTTCCATGTTGTGGTTCATCACATCCGGTGGGGCGGCCTTCAGAATGTCCAATGCCCTGTCGTCGCGGCCACGGAAGTCGGGCACCAGCACCTCAATTTGTGTCTGTGGGGACAACTCACGGGTTTTGCGGATGCATTCCACAAAGTGGCCCGCGCCGCCGTCGCGCAGGTCGTCGCGGTCCACACTGGTGATGACCACGTACTTCAGCTTCAACTGGGCGATGGTGCGGGCCAGGTTGTCGGGCTCGTTGACATCCAAGGGATCGGGTCGGCCATGACCGACGTCGCAAAACGGGCAGCGGCGGGTGCACTTGTCGCCCATGATCATGAAGGTGGCAGTGCCTTTGCCAAAACATTCGCCGATGTTGGGGCAACTGGCCTCTTCACACACAGTGACCAGTTTGTTGCTGCGCAGCACGTCCTTGATTTCATAGAAGCGTGTGCTGGGGCTGCCCGCCTTCACACGGATCCAGTCTGGCTTTTTCAGCGTTTCACTGGGAATGACCTTGACCGGAATTCTGGACACCTTGGCCGCGGACTTCTGTTTGGCGGTGGGGTCGTATGAGGTGGAGGCGTCGGGTTGGGTCATGGCGTTGGGAGCGCGCACACGCGCTGTGGGGTGAATGGGCTCAGGCCTGTGGTTCAAGGCTGAAGCAGGCGTTGAAGTTCGCGTGACCACAACTCGGCCACCTCGTCATATGAAACGCTGATGCCCATTGTAAAAAGATCGACGGTGGTCAGCCCCTGATAACCACATGGATTGATGCGGCGAAAGGGTTCCAGATCCATTGCCACGTTGAGTGCTGCCCCGTGGTAAGTGCAGTGACGACTGACCTTGATGCCCAGTGCGGCAATCTTGCCCAAGCCTTCAAAGTTCAGCCCGGGACCGGTGTGCGCAGGTTGGGCGCCCACGTGGCGCCCCTGCGGGCGGTTTGGCAGCAGCGCGTGGGAAGAAGGTGCTTCGAGCCGCACATAAATGCCCGGCGCGCCAGCAACCCTGTGCCCCGTCACACCCAGTTGCATCAGTGTGCGAACCACAGATTCTTCAAGCCGGTAAACGTACTCTTTGACAAAGTAGCCCCGACGCTTCAGGTCGATCAACGGATAGGCCACCACTTGTCCTGGCCCATGGTAGGTCACCTGCCCGCCCCGGTCTGTTTCCACCACGGGAATGGACCCTGCTGCCAGCACGTGGTGCGTTGCGCCGGCCAGCCCTTGAGTGAATGTGGGCGGGTGTTCACACAGCCAGAGTTCGTCGGGTGTCGCTTCACCGCGGGCAGCAGTGAATGCCCTCATTGCATCGAAAGTGGCTGCGTAATCCACGCGGCCCAAGGGTTTGATCAGCATGCGCCGTACGCTTGAGTTGGCATCACAAGACGACCTTGACCATGGGGTGTGTGGACAGTGTGCGGTACACCTCGTCGAGTTGCTCCCTGCTGGTCACGTGAACTGACAGTGTCAGGCCGAGGTACTTGCCGCCCTTGCTTGGTCTTTGCTCGATGGTTTGTATATCGAAATCCGGGTCAAAGTGCCTGACAAGCTGGACCATCGCGTCAAGGAAACCGTCAACAGATGCACCCATCACTTTGATGGGGAAATGGCACGGGTACTCGATCAGGGAGGCCTGGGGAGTGTCTTGGGTCATGGGTTTCGGCGTGGAATGCTCAGAGTGCGGAGCATAGCGGCGAGCAGCTTTCGCTGCATGTTGCGCCTGCAGGCAAAGAACTGCTTGACCCGTGCCCCGGGTTTCTACGTATAATCGCTGGCTTTGCAACGTCTGGACTGTCTGCTGTAACCCAGCGGTAATGTCTGCCAAACACAATGTCGCCCGGCACACAACAGTTGGTCAACGACAGCGAACAAACTGGGGACGAAGAATCCAGTTTCAAGGCCTTGACCGCAGAAGAGGCGGCAGTGTGGCGGCGCTCGCACAAACAGGTTTCGATCTGGCGCGTCGTGGCGTCGCAAGTGGTTGCGGCACTGCTGGCTGGTGTTTTTGCGGCTTGGGTCACCGGCGTCGCGTCGGTGGGTTGGTCTGCTTTGTATGGCGGGATGGCGGTTGCGGTGCCTTCGATTGTGATGGCGCATGGCATGACGTCCAGTCGCTTGGCTCGGTTGTTGTCGGTTGTACCGGCGGGCTCGCTGGGCAGCGTGTTTTTTTGGGAGGGCGTCAAAGTCCTCCTCGCAGTGGTCATGCTGGTTGTGGCGCCTGCGGTGGTTCGTGAATTGAGTTGGCTCGCCCTGGTGGCTGGGCTTGTGGTGGTTCTCAAGGTGTACTGGTTGGCATTCCTGGTGCTGTCCAGATACCCGAAACAATAGATGGTTGATTTGAACTATGTCCGCTGAATCGCACGTCCTGACACCAGGCGAATACATTCGCCACCATTTGGTGCACCTTCAGAACACCAAGCAAACATCCATCATCGACTTTTCGGTCATCAACATCGACTCCGTGGTGGTCAACATCATCTTGGGTATGTTGGTGTGTTTTGCGCTGTACTCTGCAGCCCGCAAGGCGACCTCTGGTGTGCCGGGCAGGTTCCAGGCGGCGGTTGAAATCCTCTTTGAAATGGTGGACAACCAAGCCAAGGCCGTGATCCACAATGCCGACAGCCGCAAAGTGGTGGGCCCCATGGCGCTGGTGGTGTTCGTGTGGATTTTCATGATGAACTTCATGGACATGCTGCCCGTTGACCTGCTGCCATCCATTTGGCACAAAGTCGGTCCTGCCATGGGTTTTCCAGACTACCTGAGGGTGGTGCCTTCTGCCGACCTGTCCACCACGTTGGGACTGTCCTCCTCGGTGTTGCTGATGTGCCTGTTCTACAACATCAAAATCAAGGGCTTGGGTGGCTGGACGCACGAGCTTGTGTGTGCTCCCTTCGGGACCAGCAAGAACCCCATTTGGGCTGTCCTTCTGGGTGTGGTCAACTTCATGATGCAGATGATCGAGTTTGTGGCCAAAACCGTGTCTCATGGCATGCGGTTGTTCGGCAACATGTTCGCCGGTGAACTGGTGTTCATGCTGATCGCTTTGCTGGGTGGCTATGCGGCCATGTCGCTGAGCGGTGGACTGTTTTTCGTGGGGCACATCATTGCCGGCACCGTGTGGACGCTGTTCCACATCCTTGTGATCACGCTCCAAGCGTTCATTTTCATGATGCTGACCTTGATTTATCTGGGTCAAGCGCATGACGCGCACTGAACACGCGCACCTCTGTTTCGGTTTGTTTTTTTCTTTCTTTTAACTTTCGTCATCTCAAAGGAGTCATCATGGAAAACGTTCTGGGTCTCGTCGCTCTGGCTTGCGGTCTGATTGTTGGTTTGGGTGCCATTGGCGCTTCCATCGGTATTGCACTGATGGGCGGCAAATTTCTGGAAGCCTCTGCTCGTCAACCCGAGTTGATGAACGACCTGCAGACCAAAATGTTCATTTTGGCTGGTCTGATCGACGCCGCTTTCCTGATCGGTGTTGCCATCGCCCTGTTGTTCGCATTTGCCAACCCCTTCCAGTTGGTCGCCTGATTTTTGGCTGGTTGTCTTGTTGTGGTGCGAGTTGAAAGCTGGTCCAGGCGCGTTGCGCTTGGGCTGGGCAGTACGCGCAGCGCGCAGGCAGCTTTTGCGTATCAACCCCTGAATACACAAAGAAAGGTGTTGCTGTGAACATCAATGCAACGCTCTTTGCACAAGCCATCGTCTTTGCAATTCTGGTGTGGTTCACAATGAAATTTGTGTGGCCTCCCATTGCCAAGGCTCTCGATGAGCGTGCGATCAAAATATCCGAAGGCTTGGCGGCTTCGGAAAAAGCCAAGACCGAGCTGTCTGTGGCCAACAAGCGTGTGGAAGAGGAGTTGAGCAAGTCGCGCAACGAGTCGGCTACGCGTCTGGCAGATGCAGAGCGTCGTGCCCAGTTGCTGGTTGAAGAGGCCAAGCAGCGCGCAAACGAAGAGGCTGCAAAGATCATTGCGGCGGCGCGCACTGACGCCGAGCAGCAGTTGGTCAAGGCTCGCGAGTCGTTGCGTGAGGATGTGGCGGTTCTGGCTGTGAAGGGCGCGGAACAAATTCTGCGTCGCGAAGTGAACGCTTCCGTTCATGCCGACTTGCTCGGCCGCCTCAAAACCGAACTCTGAATTCACAAGGTAGACCATGGCTGAACTTGCCACCATTGCCCGCCCTTACGCGGAAGCGCTGTTTCAGTCGGTGGCTTCGGATGCGGCTCAAGCCAGCGAGTGGCTGGATGAGTTGGCCGAGGTAGCCGGTGATGAAACCCTGCGCCAATTTGCAGACAGCCCCAAGGTGTCGTCGGAACAGGTGTTCGAGGTCATTCAAGGGGTGGTGAAAACCGCTCTGCCAGATGCCGCTTGCAACTTTTTGCGACTGGTCATCGAGAACGGCCGTCTGACGGCCTTGCCCGAGATTGCCAACCAATTCCGAGTGTTGAAAAACGCTCGCTCTGGCATGGCCGATGCCATCGTCTACAGCGCTTTTGATATCGATGCTTCAGCACTCGCGGACTTGTCCGGGTTGTTGGAAAAGCGGTTTGGTCGCCAGTTGAATCTGTCGGTGCAACTCGCTCCAGAGCTGATCGGCGGTATCCGTGTCGCCGTTGGGGACGAGGTGCTGGACACCTCCATTTTGGCCCGTCTTGAACAAATGAAAGTTGCTCTGACGGCCTGAGCCGCGGCAGCCTTCCACAACCATTGAAAGAGGAAAGAGTCATGCAACTCAATCCAGCTGAAATTTCTGAGCTGATCAAGTCCCGCATCCAAGGCATCTCTGCATCAGCCGATGTTCGGAACCAGGGCACCGTGGTGTCCGTGACGGACGGTATCGTGCGTGTTCACGGCTTGTCTGACGTCATGCAAGGTGAAATGCTTGAATTCCCTGCGACCAAAGATGGCGTTGCCACTTATGGCCTGGCGCTCAACCTGGAGCGTGACTCTGTGGGCGCTGTGATTCTGGGCGAGTACGAGCACATTTCGGAAGGCGACACGGTCAAGTGCACTGGCCGCATTCTGGAAGTGCCAGTGGGCCCAGAGTTGCGCGGTCGTGTGGTCAATGCATTGGGTCAACCCATCGACGGTAAAGGCCCAATCAATGCCAAGATGACCGACGTCATCGAAAAAGTTGCGCCTGGTGTGATCGCCCGTAAATCAGTGGATCAGCCCATGCAAACGGGTCTGAAGTCCATTGACTCCATGGTGCCCGTCGGCCGTGGACAGCGCGAGCTGATCATCGGCGACCGCCAGACCGGCAAGACTGCTGTGGCGATTGACACGATCATCAACCAAAAAGGTCAGAACATGACCTGCGTGTACGTGGCCATCGGGCAAAAGGCGTCGTCCATCAAGAACGTGGTTCGTGCGTTGGAGCAAGCTGGTGCAATGGAATACACCATCGTGGTGGCCGCATCCGCTTCTGAATCAGCAGCCATGCAATACGTGTCGGCCTACTCTGGCTGCACCATGGGTGAGTACTTCCGCGACCGCGGCGAAGATGCGCTGATCGTGTATGACGATCTGTCCAAGCAAGCAGTGGCTTACCGTCAGGTGTCGTTGCTTCTGCGTCGCCCGCCAGGCCGCGAAGCCTTCCCTGGCGACGTGTTTTACCTCCACAGCCGCCTGCTGGAGCGCGCCGCCCGCGTGAACGCCGACTACGTTGAAGCCTTCACCAAAGGTGAAGTCAAGGGCAAAACAGGTTCTTTGACGGCTCTGCCCATCATTGAAACCCAAGCTGGTGACGTGTCCGCTTTCGTGCCAACCAACGTGATTTCGATCACTGACGGCCAGATCTTTCTGGAAACCAGCCTGTTCAATGCCGGTATCCGCCCCGCCATCAACGCTGGTATTTCCGTGTCCCGCGTAGGTGGTGCAGCTCAAACCAAACTGATCAAGGGTTTGTCCGGCGGTATCCGTACCGACTTGGCCCAGTACCGCGAATTGGCTGCGTTTGCTCAGTTTGCGTCCGATTTGGACGAGGCAACCCGCAAGCAGTTGGACCGCGGTGCACGCGTGACAGAACTGTTGAAGCAGGCCCAATACAGCCCGCTGTCGATCAGCCTGATGGGTGCAACGCTGTTTGCCGTCAACAAGGGTTACCTGGATGACATTGATGTCAAAAAAGTGCTGTCTTTCGAATCGGGTCTGCACGCTCACCTGAAGGACAAACACGCTGCGCTGTTGTCCAAGCTGGAAGCGGCCAAGGCCATGGACAAGGATGCGGAAGCTGAAATGACCGCCGCCATTGCCGAGTTCAAAAAGAACGGTACTTACTGATCTGTCTGGGTTAACCGGACCAAGGAGTATCTATGGCAGCAGGCAAGGAAATACGCGGCAAGATCAAATCGGTGGAAAACACCAAGAAGATCACCAAAGCCATGGAAATGGTCGCCGCCTCCAAAATGCGCAAGGCACAGGACCGCATGCGTGCGGCCCGGCCTTACAGCGAGAAGGTGCGTCAAATTGCAGGCAATTTGAGCAAGTCCAATCCGGAGTACACGCACCCCTTCATGGAAACCCATGAAGCGAATGCGGTGGGTTACATCGTGGTCACCACTGACAAAGGTTTGTGCGGCGGATTGAACACCAACGTCCTGCGTGCGGTGACCAACCAGCTCAAAGACCTGCAGGCTCAGGGCAAATCTGCGAAGACGGTGGCCTTTGGCAACAAAGGCTTCAGCTTCCTGAACCGCATTGGTGCGGAAGTGGTGTCTCACTCGGTGGGCCTGGGGGACATGCCGCATCTTGACAAACTGATTGGCCCCGTGAAGGTCATGCTGGATGCATACACCGAAGGGCGTGTGTCAACGGTTTACCTCTGCTATACCAAGTTCATCAACACGATGAAACAGGAGCCAGTCGTTGAGCAACTGCTGCCTCTGACGGCTGCCAGTTTGCAGTCCGAGAGTGCCGGTCACGATTGGGACTACATCTACGAACCGGACGCCGCAACCGTCATTGACGACCTGCTCCTGCGTTACGTCGAAGCACTGATTTACCAAGCTGTGGCGGAAAACATGGCGTCAGAGCAATCTGCCCGAATGGTTGCCATGAAGGCCGCCACGGACAACGCAGGCAGCGTGATCAGTGAGTTGAAGCTGGTTTACAACAAGACCCGCCAGGCAGCGATTACCAAGGAACTGTCGGAAATTGTGGCCGGTGCCGCAGCCGTCTGATCCACACACCACCGAATATAGAGAACAGAAAAGGATTCAATCATGGCTCAAGTTCAAGGCAAGATTGTTCAGTGTATTGGCGCCGTGGTGGACGTGGAGTTCCCACGCAACCAAATGCCCAAGATCTATGACGCGCTGAAAATGGACGGCTCAACGCTGACCCTGGAAGTGCAACAACAGCTGGGTGACGGCGTGGTTCGCACCATCGCTCTCGGTTCGTCCGATGGCCTGCGTCGCGGCATGATCGTTCAAAACACTGAGGCTCCCATCATGGTGCCGGTGGGCAAAGCCACGCTCGGCCGCATCATGGACGTGCTGGGTGCTCCCATTGACGAGCGCGGTCCGGTCGACCAAGGTCTGACCGCTTCCATTCACCGCAAGGCGCCCGCATATGACGAGCTGTCTCCATCACAGGAACTGCTGGAAACCGGCATCAAGGTGATTGACTTGGTGTGCCCCTTCGCCAAAGGCGGTAAGGTGGGTCTGTTCGGTGGTGCCGGTGTGGGCAAAACCGTGAACATGATGGAGTTGATCAACAACATCGCCAAGGCCCACTCCGGTCTGTCGGTGTTTGCCGGTGTGGGCGAACGTACCCGCGAAGGCAATGACTTCTATCATGAGATGGCCGATTCCGGCGTGGTGAACCTGGAGAACCTGGGCGAGTCCAAAGTGGCCATGGTTTACGGCCAGATGAACGAGCCCCCAGGCAACCGCTTGCGCGTGGCCCTGACCGGGTTGACCATTGCCGAGTCCTTCCGTGACGAAGGCCGTGACGTGTTGTTCTTCGTGGACAACATCTACCGCTACACACTGGCTGGTACTGAAGTGTCAGCTCTGCTGGGTCGTATGCCTTCTGCGGTGGGTTACCAACCCACGTTGGCTGAGGAAATGGGCCGTCTGCAGGAACGCATCACATCCACCAAAGTGGGTTCCATCACGTCCATCCAGGCCGTGTACGTGCCAGCCGATGACTTGACAGACCCATCGCCTGCCACCACTTTTGCTCACTTGGACTCCACCGTGGTGTTGTCTCGTGACATCGCAGCCTTGGGTATCTACCCTGCTGTGGATCCTCTGGACTCCACGAGCCGCCAGTTGGATCCACTGGTTGTAGGCGAAGACCACTATGCCACCGCTCGTGCGGTCCAGGGTACGCTGCAGCGCTACAAAGAGCTGCGCGACATCATTGCCATTCTGGGTCTGGATGAACTGGCACCTGAGGACAAACTTGCTGTGGCCCGTGCACGGAAGATCCAGCGTTTCCTCAGCCAGCCATTCCACGTTGCTGAAGTGTTCACGGGTTCACCAGGCAAGTACGTCCCATTGTCTGAAACCATCCGTGGTTTCAAAATGATTGTTGCCGGCGAGTGCGATCATTTGCCTGAGCAGGCGTTCTACATGGTTGGCACCATCGATGAGGCCTTTGAAAAGGCCAAGAAGATTGCTGCCTGAGGGTTAGCCCAGTCCGATTGAACATGGACGCGAACCCGACACCGGGTTCGTGCCAACCCCAAGGAACAACCAAATGAGCTCAATACAAGTGGACGTCGTCAGTGCTGAAGAGTCGATCTTCAGCGGCCCCGCGCGTTTTGTTGCGCTGCCGGGTGAAGCGGGCGAACTCGGGATATTGCCCGGCCACGTGCCGCTGATCACCCGTATCAAGCCTGGCGCGGTACGGATTGAAAAAGCCGATGGCGGCGAAGAGTTTGTGTTTGTGGCAGGGGGCATTCTTGAGGTGCAACCCCATCACATCACGGTTCTGAGCGACACCGCGATCCGTGGCAAGGATCTTGACGAAGCGAAAGCTTCAGACGCACGCAAAGCCGCTGAAGAAGCCATCAAGAACGCGAAGAGCGATCTTGATCTGGCCAAAGCAACATCCGAATTGGCCGTGATGGCTGCACAGATTTCAGCCTTGCGCAAATTCCGCCAGAAAAAATGAGTATTCGCCCAGCGGCGTCACACAAGAAAGCCGACCTTGGGTCGGCTTTTTCTTTTCGTGATTTCCACAGTGTCTACAAGTACATATGACGACTGATGGAAGCTTCTCGGTTGCTGGCATTGATGCGACCCCCCCCTGGTGGATGTCAAACGCGCACGTTCAAACCATCTTGCCGGCATTGGCCAAGCCCAGAAAACGACTGGAGACGGAAACCATCCGTTGGACAACGCCAGATGGAGACTTCATAGACACAGTCCAACTGGATGTGGCAACACCTGCTCCCGTTCTGGTGCTCTTCCATGGACTTGAAGGAACAAAGGATAGCCATTACGCGCTGTCTTTCGCCGCTGAAGCGCAGCGGCGAGGTTGGGCATTCGTATTGCCTCACTTCCGCGGGTGTGGTGGTGATTTGAATATCGCCCCAAGGGCTTATCACTCTGGCGACCATGCCGAGATAGATTGGATATTGAGGCGCATCAAGTCGGAGGCTGGGAACCGGCCCGTGATGGCAGTGGGCGTCTCGCTGGGCGGAAACGCGCTCATGAGGTGGGCCGGTGAACACGGATCATCCGCCAATGGTGTGGTGACTGCCGCCGTGGCCATCAGTGCACCTCTCGACCTGACCGCTTCGGGTCACGCCATGGGCCGGGGATTCAATCGGCAGGTATACACACGAATGTTTCTGAGAACCATGGTGCCCAAGGCCATGGCCAAGTGGGAGCAATACCCGGGGTTGTTTGACCGCAAGCGACTGTTGAAAGCAAAGACCTTGTATGACTTTGATGACGCGTTCACGGCTCCTGTTCATGGTTTTCGTGATGCCAAAGACTACTGGTTGCGAGCTTCGGCCAAACCCAAGTTGAAGGACGTGGCTACTCCGAGCTTGATTTTGAATGCCCGAAACGATCCATTCGTGCCGAGTGCGTCGCTGCCAACCGTCGCAGAAGTTTCCCCGGCCGTGACATTGTGGCAGCCGCAGTACGGCGGGCATGTTGGCTTTCCGGCACCAACAGATCGCACACACATCGGGTTCCATTCCAACCACATGCCTCATACGGTAGCGAATTGGTTGCACTGTCAGCTTCAGTTAACCGAGACTCCGAGAGGTACACACAGTGGATGAAATCGTTTTGGCGGCCATGCAAAAGTGGCCAAATGTGCCTGATTGCTACGGTTGGTTGGCGCTGGACATGAGGGGAGACTGGTTCATGCGGGACGCCGCATCTCAGTCACTGGGCAGCTTTCAACAGGCCAGCGCTGCAGAGGCACCCACCGCTGCAAAGGGCAGCCGTCTGGTACACGAAGGATTGATCGCATTCATTGGCCGCAATTACACATCTGACGCCACGGGGCGATGGTTCTTTCAGAACGGCCCACAACGGGTGTTTGTTGAACTGGCTTGCTCACCCTGGGTCTGGCGCATTGAACCCAGTGGAACTGTGACTTCCCACAACGGTCAGCGCCCCAAAGAGGTCGTCGAAACCCTGGTGGACGAATTGGGCCGGTTGTATTTGTTTACCGACCTGGGTTTGGGGCTGGTACACACCCAAGACATGGATCTGGCTGCAGACCATGTCGCCTCAGGTCGCTGGGTGCCGCAGAATGTCCAGCTGGCAGACTTGCATAGCCGCTTCGGTTTTGTGTTGAGCCCCGCTGGCATGGCTGCATCACAGTAAAAAAAACCCGGCAAGGCCGGGTTTACAGAGAAAGTGCTGAGGGTTTACTTTGCTGCCTCTGGCGCCACAGGCTCGTCAAACTTCCCACCAGCAGCATTGGCCATGTGAACCAACGCACGTGCCACCTCAAAATCTGTCAGGCTGCCGCCAGACTGCGCACCCATGGCGCCTTTGCCCTTGAGGGCAGACGTCAACAAAGCGTCGTAACCGGTGCCAATGCGGGCGCTCCAAGCAGCCTTGTCACCAAATTTTGGTGCACCAACCAAGCCAGCGTCATGACAAGCGGCACATTGGGCCGCGTAGGCTTGCGCACCGTCGCGCAGCTTTTTCGGACCACTTTGCAGCTCAACAGCGCCCACACGCTGGATTCGAACTGCCGTGGCGAGCTCACTGGTGTCGGAGCCTGCCGCCGGCTTGAAATCCGAGGTCACATAAAACACCAAGCCGATGATCACAAAAATTGGGACAACGAACGAGAAAAAAGACGTCCACAGCAACTGTGAGGGGGTCTTGATGGGACCGGTGTGGGAGTCGTGTGTGTTGTCGCTCATGGCATTCTCTGCAATGTGGTGAAGTTAAAGGACTGCCCGCCGCTCGGGCACAACCTTGAAATTATAGAGAGGCGTGCCAGCACCAGCTGACAGAACCCCGAAGTATCAATCGAGTGCTGGAGCTTGTCAGATACCCAGGGTCAACTCCGGGTGACACCAGCATCAAATCGGGCACGGTCCGTTGTCTGTGATGGTGACCGTGATCGTGGCCGATGCCCCTTGCGCGTCAACCACTGTAATGAATACAGGCGTGTTGGCAACAACACATGGCGCTGTGGGTGCCAGAGATGTGCCAGGCGACAAGACTCTAAGGCTGGTATCTGTCAGTTCAGCCGACAGCAGGGTTGGATTGCTTGAGTACACCTGATATGGGCCAACGCCACCCGCAAGAACTGCCGTGATGACGGTTTGCTGTGGGTTGCCATTAGTATCCGTGCTGAGCAACTCGGAGATCGTCACTGCTTGCGGCGAAAGGGTCACAGACGTTGAATTGACCCCCAATGGGCAGGGCCCTTGGTCGACCAAAGTAACGGTCACGGTAGAGGATGCCCCCAACGAGTCGACTACGGTCAGCACCACGGGGGTGTCCGCGTTCACGCACGACGCGATGGGCGATTGCGCAGTACCAGCAGTAAATATGTTCAGGTTTAAGCCATTCAGTTGTCCTGTCAGCAGGGTCGGATGGCTGGAATAAACTTGGTAAGGCCCGACACCACCGGCAAGCACTGCGCCTACAACGGTTTGTTGTGGAACACCGTTTGAATTGGTGCCGAGCAACTCCGAAATCGCGATGGCGCGTGGAGAGATGGACATTGAGGACGTTACCCCGCCTTGTGGGCACGTGCCGTTGTCGGAAATCGTCACAGTGGCGCTGGCCGTCGCACCCGTGGTATCGATCACTGTAATTGCGACCGGCGTGTTCAGGTCCACACAAGGGGCGATAGCACCTGTTGAAGTGACAGGAGTGCGAACCACCACAGTGCTTCCATCCACAGTCGGAGCAAGCAAATTGGGATGGCTGGTAAACACCCGGTACGGAGCTTGCCCGCCAACAATTTGAATTGGCAGCGACGACGGACTGTTGTCAGTGAGCAACTCTGAAATGGCAATTGCCGTTGGAGAAAGGGAAAGGTTGGACAGCACGGCCGTGACAGAGACGCTCACACTGACAGAGGAACCTTCGGAATCACTGACCGACAACAGGCTGGGTCCCCCAACATTTAGCATGTTGATGCGGAGCACATCCCCGTCAATAAGTGAGCCATTTGCGATGACCGACGTCGAATTCGTCAGTACTTTGTATGGAGGCATTCCACCCGAAATACCAACATCGGTGGTGGTCAATCGAGTACCAGTGACTGAGGTTTGAGCCAGAGAAAGCGGTGCAGAAGTTGTTTGCACAAAAATGCGTTGCGTCAGGGTGGCGCCGACCGTGTCACTTACTGTGACGGTACCATTGCCTGAAACGCCCGTAGAAAGCATGAGGGCTGCACCGCGTACAGACGGCCTAATCGTGGCGGTATTGTTAGACACTACGCTGTAGGGTGGGGTGCCACCGCCGAGCGTGTACGTGGAGCTATTGTTTGGGCGCAAGGTCAAGTTAGCCGGAAGGTTGGATGTCAATGGCAGCCCTGATGCCGAGGGTAAAGGTGCAGCCACCGTCGCAAGCAAAGTCTGCGTGACTGATTTGCTGTCAAACACTTTGACCTCAGCGTCGTTGCCCTCAGCAATACCCGCGACTGTTAGCGTATTACCACTGATGGTGCCGGTGGCAATGTGGCTACTCAGAGACGTTGCACTGAACGGCGGTGTCCCGCCTGTGATGCGCACGTCTACAGTTGCACCCGGCCGGACAGATACCTGCTCGCTGCTGAGGCTGAACGTACCTTGTTGCGGGCTGTTGGTGACGGTGACATTGACGGCCGCTTTGGCCCCTTTTGCATCGGTCACGGTCACGGTGATCGGGGTGGTGTCACCTCTTACTGCTGCCACAGTAAGCAACCCATCATTGGCAAACGCAAGTGCAACAGTGGTATTGCTGCTGGCCGCTGAGTACGGCCTGGTTCCACCAGACACTTCAAGTCGTTTGAGTTCCGTGGGTGCCAGAACAACAGCAGTACTCCCTTCTACTTTCAGCGCGTTGCCGCTGGTGTCAGTGGGCGAAGGCGAGCCCTCATACCCGCCGCCACAGGCGACAAGGCCAAGGGACAAGCACAAGGTGACCAGTGAGTGCAGGGGTTTCATGGTGCGGGGTGCCTCCGGGCGGCTGTTCAAATGGTTGCGGCGACATCATGCCTCAACCCCGGTGGCCCGCGCCGCTGTTTCACATCAACGGCTGCTCGGAAAGCTGAACACTGTGCCTTCGCGCACACCTGCCGATGGCCAGCGTTGTGTGATGGTCTTGCGCTTGGTATAGAAGCGCACGGCATCGGGGCCGTAGGCGTGCAGATCGCCAAACAAGCTGCGCTTCCAGCCACCGAACGAGTGGTAGGCCACTGGCACAGGCAGCGGTACGTTCACGCCCACCATGCCCACCTGGATGTGGTCGGTGAAGTGGCGGGCGGCCTCGCCATCGCGGGTGAAGATGCAGGTGCCGTTGCCGTATTCGTGGGCGTCGATCATGGTCATGGCCTCTTGCAGGCTTTGAACACGCACCACGCCCAGTACGGGGCCAAAAATCTCTTCCTGGTACACCACCATGCCGGGTTTGACGTGGTCAAACAGGCAGGGGCCCAGGTAGTAGCCGTTTTCATGGCCGGGCACCGTCAGGCCACGGCCGTCCACCACCAGTTGGGCGCCTTCTTTCACGCCCTGGTCCACATAGCCCTTCACCTTTTCGAAGTGAGGTTTGGTGACCAGCGGGCCCATGTCGCTGGTGGCATCGGTGCCGGGGCCCACTTTCATTTTGGCAATTTCCACCTTCAGTGCGGCTACCACTTTGTCAGCGGTGTCGTCGCCCACGGCCACCACCAGCGGGATGGCCATGCAGCGTTCACCGCACGAGCCGTAGGCTGCTCCCATGAGCGCGGTGACCGCGTTGGCAATGTCGGCGTCGGGCATGACCACGGCGTGGTTTTTTGCGCCTCCCAAAGCCTGCACACGCTTGCCATGATTGCATCCGGTGCTATAGATGTATTCAGCAATCGGGGTGGATCCCACAAAACTCACGGCCTTCACACGCGGATCGGTCAGCAGGGTGTCCACCGCTTCTTTGTCGCCGTTGACCACGTTCAGCACGCCAGGGGGCAGACCGGCCTGCAGGGCCAGCTCGGCAATGAACAGGGTGCTGCTGGGGTCGCGTTCGGAGGGCTTCAGGATGAAGCAGTTGCCGCAGGCCACGGCCATGGGCCACATCCACAGCGGCACCATGGCCGGGAAGTTGAAAGGCGTGATGCCCGCAGTCACGCCCAGCGCCTGGTGCTCGCTCCAGCTGTCAATGCCGGGGCCCACGTTGCGGCTGTGCTCGCCCTTGAGCAGTTCGGGCGCATAGCTGGCGTACTCCACGTTTTCAATGCCGCGCTGCAGTTCGCCCAGGCTGTCGGCCAGCACCTTGCCGTGCTCGTCTGTGATGAGTTTGCAAATGGTGTCGGCGTTGGATTCCAGCAGCTCTTTCAGCTTGCTCATCACCCGTGCGCGTTTCAGCGGGGGGGTGTTGCGCCAGGCAGGGAAAGCGGCTTCAGCGCTGGCAATGGCGGCTTGCACTGTGGCCACATCGGCCAGTTGCACGTTCAGGCTGGAGGCCCCAGTGGCCGGGTTGTAAACCGGCTGGGTGCGGGTGCCGCCGTTGACGCGTTGGCCGTTGATCAGGTGTCCGATGGATGTCATGATTTATATAGCTGAAAAATGATATGGGTTAAGCGGTGGAGGCAATAAATGCTTGAAATTCAGGTGGCGGTAGGGCTGCGGTCACGCACGGCCTGCGCCACGGCCAACGCCACCGAGTCTGGCGTGCTGAGCGCGGTCTCGGTCAAACCCCGCAACACGCCCTCCCGGTTGGGCGCTGGCTGGTTCTGGCTGACCTTCCATTTGCCCACCAGCGTGGCCATGGGGATCTCGATGCCCACAATGGCCTTCATGGTCTGGGCAATGTAGTCGGCCGGTGCGTCGCTCACGGCCCAAGGGGCCGGGCGTTGTCCTTCCTGGCTGTGCGTCAGCGCGTCGAGCTGTGCACGCAGCCACGCTGCATCGCCATCTTTGTGGGTAAGGTGGCCACTGGCTTGCACCACGATGTAGTTCCATGTGGGCACCACCTTGCCATGTTCAGCCTTGGTGGCGTACCAGGATGGCGACACGTAAGCCTGCGGCCCTTTGAAAACCACCAGCACCTTGTACGCGGGATCGTGCCGCTGCCAAAGCGGGTTGGCACGGGCCACGTGGGCCTTCAACACACCCAGTGGGTGTTCGGCGTTGGGCGTGGCATCCAGAAAAAAGGGCACTTCGTCGGCCACCAGCTCGCCATCCTGGAGCGTGACCAATGTGCCAAGCGGGTGCGCCCGCAGGGCCGCGTGCAGGGTGGCGGCATCGCTGACATCGAACTGTTTGGGTTGGTACATGGGGCGAAAGGCTCCGAGGCGCTCAGGCAGTGACCTGCAGCGTGTCGCCCAGCGCGCTCACCAGCCGGTCAATTTCGGCCGGGGTGCTGATGAAGGGCGGGGCCAGTTGAATGGTGTCGCCGCCGTAGCGTACGTAAAAGCCCTTGGCCAGCATGGTCATGGCAATGTCGAACGGGCGCTTGAGTGGTTCGCCCGGTCCGGGTGCAATGGTGAACCCGGCCGCCAGTCCAAAGTTGCGGATGTCGGCCACGTGTTTCGCACCTTTCAGGCTGTGCACGGCGGCCTCGAAGTGCGGAGCCAGTTCGCGCACGCGCTGCGGCGCGTCTTCCTGGGCCAGCAGCTTCATGGTGGCCACGCCTGCTGCGCACGCCACCGGGTGGGCGCCGTAGGTGTAGCCGTGGGGGAATTCCAGCAGGTACTCGGGGCCGCCAGCGGCCATGAAGGTGTCGTAAATCTCCTTTTTCACCACCACGCCACCCAGCGGCTGCGTGCCGTTGGTGACCTGCTTGGCAAAGTTCAGGATGTCGGGCGTCACGCCAAACGCCTCGGCACCTGTCCAGGCACCGCTGCGGCCAAAGCCGGAAATGACTTCGTCAAAAATCAGCAGGATGTTGTGGGCCGTGCAAATCTCGCGCAGGCGCTGCAGGTAGCCCACCGGCGGAATGACCACGCCCGCAGACCCCGAAAATGGCTCCACGATCACAGCGGCAATGTTGCTGGCATCGTGCAGGTTGATGATGTTCAGCAGGTCGTCTGCCAGCGACGCCCCATGCCAGCCCGCGATGTTGGCCTCGGCCGGGGGCATGCCCTTGAAGAACGAGCCCGCTGGCGGCTGGGTGTGCGGCAGGTGGTCGGCCTCAACCCCTTGGCCAAACAGCTTGCGGTTGCCCACGATGCCCCCCACCGAAATGCCGCCAAAGTTCACACCGTGGTAGCCCTTGACGCGGCCAATCAGGCGGGTTTTCTGGCCCATGCCCTTGGTGCGCCAGTAGGCGCGGGCCATTTTCAAAGACGTGTCGGCCGACTCTGAGCCCGAGCCCGTGAAGAACACATGGCTCAGCCCCGCAGGCATGCGCTCCACCACTTGGTTGGCCAACTCGAACGACAGAGAGTGGCCAAACTGGAACGCAGGCGAGTAGTCCAGCGTGCCCATTTGCTGCGCCACCGCGCGGGTGATTTCTTCGCGCCCATGGCCCAGGCCGGTGCACCACAGGCCAGACAGACCGTCAAAAATCTGCTTGCCATCCACGTCGGTGAAGTACGCCCCCTTGGCGCTGGCCATCAGCCGGGGCTTGGCCTTGAACTGGCGGTTGCCGGTGTAGGGCATCCAGTGCGCTTCCAACCAGGCGGCGTCGGTGCGGGCGGGGCCTGCGGTGCTGGGGGTGGTCAGGTGGTGGCTGTCGGTCATGTCCATGGCGTGCTCTGGCAGAAGTGAGGCGGATCGGCATTGTGCAGACCAAGTTCATTTGCGGTAAAGTGAAAGTTATGAAGCTTTGGTTGTGGATTTATGCAAGTTTGAAGGCTGGTGGTCCGTGACACTCGCAAGCCACGCCGCCACCAAGCGCCGAGCCGTGCTGGGCCAGATCAGCGATGCCGACATTCGCTTGCTGCGCGTGTTCCAGGCGGTGGCCGACTGCGGCGGCATGACCGCCGCCGAGCTGGAGCTGAACATCAGCACCAGCACCATCAGCCGTCATGTGAAAGACCTCGAAACCCGCCTGGGCCTCACCCTGTGCCGCCGGGGACGGGGCGGCTTTGCCCTCACACCTGAGGGCGAGCGCATCCACGCCGAAACGCGCCAGTTGCTGGCCGCCACGCAAAGTTTTCGCGCCAGCGTGGACGAACTGCACCAGCGCTTGGGCGGTGCCATTCATGTGGCCGTGTTCGACAAGACCGCCAGCAACCCTGAGGCGCGCATATCCCAGGCTGTAGCGCTGTTTCGCCGCCAGGCGCCAGACGTGGTGCTGAACCTGCACGTGGCCACCATCCAGACCATCGAACGCGGGGTGATGGACGGGGCCTATCAGCTGGGCATCATTCCCGAGCACCGCCGCAGCGACAGCCTTGTGTACGACGAGCTATTCGGTGAGACCATGCTGCTGTACTGCGCCCAAGGGCACCCCTTGTTTGGTTCACCCACCGCACAGCTTACCTGGGCCGACGTGCGCCAGCACGCCTTCGCAGGCCTGGGCTACCACTCACCGAACATGGAGGTCAGCCACCGCGAGCGTTTGCAGCGCAGTGCCACTGCGTTCGACCAGGAATCCGTGGCCACCTTCATTCTCAGCGGCGACTTTCTGGGCTTTCTGCCCGACCACTACGCTCTGGGTTTTGTGCAGTCGGGCCAGATGCAAGCCGTGTCGCCACCTGAGTTTGCGTACCAGTGCCACTTCTCTGCCATTGCCCGCCGTTCCCCCGAGCCTTCACGGGCCACTCGCATTTTTCAGCAGTGCTTGCTGCAAGCGCACGCCCCAGCCCCAGCGCCGCCGGGTGGAGGTTAAACTCCCGTCTTGCACCAAGCAGCACGCGGCTGTAGCTCAGTGGATAGAGTATTGGCCTCCGAAGCCTATAGTCATTGGCGCCGCGTGAGACAATTTGACCATCGGCCTTTTTTAGAGTTGCGGCTGTAGCTCAGTGGATAGAGTATTGGCCTCCGAAGCCAAGGGTCGTGGGTTCGATCCCCGCCAGCCGCACCAAAATCAACAACTTACGTTGATTTTTATGGCCCAAATGATTTGAGGAACCGCCCAACACGACAGCGAACCGGCACGGTTTGTGGGCCAGTCCAGCATTGGGACCAATCGTCAGTCTTTTCGGCGTAACTTCTTCATGGCCCATCTGTGGCCCATCGCTGGCCCACGGGTTCTTGTTCCGCCCGATGAAACGGCGGAATTTGACCCTTGGACTCCTGGCCCGATCTAAAAACATTGCGGATGTGATGCAGTTGTTCGGTTACGCGGCCTGATCGGGGTCATGGTGGTCTGCGTTCAGCGATGGCCTAAACGCCAGGCTCACGTAAACCAGATGTTGTCCGACAGATCCAATTGAATGCACCACCCGTGCGCCACAATCGATGCGAAGCACCGCTGGTTCAAGCCAGTGAGCACCAATCCGAAACAGCATGAAAACCATTGACGAGATGCTTCACTTGGCGCTTCTGACACCCGATCAGCACGGCCAGATCAGCGCCTGGATTGCACAGGCCAATTCGCCTGAAGAGATCCTGAAGATGCCGCCGGTTCTCTGGAAGGCAATTGAGCGCGCCAGTGAGGCAATGGGTATAGACAATGACCTGCGTCGTCCGCCTGCGCTGGATGCCGAAGGTGCTATTACTGGTTAGGCACGGCAAAGTCACCGTTGATCAGGTTGAACTTGAAGCGTTGAAATCGGCCTTGTACGGTCGATGCTCTGCGAGCGTGAAAGGCTCTTAGAGGCTGATCTGAGTCATTCGGTGATGGAGGTGTCGAATCCTTGCGAAACTCATAAGCGGCCATTCAGCCAGTGGCCAAACAAGCGACCGCTTCGCCCCCAACCTCGGACTCTCGCGACTGGATGGAGAAAGGCACTGGTTGAAGGACCGGTTCCGCATTAAGGAAGTGACACTCCCAACGCTGAGCAGTGTTTGAAAAATTCGTGTAGAAAGCAAACTCGAAGTCCCATAAAATATAATTAATTGACTTCCAAATGAATAAAGTTCATGCGAACAAAAAACAAGAGCTTAAGACACCCTAAGTCATTCAAACCGAATAGCCCTCAAATTCCTAGAAAATCATGGACTGAGCGACACGCACCATTTGCGTCAATCATCGCTGCATACAGCACGTTAGCAGCGGTTATCGTCGCTGGGCTGGGTTATTACTTCACTGTTATTCCACTATATCAAAAAGCAGCAGTGGATGAGTTGATTGCAAAACGTGAATTTGAGTTGAAGGAAGTTCAGGCTGAAATTGTTGCAGCTAAACGTGAGGCGTATGAGCAGCGTAGAGCAAACTTAATTACTGCACTTGAACGCTCTGTCGATAAATGCGCTGACATCTTTGGAGGAATTTCATCTGCTTCTTTAGATCCAGCAGTGATACGTACCCAGCGCGAGAAAAGGATCCGCTTAGACGTAGTGGTCGAGCCATGCCTAGCATCGGTTTTGACACAGTACAACGCGTCAGTTGTTCTTACAAAAATTGACTACCAACACATCGTGAAAATTTTTAGAGACACAGGACTTAAATTAGATCGGATGCGAGCTGAGGCATCAAATCGAATTGAAGTATTGCCAAACCTTGCTGCAACTGATCCAAGCGTGCTTGCCCCTGTAGGGGAGTATGTCAAGAAATCATATGAGGCCATAAATGAATGGCAAGGAAAATTATCCGAGCTCAACTCTAAATTTGGTATTCAGGCTCCGATCTCACAAGGCCGTACTCAAGAGCGATTTCAATATCAAATTGGAATCACGCAAGAAAGGATTGCCAATGAATATCGAATGAATGCATTAAAATCCATTCGATCAACGGTGGGAGGAATAGAATGGTCGAGTGATGTGGAAGCAGATAAAGCGTCCGACCTGATTTATTCAAAACCCGGCCATAACCAGCCGATGCGGAGCTGGTGCCGAGGTCTTTGACGGTGCGAGCATGGGCATTCAGTGTCTTACCGACGCTATTGCACCCCGCCAGCCCCGTGTGTCTTCTGTATGC
>CAIYQZ010000050.1 GCA_903928495.1 uncultured bacterium
TCGAGCCGGGCACGAAAGAAATCTTCGGTGGCAGGGCAAGCGAACATGCGCAAACTCCCAGAAATCAGCTTGAATACACCAATAATCTGAGAGATATTTTACCGGAATCAGCCGAAATATCGTTATGAATCAATGATTTATCAATAAATCAGGGCCGACTAATTGGGGGCGAGAGCCCTGCGATGGATGCGTTTCACGAACCGCTGTAGCCCCATTTTCGGGCGGCGGCGAGCACTGCGTTGGGGTACTCTGCACGCCCGCGACTTCCGTTGTAGCGCCCCAGGGCCATGAAAAGATTGCCGTTCTCACGGTCCAGGTAGTGCCGCAGAATCACGCAGCCAAACCGAAGGTTGGTTTGCATGTGGAACAGCTTGGACGCATCTCCATCTCCGATCAAGCGGGACCAGAACGGCATGATCTGCATGTACCCCCTGGCTCCCACGACTGACACAGCAAACTTGCGAAACGCACTCTCCACCTGCACCAAGCCGAGCACCAGTTGTGCATCCAGCCCTGCTCGGCGGGCCTCGTACCAGACGGTTTGCAGGAACTCGGTGCGGTCTTGCAGTTCGGTTTTGTACCTTCGCAGTTGGTCGTTCTTTTCTGTCAGCCAACGCAGATAGGCCAGTCGGGCCGCCGTGTCGGCAAACTCGGGAACCGGCGGCGAGCTCTTGGCAATGGCAGCACTCAAAGCGCCGCGGACCGAATCTGCCAGCGGCTCTTCGAGTTGCCCCCCGGCCCTGGCTTCAACAATATATAGTGAAGAAATGAATACAGATAAGCGGTAGAGGCATTTTCTGCGTGAAATTTCACCCGCACTCATGCGCCCAAACGCTCTTTCAACATCGCCAGCACATCGCCTACAGCCACTTTGCTGGCGGCGGTATCGCGACGGTGCTGGTATTCCACCAAACCGTCTTTCAAACCCCGGTCTCCGATGGTGACGCGGTGTGGCACGCCAATCAACTCCCAATCGGCAAACATGGCGCCGGGGCGTTCATTGCGGTCATCCAGGATCACGTCGACACCAAGCGCCATCAGTTCGGCGTACAGCCGCTCAGATGTGGCCTTAACGTCTGCACTGCGGTCGGCACCGATGGGGCACACCACCACGGTGAACGGAGCCAAGGCATCGGGCCAGATGATGCCGCGCTCGTCATGGTTCTGTTCAATGGCTGCGGCCGGGAGGCGGGTGATGCCAATGCCGTAGCAGCCCATTTCAAAATGGGCGGGTTTGCCGTCCTCGCCCAGGAAAGTGGCATTCATGGCCTTGCTGTATTTGGTGCCGAGGTAGAACACATGGCCCACCTCAATGCCGCGCTCGATGGCCAATACGCCCTGGCCATCGGGTGACAGATCGCCTTCGACCACGTTGCGGAGGTCAGCCACCAGTTCAGGTTCAGGCAAGTCACGGCCCCAGTTGACGCCACGAATGTGGAAATCAGCCTCGTTGGCCCCACAGATCCAGTCGGCCATCACAGTCACCTCGCGGTCCACCACCAGGCCCACTGGCTTCTTCAGGTTCAAAGGGCCCAGGTAGCCGGGTTTGCAGCCGAAGTATTCTTCGATCTCGGGCACCGTGGCAAAACGGTAGCCGGCTGCGAAGGGGGCCAGCTTGCCCACCTTCACTTCGTTCATGTCGTGGTCGCCACGCAGCAAGAGCAGCCACACCTTGACCTGGCTGACGTTGCCTTGGTCGTCGGTGGCCTCGGTGGCCAGCACCAGCGATTTGACCGTGCGCTGCAAGGGCAAACCCAGCAACTCGGCCACATCGGCACAAGTGCTTTTGCCAGGTGTGGGCACTTTCTCCATCGACTCAGCTGCCGCACTGCGGGTACCTGCTGGGGACAGCGCCTCGGCTTTTTCGATGTTGGCAGCGTATTGGCTAGCGGGGCAGTAGACGATGGCGTCCTCACCCGTGGCAGCAATCACCTGGAACTCTTCGCTGAGGTCCCCGCCGATGGCGCCACTGTCTGCAGCGACAGCTCGGTAGGTCAGGCCGAAGCGGTCAAAAATACGGCGATAGGCTTGGGCCATCACCTGATAGCTGGCCTTGGCGCTGACTTGGTCACGGTCAAAGCTGTAGGCATCTTTCATGATGAATTCGCGACCACGCATCAGGCCAAAGCGTGGGCGCCGCTCATCGCGGAACTTGGTCTGAATTTGATAGAAATTTTTGGGCAGCTGTTTGTAGCTGCGCAGGTCCTGACGGGCGATATCGGTCACCACCTCTTCGCTGGTGGGCTGGACGACGAAATCCCGCTGGTGGCGGTCGGTGATGCGCAGCAGTTCGGGCCCCATCTTGTCAAAGCGCCCGGTTTCCTGCCAGTACTCGGCGGGCTGGATCACGGGCATCGTCAACTCCACCGCACCCGCACGGTTCATTTCCTCGCGAACAATGGCCTCCACCTTGTGGATGACGCGCAGCCCCATCGGCATGTACGCGTAGATGCCAGCGCCCAGCTTTTTGATCATGCCCGCACGGGTCATGAGCTGGTGGCTGACCAC
Source organism: uncultured bacterium (assembly GCA_903928495.1). Classification (GTDB taxonomy): domain Bacteria; phylum Pseudomonadota; class Gammaproteobacteria; order Burkholderiales; family Burkholderiaceae_C; genus UBA2334. The sequence continues at coordinate 2,509 of CAIYQZ010000050.1, forward strand.
CTCGGCATCGGCTGGCGCTTCTTTGAGGGTGGAAATGAAGAACTGAGAGGCTTTCATGGCGTGCGCAGCGGCCCCTTGCGAAGCCGGTTGATAAAAATCAGATCAGGGAAAACGAGAAGAAGAGGCGCGAACTGTCATCATCACCATCCCAAAAGCCGCGAAAAGCCACCCAGGCTGATCACTGGGATGCATAATGACTTCAGTTTAAAAATTTGGGGTTGATTATGCTTGACAGGGACGGCTTCAGGCCGAACGTCGGCATCATTCTGCTCAACCAGAAGAACCAAGTGTTCTGGGGCAAGCGCATACGCACCCACTCTTGGCAGTTTCCACAAGGCGGCATAGACCGTGGCGAGACACCGGAACAGGCCATGTTCCGGGAACTGCATGAGGAGGTGGGCCTGCGCCCCGAGCATGTGAATGTGGTGGCCCGCACGCGGGACTGGTTGCGCTATGAAGTGCCGGATCGCTACATCCGCAAAGACGCGCGAGGCCACTATAAGGGCCAGAAACAAATCTGGTTCCTGCTCCGCCTCGTGGGCCACGACTGGGATTTGAACCTGCGCGCCACCAACCACCCTGAGTTTGACGCATGGCGTTGGAATGACTATTGGGTGCCACTGGAGGTGGTGGTGGAATTCAAGCGCGGTGTGTATGAAATGGCATTGACCGAGCTGGCAAGGTATCTGCCCCGCACCGATACGCGCAACCGGTATTTGCGCACCGGACTTCGCCACCGTGACTCAGGAACGGACAACGAACATGTCCACGAGCGGGAGATGTTTGTCTCGATGATGCCCCCCCCGGGGATGGAATTGCCGCCTGGCGCAAGCTTCGACCCCAATCCTCAACAGGGTTGAGGCGTGCCTGGCGCAGTGCCTCAGTGTTCAGGCGCGCGTGTCAGCACAAGATTGGTGCGGTGGACCATTTCTGTTTCAGCCACATAACCCAGCAACCGCTCGAATTCAGACGACGGTTTGCGGCACAACAGCCGGGCCTCAGCGCTGGCATAGTTGGCAAGCCCACGGGCAATTTCCTGGCCTGACGGCGCACGGATGGCAATCACGTCACCCCTGGAGAATTCACCCTCCACGCTCAGCATGCCAATGGGCAACAGGCTCTTGCCCTCGTCAAGCAGCTTGAGCACAGCGCCATCGTCCACAGTGACCGATCCGCGCATTTGCAGGTGGTCGGCCATCCAGCGCTTGCGTGCCTGGTTTTTGGGCGTCTGCGCCAAGAGCCAGGTACCGATGGGCTCTCCCTGAGCCAGCCGCAGCAGCACATCGGGCTCACGGCCCCAGGCAATCAATGTAGACGCGCCCGAACCTGCGGCCCGCTTGGCGGCCAGAATTTTGGTGATCATCCCGCCCTTGCCGATGCCGCTGCCCGCGCCACCCGCCATGCGCTCCAGCTCGGGATCGCCTGCTCGTGCGGCGTGGACAAACGTGGCAGCCGGATCGCGCCGTGGGTCTGCGGTGAACAGGCCTTTCTGGTCGGTGAGGATGATCAACACATCCGCCTCCACCAGGTTGGCAACCAAGGCACCCAGGGTGTCGTTGTCGCCAAACTTGATTTCGTCATTGACGACGGTGTCGTTCTCGTTGATGACGGGCACCACACCAAGCTGCAACAAGGCCAACAGGGTGGAACGTGCGTTGAGGTAGCGCTCGCGGTCGGCAAGATCAGCGTGGGTCAGCAGCACCTGTGCGCTGCCAATCTGGCTTTCGCGGAGCTTGGTCTCGTACATCTGGACCAAGCCCATTTGCCCCACGGCAGCTGCTGCCTGTAACTCATGGATTTCCTTGGGGCGCACAGACCAGCCGAGCCGCTTCATCCCCTCGGCCACGGCACCGCTGCTGACCATGATGACCTCACGCCCCTGCTTGACGAGAGCTGCCAATTGCTCGCACCAATGGCCGATCGCCACTTCGTCAAGCCCGCGCCCCTCGTTGGTCACCAAACTGGAGCCCACTTTGACAACGATGCGGCCGGCCTGTTGCAACAATGCTGGATCTTGAGTGAATTTCATAATAAAAAGCCAGTCTACCGCTTCACTGCATTCAATACTTCACTATATTAATTAATTGACAAAACGAGGATCCACATCCACTTCCGGCAACATGGCTCTCTGGGTTTTTGCCACGTGCTCGTACACGGCCTGCACCAAACGCTCGCAGCCCTCGCGGGTGAGTGCCGAAATCTCGAACACCTGGCCTTTGTGGCGGTAGCGCTTCACAAAGTCCTTCACCAACGCATCGCGCTTCTCTGCCGGCACCATGTCCAGCTTGTTGAGCACCAGCCAACGGGGCTTGTCGTGCAGGGCTTTGTCGTATTTCTTGAGTTCCTTCACGATGGCCTTCGCCTGCGCCACAGGGTCCACAGACTCATCGAATGGAGCCACGTCCACCAGGTGCAACAACAAGTGGGTGCGTTGCAGGTGTCGCAGAAATTGATGGCCCAAGCCAGCGCCCTCGGCCGCGCCCTCGATCAGGCCTGGCACATCAGCGACCACAAAACTCTTCTCCGGCCCCACACGAACCACGCCCAGGTTGGGGTGCAGAGTGGTGAACGGGTAATCCGCAATTTTGGGGCGCGCATTGGAGATGGCTGAAATGAGGGTGGATTTGCCGGCATTGGGCATGCCCAGCAATCCCACATCGGCCAGCACCTTCAACTCCAGTTTCAACTCCTTGCGCTCTCCTGGCCAGCCAGGGGTTTTCTGGCGGGGTGCGCGGTTGATGGAGCTTTTGTAGTGCATGTTGCCAAAGCCACCATCCCCCCCTTTGGCCAGCATGATCTGCTCGCCAGGCACCAGCAGTTCGTGCAGCACCTCTCCGGTTGCAGCATCCATCACGATGGTACCCACGGGCAGCTTCAGGGTGATGTCATCCCCCTTGACGCCGAACATGTCGGAACCCTTGCCGTGCTCGCCTTTTCTGGCTTCGTAGCGGCGGGAGTAACGGTAGTCCACCAGTGTGTTCAGGTTCGGATCTGCGACGGCGTAGATGTGGCCCCCACGGCCACCGTCGCCGCCATCCGGACCGCCAAATTCTTTGTATTTTTCGTGACGGAACGATGCGCAACCATTGCCCCCGTCTCCGGCAAAGATGTCAATGTAGGCTTCGTCAACGAACTTCATGGCGGTCTCTTAAAAAGTCTTCACCAGCAAAAAAGGCCCGCAAGCGGGCCTTTGACCGGATACAAACGAGTTGCTCAGGCTGGGATGATGCTGACCACGTGGCGGTTCAACTCGCCCTTGATGGCGAAATTGACATGGCCATCGACCGTGGCAAACAGGGTGTGGTCTTTACCCATGCCGACATTGTTGCCTGCGTGGAAGCGCGTGCCGCGCTGACGCACGATGATGGAACCGGCAGACACTGCCTCGCCACCAAATGCTTTGACGCCGAGCATTTTTGGCTTGGAGTCACGACCGTTTCGCGTGGAGCCGCCGCCTTTTTTCTGTGCCATTTTTCGTTACCCCTTAAGCAGCGATCGATGCGATCTGCAGTTCGGTGAAATTCTGACGGTGCCCTTGGCGCTTTTGGTAGTGCTTGCGACGGCGCATCTTGAAGATGTGCACTTTGTCGTGGCGACCATGCGCCAACACCGTGACCGTCACAGATGCGCCGGATACCAGGGGCGTGCCAACCTTGATCTCGCTGCCGTTGCCAACAGCCAAAACCTGATCGATCACGATTTCCTGGCCCACATCCGCAGCAATCTGTTCTACTTTAATTTTTTCGCCAGCAGCAACTCTGTATTGCTTGCCACCGGTTTTTATGACCGCGTACATATGAACCTCTATCAGTGATATCGGCGGACGAATTTCCACCGAACCCCAGATTTTAGCATGTGTGCACGCGCTGTTCACAACCCGTGGTTTCGCAGCAAGGAGGTGCGTGCACCGAGTGCCTCCGCACGGTTTTTATAATCGCATCACAACTGCCGTCTGTTCACTTGACTTCCACACCTACCCCACCCCAATCCCCCCTGGCCTGGGTCGCGTCAGACATGGCTGCCGTTGACCGCGTCATTGCTGCCAAACTCAGCACTGGGGTGCCTTTGGTGGGCCAAGTCTGCGAATACATCATCTCCGCCGGGGGAAAACGGTTGCGCCCAGCGCTTCTGCTGCTGGTCAGCGGAGCTCTGGGGCATGTGCACGAAAACCGATACACCTTGGCTGCAGTGGTGGAGTTCATCCACACTGCAACGTTGCTGCACGACGATGTGGTGGATGAGTCCACCTTGCGCAGAGGGCGAGACACGGCTAACGAACTGTTCGGCAACGCTGCCAGCGTGCTGGTCGGAGATTTTCTCTACTCGCGCGCTTTCCAGATGATGGTTGAAGTCGGACACATGAGGGTGATGGAAGTGCTTGCGGAAGCCACCAATGTGATTGCCGAAGGAGAAGTGCAGCAATTGGTCAATATGCGCGATGCTGGTCTGACCGAGGCCAGTTACCTGCATGTGATCCGATCAAAAACAGCCAAGCTGTTTGAAGCCAGTGCGAGGCTGGCAGCCATCGCATCGGGTCAGACTCCAGCCATCGAGGCGGCGTGTGCCAACTACGGTCAGGCACTGGGGACCGCGTTTCAGGTCATTGACGATGTGCTGGACTACGAGGGCAGTTCGGGCTCTTTAGGAAAAAATCTGGGTGACGACTTGCGTGAGGGCAAGGTCACCTTGCCCATGATCCACGCACTTCAACAGGCCAATGAGGAGCAGCGGCTGTTGCTCAAGGCAGCCATTGAAGAACCGTTGAAAGCCAACTTGGATGACGTACTGGCCGTGATCCGCCAGACGGGAGCGATCGAATCCAGTCGCTCTGCCGCTTGGCAGGAAGCGCAGCGGGCAATAGACGCGTTGACGCCCTTGCCCGACAACCACTTCAAGACCGGATTGATAGAATTGGCAGCATCGCTACAGGGTCGGCAAGCGTGACACCGCGTGTGCAATCGGGGTGTAGCTTAGCCTGGTAGAGCGCTACGTTCGGGACGTAGAGGCCGGAGGTTCGAATCCTCTCACCCCGACCAGCAAACGGGTCCAGGTGCCGTTTCAAACCCAACGTGCACCTCCAATGGTGGCAAATTTCATACGTTGGCCCGCATTGCACCTGTGACTGGGCGCGCTTATGGCGCATGTGAACGCAATTGCGCTAGATTACGCGCTCATGGCAGCCGCAGACACCCCCATCACCACGCCAACGTCCATGGCATTGCCTGGCCTGGGTCGCGCGCTCATTGCGGCAAGCAAGTTGGACCAAGCTACTGCGGAAGCTCTGTTTCGCAAGGCTCAAACCAACCGCACCAGTTTCATTGCTGAACTGACAGGCTCAGGATCGGTATCTGCCAGTGATCTGGCGCACGTGGTGTCGGCAGCATTTGGCGCACCGCTCCTTGACCTCGATGCTGTTGATGTTCTCAAGTTGCCAAAGGATTTGCTTGACAGCAAATTTTGTGCGGAACACCGGGTGCTTGTGCTGGCCAAAAAGGCCAATCGCTTGACCATTGCCACTGCCGACCCTGGGGATCAACAGGTCGCTGAAAAAATCAAGTTCGCGTCCCAGATGGGCGTGGACTGGATCATTGCTGAGTACGACAAACTGCTGAAATTGGTCGAGCAGCAGACGACCTCGGTGTCCAAGGCCATGGACACCATCATCGGAGGGGACTTCGAGTTTGACGAGGAGGTCGTTGAATCGGCGGTGGTTGAGTCCAATGAAAAGGCAAATAACGATGTAGAAGACGCGCCAGTCGTCAAGTTCCTGCAAAAAATGCTGCTGGACGCATTCAGCATGCGCGCCTCCGATCTGCACTTCGAACCCTACGAACACACGTATCGAGTGCGGTTTCGCGTGGACGGCGAACTGCGCGAAATTGCGTCCCCACCCGTAGCGATCAAGGAGAAACTGGCCTCGCGCATCAAGGTGATTTCGCGCATGGACATCTCCGAAAAGCGCATTCCCCAAGATGGTCGGATGAAGCTCAAGGTAGGACCAGACAAAGTCATCGACTTTCGCGTGAGCACGTTGCCCACGTTGTTTGGCGAGAAGATCGTGATCCGTATTCTGGACCCCAGCAGCGCCAAACTCGGTATCGATGCACTGGGCTATGAGCCGGAAGAAAAAGAGAAGCTATTGACGGCCATTGGCCGCCCATACGGCATGGTGCTTGTCACAGGCCCAACCGGTTCAGGCAAAACCGTGTCGCTTTACACCTGCTTGAACCTGTTGAACAAGCCGGGAGTGAACATTTCCACGGCCGAGGATCCCTCCGAAATCAACTTGCCCGGGGTCAACCAGGTCAACGTGAACGACAAAGCAGGTCTGACCTTTGCCGCAGCACTGAAGTCGTTCCTGCGGCAGGACCCTGACATCATCATGGTGGGTGAGATTCGAGACTTGGAAACGGCTGACATCGCGATCAAGGCCGCGCAAACAGGCCACTTGGTGCTGTCCACATTGCACACCAACGACGCTCCCACCACACTGACACGCATGCTGAACATGGGCATTGCGCCGTTCAACATAGCATCCAGCGTGATCCTGATCACGGCACAGCGGCTGGCTAGACGGCTGTGCCCCCATTGCAAATTGCCTGCAGATGTGCCGGGCAAAGCCCTTGTTGATGCGGGCTTCAAACCCGATGAACTGGATGGGTCATGGACTCCCTATAAGCCGATTGGCTGCTCCGCATGCAACAACGGCTACAAAGGCCGGGTTGGTATTTACCAAGTCATGCCCATCACGGAAGAGATGCAACGCATCATTCTGGCGGGTGGCAGCGCCCTGGAAATCGCATCTCAATCGAGGCGTGAAGGGGTGAGGTCCTTGCGGCAGTCTGGCCTGCACAAAGTGAAGCTTGGGATCACATCTCTGGAAGAAGTGTTGGGTTGCACCAACGATTGAGGCACAGGGCACACCGCTCGAGCAAAGGCAACACATGGCAACCACAGCCCCATCTGGAAACAAAGAAGTCGTATTTGAATGGCAGGGCAAAGACCGCAACGGGAAAATCGTTCGCGGTGAGATGCGTGCCATGGGCGAGAACCAGGTACAGGCCTCACTGCGCCGGCAGGGGATACTTCCAACCAAGATCAAGAAACGACGCATGTCCAGCGGGCAGAGAATCAAGCCCAAAGACTTGGCCATTTTCACCCGCCAACTCGCCACCATGATGAAAGCAGGTGTTCCTCTGTTGCAAGCGTTCGACATAGTGGGACGTGGCAACGCCAACGCAAGCGTAGCCAAACTGCTGAATGACATCCGCATGGATGTTGAGACAGGTACGTCCTTGAACGCGGCCTTTCGCAAGTTTCCAATGTATTTCGACAACCTGTATTGCAATCTGGTCGAAGCAGGCGAAGCCGCCGGTATCTTGGATCAATTACTGGACCGCCTGGCGGTTTACATGGAGAAGACCGAAGCCATCAAATCAAAAATCAAGTCGGCGCTGATGTACCCCATATCCGTCGTGATCGTGGCATTTGTGGTGGTGGCCGTGATCATGATTTTTGTGGTGCCAGCGTTCAAAGAAACCTTTACGTCGTTTGGAGCCGACTTGCCGGCGCCGACCTTGTTCGTGATGGCCATCAGCGAAATTTTCGTGGCGTACTGGTGGCTGATCTTCGGTGTGATCGGCGGTGGCTTTTATTTCTTCATGCAAGCATGGAAGCGAAACGAAAAGGTCCAGATGTTCATGGACAGACTGATGCTGAAGATGCCTGTTTTTGGCGTGCTTGTCGAAAAGTCTGTGATTGCGCGTTGGACGCGCACGCTGGCCACCATGTTTGCAGCAGGTGTCCCTTTGGTTGAGGCACTCGACTCCGTCGGGGGGGCATCAGGCAACTCGGTTTATCAGGCTGCCACGGCAAAGATTCAGCAGGAAGTCTCCAGTGGCACCAGCCTCACAGCGGCCATGACCAATGCAAACGTCTTTCCATCCATGGTTCTGCAGATGTGCGCCATTGGTGAAGAGTCGGGATCCATTGACCATATGCTGGGCAAGGCCGCAGACTTTTATGAGGCGGAGGTGGATGACATGGTGGCAGGCCTGTCCAGTTTGATGGAACCCATCATCATTGTGTTTCTGGGTGGCCTCATTGGCGGCATTGTGGTGGCCATGTACCTCCCCATTTTCAAGCTGGGTCAGGTGGTCTGATGGTTGTGTCAGCCGAGTTTGATGTGGCACTGGCCGCGGTGATGGGACTGCTGATCGGCAGTTTTCTCAATGTGGTGATACATCGGTTGCCCAAAATGATGGAGCGTCAGTGGCAGCAGGAATGTGCATCTCTGTCAGGGAAAGAAGCGCCGCCGCAAGATGCGTACAACCTGTGGGTACCGCGTTCCGCCTGCTCGCATTGCGGCCATCACATCCGCTGGTATGAAAACATACCGGTCATGAGTTACGTTTTCCTGCGAGGAAAATGTTCGGCATGTGGCACACGAATTTCCTGGCGCTACCCAACGATCGAACTGCTGACCGGGGGCTTGTTCGCCGCCTGTGTTGCACATTGGGGGCTGACGCCTGCCGCATTGGCTTGGTGCGCTTTCGGGGCAGTGTTGCTGACCCTCGGCGTGATCGACTGGGACACCACATTGCTTCCCGATGACCTGACGCTCCCACTGTTATGGGGTGGCCTTTGCGCGGCAGCGCTGGGTTTGACGAACACCTCCGTGACATCGGCACTTTGGGGAGCCGTTGCTGGCTACATGTCATTGTGGCTGGTCTTCTGGGCGTTCAAGCTCGCCACAGGCAAAGACGGCATGGGTTACGGCGACTTCAAGCTGTTTGCGGCGTTGGGGGCATGGTTTGGTTGGCAAGCCCTGGTCCCCATCATTCTGATGGCGTCGGTCGCAGGTGCAGTGATTGGCATCATCATGAAGTTTTCCAGCAACCTGCGTGAAGGTGGCTATGTCCCTTTCGGCCCTTTTCTGGCCATTGCAGGCTTCACCGCCATGTGGGCAACGCCCGCCCGCATGCTTGAATTTGTAGGGCTTTGATGCCGCGGCTTGTGCTTGGCCTGACCGGTGGCATTGGCAGCGGAAAAACAACCGTAGGCCAGATGCTGGCCGCACAAGGCTGCGGCCTGATCGACGCCGACGCAATAGCGCATGCCGTGACGGCTTGCGGTGGGCGAGCCATTGGGGCCATCGCCCAGACATTTGGCAACGAGTTCATCACATCCGACGGTGCATTGGACCGGTCTCGCATGCGGCAACTGGTGTTTGACGATGAAACCGCACGTCAGAAGTTGCAATCGGTCATTCACCCTCTCGTTGCTGACGAAATCAACCTGGCTTTGGCCAAGACTTGTCAGTCCGTTGTGGTGATCGATGTGCCTCTCCTGGTTGAATCTGGGCATTGGCGGGCCAAGTGTGACCGTGTGCTGGTGGTGGATTGCTCGGTGACAACACAAATGCAGCGCGTACGGGACCGAAATGGCTGGGCAACCGCAATGATTGAGTCAGTGATCCAATCTCAGGCGCCCAGGCACGTGCGCATTGCTGCGGCAGACGCGGTTCTGTGCAACGACCACGTCTCGCTCGGCGAATTGTCCGCATCCGTAGATGCGTTCGCCCACTCGCTGGGGCTATGATGTTTGCCTGTCAGCCACCCACCGCCATGCAATCACCGTGATTTTGTACGAGTACCCATTCAACGAACGCATACGCACCTACTTGCGTCTGGAGCACCTGTTTCAGCGCTTGGTGACATTGGTGGCTCGGGAAGACGCCTTGGATCACCACTTTGCGTTGTACACGCTGTTTGAGATGATGGACGTGGCGTCACGCGCCGACATGAAGTCCGATGTTCTGAAAGACCTTGAGAAGCAAAAGCAAATACTCAATGGCTACCGGGGCAACCCAGCAATCTCCGAGCAGGCACTTGATCAGGTCATCGCCCAGATAGACAGTTACTTCACGAATCTGAGCCAATTGGTGGGAAAGACCGGCCAGTCTCTCACCGAGAACGATTGGCTGATGGGCATCCGCAGTCGCATCTCCATACCCGGCGGCACCTGTGAATTTGACCTGCCCGCATACTTCGATTGGCAACACAAGCCCTCGGAGGTCCGCCGCGCAGATCTGGCACGGTGGTGCCAGACGGTACAACCACTGTCAGAAGGCATTGGCTTTCTTCTCCAGATGCTTCGCGACTCAGGCATGCCTCAGAAAGTGGTGGTCACCGCCGGTCAGTTCCAGCAGAACTTGCCGCAAGGGCGCACCTTCCAGCTGCTTCGGCTGCGCTTGGATGCGGACAGTGGATTTGTGCCCGAGATCAGTGGCAACCGCTTGATGGTGTCGGTGAGAATGATGCGACTCGGTGACGATGGTCGATTGCATGCAGCCACCGAGGACGCTTCGTTTGAGCTGACCATGTGTTCATGAGCGATCGCCAAGTGCCCACCGAACGTACCGTGGCATGCCCTCAATGCGGTGGCCCGAGTCTTTTTTCCCCGCGCAATGCCTTCAGGCCATTTTGCAGTCAGCGCTGCAAGCTCGGAGACTTGGGTCGTTGGGCGAGCGAAGATTTTCGGGTGCCAGATGCAACACCACCCGACACGGGTTCAGATCGAATAATTCAATAAAATTGGCATCCAGCGCTTTATTTTATTGAATAGTTTGCTATTTATTCAGATAACCACTGAAGCACTGGAAGGGTGCCGGCCAGCACAGGCGTGACAGTCACTGGCAACTGCTGCCAGTCAAAGAGTTGGCCTTCCCGCATGACCAAGTCACCCCGCCAACGGCTGACCTTGCAAAAATGCAAGCGCACCAGCGCGTGAGGGTAGTCCACCACTTGTTCACGCCAACGCTCGACGTGCTCAATCTCGATGCCCAGTTCCTCATGCAGTTCTCGCGCAAGAGCAATCTCCACGGACTCACCCGCTTCAAGCTTGCCCCCTGGAAACTCCCAGTGCCCCTCGTACGACTTGCCGCGTGGGCGAGTGGTCAGTAAAAATCTCCCATCGGGCTGCACCAGAATGCCCACAGCCACATCGGTGCATGGACGCTTGGTCTCCCCCGCTGTGCCGTCTCGGGCAAGGTGGGCATCCACCACCAGCGTCTGGGGTCCAGTCACACAAAGCAAGTCGTGGCTCATGCCAAGCGAGCCCCCGCAAAATCACGGGCAAACTGGTAGGCCACACGGCCGCTGCGGGAGCCACGCTCCAACGCCCACACCAGGGCCTGAGGTCTGGCTGCCTCCACCTCGGGCTTGGGCACACCGAAATGCTGCAGCCACTGCGCCACGATGGCCAGATACTCGTCTTGGCTGAAGGGATAAAAGCTGACCCACAGGCCAAAGCGCTCAGACAAAGAAATCTTTTCCTCAATCACTTCACCCGGGTGAACCTCCCCGTCGTCGGTGTGGGTGTAGCTGAGGTTGTCCTTCATGTACTCAGGCAGCAAATGGCGGCGGTTGCTGGTGGCGTAGATCAACACGTTGGCGCTGGTGGCAGACACTGAGCCGTCCAAAATGGACTTGAGCGCTTTGTAGCCCGACTCACCCTCGTCAAAACTGAGGTCGTCACAAAACACAATGAACCGTTCAGGCCGACTGCCCACCAAGTCGATCAGATCGGGCAGGTCCACCAGATCAGCCTTGTCCACTTCGATCAGACGCAAGCCTTGCGGGGCAAACGCGTTGAGACACGCCTTGATGAGAGACGACTTGCCTGTGCCCCGGGCACCGGTCAGCAGCACATTGTTGGCCGACCGACCGGCCACAAACTGCTGTGTGTTCCGCACGATTTTTTCTTTTTGTGCGTCGACCTCACACACGTCGGCCAGTTGCAGCGGGGCCACCAACCCCACAGGATCAAGGCGACCGGGCGCAGAGCCTCGACGACGGTAACGGAATGCCACAGAAGCGCCCCAATCGGGCTCGGCCACAGCCGAAGCACCAGGTAACACTGCTTCCAAACGCGTCAGCAGGGCTTCAACGCGGCCCAGCACGCGCTCCAACGCATCGCTCATGAACGGTAATCGGCGTTGATGGTGACGTAGTCGTGGCTGAAATCGCAGGTCCAGACCGTGTCGACACAGTTGCCGCGCCCCAACCCCACGCGAACCGTGATCTCAGACTGCGCCATCACGCGAGCCCCATCGGCCTCCTGGTAATCTGGATGTCGGCCGCCACGGGTCACCACGTGCACATCGTCGAGGTGCAGTTCAATGAGACCTTGATCCAGATCGGCGATTCCGGCGTAACCCACAGCTGCCAGGATGCGCCCCAAGTTCGGGTCGCTGGCAAAAAACGCTGTTTTCACCAATGGCGAATGAGCGATGGCATACGCTGCTTTCAGGCACTCTTCGGTTGTCTTGCCGCCCTCGACACGCACGCTGATGAACTTGGTGGCACCCTCTCCGTCACGCACCATGGCGTGTGCCAGGTGCTGGGTAACAGCCAACAGAGCCTCTGTCAGTGCAATACCGTCGGCGCTGGTCAGATCGGTGATCCGCGGGTTTCCCGCCTGGTGTGTAGCCACCAGCAGGAAGGAGTCATTGGTGGAGGTGTCACCGTCCACCGTCACGCGGTTGAACGACTGGTCTGCCAGTGTTTTGCACAAGGGTTGTACCAGCGCCGGGTCGATGTGGGCATCGGTGGCCACAAAACCCAGCATCGTGGCCATGTTGGGGCGGATCATGCCAGCGCCTTTGGCCATGCCTGTGACGGTCACGGTTCGGCCACCCAGCACCACTTGGCGACTGATGGCTTTGGGCTGTGTGTCGGTCGTCATGATGGCCTGCGCAGCACGCAACCAGTTGGCGCTGTTGGCGTCAGCCAAGGCGGCGGGCAAGCCTGCCACCACGCGGTCGGCGGGCAACTGCTCCATGATCACGCCCGTGGAAAACGGAAGCACCTGCTGTGGTTTCACACCCAATTGGCTCGCCATGGCCTCACACACCAAACGCGCGCGGGCAAGCCCCTCGGCCCCTGTGCCAGCATTTGCGTTGCCGGTGTTGATCACCATCGCGCGAATAGGTGCCCCCTCAGCCAAATGCTCGCGACACACTTGAACGGGTGCTGCGCAAAACCGGTTCAGCGTGAAAACAGCGCCCACCGTGGCGCCTTCGTCCAGCAACAACACAGTGAGGTCTTTTCGGTTGGCCTTGCGGACACCCGCCTCGGTCACCCCCAGCCGAAAACCGGCCACGGGGTGCAACTCTTCAGCGCTGGGAATGGGCAAATTCACGGGCATGGTTTGAGCTCCAATTCAACACATCAAGCCAGTTTGCCGTGGCAATGCTTGTACTTTTGACCGCTGCCACAGGGACATGGCTCGTTGCGTCCGACACGGGGCACATCGGTCGCGGCGATTCTTTGTCCGCTGGTTTGAGCGTCCACAATGGTCTCTACCTCGCCAGTCTCGGTGGGCGCGGTGTACACAATGTTGGAAATATGCTCGGCCTTGTTTTCAATTTGCTGGGCAGCTTCGTTGAGTTGGTCTGGAGACTGCACACGCACGTTCATGAGCACGCGCGTGACTTCGTTCTTCACGCTGTCAAGCAATTGACCGAACAGCTCGAAAGCCTCGCGTTTGTATTCCTGCTTGGGCTGCTTTTGGGCATAACCTCGCAGGTGAATGCCTTGCCGCAGGTAATCCAAAGCACTCAGATGCTCTCGCCAGTGGGTATCAAGGCTTTGCAACAACACCATTCGCTGGAAAGACTGGAAGTTGTCTTCGCCAGCCAGTTGAAGTTTGCTTTCGAAAACCTGGTTCGCAGCAGCTATCACACGGGCGACGATGTCTTCATCTGTGAGCGACTCCGCTGATTCGAGCAGTGCTTGCAACACCACCTCAACAGACCATTCGTCGCGCAACGCCATCTCCAGCGTTGCCAGATCCCACTGTTCTTCAACGCTTTCAAACGGCACATACTGATGTACCAGATCCGTGAAGCATCCCTCCCGCAAAGAGGTGATTTGCTCCTTCAGATCAGACGCGTCAAGTATGTCGTTGCGCTGCTGGTAGATGACCTTGCGCTGGTCGTTCGATACATCGTCGTATTCCAGCAACTGCTTGCGAATATCGAAGTTGCGGGCTTCCACCTTGCGCTGGGCAGACTCGATGCTGCGAGTCACGATGCCAGCTTCAATGGCCTCGCCCTCAGGCATTTTCAGGCGATCCATGATGGCGCGCACGCGGTCACCCGCAAAAATGCGCATCAATGAATCATCCAAGCTCAGGTAGAAACGCGAAGAACCGGGATCACCCTGGCGGCCAGAACGACCACGCAACTGGTTGTCAATGCGGCGTGATTCATGCCTCTCAGTCGCAATGATGCGCAAGCCACCCAATGATTTGACCAATTCATGGTCTTTCTCCCATTGCTGGCGGATCTCTGCCACACGAGCGGCGCGGGCACCCTCATCGAGTGAAGGGTCGGCATCCACTGCCGACACCAGCTTTTCCAGGTTACCTCCCAACATGATGTCGGTACCGCGACCGGCCATGTTGGTGGCAATGGTGATCATTCCAGGACGACCGGCCTGAATGATGATGTCGGCCTCACGGGCGTGTTGCTTTGCGTTCAGGACTTGATGGGGCAAACCCGCTTTGTCCAGCAGGCCGGAGATGATTTCAGAATTCTCGATCGACGAAGTTCCCACCAACACTGGCTGTCCTCGCTCGTGGCATTCCCGAATGTCGGCAATCGCCGCGTTGTACTTCTCGGGAGTGGTCTTGTAAACACGGTCCAGTTGATCATCACGACGGCTGGGGCGATTGGGCGGAATGACAACGGTCTCAAGCCCGTAAATCTCCTGAAACTCGTAGGCTTCGGTATCCGCTGTACCCGTCATACCCGACAACTTGCCGTAGAGCCGGAAATAGTTCTGGAAGGTGATGGAGGCAAGCGTCTGGTTTTCAGCCTGAATTTGCACACCCTCTTTGGCCTCGACAGCCTGGTGCAGCCCATCGCTCCAGCGGCGACCGGTCATCAACCGCCCGGTGAATTCATCAACAATGACGATCTCGCCATCTTGCACCACGTAATGCTGGTCCCGGTGGTAGACATGATGGGCACGGAGCGATGCATTCAAATGGTGCATCAAGGAGATATTGGCCGGGTCGTATAGCGAGGCACCTTCGGGCAGCAAACCGGTTGACGCCAAGATACGTTCGGCCGTTTCATGCCCTTGCTCGGTCAGAAAGATCTGGTGTGACTTTTCATCCAGCGTGAAGTCACCTGGCTTGGTGACACCTTCCCCGGTACGGGGATCCGCTTCGCCTTCCTGGCGTGTGAGCATTGGCGCCACTTGGTTGATGGCCAAGTACATCGCCGTATGGTCTTCGGCTTGACCACTGATGATGAGGGGCGTTCGGGCCTCATCGATCAGGATCGAATCCACCTCATCAACGATGGCGTAACTCAGCTTGCGCTGCACACGGTCAGCGGCCTCGTAGACCATGTTGTCGCGCAGGTAGTCGAAACCAAATTCGTTATTGGTACCGTAGGTAATGTCAGCAGCGTAGGCAGCCTGCTTGTCAGCGCGCTGCATCTGGGGCAAGTTCATGCCAACCGTCAAACCCAGAAATCCGTACAGCCTGCCCATCCATTCGGCATCTCGGCTGGCCAAGTAGTCGTTCACTGTTACCACGTGCACACCGTTGCCAGTCAAGGCATTCAGATACACCGGCAATGTAGCCGTCAGCGTTTTGCCCTCGCCGGTTCGCATCTCGGCGACTTTTCCGTTGTGCAACGCAAGCCCACCAACCAGCTGGACATCGAAGTGACGCATTTTCATCACGCGCTTGCTGGCTTCTCGCACCACGGCAAAAGCCTCTGGCAACACAGAGTCGAGGGTTTGCCCTTCGGCCAGTCGCTGCTTGAATTCAACCGTCTTCTGACGCAAGGCATCGTCCGTCAATTGCTCCAGCTCGGGCTCCAGTGCATTTATTTTGGCTACCGTCTTGCGGTACGTCTTCAATAGGCGGTCGTTGCGACTGCCGAAAATTTTGGTGAGGAAGTTGGTGGCCATGGACTTGGGACTCGCGCCCCGTCAGTCGTAAAGACTGGCAAAACGGAGAGCATGTGATTGGTATGAAGGACGTTGGCCAGTTGGCCTACGGCTGGATCGCAAATGGAGCTTAACTGCGCATTTTAAACCCCAGCCCGTCTGAATACAGGATGCAACTCGCCACTGAAAAGTGGCAATGCGCTGGTGCTTTTACCGGTTCGTGGCGCGCTGCAGTGCCATGGCTTTCGATCCACCGTCGCTGCTGGCATCCAGAAACAGCTGGGGATCTTGAGCGGCACCGGCAAGCCATACCTCGAAATGCAGATGAGGCCCTGTGGAGCGCCCCGAAGAACCCACATCCGCGATGTGCTGCCCACGCTTGACTATGTCGCCGCCCTTCACCAACACACGGGAGGCATGTGCATAGCGGGTTACCAGATCTTTCCCGTGGTCTATCTCCACCATGTGCCCGTATGCCGGATGGAATTCTTGAACAACTACCACGCCGCCTGCTGCAGCAAGGATGGGGGTCCCAGGCTCTGCAGCAAAATCGAGCCCGGTGTGCAGTGCTCTTTGCCCGGTCATGGGGTCGATGCGCCAACCAAAGCCAGAGCCAGCCAGGACATCTTTGACAGGTGATGCCGTGGGTAACATTGCCTTGCGAACCCGGTCCAGAAACAACTGACCTTCAACCGCTGCAAGCCTGTCAGCACTGACATCTGAATGGCTCGAGAGCTGTTCAATGTGTGCACTCAACTCCGCCATGGTGAGGTATTGCGGATGTGCCAAAACCCCTCCGGCGCCCACTCTGCTTTTTGCATCCAGAGCCGGTAAACCGGCCAGCACAGCCAAACGCTCCGCCAGGGCATCCAATTGCACGACTCGCGCCTGCATTTCACCCAAGCGGGTGGCCATGACATCCAGGTTTTCGCGCAAATACCGCTCTTGGCTTTGACGCTCGACGTTGGACAGCAGGTTAGCCAGCGTGGTGGCAACCGGCCAACCCTGACGAACACCGTGAACAAACACCAAGTGATACGTCACCAAAGACGCAAGTATGACGGTCAAGACGGCCGCCGCACCGACCGCGAAAAGTTGCAAACCAGAGATATGAACAGCACGTTGCTTTGCAAACCAAGGGTCCGTGATAATCAGATGCATGCCAACCTCAGCGCTTCAGTGACAAATCCCAACCATCTGTTGCGTCGTCATGCTGTCTCTTTGAAAGATGCAGCCGCTGACTCCCCTGTTTTGGCCAAGCTGGGTGGCCTGATTGAGCGTTCCAACCAGCACATGGCAGCCATTGCCCCACACCTGCCCACAGGACTGCGAAAATCGGTATCAGCAGGTCCGGTCAATGACGGTGAATGGTGCCTGCTGGTTCGCAGTGGTGCTGTTGCAAGCAAACTGCGTCAATTGTTGCCAGAACTCGAAGCCCAATTGCTGAGCGCTTCAGGCCAATGCATCAAGATCAGGGTCAAGGTGCTGTCGACTTGAACAGCCAACGGCTTGATGCTTGAGTGGTGCCGATTGTCGGATTCGAACTGACGACCTATCGCTTACAAGGCGAGTGCTCTACCAACTGAGCTAAACCGGCACAAACAATATTCTACTTTATCCGTTTGAGGACCGGTCTGGCGCCAGTCTTGGACTTTCCTTCAGCTGAATCAGGCGTGATGTCGCCAGACGAGCCATCGGCCGGGCTGCCAATTGCGCCGGAATCTGACTGGCCATCGTCAGCCATGTAGATGGAAGGCTCGACGGGAAATGCCATTCCCTGGCCATTCTCTCTGGCATAGATGGCAGAGACTCGTCCAACGGGAACCACAATCTGCTGGGGGACACCGCCGAACCTGGCTTTGAACTCAATGTATTCGTCCCCCAAGACCAAGCCACCCGTGGCGTCGGTGCTGACATTCAGGACGATCTCGTCATTGACAACATGCTGACGCGGCACACGAACCGAGCCATCCACCGCCACCGACAGGTAAGGTGTAAAACCATGATCCATGCACCACTGATGCAGCGCTCTGATCAGGTATGGCCGGGTAGAGGGCATCCGAGCATCCATTGAGAACTTCACAAACAAGGTTTACTTGCGCATGACTTTTTCAGACGGGGTCAGCGCTTCGATGTAGGCAGGACGGGAAAAAATCCGCTCTGCGTACTTCAGCAGGGGCGCTGCATTTTTACTCAGCTCGATACCGTAAAAATCAAGACGCCACAGCAAAGGTGCTATCGCGACATCAAGCATCGAGAAGCTGTCACCCAGCATGAACTTGTTTTTCAGGAAAACAGGGGCCAACTGGGTCAAGCGGTCACGGATGTAACTGCGAGCCTTTTCGACCGCCTTCTCGTTGCCTTTGCCTACGCGGGCTTCGAGCACAGACACGTGAGTGAACAGCTCTTTTTCAAAGTTCAACAGGAACAAGCGAACACGAGCCCGATCCACTGGGTCACCGGGCATCAACTGAGGATGCGGGAAACGCTCGTCGATGTACTCATTGATGATGTTGGATTCGTACAGGATCAAATCGCGTTCCACCAAAATGGGCACCTGCCCATAGGGATTCATCACCGCGATGTCCTCTGGCTTGTTGAAGAGGTCCACATCGCGGATTTCGAAGTCCATCCCCTTCTCAAACAAGACAAAACGGCAGCGGTGGGAAAAAGGGCAGGTAGTGCCCGAATACAAAACCATCATGACAACGAATCCCTCAATGAAAAACAGTGGCGACACGCTTGAATCGTGTCGCCACTGCAGCAGAACCGGACAGCAGTCCGGGGCGCGTTGATGTTACTTGATATCTTTCCAGTATGCGGCGTTCAGACGCCACGCAATCACAGTGAACACCGTCAGGAACAGCAACACCCAGACACCGATGCGCACACGAGTGTTCTGGACAGGCTCGGACATCCACTGCATGAATGCCACCAAGTCGCCCGTCGCCTGATCAAATTCTGCAGGAGACATCTTGCCAGGAGTGACCTGCTCCCAGCCCTTGAGTTTTTGCACATCGTGCCCGTGCTCGGATACTGTCTCGAAAACAGGTCGACGCTCACCCTGCAGTTCCCACATCACGTGGGGCATGCCGACGTTGGGGAACGCCATGTTGTTCCAGCCCGTGGGCTTGGTTTCGTCGCGGTAGTAAGTACGCAGGTATGTGTACAGGTAATCAGCACCTGAGCCTGCACCACTGGCGCGCGAACGGGCCACCAAAGTGAGGTCGGGCGGATTGGCTCCAAACCATTCCTTGGCCTGCTTGGGGTCAATGGCCGCCTTCATGGTGTCACCCACCTTATCGGTGGTGAACATCAGGTTTTCCTTGATTTGCTTCTCAGTCAAACCAATGTCGCGCAAACGGTTGTAGCGCATGAAGGCTGCGGAGTGGCAACTCAGGCAGTAGTTGACAAACAATTTGGCGCCATTTTGCAGGGCCGCCACGTCGTTTGTGCGCTTAGGTGCTTTTTCAAGCGGAAAACCTCCGCCGGCAGCATGTGCGCCACCCACCAACGCAACGACCAGCGAAAGGGCTGTGATGATTCTTTTCATAGCGTTACTCCACAACTCTTTCAATGCGCTTCAAACGTCACACGGGTGGGCACTGGCTTGCATTTACCAATACGGCTCCACCAAGGCATGAGCAGGAAAAATCCGAAGTAGAACAACGTCCCCACTTGCGAAACCAACTCGCCCACTGGGCTCGGAGGTTTCACACCGAGATACCCAAGAATGAAGAAGTTGATGACGAACAGGCCGTACAACCAGACGTTCCAGCTCGGGCGGTAACGAATGGACTTTGCCTCGCTGTAATCAAGCCATGGCAGGAAGAACATGATGATCACAGCACCGCCCATGACAACCACGCCCCAGAACTTGGCATCAATGGCCAGCATCAATGCCACAGCGACCACAGCAGCTCCCAGGACACCGATTTTCAAAGGTGCGGGCATCTTGATTTTGGTCACGCCGAGCACAGCACCCAACAGAACAACTGCAACCAGCACGTACATGAACTGACTCGTCACCGCACGCAGCATCGAGTAATAAGGCGTGAAGTACCAAACCGGTGCAATGTGCAGCGGAGTGGTCAGCGGGTCAGCCGGAATGAAGTTGTTGTACTCAAGGAAATAGCCGCCAAGCTCGGGCGCAAAGAACAGGATGGCAGAAAACACCATCAGGAACACAGACACGCCCAGAATGTCGTGCACGCTGTAGTAAGGATGGAAGGGAATGCCGTCCAACGGAATGCCGTTGCTGTCCTTGAGCGCCTTGATTTCAACACCGTCAGGATTGTTGGAGCCGACTTCGTGCAGGGCAATGATGTGAGCCACCACCAAACCCAGCAGGACCAACGGCACTGCAATCACGTGGAACGAGAAGAATCGGTTCAAGGTAGCGTCGCCGACAACGAAGTCACCGCGGATGAGCAGCGCCAAGTCAGGACCAATGAAAGGAATGGCGGAGAACAGGTTCACGATCACCTGAGCGCCCCAATAGCTCATTTGGCCCCAAGGCAACAGGTAACCCATGAACGCTTCAGCCATCAACACCAGGAAAATGGCGCAACCGAAGATCCAGACCAATTCACGCGGCTTGCGGTAGCTGCCGTAAATCAAGCCACGGTACATGTGGAGATACACCACCACAAAGAACATTGATGCACCGGTGGAGTGCATGTAACGAATCAGCCAGCCCCATGGCACATCACGCATGATGTACTCGACAGACGCAAAGGCAAGCGCCGCATCGGGCTTGTAATGCATCACCAGGAAGATACCGGTCACGATCTGGATGACCAGCACCAGCAAGGCCAGTGATCCGAAAAAGTACCAGAAATTGAAATTCTTGGGAGCGTAGTACTCCGAAAGGTGTTCTTTGTAGAGTTTGGACAGAGGGAACCGGTTGTCCACCCAGTTCAGAGCTTTGACGGCCAATGCCGCGTCAGCCGGGACTTCTTTGAATTCAGCCATGATGAACCTTAAATAGCGTTGGGCGTGGAGAGCTCAGTGCTCACGCTTTTTTGTCGTCGCCGATCAACAGCGTGGTATCCGACAGATACATGTGAGGCGGCACCTCGAGGTTGTCAGGAGCGGGTTTGTTCTTGAACACGCGGCCCGCCACGTCGAATGTCGATCCATGGCAGGCGCACAGGAATCCCCCTTGCCAGTTGTCGGGCAACGAAGGCTGTGGGCCGGGGGCGAGCCTGTCGCCCGGTGAACAACCCAGGTGCGTGCAAATTCCGACTCCCACAAAGACCTCGGGCTTGATCGAGCGATGTTTGTTTTTGGCGTACTCAGGGGTGGGATAAGCCGTGCGAGCGGATGTGGGATCAGCCAGTTCGCCCTCGGTTTTGTCCAGCGTTGCAAGTTGTTCCGGGGTGCGGCGAAGAATCCATACTGGTTTGCCCCGCCACTCGACCGTGATTTTCTGGCCCGGCGGAATGGCTGTGATGTCCACCTCGATTGAAGCCCCCGCCGCCTTTGCCCGCTCGGACGGACTGAAGGAACTCACAAAGGGCACCGCGACTGCGGCGGCACCCGCGCCACCGACAGCACAGGATGTGATCAGCCAGTTGCGGCGGCTGTTGTCTACGCTTGCTTCGCTCATGCAGATCTTTCTGGAACTTGGTTCTACAGGTGTGACGACCCCAAGGGTCAACCCTAGGATTGTAGTGAACGAAGGCGCAAGCATGTTCTGAATCTGCACAAACTCAGTTGACTCACGTCAAAAAAGGGGGTGTCAAAACCCTCCGTTCTCTTTGAAGTGGCCATCTTGCATCGGTAACATCGAGCCACGTTCAACCCCTACAGGAACCCATTGATGAGCACACCCACCCAATTTTCCATCCAGACCGTCGGCATCATTGGTGCTGGAACCATGGGCAACGGCATTGCACAGGCTTGCGCCACCCGTGGCATCCGTGTCGTCATGGTTGACATCAGCGAAGCCGCCGTTGCCAAAGGTATTGCGACTGTGACATCCAGCCTCGACCGGTTGATCAAGAAAGACAAAATGTCAGCAGCGGACAAAATCGCCGCGCTGGAGTTGATCACCGGCAGCACGTCTTACGATGCCCTCAAAGAAGCGCAACTGGTGATCGAAGCCGCAACCGAGAGCGAAGGGCTGAAGGTCAAGATACTGCAGCAATTGGACAACCTGCTGGCGCCTGAAGTGCTTCTGGCAACCAACACCTCCAGCATTTCCATCACCAAACTGGCAGCAGTCACGCAACGAGCCGACCGCTTCATTGGCATGCATTTCTTCAACCCGGTGCCCATGATGGCGTTGGTTGAAATCATCCGCGGTCTGCAAACCAGCGACGCCACGCACGAGGCTGTCAAAGGTCTGGCCGAGCGCCTCGGTAAGTCCCCGATCACGGTGAAGAACGCTCCGGGCTTTGTGGTGAACCGCATCCTGGTGCCCATGATCAACGAGGCCTTCTTTGTGCTAGCTGAAGGGCTGGCCTCGGCCGAGGACATTGACGCAGGCATGAAACTGGGCTGCAACCACCCCATTGGGCCATTGGCGCTTGCAGACATGATCGGTTTGGATGTGTGCCTGGCGGTAATGAACGTCTACTTCAACGAATACAACGACAGCAAATATCGTCCATGCCCCCTTTTGAAAGAAATGGTGGCAGCTGGCTATCTGGGTCGCAAATCCGGGCGCGGGGTCTACAGCTATTGACCTTGAAAGAGCGTTTGCATCTGCGCCGCAAATCCTTGAGCCAGATCAAGTTGTTGCGGCGCAGCATTTTCATAATCAGACCAGTGGCATGTGCCACAAGGAGCCTGACATGAAAGCGAACCCATCGCCCCCCGCCAATGTCTTTGAATTTCTCGATGAATCGCACCGTGAAATCCAGCGCCAGCTGGTTCAACTGCGGGGATTGATCGAAGAAATCGAGACTGACGGGCTCAGTTCTGCCCACAAACCGATCGCCCAGCAGGTATTGCACTACTTCAACAGGGAAGCAAGGCAACACCATCTCGACGAGGAAACTCACATTTTTCCGGCCTTGCTGAACAGCGGGGATCCCGATGTTGTTCATGCCGCAAGACACCTGACTCAGGATCACGGCTGGCTGGAGGAAAACTGGCTGCAAATCGAGCCTGCCCTGGAAGCCGCCGCCAACGGAAATCAATGGTTCGATGCTGCGGAATTGCGCCACGCACTCAACGTTTTCGAGGCGCTGTACACCGACCACATCATCTTGGAAGAGTCACTGGCTTACCCCGAGGCAAAGAAGCGGCTGGGTTCCCTCGACAACACGGGTTCCGGCAGGGAAATGGCAAGACGCCGCGCACTGGCATCTCAAGGCCAGAACAACAGCGAAATTGCCTGACAAACCACTGGCGCGCCCAATGGCAACACGCTTGCTGCGATGATGCGCATTTTTGCAATGGCAGGCACACATGGGCGGTTTCGATTTTGACTTGATGGTGATCGGAGGCGGCAGCGGGGGCGTGCGGGCCGCCCGCATGGCCGCCCAGCGCGGCGCGCGCGTGGCGCTGGCCGAAACCTTGGGCACCAACGGCCTGGGCGGCACCTGCGTGAACGTGGGCTGCATCCCCAAAAAACTCTACAGCTATGCAGCTCAATATGGCGAAGGGTTTGAGGAAGCCCACGGCTACGGCTGGGAAGGTGAGGCCCCGCTGCTGAACTGGGCCACCCTGAAGGCCAACCGGGCCAAAGAAATCAGCCGCCTGAACGGCGTGTACAGCAACCTGCTGCGCGGCTCGGGCGTGACCGTATTCAACGGTTTTGCCCGCCTGGAAGGCGACCATCAGGTGGGTCTGGCAACCCTGAACGCCGACGGCAGCCCTGGTCACCAGCGTTTGACTGCCCAGCACATTTTGTTGGCCCCCGGCGGCACACCCCACGTGCCCCACTTTGTGGGACGTGAACACGTCATCACTTCCAACGACATCTTTGACCTGCCTACTTTCCCCCAGCGGCTGGTTGTGGTGGGCGGTGGCTACATTGCGTGTGAGTTTGCATCCATCTTCAACGGCCTGGGCGCACACGTCACACAGCTCTACCGCGGAGAACAAGTGTTGCGCGGCTTTGACGACGAGGTACGCCACTTTCTGGCGGCAGAGGTCACCAAAGCCGGGGTTGACCTGCGGCTGAACGCCGGTGTACTGGCCATTCACAAACAGGCCGACGGCCTGCACCTGCAACTCGAAGATGGCAATACGCGGGTAGCCGATGCAGTGCTTTATGCCACCGGCCGCGTGCCCAACGTCAACGGTCTGGGGCTGGACGTGGCGGGCGTGGCCACCGGTGCGCAAGGTGCCATCGTGGTGAACGGTCATTACCAAACCAACGTGCCCCACATTTACGCCGTGGGCGATGTGACGGCCCGCGTGCAGCTCACGCCTGTGGCGCTGGGCGAAGCCATGGTGGTGGTGGATCACATCTGGGGCGCGGCCGCAGGCAAAGCCCCGCGCAGCATGGCCTACGACCTGATTCCCACCGCCGTGTTCACCCACCCAAACGTGGGCACCGTGGGGCTGACGGAAGCGCAAGCGCGTGAGCAGTTTGGTGCGATCACCGTGTTCCGCTCCGAATTCAAAGCGCTGAAACACACCCTGAGTGGCAGCACTGAGCGCACCCTCATGAAGCTGGTGGTGGACACCGCCACCGACCGGGTGGTGGGCTTGCACATGGTTGGCGCAGAGGCAGGTGAAATCGTGCAGGGCTTTGCCGTGGCGCTGAAGGCCGGGGCCACCAAAGCCGTGTTTGACAGCACCATTGGCATACACCCAACTGCCGCCGAAGAGTTTGTGACCATGCGCGAGCCCGTCAAGGCAGCCTGAACCCGGAGCGCCCCATGCACCTGCTCCCACCCTTTGTGGCGCCCACCCGCCACACCAATGCCGACAGCGCCCTGGCCCAGGTCCAGGCCATATACAACGGAGCGGTACAACACCTGCGCAGCACCATGCACCACTACGTCAGCGGCGAGCTGGGGACCGACCAGCGCGTGCGTGCCTGCTATCCGCTGGTGCGCCTGCACACGCCACACAGCCTGCGCCACGACCAGGGAGCGAACGCCCGCCTCAGCTACGGTTTTGTGGCGGGGCCCGGCCGGTTTGAGACCACGCTGACCCGGCCCGACCTTTACGCCAGCTACTACCTCAACCAGTTCCGCCTGCTGCTGCAGAACCATGGCGGGGAGCTGGAGGTGGGTACCAGCGCATTGCCCATCCCCATCCACTTCTCGTTTGCCGAACACGACCACGTGGAAGGCCACATGGACGCCGAGCGCCGCGCCCGCATGCGCGACGTTTTCGACCTGCCAGACCTCGCCGTCATGGACGATGGAATTGCCAACGGCACCCATGAACCCGGCCCAGGCGAGGCCCAGCCCCTTGCGCTGTTCACTGCGCCCCGCGTGGACTACTCATTGCAGCGTCTGCGTCACTACAGCGGCACGGCACCCGAGTGGTTCCAGAACTTCGTGCTGTTCACCAACTACCAGTTTTACATCGACGAGTTCATCAAGCTGGGACACGCGGAGATGGCCAAGCCCGACAGCGAGTACACCGCTTTCGTCGAGCCTGGCAACGTGGTCACGCGCCGCGTGGGGTTGCCCACCGAGGCCGTGGACGAACTGGGCACCGCCCCACCCCGCCTGCCGCAAATGCCCGCCTACCACCTGCTTCGGGCCGACCGCAGCGGCATCACGCTGGTGAACATTGGCGTGGGCCCCAGCAACGCCAAAACCATCACCGACCACGTGGCCGTGTTGCGCCCCCATGCCTGGCTGATGCTGGGCCACTGCGCCGGGCTGCGCAACAGCCAGCGGCTGGGCGACTACGTACTGGCGCACGCTTACGTGCGTGAAGACCATGTGCTGGACGAAGAGCTGCCACTTTGGGTGCCCATTCCCGCGCTGGCCGAAATTCAGCAGGCACTGGAAACCGCCGTGGCCGATGTGAGTGGCCTGGCTCCCAGCGACCTGAAAAGCATCATGCGCACGGGCACCGTGGCCAGCACCGACAACCGCAACTGGGAGCTGTTGCCCACCCACAACGTGGCGACCACACCACAGCGCCGCCTGAGCCAGAGCCGTGCAGTGGGGTTGGACATGGAAAGCGCCACCATTGCAGCCAACGGTTTTCGCTTTCGCGTGCCCTACGGCACCCTGCTGTGTGTGAGCGACAAACCCCTGCACGGTGAAATCAAGCTGCCCGGCATGGCCAACCACTTCTACCGCGAACGCGTAGATCAGCACTTGCGCATTGGTATCCATGCGGTAGAGTTGCTCCGCGAGCGAGGCTTTGAACAACTGCACAGCCGCAAGCTGCGCAGCTTTGCCGAAGTGGCCTTCCAATAACCCTCGCACCACCCTTTTCGTGATCCCGCTTGACATCAACGCCCTCTCGGTGACCACCGCAGTGACTGTCTGCGCCGTGGCCCTGGGGTTGCCATTGGTCATGGGAACCCGGGTCAGCGTGGGCACTCGTCGTGCACAGGTCAGCCTCGTGCTGCTGAGTGGCGCCTGGGTGTGCGCGATGGCTGCCACGGGCATGTCCCAGCATTGGCTGGCTGTGGCTGCGTTGGCAATGGTGTCATTGGCAAGCCACCAGATGCTGCAAGCACTGTCAGGCTGGTTGGGGCCTCGCCCAGGTCAGTGGCCCATGGTTGCAGCAGGTGTGGCGCTGCCGCTGGGATACCTGTTCAACTTCGACGACGTTGTCGTGCGCAACGCATGGACACTTGCCTGGGCAGTCGTGCAGTGTTTTGTGCTCGTTTGCGCAGCACTGCTGGGGCAACACCGGGAGCAGACCTTGCGCTGGCGTGTGCTGCTGGCCATGTGTTTCACGGCTTATGCGCTGCTCGCGCTCATGCATTTGGCCGCCACCGTGCTACCGGCTGCCAGCGTGCTGTCGCTGCAACCGGGGCCATTTGCAAGCCGGTGGGGGCAACTTGTCGCGCAAACGGTCTTTGTGTTGATGGCAATGGCCGTGCTGGTGGCCTGGCGGCGAGAGGCCGAAGCCGCCCTGGAGGCATTGGCCAATTCGGACTCGCTCACCGGCCTGCCCAACCGCCGAGGCTGGCTGCATGGCGCCCGCCCTTTGCTGGCGCAAGCCAGACGCAATGGCTGGCCCACCATGGTGATGATGATTGACCTCGACTTCTTCAAGAAAATCAACGACGAACACGGGCACCAGATGGGTGACCGGGCACTGGCTCTGCTGGGGCGTTGCATGCGCGCCTGCCTGCGCGAAAGCGACCTGGCGGGACGGTTCGGCGGAGAGGAGTTTGTGGTTCTGATGCCGCAAACCAACCAGCGCGTGGCAGAGCTGATGGACGCCAGACTCCGCGCGTATTTGCGAGAGCACTCACGCGAGCAACTGGGGCTGGACCTGAATTTCAGCTCTGGGTTGGCACCCTGCGACTTCCGCAGTGAAGAGCCTCTGCGTCAAGCGCTGTTGGCCGCCGACAAAGCCATGTACCAAGCCAAAGCCGACGGCAGAGGGCACATGCACAGCGACTTCAATGACCTGCGCTGAAAATCAGAACGAAATCAGCCTCTACCGCCTTTCAGTATTGGTTTTTTCACTATCTTTTATTGGCCGACCGGGTGGAGGCAACGAGCGGCTTCTTCTGCGGCCACCCGCCCCTCGTCGGTGGGGATGACCCACACCTCCACGGCGCTGTCGGGCGCGTGAATGGCGGCCACCGCATCACCCGTGGCAGCGAGGTTGGCTGATGCGTCCAGACGCACACCCAACCAGCCCATGCGCTCAGCCACGCGGGTACGCAAGCCTGCATCGTGTTCGCCGATGCCGCCGCTGAAGGCCAGCACGTCCAGGCCTTGAAGCGTGGCCACCATGGCACCGGCCTCGCGCACCACGCGGTGGGTGAACAGGTCGATGGCAAAACGGGCGCGTTGGGCCTCGGCCCCGTCTCCCTCAGCCACCTGTCCCAGCCGCCGCATGTCGGCGGACACGCCCGAGACCCCGAGCAGCCCTGACTGGCTGTAGAGCAGCCGCTGAACCTTGGCGGTATCCCAGCCTTGAGCCAGCAGGTACAGCAGTACGCCCGCGTCGAGAGAGCCGCTGCGCGTGCCCATCATCAACCCATCCAACGCGGAGAAACCCATGCTGGTGGACACACTTTTGCCACCTTGCGCAGCACACAGACTGGCGCCATTGCCCAGGTGAGCCATCAACACGCGGCCCTGAGCGCGCGGCGTGTGGGCCAGCAGCGTGGCCATCACGAACTGGTATGACAAACCATGAAAACCGTAGCGCACCACGCCTTCGGTGGTCAGCTCGTGTGGAATGGCGAACGTGGTTTCCAGCGGCCCCAGCGTGGCGTGAAAAGCGGTGTCGAAACACGCCACCTGCGGCAACTGGGGAAAAGCAGCGGCAAACGCGCGAATGCCCGCCAGGTTGTGCGGCTGGTGCAGCGGGGCAAGCGGGTTCAACTGGCCCAACGCATCCAGCACAGCAGGCGTAACGACCACGCTGGCACGGTGCTCACGCCCGCCGTGCACCACCCGGTGCGCCACGGCCGTGAGCGCGGGCAGGCCGGGCAACACCCCCAACAGCCGTTGCAGGACCGCCAAAGCACCGGCAAACCGCTCCGCAGCGGAGCCGTCTGGCAGATTGAGTGCCTGTTGGTGGGCCTCGCCGGCAAACTGCCACGACAGCGTGGGCTGGCCCTGGGGCTCCAGCCCCTGGATGTTGCCGTTCAGCACGCTGGCCTGGACCACGCCAGCCGCGAGGGGATAACACGAAAACTTCAGGCTCGACGAACCTGCGTTGACCGCCAACACTGCCATGGTCGTACCCCTTTCAACCGCCGCTGGCCTGCGCAGCGTTGGCACGGGCGTGGTGTGCCACCAGTTTCACCAGCAGGGCCGAAGCCACACGGGCGGCGGGGCCGTCGGCACGGCTGGTCAGCGCGATGGGAATGCGGGCGCCCAACACAATGCCCGAGCCCGACGCACCGGCCAGGTACTCCAGTTGCTTGGCGAGCATGTTGCCGCTTTCGAGGTCGGGCACGGCCAGAATGTCTGCATCGCCCGCCACGGGCGAGCGGATGCCCTTGACGTGCGCAGCGTGGGCCGAAATCGCGTTGTCAAACGCCAGCGGGCCATCCAGCACGCCGCCTTTGATCTGGCCCCGGTCGGCCATCTTGCACAGGGCTGCGGCGTCCAGCGTGGACGGAATGGCCGGGTTCACGGTTTCCACCGCCGACAGCAATGCCACCTTGGGTGCGGCCACGCCCATCACATGGGCAAAGTCGATGGCGTTTTGGATGATGTCCACCTTTTCTGGCAGAGAGGGATGGATGTTGAGCGCCGCGTCGGTGATGAGAATGGGTTTGCTGTACGCCGGCACATCGAAGCGGAACACGTGCGACATGCGCCGCCCCGTGCGCAGCGCGCGCTGACCCAGCACGGCATGCACCATTTCGTCGGTGTGCAGGCTGCCTTTCATCAGGGCCTCAACGTCACCCTGCGCGGCCAGCGCAGCGGCGGCTTCTGCCGAGGCGTGGCTGTGTTCGGTGTCCACCAGCTGCATGCCGCTGATGTCCATGCCCGCGTCGGCCGCCAATTGGCGGATGCGGGCGCTGGGGCCCACCAGCACTGGCACGATCAGGCCCAAATTGGCCGCATCGACCGCGCCTTGCAGCGATTCGGTGTCGCACGGATGCACCACGGCGCAACGCACAGGGGCCAGGTGGGCACCACGCGCCAGCAGCTCTTTCAGCCGGGCCTCCGGGTCGTACAGTTGGATGCGAGGGGCGGTCACGCGGGGCAACTTCAGCTTGCGGGTGGGGGCCACCACACGCGCCAAGCCATGCAACACGCGCTCGCCGCGCTGGTTGCTCACGTCGCAGTCCAGTTCCACCTGCTGGTTGGCCGGGTTTTTGGCGCGCACAGTGGCTTTCACCACCAGTGTGTCTCCCACGTGAACAGGGCGCTGAAAGTGCAGTTCCTGGTCGACATAAATGGTGCCGGGGCCAGGGAATTCGGTACCCAGCAGGCCCGAAATCAGCGCACCACTCCACATGCCGTGGGCAATCACGCCGTGGAACAGCGTGTCGGCGGCGTAAGCCGGGTCGAGGTGTGCCGGGTTGGTATCGCCTGACACCGCAGCAAATGCCTGAATGTCCTGAAGCGTCAGTGTGCGCACCAGGCTGGCCGTCTGGCCCACAGTGAGTTCGTCAAAAGTGATGTTTTCGACCAGGTCGGGAGCAAGGTTGGGCGTGTTCATGGGTTTCGTTCGGAATGCGAAAAAGCAATAAAAGCACAGTACCGTGTCTGTGCTGTGTCGGCGGGCAAAGCGCGGTCAGGCGTTGCCGAAGAGCTTTTTGAGGTCCATGCCATCCATGCCAACGGCAAAACCGTCACGGGTTAGGCGGGCCGAGGCCTCTGTGAAGATGTCACGTGTGACGCTGGCACCCATTTCCTGGGCGTATTTCAGCTCGAGCTCGTAGCGCAACACCACCAAACCACGCAATTCCTCCCATTGACGGGAGGCACGGCGGTCGCTGGACGACGCCCTCGCACCGGTGCGGCGGTCGGCCTGGCTGCGCCGCTCGACCGACACGTGGGGGCTCTGGTACGTGATGACGCGCTGAATGTCAGGCTCCTGACGCAGCGACAGCCCAAGACCCATGGCCAGGCGGGCGATGCGAGCATTGAGCTCACCCAACGAATCCACCCTGCGCTCCAGCAACTTGAGCTGGGGGTTGTTGTTGTCAGCGGGAGCGGAATCGGGTGATGAAGACATGGCAGGCACGAGGGATGAACACGGGAGCGGCTAGATTAGCCCAAAGCAGCAACCGTGCCAATGGCGGGCAGCCGTGCAGTGCGGCACACAGCCGCACCTCTTGACCCAAGTCAACAACAACGGGGGCGACTCACAGGTCGGCGGGTGCGGCAGGAACGTGTGCCATCGCCTCCCCCAGGCGAACCGGGCCACCCGACACCCAGTGATTGACAAAGTCCAACGTGTTGCGCGGCCACAGCAACACCACGGTAGAGCCCAGCAAAAAGCGGCCCATTTCGTCACCCTGGCGCAGCACCACTTCGCCCGGCGCGTAGTCCCAGTTGCGCACGTTGGCGCTGCGGGGCGGGTTCACCACTCCATGCCAGGGCGTGGCCATGCTGCCCACGATGGTCGCGCCCACCAGCACCAGCGCCAGCGGGCCGTGTGGCGTGTCGAAATGGCACACCACGCGCTCGTTGCGGGCAAACAGGCCCGGCACACCCCGAGCCGTGGCGGGGTTGACCGAAAACAGCTCGCCCGGCACATACACCATGCGACGCAAGGTGCCGTCGCACGGCATGTGGATGCGGTGGTAGTCGCGTGGACTGAGGTAAATGGTGGCGAAATGGCCGTCTGCATAGCGGGCCGCTTCATCGGCACTGCCTGCCAGCAGGGCCTGCGTGGAATAGCGGTGGCCTTTGGCCTGAAAAATCTGGTCGCCCGAGATGGGGCCCAACTGGCTGATGGCCCCGTCCACAGGGCAAACCCAGGGTGCATCAGCCAGGGGTCGGGCCCCGGGTTTCAGCGGGCGGGTGAAAAACTCGTTGAAGCTGGCGTAGCTGGCCGGGTCGGGGTTGGCGGCCTCGGCCATGTTGACGTTGTAGCGCGCCACGAATTTGCGAATCACCCACGTGGTCAGTCCTCCGGCCTGTGACCGGGCAAAAGCACCGGCGAGCTGGGTGAGGGCCTGTTTGGGCAGCAGGTACTGGGGGGCCACAGCCCAAAAGTCTGACAAATCGCTCTCCTTGGTACAGCCACCGCCCGGCAAGGACATGGCGCGGCGATTCTAGGGGTTGTCGTTCGAGACCTCACAATGGTGTACCACCGCACCCGATGCCCATCCATGTCCACGCCCCAGTCACTGTTTCGCGCTGACCACCTGCACAAACGCTATGGCGACACCACCGTGGTGAACGGCGTGTCGTTTGACATTGCGCCGGGCGAATGCCTGGGTGTGATCGGCCCCAACGGCGCCGGCAAAACCACCACCATCCGAATGTGCCTGGGGCTGGCCGTGCCCACTCAAGGCACTGTGCGGTTTTGCGACCCTGCCCCAGTTGCGGCCCGGTGGCTGACCATGCCGCACGACGCGCTGGACATCAAGGCCCGGCTGGGCGTGGTGAGCCAGTTCGACACGCTGGACCCCGATTTTTCGTGCGCCGAAAACCTGCGCGTGTACGGCCGCTACTTCGGCCTGACTGAAGCCGTGCTGACCGAGCGCATTCCGCAGTTGCTGGAGTTTGCCGCTCTCAGCCACAAGGCCGACGCCAAACCGGGCGAACTCTCGGGCGGCATGAAACGACGGCTGAGCCTGGCACGCGCCCTCATCAACGACCCGGCACTGCTGCTGCTCGACGAGCCCACCACCGGCCTGGACCCCCAGGCCCGCCACCTGATGTGGGAGCGCCTGCAACGGCTGCTGCAGCAAGGCAAAAGCATTTTGCTGACCACCCACTTCATGGACGAGGCCGAGCGCCTGTGCAACCGCCTGCTGGTGCTGGACCACGGCCGAAAAATTGCCGAAGGCGCTCCACGCGACCTGATTGCACAACACCTGGAGCCCGACGTGGTGGAGGTGTACGGCCAAGGGGCACTGGAGCTGCAGACCGACACGACCTTGACCCAACACGCCGCCCGCGTGGAAGTGAGCGGCGAAACCCTGTTCTTTTACACCGCCAACGCCGCCCCGCTGCTGGTCGCATTGCAAGCCCACCCCGGCCTGCGCACATTGCACCGCCCCGCCAACCTGGAAGACCTGTTTCTGAAGCTGACCGGTCGGCAGATCCGGGAAGACGGGTAAGCGCCCGCAGCAAACTCATGCAGCCGGGAGTTCGTACTCGCAAAGCCAGAAGTTATCCAGCGCTCGGTAAATGAATGAGGCCGCGAACGGCAACAGCAGGCTTTGCAACTCGGCTTCGGTTGGAAAGTTCTTCAGCACCCGGTGCATCGAACCGTCGCGAAGCACACGCTGTTGGTAGGTGTTGCCATCGGCGTCGGTCTCAGTGATGGGGAAATCCTGCAACTGAATGGCTCCGTTGTCGATGAGCACCACCCGCGCACCCGGGCTGAGCCTGGCGTGCATGCTCTGGAAGAAAGCCCCGCGCCCCTGCACTGGCACATGGGACAACCACAGACCAGCAAAGGCGCCGTCAAACTGGCCCAGGTGGTGGGGCAGTGCATAGGCATCGGCCTGTTGAAACGACACATTCGCCGTGTGGGGGCGCTGTCGAGCGAGCGCCAGGGGCTCGGCGGTGAGGTCGGTGGCCACCATGCGCCTTACCACCGGAGCAATGTGCTGCGTCCAGTAGCCTGTGCCGCATGCCACCTCCAGCACTGTGCGCGCCTGGAGGCGGGCGGGCAGGTGCTCCCGCAGAAACGCCACATCGGCCTGGCGCTCGGGCTTCAGGTAGACCGCGTCGTAGTACGGGGCACGCTCCGCATAGTAGGCGCGCATGTCGGCACTGGCGTGTGTCATGTCACCACCCGGCGAAAAAATTCAAACAAAAACAGACTTCAGCGCTTTTCTGCATTGAATACATTGCTATTAAAGTTTTTAAACAGCATACTATTTAATACCATCAAGCGCCAGGGGCACTTTTGGATCATATTTTCCGGGGTTTCACCAGGCTGGCGGCCAGCTTGGCATTGGCGCGAGCTGCGTCGGTGTCGGCCGCCCGGGCCAGCGCCACGCCCATGCGGCGTTTGACAAAACTTTCGGGTTTGCCGAACAAACGCAGGTCGGTCCCGGGCACGCGCAGGGCCTCGTCCACACCGTCAAACACAATGCCTTCGGCCTCCACGCCACCATAAATCACGGCGCTGGCGCCGGGATTGCGCAGGCTGGTGTCCACCGGCAGCCCCAGGATGGCGCGGGCGTGCAGCTCAAACTCGCTCTGGTGCTGGGTGCACAGCGTCACCAGCCCCGTATCGTGCGGGCGGGGGCTGACCTCGCTGAACCACACCTGCTCGCCCTTCACAAACAGCTCCACGCCAAACAGGCCCAGTCCGGCGGGTTTGCCGTCCAGGCCCATCCCGAGGTTGTCGGTCACGGTTTTGGCGATGTGGCGTGAGGCGGCCAGCGCCGAGGGGTGCATGGCCATGGGCTGCCAGCTTTCCACATAGTCGCCACTGACCTGCACGTGACCAATGGGGTCGCAGAAGTGCGTGAGCACCCTGCCATCTGAGCCCAGGGCGCGCACGGTGAGCTGGGTGATTTCGTAGTCGAAGTCAATGAAGCCTTCCACGATCACACGACCATGGCTCACGCGGCCACCGGCCATGGCGTAGTCCCAAGCCTTGGCCACGTCGGCTGGGCTGTCGATCTTGCTTTGGCCTTTGCCACTGCTGCTCATCACGGGCTTGACGACACAGGGGTAACCAATGCCTCCGTCAATGGCGGCTTGCAGTTCAGCCAGCGAGTCGCAAAACACGTAGGGGCTGGTGGGCAGTTTGAGGGTTTCGGCTGCCAGGCGGCGGATGCCTTCGCGGTCCATGGTCAGGCGCGCGGCGCGGGCGGTGGGCACCACCTTCGCCACGCCAGCGGCTTCCAGCTCTTCGAGCATGGGGGTGGCAATGGCCTCGATCTCGGGCACCACCAGGTGGGGGCGTTCGGCTTCGATCAGCGCTTTCAGTTGCGCCGGGTCGCTCATGGTGATGGTGCGGCTGTGGTGGGCCACCTGCTGGCCCGGGGCGTTGTCGTAGCGGTCCACCGCAATGGTTTCGACCCCCAGGCGTTGCAAAGCCAACAGCACCTCTTTGCCCAACTCGCCCGAGCCGAGCAGCATCACTTTGGTGGCGTGGGGAGACAGGGGTGTGCCAAGGGTGGTCATGGGGGCAGGCTTTCTTGGGGGGTTGTGACGAGCCACCACTGTAAATCAGGCCGGATTGCGCACAATGCGGGCATGCACACCAACCCTGCCCTGCCCAACACGCCCGCCGCGCCCTCTGTTTGGCGCGCACCGCAACTGTCAATGCGATGGTGGCCGGTGTGGCAGCGCAACCTGCTGGTGTGGAAAAAACTGGCCATCCCCAGCCTGGTGGGCAACATCGCCGAGCCGCTGATGTGGCTGGTAGCCTTTGGCTACGGCCTGGGTGCACTGGTGGGCCAGGTGGACATGGGTTCCGAGAAGGTGCCGTACATCCTGTTCCTGGCCAGCGGCAGCGTCTGCATGAGCGCGATGAACGCGGCCAGTTTCGAGGCGCTGTACTCGGCCTTTTCTCGCATGCACGTGCAAAAAACCTGGGACGGCATCCTGAACGCCCCTGTGCGGCTGGACGACGTGGTGCTGGCCGAAATGCTGTGGGCCGCGTTCAAGGCGCTGTTCACGGTCACGGCCATCCTGTGTGTGATGCTGGCCCTGGGCATCAGCCACAGCCCCAAACTGCTCCTGGCCTGGCCGGTGCTGGCGCTGGTGGGCATCACCTTCAGTTGCATTGCGCTGGTGTTCAACGCACTGGCCAAGGGCTATGACTTTTTCACGTATTACTTCACGCTCGGCCTCACACCCATGATGTTTTTGAGCGGTGTGTTTTTCCCGCGCGACCAATTGCCCGCTGCCGTGCGCTGGCTGTCAGAACTGCTGCCCCTGACCCACGCCGTGGCCCTGGTGCGCCCGCTGTTCATGGACCGCTGGCCCACCGACACGCTGCTGCACCTGGGTGTGCTCGTGGTGTACGCGGTGGTGGGCTTCTGGGTGGCGCTGGCGCTCACACGCAAGCGGTTTGCTGGATAAGCGGTTGCCACTCCAACATCCGCAGCTCAGCCCTTCAGTGCTCCGTCATACAAGCCATACAGGGCAGAGGTCACTTCTAGCAAGCGTTCGCTGGTGGTGCAAATGTTTTCCATGGTCCGCAGGTCGCGGCCCGGGTGGGTCAGCGCTGTGGACATCAACAGCCACTGTGGCTCCAGCAACTTGATCTGGCTATCAATCGCGTCGCTTCTGACCGGACTGGCAACAAGGGTTCGCAACCCAGCACCAAATTCGGTTCGAGCCTGGCTCACTTCTTTCAATTGTTTGTCGGGTTGAATGCCAGCACTGGCCAACAGGAAGTGCACGGCAGCATGTTGGGTCAAGCGCTGCAAGTCTGCCGTGGTGGCCAGTACCTGCGAGGTGGTTCTTCCCAATGCCTGCACCAGCGCCACAACCAATGCATCCACCCGGTCACCGACCACATCAGCGATGTCGGCGAACGCCGCCGTGCTGTCGGGTTTGCTCACATCCAGTGAGTTGGATTTTTTCAGGAAGTCCTCGTAGGCCTCTTTGGCGGGTGCGAGGTGGCGCTGGGCAACATCGGGCAAACCGGCCGCAGACAGTTCATCCAGCACCTTGAGAACCTCGCGCCGGGTGTCTTCCAGCAAACGCTCGGCCCGGGAAACCAGCACGTTCAGGCTGCGCTGCACCTGGCACCGCGTGACCCGGTCAGACAACACCGACAACCGCGTGGCCTTGCCAATCAGCACACGCAACTCATCGGCCGTCGCAGGCGGTTTTCCCGCCTTTGGCTGAGGCTGAGCACACACTGGACCGACACCTGCAACGCTCAGGCACGACGTTGCCACCCCTAGCCGCCACAACAAGGCCCTGCGTGACCAACCAGCGGCATCACCGTCTGACCGGACCATTGAATGAGCAGAAACAGATATCGACCCGGTCATGAGAACCCCTGGATGCCCCCGCAAGGGTGGGTGGCTGACCCATGATACAGAGCAGGCCAGATGGCCAGCTGGGCGCCACTCAATGGCCCGAGCAATGGGCGAACGTGCTGGGAAAAGGGGTCAGGTTCGCAGCAAATCTGCTGCCGAGCGCACCACACCCTGAACGCTGCCGTGCTCGGCAAAACGTTGGCGCAGCAAGGTGGCGTGGTTGCCCTCTTGGCCAGCCGTGCGTTCGACATCATCGAGCGCGGCCAGCGAGTTCAGCGCCAGGGCGTGCGGTTGCAGCACGCGCAGGGTGGCCAGAATGTCTTCGCGGATGCTGATTTGTTCGCGCGTTTTGGGGTTGACCATCATGCCGTCCAGCCCGAAGCGGCAGGCCTGGAAGCGGTTGTAGGTGTAGACCAAATAGTCGTCTTCGGCGGGCATGTGCTCGGTGCGTTGCAGCAGGTGGCGGCACAGGGCCTGCAGGTAGCAGGCCAGGCCAGCAGCGCGCTCAACGGTCAAGGGCGTGTCGCACACGCGCAGTTCAATGGTGCCGTACTCGGGTTTGGGGCGGATGTCCCAATAAAAGTCTTTCATCGACTTCACCACGCCAGTGGACTCCATCTTGGTGAAGTAGTCATGGGCAAATTCATCCCAACTCAGCGTAAACGGTGCGCGGCCGCTCAAGGGGAACGCAAACACCGAGTTCAGCCGGGCCGAGTCGAACAGCGTGTCCACCCCCTGCAAATACGGCGACGACGCGCTGAGCGCGATGAAGTGCGGCACGTAGCGGTTGAGCGAGTGGAGCAAAAACAGCGCTTCGTCGGCACTGGCGCAGCCGATGTGCACGTGCTGGCCAAACACAGTGAACTGCTTGGCCAGGTAGCCGTACAGGCCACTGAGTTCCTTGAAGCGGGGTTTGGCAAAAATGCGCTGCTCGAACCAGCGCTGGAACGGATGGGTACCA
Source organism: uncultured bacterium (assembly GCA_903928495.1). Taxonomy (GTDB): domain Bacteria; phylum Pseudomonadota; class Gammaproteobacteria; order Burkholderiales; family Burkholderiaceae_C; genus UBA2334. The sequence continues at coordinate 40,109 of CAIYQZ010000050.1, forward strand.
CCCCCCGCCACCTCGATGTTGAGCCGGTCGCCGGCGGCCACCAGGGTGTTGCGGATGTCGCGCAGTTGGGCCAGCAGATCGGCGTGGTCGGTGTGGATGCCAGTGGCCACCTCGATCATGCTTTGCGTCATTTCGGGTGTGACCACGCCAGGGAAAGGCTGGCGACCCAACAGCTCCAGCAGGTCGTTGGCGGTGCTGGACAGGTCAAAGTCGTACGTGTTGACGAGTTGCAGCTCCAGCTCCACGCCCATGGTGAGCGAGTCGGATGATTTGAAGGCTTCCAAAGGCATGGTGGTGGGGCTTTCAGCTGTCCTGGTGGGCGTGGGCCTCGCGGGCGGCCACCAGCGCACGTTGAGTGACCATGGGCCCCAGCAGCTCCAGTACCAGCACCATGCCGGCGATGGTGGCCAGGGTCTGGTCGGCCAGGTCAAAGCCCACGGCTCCACTCTGCCCCACCAACAGCACCACAAAAGCCGACATGGGGCTGAGGGCCAGGCCCGTCATCACACCCTTTTGCTGGCTGATGCCGCTGACTTGCGCTGTGCCCACGTTCACCGCCACCTTGGCCAGCCCGCGCACCAGCACGAGAACGAGGCCCAGGCCCAGGCTTTGCCAGACATCAACCCATTCCAGCACCGAGGCCACATACACAAACAAAAACACGCTGAGCAAGTCGCCTGCCGTGCCAAAGTTGCGCTGCGCGTTGGTGAGGTGCACTCGGCGTTCGCGCGCCACGATGCCAAACGTGAGGGCTGCCAGCAGCGGCGACAGCTTCAAGCCGTAGGCCGCCGTGGTCAGCAACACCACCGCCAGGGCAAACACCACCGTCACGCCGTCGGGGGCGCGGAACTGCTGGCCTTTCAGCAGCTTGGGCACCAGGTACCCCAGCACAGCGCCCACCGCAATGGACGTGGCCAGCACGTGGATGCTGCCAAACGCCGCCTGCAGCCAGTCGCCCGACACCCGCAGCGTGCGTGAGCCCATGACCACTTTCAGCGCCAGCACCGACATGAGGCAGTTGATGGCGGTGAGGTGCATCACCCGCTCGGTAACCTGCCCCGCGCTGCGAAGCTCATGCACCACCCGCAAAATGCCGGCCGGTGAACTGGCGATTGCCAGAGCGGCCACGGCCAGGCGCACGTGCTGGCGCATCTCATCAAACAGACCGGTGGCGGCGTACACCAGCACAAAGGTCAGCAGCGACTCCATGACGCCCGCCGCCAGCACCCAGGGGTTGGCCCTGAACCAGCGCAAGTTGATGCGATAGCCCAGCTCAAACAGCACCAGCGACAACGCCACGTTGGCCACAAACGGCAGGCCGGTGATCTCATCGGTCAGGCCAGGCAGGTGCACCGCGCCTGCCGCCATGCCCACCGCCACATAGCTGCTGACGCGTGGGATGTGCCAGCGGGCGTTCAGCGCATCGGCCAGCAACCACGCCACCAGCAGCACCAGCGGCCAGGCAACGGCTTGCAACAAAAAGGACAGATCGCTGGTCATGCAGGTTCAGACAGCGAAACGCGCCTGGAGTTCGGGCAATGCCAGCTCTTGCAGCACCTGGGCCAGGCGCTCGCGGGCGCGGTCCACTTGCTGGGCGGTGGCACCGTGGCTGGCCAGGATCAGCTCGTTTTTCATGGAATGTTCCCAGCCCACCAGCTCGGTCACGGTCACCTGGTAGCCGTGCGCCTCCAGCCGCAGGCAGCGCAGCACATTGGTGATCTGGCTGCCGAACTCGCGCGCGTGCAGCGGGTGGCGCCACAACTCGCTCAGCGGGCTGCGCGAGGCACTCAGTGCCTTGTGTTTGCGCAGGGCGGCGGCCACCTCGGCCTGGCAGCAGGGCACCAACACAAGGTGGCGAGCCTGTTTGGCCAGCGCAAAGTCAATGGCATCGTCTGTGGCGGTGTCGCAGGCGTGCAGTGCGGTCACCACGTCGATGCGCGGGGGCAGTTCGGTGCTGGTAGTGGCGGCCTGCACACTCAGCGGCAGAAACGACATGCGCGCAAAACCCAGCTCGCGGGCCAGCTCGCGCGAGCGCTCCACCAGCTCGGTGCGGGTTTCAATGCCATACACATGCCCGGTGCTGCGCTGGGCAAAAAAGCGGTCATACAGCATGAAGCCCAGGTAAGACTTGCCTGCGCCATGGTCGGCCAGGGTGACCGTGCCGCTGGCGGCCAGCACCTTGTCCAGCAGTGGCTCGATGAACTGCAGCAGGTGGTTCACCTGCTTGAGCTTGCGGCGGCTGTCCTGGTTGAGCTTGCCCTCGCGGGTGAGGATGTGCAACGCCTTGAGCAGCTCCACCGACTGGCCAGGGGCCAGGCCCAACTGTTCATGCATCGAGGGAGCCACTGCCACTGCAGCAGCCTTGGAATGTGGGGGGCGTTTCGACATGCGGGGATGATAGGTCAGGCATTCAGCGCTCTGGCGGGGCGCTCTTCGCGGCCAGCGCCTGGCGCAGTTCGGCCACTTCGTCGCGTACCAGGCGGATTTCGCGCATCAGGTCGCGCTCGATCTGGCGCTCTTCTTCGTCCACCTCCCGCTCCACAAAAATGGCGGCCAGCGATGCCGTCACCAGCGACAGCACCGCCAGGCCCAGCAACACCACCACCACCGAAAACCCGCGCGATGCGTGTGTAGATGGCACCAGGTCGCCATATCCCACTGTGGCCGCGGTGGTGAAGGCCAGCCACAGGCCGTCGCTGAGGGTTTTCACTTTCGGATCCAGCCACCAAAAGCCCACCCCACCCAGCAGCAAAATGAGCATGGCCAGGACGAGGGAATACACCAGCCCCCGGCGGATCAAAAACAATTGGCGTTTGCGGTGTTGGGTCATGCACCGGATTGTCTCGCGGCCCGCGCACAATCGAACGCATGAGCAACCCCGACGCACCGCACCCGTTCGAATCCCTCACCCCCGACCTGGTGCAAGACGCCCTCAGCAGCGTGGGCCTGTGGGGCGATGGTCGGCTGATGGCCCTCAGCTCCTACGAAAACCGCGTGTACCAGGCCCATCTGGACGAACCGGTGCAGGGCCACAGTGCCGTGGTACTGAAGTTCTACCGGCCCGAGCGCTGGAGCCTGGCGCAAATTGAAGAAGAGCATGCCTTTTCAGCCGAGCTGGTGTTGGCCGAGGTGCCGGTGGTGGCTCCGCTCACGCTCAACGGCAGCACTCTGCACCACATCGGCGGGTTTGCGTTTTCGGTGTGCCCCCGCAAAGGTGGCCGCCGCCCCGAGCTGGACGACTTCGACGTGCTGGAGTGGGTGGGCCGTTTTTTGGCACGCATCCACACCGTGGGCGCCGCCCGGCCCTTTGCCCACCGCCCTGCCCTGACCACGCAGACCTTTGCGCTGGATTCGCGCGATTGGCTGCTGGCCCACCACATGGTGCCGCTGGACATGCAATCGCGCTGGGAAGCCGCGCTGGGCAAGGCCCTGGATGTGTTGCAACAGGTGGCGCCCGAAATAGCAAACTATTCAATACCAACAACCGCTGGAGGCATAAATGACGATGAATTTCAGCCGGGAGCGCTGAAGGCCATACGCCTGCACGGCGACTGCCATCCCGGCAACATTCTGTGGACGCCCACCGACCTGCCCGGCGGCGGCCCGCACTTTGTGGACCTGGACGACGCCCGCACCGGCCCCGCCGTGCAAGACCTGTGGATGCTGCTGGAAGGCGACCGTCGTCAGCAGACCATGGCGCTGAGCGCATTGCTGGAAGGCTACGAACAGTTCCGCCCCTTCGACCGGCGCGAGCTGACGCTGATCGAACCTCTGCGCACCCTGCGCCAGATTCACTACAGCGCCTGGCTGGCACGCCGCTGGGCCGACCCCACCTTCCCCATCAACTTCCCGTGGTTTGGCAGCAGCGACTACTGGGCCGGGCAAATTCACCAGTTGGAAGAGCAGACCGAAGCCATGCAGGAGCCGCCGCTGGTGGTGTGAAGCGCAGCGAGTGCAGCCCTAACCGCGCGCCAGCAACCCAGCCACCTGCTGCTGCAGGCCTTCGGGGGTGACCGCTGCTGCCGCCACAGGCACTCCCACATTCAGCCCCACGCGGTTGAACAGGCCGCGCCTGAAGGGTTTGACCATGGCCACACCGCGCTCCACCCGGCTGAAAAACGAGCCCCAGAGATTGGTCAGTGCCATGGGAATCACCGGCACATCCAGCCCGTCGGCCTGGGCCTGCTCCAGGATTTTCATGATGCCGCCCTTGAAGGTTTGCAATGTGCCGTCCTGGGTGATGCCGCCTTCCGGAAAGATGGCCAGCAAATCGCCTTCGCGCAACACCTGGGCGGCAGCTGCAAACGCGGCCTCGTAGGCTTGCGGGTCTTCTGCCCGGGGGGCAATGGGTATGGCCTTGGCCAGGCGGAACAGCGTGCCCAGCACCGGGGTTTTGAAAATGCGGTGGTCCATCACAAAGCGGATGGGCCGGGGGCTGGCCGCCATCAGCAGCACAGCATCGACAAAACTCACGTGGTTGCACACCAGCACGGCCGCACCTTGGGTTGGCAGGTGTTCATCCCCCGCCACCTTGAAGCGGTACACACACCGCGACAGCACCCAGGCGACAAAGCGCAGCAGGTACTCGGGCACCAGCATGAAGATGTAAAACGCCACCACCGCATTGGCCAGGCCCGTGAACAGAAACACCTGCGTCACACTGAACCCGCTGCCCAGCAAGGCCCCTGCGATCAGGCTGCTGGCAATCATGAACAGTGCGTTCAGGATGTTGTTGGCCGCGATGATGCGAGCGCGGTGCGTGGGTTGGCTGCGCATTTGAATGAGCGCATACATGGGAACGCTGTACAGGCCCGCAAACAGGCTGAGCAACATCAGGTCGGCCATGACACGCCAATGCGGCGGGTGCGCCACAAAAGCGCCCAGGCTGTACACGGCCTGGGTGGCCTCTTGCAGACCCGCAGCAGCAAAGTACAGATCGACGCTGAACACCGTCATGCCGATGGCACCGAGCGGCACCAGGCCAATTTCCACATGGCGGCGGCTGAGCACCTCGCACAACAGGCTGCCCGTGCCAATGCCGATGGAAAACACCACCAGCAACAGGCTGGCCACCTGCTCGTCGCCATGCAACACATTCTTGGCAAAGTTGGGAAACTGGCTGAGGAACACCGCACCAAAAAACCACATCCAGCTGATGCCCAGCAAGGAGCGGAACACCACCACGTTCTCGTGGGCCAGTTTCAAGTTGCGCCAGGTTTCGGTGAGAGGGTTCCAGTTGATGCGCAGGTTGGGGTCTTGGGCAGGCGTGGGCGGTATGAACTCGGCCGTGAGCCAACCCAGCATGGCCAGGGCCACGGCAGCCACGCCCACGGCGTTCGCGCCGATGCCGGGCATGGCAATGATGAGCCCACCCGCGACGTTGCCCAACAAAATGGCCACGAAGGTGCCCATTTCGACCATGCCGTTGCCGCCCATCAGCTCGCGCTCGGTGAGGTGCTGCGGCAAATAGGCAAACTTGACCGGCCCAAACAGGGTGGACTGCAGGCCCATCAGGAAGATGCAGACCAGCAAAATGCCCACGTGCTGCGTGAAAAACCCGTAGGCTGCCAGCACCATGACAGCCACCTCCAGCTGCTTCAGCCGCCTGATGAGCATTTGCTTGTCGTACTTGTCGGCCAGCTGGCCACTGGTGGCAGAAAACAGCACAAACGGCAAGATGAACAGCGCCCCGATCACCAGCCCCGCCATGGCCGGGGGCAGCCAATCCACCTGCAGCTGGTAGGTCACCAGCACCGTGAACGCAAACTTGAACAGGTTGTCGTTGCCTGCGCCCAGAAACTGCGTCCAGAAAAACGGCGCAAAACGGCGCTGGCGCAGCAGGGCAAACTGGTTGGGGTGTTCGTGCCCATCGGGCTGCGTCAAACCAGCTGCTGGTGTGGTGGTGTTCATGATGGGCGCACCTGGGCAGTGTGTTGGCGAGAGCTGTTGAACAGGTTGGCGCCTCGGTCACCGGGCAAACGGGGCGATTTGGGCAGACTCAGCGCGTGCTGCATTCTGCCCGGAATGGTCGCCCCGGAGAGACCACTCAACACCGGCCACACCACACATGAAGCCACCAGGTGCTTGAGCGTGTGGCCCGACACCCAGCCATGCGTGATGTCGAACACCGCATGGTCGGCCAGCTCGAACACCTTGGCCAGCGCGTAAATCAGCACCACGCTCAGCAGCGGCAGGCCCCACGTTCCACCGTTCAAGCGCCCACGGGGGGCCACGACGGTGAGAGCCAGCAGCAGCATCAGGCCGCCCAGTTGCAACACCAGCCAGGGTGTGGCGTTGCCACCCCGCCAGGCCAAAGCGGCTGCCACCGGTGCCAACAACAGCACCCCGATCACCATGCCCAGGGCCGCCCGACCGCTCACGCGGTCGGCCACGGCCAGGCCCAGCAATCCGGCAAACGCCACGCCCATGGCCATGCGATCCAGCATGAGAGCCGCAGCATCTGGCTGCACGTGGTAAGCGGCCGAGCCCACCCCGGTGAACAGCAAGCCACCAAAGAACAGCACGGAAGTCACCCACACCGGGCCAGACAGCGCCACCCAGCTCGTGCGGCCCAATCGCCACAGTCCCCAGGCACCGCCAGCCACAAAGCCCCCGTTGCTCAGCACATCCATGGCAAAGGGCAAACCCGCCAGGGCACGTTGGTCGGCAAACCGGTGATAGGCCTCAGGCTGTGGAAGAGCTGGCGCAAACACTGCCAAGGCCAGCCAACACGAGGCCACCAGCCACATGACCAGTTCAAGACGCTGTTCAGGGACTCGCCAGCCCTCGTGTCGCCGGGTGACCAGCCATGAATAAGCGGTCTGAGCCTGGCGCGGGTGCCGAGCGGGTTTTGGGCGATTGGCCATGGGCAGGGTGTCTCTGAAGTCGATCATGAAAGCCTCTGTGGTGGGGAATGAGAGCTCATGATGCAAACCACGCCTCATAAAAGAAGCGAATATCGATCTTGAAGTTTCTTTGAGATACTAAAAGTACCGAAATTCGATACCAATGAATACCCATGAGCACCACCGCCGACCTTGTTGCAGCCGTGAAGCTGGAGCTGAAAACCCTGCGCATGACCTATGCCGACCTGGCTGCAAGCCTCGGCATGGCCGAATCAAGCGTCAAGCGCATGCTGGCCAAAGGAGACATGCCCCTGAGTCGGGTAGATGCCATCTGCCGCGTGATGGGTCTTGACTTTGCCGACCTGGCGCGCCGCGTGGCCGACGCGCAACCCCTGCTGAAAGAACTGACCGCCGACCAGGAGCGTGCCGTGGTGGCCGACAAAAAGCTGCTGCTGGTGGCCATCTGTGTGCTCAGCCAATGGACACTTGAACAATTGACCCATCAGTACCGCCTGAGCGAGGCAGAAGCCGTCAAGTACCTGGTGCAGCTCGACCGCATTGGCATCATTGAACTGCGCCCTCTCAACCGCTACCGCCTGAAGCTGGACAAAGCGTTTCGGTGGCGGCCCCATGGCCCGGTGATGGACTATTTCCGCGACCACGCCCTGCTGGATTACTACCGGGGAGGGTTCGATGGCCACGGCGAGGGGGTGCTGCTGGTTCACGGTTCCATCAGCCGTGCGCTGGCACCCTCGTTCCAGGAGCGTTTGCAAAAGGTGGCCCAAGACTTTGCCCGCCAGCACTTGGCCGACCAAAAACTGGCCGAGACCGACCGCACGGGCTACACCCTGGTGCTGGCCATGCGAAGCTGGGAATTTGAGGCATTTGCAGCGTTGCGCCGCTGAAGCCACTCTGCCGATTTGCTGTATTGCCATCGGCGCTATCAAAAAAATTCAAGGCTCACAGCGCCCGCGACATGAAGTGCCAGCGGCTGTGGAGATCGGCAGGCACTTCCGTGCCGTCATAGGGGGCGCAGTCGGCAAACCCGTTGGCCTGGTAGAGGTGCTGCGCCGCCGTCATGAACGGGGCGGTGTCGAGGTACACACGCTCACAGCCAAAGGTGTGGGCGTCGGCGAGCAAGTGGTGCAGCAACCGCTCGCCCAAGTGCAGGCCACGGTAAGCAGGTCGAACGTAAATGCGTTTGACCTCTGCCACCCGTGGCGACAGGCAACGCAGCCCGCCCATGCCTGCCCACTGGCCGTTGACCTTGACGAGGTAGAAGGTGCCGTGTGGCGGCCTGTGGCCACACACCTTGTCAATCACGGTGGGCACGTAGGCACTGGCAGGCATGCCATTGACCTGATCGGCCGGTATGCCCAGATGAGCTTCAACGTTGGCAAACACCCACGTGAGGTATTCAACGTTGAGCTCAATCAACGCATCGCGGTGCGTCAGCGGGCTGACTGCAATGAACTCGGCGTGAGGCATGGCGGCCCAAACGCAAACGATGCGCTGCGGATCAACCCGCCTTCCACCACATACACGCACACCAGTTCCATGCGACCCGGCCCCTCCGGGAAGGTTCGCGACACATCTTCATGATCGACCACCACGTTGCCAAACACCTCGCGGCGCAACAGGTGGGCGTGCAGATCGGGCTCGGAAAACCGGGCAGCTGTTCTGGCCTGGATGTCCGCGTGCCCCTGCGCCAGCAGCTTGCCGCCCAATTCAAACTGCTGGGCGTCGGGCGCGTAGGTTGCCAGCCAGGCTGTCAGATCGCGCGCGTTGTAGGCATCGAGCTGGCGTTGCACCACCACTTCAGGCGAGGTGTGGAGGGGCATTGGAAATCACACCAGCAAGGCGTTCACGCGTTTGACGTAGGCGGCAGGGTCTTCAGGCAAACCGCCTTCGGCCAGCACGGCCTGGTCGAACAGGATGTGGGCCAGGTCGTCAAAGTGGGCGGAACCTTCCAGCTTTTTCACCAGCGAGTGGTCTGCGTTGACTTCCAGCGTGGGTTTGCTGTCGGGGGCCTTTTGGCCGGCGGCCTTGAGCATGCGGGCCAGCTGGTTGGACACGTCGCCGTCTTCCACCACCAGACAGGCGGGGGAATCGACCAGGCGGGTGGTCACGCGCACGTCTTTGGCCTTGTCTTTCAGGGCTTCTTTCAGCTTCTCAAGCATGGGCTTGAAGCTTTCGGCGGCAGCTTCGGCGGCCTTCTTTTCGTCTTCGTCTTGCAGCTTGCCGAGGTCGACCGCGCCTTTGGCAACGCTTTGCAGCGGGGTGCCGTCGAACTCGTGCACAAATGACAGCGCCCACTCGTCCACGCGGTCGGTCATCAGCAGCACTTCAATGCCCTTTTTCTTGAACACTTCCAGCTGTGGGCTGTTCTTGGCACCAGCCACCGTGTCGGCGGTGATGTAGTAAATGGCCTCCTGGCCTTCCTTCATGCGGGCTTTGTAGTCTGCAAAACCAGTGCCCACGCCCTCGGTCGTGCTGCTGGCAAAGCGCAGCAGTTTGGCGATTTTGTCTTTGTTGGCAAAGTCTTCGCCCAGGCCTTCTTTCAGCACGCTGCCGAACTCGGCATAGAACTGGGTGTACTTGCCAGCCTCTTTTTCGGCAGCGGCTTTCTCTTCGGCAGTCAGCAGGTCGGTCACACCATCTGCGCCTTCCGCGGCGGGCAGCTTGTCTTTTTTGGCCATGTCTTCCAGCATGGCCAGCACGCGGCGGGTGTTGCCTTCGCGGATGGCTTTCACGTCGCGGCTTTCCTGCAGCAGTTCGCGGCTCACGTTCAGCGGCAGGTCGGCTGAATCGACCACGCCTTTGACCCAGCGCAGGTAGCTGGGCATTAGCGCCTCGGCGTCGTCCATGATGAACACGCGCTTGACGTACAGCTTGATGCCGGCCTTTTTGTCCCGGTTCCACAGGTCGTGCGGGGCTTTGGAGGGAATGTAGAGCAGCTGCGTGTATTCGGTGCTGCCTTCCACGCGGTTGTGCGTCCAGGCCAAAGGGTCGGCCTGGTCGTAGCTGATGTTTTTGTAGAACTCGGCGTACTGTTCGTCAGACAGGTCTTTTTTGCTGCGGGTCCACAGCGCGCTGGCGGAGTTGACGGGTTCCCACTCGTCCTTCTTGACGTATTCGCTTTTCTCGGCGTCCCACTCTTCTTTTTGCATCAGCACGGGCAGGCTGATGTGGTCAGAGTATTTGCCGATGATGGTTTTCAGCTTCCAGTGGCTGAGGTACTCGGACGCGTCGTCACGCAGGTGCAGCGTGACGCTGGTGCCGCGTGCGGGGCGGTCGATGGTTTCCACCTCGAAGTCGCCCGTGCCGCCGCTGACCCAGCGCACGCCTTCGGCGGCGGGCAGGCCCGCGCGGCGGCTTTCAACGGAAATTTTGTCGGCCACGATGAAGCCGCTGTAAAAGCCCACGCCGAACTGGCCAATCAGTTGGGCGTCTTTTTTCTGGTCACCACTCAAGCGGCCCATGAAGTCCTTGGTGCCGCTTTTGGCGATGGTGCCCAGGTGGTCGATGGCCTCCTGCGCGCTCATGCCAATGCCGTTGTCGGTGATGGTGATGGTTTTGGCTTCTTTGTCGAATGCCACGCGCACATCGAGGTTGGGCGCGTCTTCAAACAGGGCGGCGTTGTTCAGCGCCTCGAAACGGAGCTTGTCGCACGCGTCGGACGCGTTGGACACCAACTCGCGCATGAAAATTTCTTTGTTGGAATACAGCGAGTGCGTGACCAGGTGCAGCAGTTGCGCGACTTCGGCTTGGAAGGAAAGGGTTTGCTTGCTCATGGGTATCGTGCTGGGAAAAAGGTTTTAAACAACAGCGGGCACACGGACCAAACGGTGCCTGGCCCGTGCAGATAGGGGCGCCCGGCCCCTTTTCAAGCACCCAGCCAGGCCACGAGCTGGCGGCCCACCACCGGGCTGCCAAGCAAGTCCAGGTGGCCGGTGCGGTGCAGCACCAACTGGTGGTTCGGCCCAAACGCGAGCTTTCGCCTAGGGTCGCGGTGTTGGCCCAGGGCGCTGTCCAGTGGCACAAGGCCATCGCCAGTGAGTCGCTCGGCCAGCAGGCCACGCTGCGCAGCCAGGGTGGCCGCCACCGTGAAGCACGCAACGCCGTCGGGCAGGGGCACGGGGGTGCGGCTGTCGGCCCTGCGCCGCAAGCGCTCGCGCCCTTGCCAGTCGCTGGCGAGCAGGTCGCCGTGCCGCAAATCGGTGATGCCTGCGCTGCGCACTTCACCCAAGCGCGCAAACGGACCGGAAAAACGCGACACCCAGGGCGTGTGGGCCAGCACTTCGTCCACCCAGGCACCGGCACGCTCCAGCGGCGCGCCGTGGTGTGGCGTGCCCAGGCAGGCCAGATGCTTCAGGTGAGCTGGCCAGGTGTGCCCCGCTTGCATGGCTGCGTGGTGGGCGCTGCGCGACACCAAACCGCCCATGCTGTGGCCCACCAGACTGAGTGTGTGCAGCGGCACGGGCCAATGGGTCACGAGCGCTTGCAGCAGATCGGCCAGTTGTGCGCCGTTGTCAGACACATGCAGCCCGCTGTTGTAGCGGAGGTACAGGGGCGTGGCTCCCAGGGCCTGGGCCAACACGGCACCGTGGTCGTGCCCCTGGTGGGCCCACTGGCGGTCGTTCATGCACAGGCCATGCACCAGCACCACCACATGGCCCGACGCAGCACCCGGTAGCAAGACGGGTGCGGCCACATTCAGCGGCAGGCCCTGCCAACGCAGTTGCATGGGCAGGGCCAAAGCATTGTCGGTGGCAACCAAATGGTCGCCCAGCACGCCGTTCAGGGCCGACAGCACGGCTTCGCGCTCGGGGCTGTCGGCGGCCAGTGCCTCTGAACCAGGCACTGGTACCAGCCTGGCCAGTGCACGCTCCAGCCCCCAGCCCACCAGTTGGGTGGTGGCACGCACGCTGCGGTACACAAAACCCGTGATGCCCGCTGTGCGGCCCGGCAGCTTTGCAGCACGCCCGCCGGTACTGCGCAACACGGCCTGGTGCACACCCTCGGTGATGCCGATGATGCCGGTGGTGGCCTGTGTGGCCAACTGAACACCCGCACGCAGGTCAGACGCCTTGAGGTGGCGCAGGCCCGGGCGGTCAGAAGGTTTCATCGGGCAACAGGTAACGCCACTGGCCGGCAGGCAGGTTGCCCAGGGTGATGCGGCCCATGCGGATGCGCTTCAAGCCCACCACCTTCAGGCCCACCTGCTCGCACATGCGGCGGATCTGGCGTTTTTTGCCCTGCGTGAGCACAAAGCGCAGCTGCTCGGGGTTTTGCCAGTCCACGCGGGCGGGCTTGAGCGGCTCGCCGTCCAGGCTCAGGCCGTGACGCAGCAACGCCATTTGCGCCTCGGGAAACACCGACTGCACGTCGGTGGCAATGTCGCGCCCGTCCGGGGCGGTACAGGTCACGCGCACCAGGTATTCCTTCTCCATCTCGGAGTCTTCGCCAATGAGCTGGCGCGCCACGCGGCCGTCCTGGGTGAGCACGAGTAGGCCCACGGAGTCGATGTCCAGCCGCCCAGCGGGGGCCAGACCCTGCAGCTGGCTGAAGTTGAAGCGCGTGCGGCTGGTGCAATGCTGCCAACGGGTGCGCGGGTTGATGAGGGTGACCGCAGGCTGGTGCCCGTCTTCGGCCTGGCCGCTCACAAAACCCATGGGTTTGTGCAGCAGGATGGTGACCTGCTGCTCCTGCTGGCCTTTGGCCTGCTCGCTCACCTCGATTCGGTCGCCGGGCTGCACCAGTTGGCCCATCTCGGCCACCACACCGTTGACGGTGACCCAGCCTTGTTCGATCCAGGCATCGCCCTCGCGGCGCGAGCACATGCGCAGCTCGGCCATGCGCTTGTTCAGGCGCGTGCCCTCGGCGCCAACCGGGGGCGCCGCCACGCGGCGCGCGGCACCTGCCGCCGGGGCCGGTGCGGGCTGTGGTTGCGCGGGCTTGGGCCGCTCCACCTGTGCGAAGGGGCGTGCGCCCGCGTGGTCGCGCACGGGGCTGTCAAAACGCTCACCCCGCTCGGGGCGTGAGGCGGGCCGTGCATCTGCGCGAGGTCCGGGTGCCGAGCGGCCAGCGTCGCGCGGGGCACGCGGGGGCCGCTCGTCGCGCTCCCTTTGGCGCGGCGGGGCCGGGGGTGTGACATCAGGGCCGGGCGCGGGGCTGGGGTTGGACAGGCGCTCCAGGGCCAAGGCCCGTTGCTCGCGCAGTTGTTTTTGGTCGGCGCGAAGGCCCAGGGGTTTGCGATCTGTCATTTTTTATATAGCTATAAACCCCCACCAATAAAGCGGTAGAGGCCAAAATTTCCTGAAAATCAGCGGGCAGACTGCTGGTGCCAACGTTCACATTGGGCCATGAAGTCTGTGGCGGGTACGGGTTTGCTCATGTGGTAGCCCTGCGCTTCGTCGCAGTGCAACTCGCCCAGTTGCGCCAGGATGGCGGCGTTTTCCACACCTTCGGCCACCACGGTCAGCCCCAGGTTGTGGGCCAGGTCGATGGTGGAGCGCACGATTTTCGCGTCGCTCTGGTCGTGCTCCATGCCCATCACGAAAGACTTGTCTATTTTCAGCTCGTTCACGGGAAGGCGCTTCAAATAGGCGAGCGAAGAATACCCGGTGCCAAAGTCGTCGATCGACAGTTTGAACCCCTGGGCCGAGAGTTTGTTCAGTGTGGCCTCGGCCCGCTGGGGGTCGTCCATGATGGCGCTTTCGGTGATTTCGAGGCAAAAGCCGCTGGTGGGCACCTGGTATTGCGCCATCACATCGGCCAGGCGACGCGGGAACTCCAGGTCCAGCAGGTCGCGGGTGGAGAGGTTGATGGCCACGCGAATGTGTTGGTCAGGCCGTTGCAAACCCTGCCACTGCCGGGCGGCCTCTTCAAACATCCACAGCGTGAGCTGGCGCACAAAGCCGGTTTGCTCGGCAAACGGAATGAACAGCATGGGCGGCACCAGTCCGCGCTGCGGGTGCTGCCAACGCACCAGTGCCTCGGCCGCCACCACCCGCCCGGTGGCCACACTGATTTTGGGTTGCAGGAACAGACGCAGCTCACCGTGCTCCAGGGCATGGCGCAGGTCGGTCAACAGCGACAGGTTCTGCGCGCTGGACGAGTCCAGTGCGGGCTCGTAGGCAAGCGTGCCCACCGTGCGCGATTTGGCCGCATGCATGGCAATTTCAGATCGGCTGAGCAAGACATCGGGCAAGTCACCATCGGCTGGCCAGCTGGCCACACCCATGCTGGCACTCACGTCGACGGTCTGGCCATTGAGCGCCAGCGGTTCTTCAAACGCCCGCGAGATGGCCTGGCTCAACTGCAACGCCCCCTCGCCATTGGTGCGGTACAACAACAGGCCGAACACATCACCGCCCAGGCGGGCCACACAGTCGCGCTCGCGCCGCAACTGTGACTGCAGGCGCTGCGCCACGGCCTTGAGCAATTCGTCGCCGAAGGCATACCCGAGCACATCGTTGACGTGTTTGAACCGGTCGAGGTTGAGTGTGATGACGGACACGGGCACGGACTCGGCTCGCCGTGTGGTCATCGCTTCGATCAGTTCTTCACGAAACTGCTCCCGGTTGGGCAGGCCGGTGAGGCGGTCCCAATAGGCGAGCTGGCGCACTTCGGCCTGCTTGGCCGCCACGACGGTGCGCATGTGGTCGAACGCCCGAGACAGCGTGCCCACCTCATCGGCCCGGCGCAGTGCGGGCAGGGGCGCGTCGAAATCGCCCGTCTCCAGCCGCTGCACGGACACCAACAGCCGCTGCAGGGGCTCGGTGACCCAACGGGCGGTCAGCGTGCTGCCCACCGCAAACAGCGCCACGCCCGCCAGCGTGATGGTGAACAACACCCACTGCAAACGCACGTAGGGGGCGAGAACTTCGTCAACGGAGCGCAGCAGCAGTGAATCGACCTGGCCCGCCGCACCATCCAGGCTGACGCGCCGCGTGAGCAGTGCCTGGCCTTGCAAGTCGATCTCGCCCCCCTGAAAACCGTTCAGGCTGACACCGGCCAGGTCCGCCGCCGCAAGGGTGCTGACCGCAACATTGACCTGACCGCCCTGGGGCTTGGTGAGCACAGCCAGATGAATGTCGAGCAAGTCGTACACATCGTCTGCCAGCGCCTGGTCGATGGGAAACCCCATCAGCACCCAGCCAATGACCAGGGGCGCCCGCATGGGCACCATCACAAACTGATAGGGCACGGTGCCCAACAGGGCAATCTGCCCCGCCCCGCCGGCCACGGCTCCCCCAGCCACCAGGGACTGAGCCAGCGTGGTCAACATGCCTGGGTGTGGCGCAGCGTCGGTGTGGCTGATGGCCTGCAACTGCAATTGGGCATTGAACTGGGCGGTGATGCGCGAACCGATGCGCGAGCCGTGGTTGTCCAGAGCGGAGCGGATGGTTTCCAGGTCGCCGGAGTTGACCGCAGAGCGGAACCCGAAATCAGCGGCCAGCACGGCAGCGCCCAACTGCAACTTGTCGGCGTTTTGGGAGAGCACCCGCAGCCACACGCGCTCACCCACCGCGAGTTCATGCGCGATCTGTGTGCGGGCGTTGCTGGCAATGTTGGAGCGCACCACGCCAAACCCGGCAATCTGCACCACCAGCAGCAACAGCAGCGATACCCCCACGATGCGCCCCACCAGCCCCATGCCGCGCCAACGGGACACCAGCAGTCCGCTCATGGCTGCAAGGGCCACAGCCGAACGGTGGTTTTGACCCCGGAGGGCCCCACTTCCAGCGGCTGGCTGATGGCTTCAGCCCCCACAGGCAAGCGGGCGTGCCAGGCACGCAAGGTGTATTTGCCAGGTGGCACATCCAGCGTGACCTGGCCGCTGGCTGGTGTGGTCGCAAAGTAAGGTGTGTCGACCACCACCACCCAGGCCACCATGTGGTCATGGATGTTGCAACCCAGCACGGCCACTCCCGAGCGGTCAAACACCACCGGGTTGGCGGGCGTGCCGGTGTAGAGCTTGAGTTCGAACTTCTTGGCCGGAGAGAACGAATACACGTGGTGGCGCACCGTGTCACGGTTGGGGAACGTCACAGAGGTGCCACGGGTGACCACCAGCACGTCGGGTACAAAGGCTTTCTTCTCCTGGGCCATTTCGGCAGCAGCCAATGGCTTGGCCAATTGGGCAGCCTGTGGAGAGTCCAGAAAAACCACGGCGCCCGCCAGCGGGTCGCCTGCGGTGCCCAGCGCACTGACCACCACCGGAGCGGCTTGCGCAGCTGCAACCCACGCCAGGCCCAACGGCCACCAACGGGCAAGCTGGCGCAGGCTCATGGTTCGATGGCCATGCCAATCAGCGGCTGGCCCGTGCCCACGGTGCCCACAAAAGTGGCTTGACCGGTGGACAGGTCCACGCGATACAACCGGGTCGAGGGGTGCTGCGCACTGCGCACGGCTGCGAGGGCTGTGTTGCGCACATCGGAAATGTCAAAAGCGGCGTCGGTCAACGCCCCGGTACCCAGAGAACCCACCGTGCGCAGCAAACCCAGGTTGGGCGACTCCACCGGAGCAACCCCTTCACGCGACCCCTGCAACGCCAGTGTTCCACTGGCGCCGTCGAGCACAAAGTTGGTGGTGAGTTTTTCGTCTTTGGTGTTGTAGGTGTATGCAGCCGCCAGCACGCGGGGCTTCTGGCCTTGGCGGACATCGCCTGGCGCGTAGGCCAGATCGGGATCGGCTTGGCCGCCGAGTGTCTGGGCGTCAAAGTCGATCTGCGCACCGGTGTCCGGGTGGAAACGCAAATTCTGCCCGGCATCGCTCACCAGGCGGATGCGGTCCAGCGCAGGGTTGAAGTCCATGCCAAACAGTTGACCACGCAAGGCGACTGGCGGCTTGCCCGTGCCCACCGGCTTGAGCTGCCCGGTGCCCACATCAAGCGTGAAGATTTGCCCGCTGCGGCTGAGGGCATACAACACGCCCTTGGCCACGCGAAAGTCGATGCCCACCAGCGCGTCACCCGTTTGCAGGCCCTTGACCGCCACGCTCGCCTGAACCCGCCGGGGCTGACCCGCATTGAACCGGATGAGATCCCCCGCGGTGGTCAGCGCCCACACCGTTTCTGGTGCTGGAGGGCCCTCTGTTTCGGGTGGGTTGTGTGTGGTGGAGGCACAGCCAATCATCGATGCCGCACACACGGCAGACGCACACCAAACAGCCACTCCCGAACGGCGGCGGGATGCTGCGACTGGAGCGGCCTGTTCAACAGGCCGGACAGGCAGTGTTTTCATGGGGGCACTCCGGAAGAAACATAAAACAACAGGTGATCGAGTCACTGTACACGGCTGCAGGCATTCGCGCTCTGGCGGGAACCACCGCAGGTCACCGCCGTTGTGCGGTGCGCAACGCCATCAGGTCCAGCACCCGCAGACCACCGTATTCGACCTGAATGGCTCCTTGAGCCTCCAGAGCTTTCAAGGCCTCATTTACCCGCTGGCGCGACAGCCCCACCAGATAAGCCAATTCCTGCTGGGTGATGCGCAGCACCTCTCCAACACTGGGGTACAGCACAGGATTCACCAGCGAGGCCAGGCTGCGGGCCACGCGCAAATCAGGGTCGTTCAGGCGGTCGATTTCGCGTGCGGCAATGAACTGGCCCAGTCGCTCATTCAACTGCAACATGACAAAGCGGTTGAACCCCAGCGAGTGTTCAATCAGCCAATGGAACGTGTCTGACGGCAGACCCGCCACCCGGCTTTTGCGCAGGGCCTGGATGTTGTAGCGGTAGGCCTCACGTTTGAGCACCGTACCTTCGCCAAACCAGCCCCCGGGGGCCACGCCGGTAAAGGTGATGACGGGCCCCTGGCTGTCGTCGTTGCTCATTTTCAGCAGCCCGTCGACGAGGCCAAACCAGTAAGTGGCCTGGCGGCCGATGCGGCAAATGGTGTCACCCGGTGCAGCCTCTGTCACCACCAGTGCGTCGCAGGCGCGGTCCTGTTCGGACTGCGACAGGGCTGGAAACCACGGAATCTGGGCCAATTCATCGCCGGTGGGCGGGCGGGCACGTTCACGCAAGGGAATCGTCGTCATGGTGACAAAGCCAGCAAAAGTGCCTGCAACGCGGGCGAAATATAGGGAAAGTCCTAGGAGGGTTGACCCTTCAATTGTCGTCGCAACGACAACATAACGTCAAATCAAAGCACAAAATCCGGCCCAGAACAAGCATTGCAGGCTTGGAGCAGAGCAGCCCCAGTCATTGCAATGTGCACATCAGGAGATGCCATGCGGACCACGTTCCCCCAACTGCTGATCAACCACGCTGCCCAAAGGCCCAACGCTGCGGCCATGCGCGAAAAGGAATACGGCATTTGGCAAACCACCACCTGGAGCCAGATGCTGGACATGGTGCAGCACATGGCCTGCGGCTTGCACCAGGCTGGCCTGCGCCGCCACGAGCACATGATTGTGGTGGGTGCCAACCGTCCACGCTTGTACGCCACCATGCTGGCCGCGCAGTCGTTGGGTGCCATTCCGGTGCCGCTCTACCAGGACGCTGTGGGTGCCGAATGCGTGTTCCCCATCAACAACGCCGATGTGCGCTTTGCGGTGGTCGAAGACCAGGAGCAGGTGGACAAAATGCTCGAAATCCGCGAGCAATGCCCCCAGCTGCAACACGTTTACTTTGACGACCCTCGCGGTCTGCGCAACTACGACGAACCTGGTCTGGCTGCAGTGGATGAACTGGTGGCCGCAGGCAAAGCCTTTGCGCAGGTACACCCCCAGTTTTTCGAGAACGAGGCCAAACTGGCACAGCCCGACGACGTGGCCGCCATGTTTTTCACCTCTGGTACCACGGGCAACCCCAAGGGCGTGGTGCACACCCATAACACCCTGCTGAACCGTGCCGACGTGGGCGCGCGCTTTGACAAACTGACGCCCGACGACGAGGTGTTGGCCTATCTTCCCCCCGCCTGGATTGGCCAGAACATCTTCAGCTACGCCCAGTGGTTGGCTGCCGGGTACGTGGTGAACTGCCCCGAGTCTTCCGCGACCGTCACCATCGACCTGAAAGAAGTGGGCCCCACCTACTACTTTGCGCCCCCCCGCGTGTTTGAAGGCCTGCTGACCAGCGTGATGATCCGCATGGAGGATGCGGGGGCCATCAAACGAAAGATGTTCCATTACTTCATGGACGTGGCCCGCAAGGTGGGCCCCACCAAAATGGACGGCAAAAGCGTGGGTTTCATGGACAACCTGCTGTATGCCGTGGGCAACCTGTGTGTGTATGGCCCGCTGCGCAACACGCTGGGCTTTTCCCGCGTGCGGGTGGCCTACACGGCGGGTGAAGCCATTGGCCCCGACCTGTTCAGCTTCTATCGCAGCATTGGCATCAACCTGAAGCAGCTGTACGGCTCCACCGAAACGGCGGTGTTCGTGTGTCTGCAACCCGATCACGAAGCGCGCGCCGACACAGTGGGTGTGCCGTGTGAGGGCGTGGAAATCAAGCTGGCTGACAACGGTGAACTGCTGGTGAAGTCCCCCGGTTTGCTGAAGGAATACTATAAAAACCCCAAGGCCACCGAAGAGGTGCTGACGGCCGACGGCTGGTATCACACCAGCGACGCAGGTTTCATCGACGCGCACGGCCACCTGAAAATCATCGACCGCGTGAAAGACGTGGGCCGCATTTCCGGCGGCCCCAACGACGGTGCCATGTTTGCGCCCAAATACGTTGAAAACAAGCTGAAGTTTTTCAGCCACATCAAAGAGGTGGTGGCATTTGGCGACAAGCGCGACCGGGTGTGCGTGATGATCAACATCGACTTCGATGCCGTGGGCAACTGGGCCGAGCGCCGCAACCTGGCCTACGCGGGCTACACAGACCTGGCCCAGAAGCCAGAGGTTTACCAGCTCATCAAGGAGTGCATTGAAAAGGTCAATGCCGACCTGGCACAGGACACCCTGCTGGCGGGCAGCCAGATCAGCCGCTTCCTGGTGCTGCACAAAGAGCTCGACGCCGACGACGGCGAACTGACCCGCACCAACAAGGTTCGCCGTGGCTTCATCGGCGACAAGTACGGTGTGCTGGTCGATGCGCTTTACGGCGGCAAAACCGAGCAGTTCATTGAAACGGTGGTGAAGTTTGAAGACGGCCGCACCGGCAGCGTGAGCGCCACGCTCAAGCTGGGTGACACCAAAACATTTGCCCCAGTGAAGGCAGCAGCATGAGCAAGAAGATTGGCGACGTCATCCTTGACGTGAAAAACATCAGCCTGCGCTTTGGCGGCGTGAAAGCGCTGACCGACATCTCTTTCAACGTGAAAGAGCACGAAATCCGCGCCATCATCGGGCCCAACGGTGCGGGCAAAAGCTCCATGCTGAACTGCATCAACGGCGTGTACCAGCCGCAGGAAGGCTCCATCAGCTTTCGCGGCCAGACGTTCAAACACATGAACAGCCGACAGGTGGCAGAGATGGGCATTGCCCGGACGTTCCAGAACCTGGCGCTGTTCAAGGGCATGAACGTGATTGACAACCTCATGACCGGGCGCAACCTGCGCATCAAGAGCAACCTGTTTTTGCAGGCGCTGCGAATTGGCCCTGCCGAGCGTGAAGAAGTGGCCCACCGCGAAAAGGTGGAACACATCATCGACTTCCTGGAAATCCAGGCGCACCGAAAAACCGCTGTGGGCCAGCTGCCTTACGGTCTGCAAAAGCGCGTGGACTTGGGTCGTGCCCTGGCCATGGAGCCACAGGTGCTGCTACTGGACGAACCCATGGCCGGCATGAACGTGGAAGAAAAGCAGGACATGTGCCGCTTCATCCTCGACATCAACGACGAGTTCGGTACCACGGTGGTGCTGATCGAGCACGACATGGGTGTGGTGATGGACATCTCTGACCGCGTGGTGGTGCTGGACTACGGCAAAAAAATTGGCGACGGCACCCCTGAAGAGGTGCGCAACAACGAAGAAGTGATCAGTGCCTACCTTGGCACCTCACACTGAACACGGGGTACACACAAATGGCTTTCTTTCTGGAAACCCTCTTCGGCGGTCTGATGGCCGGCATGTTGTATTCGCTGGTGGCACTGGGCTTTGTGCTGATCTTCAAAGCCTCGGGCGTGTTCAACTTCGCCCAAGGTGCCATGGTGCTGTTCGCGGCGCTGGCAATGGCGCGTTTTTCCGAATGGATACCGCAGTGGCTGGGCACAGACAATCTCTGGGTGTCGAACGTGCTGGCGTTTCTGATAGCTGCGATCATCATGTTTGTGGTGGCATGGCTGATTGAGCGTTTGGCCCTGCGCCACTTGGTTAACCAGGAAGGCGCGACGCTGCTGATGGCCACACTGGGCATCACATATGTGCTGGACGGTGCCGGGCAAACCATTTTCGGCAGCGATATCTACCAGATCAACATCGGCATGCCCAAAGACCCGATCTTCATTCTGGACACGGTGTTTGAGGGCGGCATCCTGATCAACAAGGAAGACCTGATTGCCGCTGGCATTGCCGCCGTACTGGTGATCGCCTTGAGCCTGTTCTTCCAGAAAACCAGCACCGGTCGCGCCCTGCGCGCCGTGGCCGACGACCACCAGGCTGCCCAGTCCATTGGCATTCCGCTGAACCGCATCTGGGTGATCGTGTGGTGCGTGGCGGGCATCGTGGCACTGGTGGCCGGGATGATCTGGGGTTCCAAACTCGGTGTGCAGTTCTCATTGACCACGGTGGCCCTCCGAGCCCTGCCAGTGATCATTTTGGGTGGCCTGACCTCGGTGCCCGGCGCCATCATCGGCGGGCTGATCATCGGTGTGGGCGAAAAACTGTCCGAGGTTTACATTGGGCCGATGGTGGGCGGTGGCATTGAAATCTGGTTTGCCTACATGCTGGCACTGGTGTTTTTGCTGTTCAGACCACAGGGCCTGTTCGGCGAAAAGATCATCGATCGCGTTTGATTTGGGATAGCAAATTTTGCTTATCCATCAAGCGACAGACACCATTTTTATTGATATTTTCCAAGGCTGAACCATGTTTTACCGCGACAACGGACAGTTCAAGACCAGCTACCGGGATGACCAGCAAATCTTCCCGATTGCTCAAGACCGCTGGGCCATTCTGGGCCTGATAGCCGTGGCCGCCATTGCAGTACCGCTGTTGTTTGACGAGTACATGTTCCGCGCCATCTTCATCCCTTTCCTGATCCTGTCGCTGGCTGCGCTGGGGGTGAACATTCTGGTGGGCTACTGTGGTCAGATCTCGCTGGGCTCGGGTGCTTTCATGGCGGTGGGTGCCTACATGGCCTACAACACGTTCATCCGCATCGAAGGCATGCCACTGATCGTTGCCATTTTGTCGGGCGGCTTTTTCGCCACGCTGGTGGGCATGTTTTTTGGCATTCCCAGCCTGCGGGTGAAAGGCCTTTACCTGGCGGTGGCCACTCTGGCCGCACAGTTTTTTTGCGACTGGGCTTTCCTGCGCATTGGCTGGTTCACCAACAACAACTCGTCGGGTTCGGTCTCCGTTTCCAACCTGCAGGTGTTTGGGCTTCCCATTGAGACCCCCGTGCAGAAGTACCTGTTCTGCCTGGCTTTCCTGGTGGTGTTTGCACTGCTGGCCAAAAACCTGGTGCGCGGATCTATCGGTCGCGAGTGGATGGCCATCCGCGACATGGACGTGGCAGCGGCAGTGATCGGCATTCGCCCCATGTACGCCAAGCTGAGCGCATTTGCCGTCAGCTCCTTCATTGTGGGTGTGGCTGGCGCCTTGTGGGGTTTTGTGCACCTGGGCTCATGGGAACCAGCGGCCTTCTCGGTCGACCGATCGTTCTCGCTGCTGTTCATGGTGATCATCGGCGGCATGGGGTCGATCATGGGCAGCATGTTCGGTGCGGCGTTCATCGTGATCCTGCCCATCTTCCTGAACCAATTTTTGCCGGCGGTGGGTGGCTTGGTGGGTGTCGAGATTTCCACCGCTGCTGTGGCGCACACGGAAGCCATGGTGTTTGGATCTTTGATTGTGTGGTTCCTGATCGTGGAACCTCATGGCCTGGCGAAACTCTGGAGTGTTGCCAAGCAAAAGCTCCGCCTGTGGCCCTTCCCACACTGAGTCTGTTTGCCTTGGGCATGTGGCGCATGTGCCCAAGGGTGTCGATTGTTGCGCTTGTGTGTTCGCTGTGTGCTTTTCCTTAGGAGACAAACCATGAAACTTCGCCAAATCGTTCTTGCCGCTGTGGTGGCAGCCACCGGGCTGACCAGCGCGCTGGTGTCCACCCAGGCTGCGGCCCAGGCCAAAGAGCAGTTCTTCCCAGTGCTGGTCTACCGCACAGGTGCGTACGCACCCAACGGCGTACCGTTCGCCAACGGCTACGTTGACTATCTGAAGCTGGTGAACGCCCGCGGTGGTATCAACGGTGTGAAGCTCAGTTTTGAAGAGTGCGAAACCGGCTACGCCACCGACCGGGGCGTGGAGTGCTACGAGCGCCTGAAGGGCAAAGGAGCCACGGTGTTCCAACCCTTGTCCACAGGCATCACATTTGCGCTGACCGAAAAAGCCCCCACTGACAAAATCCCGTTGGTCACTGCAGGCTACGGGCGCAGCGAATCGGCCGATGGTGGCGTGTTCAAGTGGAACTTCCCGCTGGCTGGCACCTATTGGGTGGCCGCCGACGTGATCATGCAAGACATTGCCAAAAACCTGGGCGGCTGGGACAAGCTCAAGGGCCAGAAAATCACATTGATTTACCACGACAGCCCGTTTGGCAAAGAGCCGATTCCTCTGCTGCAAGAGCGCGCTGCCATGCACGGTTTCACGCTGTCTTTGCTGCCAGTGACACACCCTGGCGTGGAACAAAAAGCAACTTGGCTGCAAATTCGCCAGAACCGCCCCGATTTCGTCATCAACTGGGGCTGGGGTGTGATGAACTCCACCGCACTGAAAGAGGCACAGGCCACCGGCTATCCCCGCGAAAAAATGTACGGCGTGTGGTGGGCGGGTGCCGAACCTGATGTGAAGGACGTGGGCGCAGGTGCCAAAGGCTACAAGGCTGTGATGATGCAGCACGGTGCAGAGAAGAACGCCGACGTCATCAAGGAAACGCTGGCCAAGGTGCATGACAAAGGTCAGGGCACGGGCCCCAAGCCTGAAGTGGGTGATGTGCTGTACATGCGCGGCATGATGAGCGCCATGTTGGCCGTGGAAGGCGTGCGCTCCGCACAGGAGCGTTTCGGCAAAGGCAAGGTCATGACGGGTGAACAGGTGCGCTACGGCCTGGAAAACCTGAACCTCACGCAGGCCAAACTCGACGCTCTGGGCTTCAAGGGTGTGATGCGCCCCATCTCCACCAGCTGCCAGGACCACATGGGTGCTGCTTGGGCGCGCATCCACACCTGGGACGGCGCCAAGTTCAACTGGTCTTCTGACTGGTACCAGGCTGACGAGCAGATTCTCAAGCCCATGGTCAAGGCCGCTGCTGACAAATACGCAGCAGAGAAAAAGCTGACACGCCGCGACGCCAAGGACTGCCAGTCCTGATGCCACACCCCAGTTTGACTGCACACATGTGCAGGCACGCTGGGGAGTTGTCGCCCACCGGCATCGCAACCGCGATGCCTCACCCCAGCGCCGCGTGCGGCGTTGACGTGAGTCGAAAGGTCAACTATGAGCACTCCTCCCAACACCGTTCTGAATGTCAATGGCATTGAGGTCATCTACAACCACGTCATCCTGGTGCTCAAGGGGGTGTCGCTGACCGTGGCAGAGGGCCAGATCGCGGCCATCTTGGGCGGTAACGGCGCAGGCAAAACCACCACGCTGCGAGCCATTTCCAACCTGCTGAAGGCTGAGCGTGGCGAGGTCACCAAGGGCAGCATTGAGCTGCGCGGCGAGCGCATTGAAAACCTGTCACCTGCCGATCTCGTCAAACGGGGTGTGGTGCAGGTGATGGAAGGCAGGCACTGTTTTGCCCACCTGACCATTGAAGAAAACCTGATGACCGGCAGCTACACCCGCACCGACAAAGGGGAGGTCGCGGCCAACCTGGAGAAGGTTTACAACTATTTTCCCCGCCTGAAGACGCGCCGCGCCAGCCAGGCGGCCTACACCTCGGGTGGTGAGCAGCAGATGTGCGCCATCGGTCGGGCCCTCATGGCCAACCCCCGAGTGGTGTTACTGGATGAGCCCTCCATGGGCCTGGCGCCACAGATCGTGGAAGAGGTGTTCGAGATCGTCAAAGACCTGAACACGAAAGAAAAAGTCACCTTCCTGATTGCCGAGCAGAACACCAACATGGCGCTGAAGTACGCCGATTACGGCTACATCATGGAGTCCGGCCGCATCATGATGGACGGCAGCGCCAGCGATCTGCGCAACAACGAGGACGTGAAAGAGTTCTATCTGGGCGTGGGCGGTGGCGAGCGCAAGAGCTTCAAAGATGTGAAAAGCTACAAGCGCCGCAAGCGCTGGTTGGCTTGATGCACAGGTATAGCAAACAATCCATATCCATCAAGCGCCAGAGCACCCTAAGGCTTATTAAAAGCCTTTGACTGCATCTCACCAGGAGCCCGCAGCATGAACACGCCTTTTGATGCGCTGGAGCAGCGCGACCCCGCCCAGCGCGAATCCGCTCTGATGGCCGCCTTGCCAGCCCAAGTGGCGCACGCACAGGCAAAAGCACCCGCGTTTGCAGACATGCTGGCAGGGGTTGATGCTGCCCAGGTGAACAGCCGTGCGGCACTGGCACAACTGCCCGTCATTCGCAAGCACGAGTTGCTGGAGCGCCAGAAAGCACACCGTGCCAGCAACGTGTTCGGCGGCTTCAGCGCACTTGGCTTTGGCCCTGGCATGCGCCGCGTGTTTGCCAGCCCCGGCACCATTTACGAACCGGAAGGCACACGCCCTGACTACTGGCGACTGGCGCGTGCCATGCACGCAACGGGGTTCCGCGCGGGCGAGTTGATCCACAACGGTTTCAGCTACCACTTCACGCCGGCAGGCTCCATGATGGAGACCGCCGCACACGCCTTGGGATGCACTGTGTTTCCAGGTGGCACCGGTCAAACCGAGCAGCAGGTCATGGCCATGGCAGAGCTGAAGCCAGCGGGCTATGCCGGTACACCCAGCTTCCTGAAAATCATCCTGGAAAAAGCCGACGACATGGGTGTGGCACTGCCCAGCCTGACCAAGGCCCTGGTGTCGGGCGAAGCCTTTCCCCCCAGCCTGCGAGACTGGTTCACCCAGCGCGGCATTGCTGCTTACCAGTGTTACGCCACGGCAGATATTGGCCTGATTGCCTATGAAACATCAGCTCGTGAGGGCCTGGTGCTGGACGAAGGCGTGATTGTCGAAATCGTGAGACCCGGCACAGGCGACCCGGTGCCCGAGGGTGAGGTGGGCGAACTGGTCATCACGACGCTGAACCCAGACTACCCGCTCATCCGCTTCGGCACAGGCGACCTGTCGGCCGTGATGCCAGGCAACTGCCCCACCGGGCGCACCCATACCCGCATCAAAGGCTGGATGGGACGTGCCGACCAAACCACCAAAGTGCGCGGCATGTTTGTTCATCCCAGCCAGGTGAACGATGTGGCCAAACGTTTTCCGGAGGTGCTGCGCGCACGGCTGGTGGTCAGCGGCGAGATGGCCAACGACCAGATGGCCTTGCATGTGGAATGCGCTGCGCTGCCCGATGGATTGCGAGAGCAACTGGAGCAAGCCGTTCGTGAAGTCACCAAGCTGCGGGCCACTGTGGTGACACAAGCACCCGGAAGCTTGCCCAATGATGGAAAAGTCATCGAGGACGCCCGCAGCTACCAGTGATGCCTACGTAATTTCCGCGATGGACGGCTGGCCCGTCACCCTTACCATGAGGTTTCCATTCACAAAGGAGACTCCATGAAATTCGTTCCATCGTTGGTAGCAGTTGCAGTGGCCGTGTTGACTGTCGGCACAGCAAATGCGCAGGACTATCCAGGCACCAAACCGGTCACGTTTGTAGTGCCATTTGCAGCAGGTGGTCCGACCGACCGCGTGGCCCGCGATTTGGCCGAGGCCATGCGCAAGACCATGCCGGGCGGCAACTTCACCGTCGAAAACGCAGCAGGCGCTGGTGGCACCATTGGCGCCAACAAGGTAGCCAAGGCCAAAGCCGACGGTCATACCCTGCTGCTGTGGCACATCGGCATGGCTGCCACGCCTGGCCTGTACCGCAAACTGCCCTACAAGCCTTTGGAAGACTTTGAATACCTGGGCTTGGTCAATGAAGTGCCCATGACGCTGCTGGGCAAACCCCAGTTACCCGCCAACACTTACCGCGACTTTGAAAATTACATCCGTGCCAACTCAGGCAAACTGAACATTGCCCATGCCGGGTTGGGTTCGGCATCGCACATTTGCGGTCTGATGTGGCAGCACGCGGTCAAGCTGAACGACTCCATGACCACCATCCCCTTTGGTGGCACGGCTCCTGCCATGACCAACCTGATTGGCGGCCAAGTGGACGTGATGTGCGACCAGACCACCAACACCACCAGCCAGATCGAAGCCGGACGGGTGAAGGCTTTCGCGGTGACCACAGCCAAACCACTGTCGAACCACAAGCTGCTGAAGGACTACCCAACCTTGCAAGAGATGGGATTGAAAGGCTTTGACCTGACCATCTGGCATGGCCTGTATGCGCCCAAGGGCACACCAGAGCCCATCCTGAAAAAGCTGAACGATGCAATGAAACTGGCTCTGAAAGATCCAGAGTTCATCAAAAAGCAAGAAGGCCTGGGTGCCGTGGTGGTGACCGACAAACGCATGGAGCGCGCAGAGCACAAAGCGTTTGTGGCTGCGGAAATCGCCAAGCTGAAGCCTGTGATCGATGCGGCGGGCAAGTTTGCCGACTGACCCCAGATCACAGACCAACAAAAAAGGGGCTGAAGCCCCTTTTTTGTTGCCCGCTCACATCAGCGGTTCGGTTGACGATCGCTGACAACTTTTGGCGTGATGAACACCAACATTTCCGATTTGTTGGCCGTCTTGTTTCGTGTCTTGAAGAGGTTGCCCATCACCGGTAGATCACCCAAAAATGGGACTTTGGTTTCGCCGTCAGACTCGACAGACTCGAAAATGCCGCCGATGACCACTGTTCCACCGTTTTCAACCAACACCTGCGTCTGTACGCGCTTGGTATTGATGGCTCGGGCACCAGACAGAATCTCACCTGGGCTGTCCTTGTTGACCTCAACATCCAGAATGATGTTTCCTTCCGGCGTGATCTGAGGTGTCACCTCCAGCTTCAGTCCAGCCTTCTTGAATGAAATGGTGGTTCCGCCATTGGGGGCAGTGGTTTGATAGGGGTATTCGACGCCTTGTTCAATGATGGCTTTGACTTGGTCGGCAGTCACCACCCTTGGGCTCGACACGATTTTGCCGCGGCTGTCTGCTTCCAATGCCGAAATCTCCAAATTCAAAAATCGGTTGGCAGACGCGCTGAACAAAGACACGGCGAAAGCAGCCGGGCTGACACCGCCAAGGCCCAAGGCGGGCAAATTCACAAAGGACGTATTGACTGTGTCAAGTGTGTTCACGCTTTCGCCTGTGGTGGACGACACAGCGTTGTATGAGCCACCTATGGCTACGCGGTTGGCTCCACCCACTGCATAGCCAGGATCTCCGCCGCGCACACCCCTTAAATCACTGCCCCCCAAACGGACGCCCAATGATTTGCCAAATTTGTCATCGGCCTCAACTATGCGGGCCTCGATCAACACTTGACGAACTGGAACATCCAACTTGCCAATGAATTGTTGAATCTGCTCAAGCCGGCTGGGGATGTCAGTGACAAACAACTGATTGGTCCTGGGCTCCGCGATCACACTGCCCCTGGGCGACAACATGCGCCCATTGTTCCCGCTTCCTGTAGCACCTGGCACGGCCGCCGCTGCAGATTGCGAGGCATTCAATTGGGCTGCAATATCCACCGCTTTGGCGTAATTCATTTGAAAGCCCTGTGTTCGCAAGGATTCCAAACTTTCGATCGAAGCCTTCGATTCCAATTCGGCTTTCTCACGCGCAGCTATTTCGTCCCCTGGCGCAATCCAAATCACATTTCCTGCCTTGCGCATGCCCAAGCCTTTGGCCTGCAGGATGATTTCCAATGCCTGGTCCCAGGGGACGTCTTTCAATCGCAGCGTCAAGGTACCTGTTACCGAGTCAGACGTTACAACGTTGAAGTTAGTGAAGTCGGCGATCACCTGCAGCAATGAACGCACTTCAATGTTCTGGAAATTCAGAGACAGTTTTTCTCCATTGAAGCCCTTGCCCTGTGTCAGCTTGCTGGGATCGTTTTTCTGTTCACGAATCTCAAGAACAAACTGCTTGTCCGTCTGATACGCCGAATGCTCCCAATTCCCCTTGGGAGTCACCACCATTCGGACTTTGTCACCGACCTGGGTGGACACCACTGTCTGGATGGGCGTGCCAAAGTCTGAAACATCCAGGCGGCGGCGCAGGCCCTCGGGCAGACTGGTTTTCAGGAACTCAACAGCCAAGGTATTGCCCAGTTGCTTGATGTCAACACCCACTTGGCTGGATGAAAAATCAACGACCACACGACCCACATTGTCGGTACCCCGGCGAAAGTCGATGTCGGTCAGTGAAGCAGCATCATCAACTGCAGGTTGTGACTTGGCGACGGTTTGGAAAGACCCCCCACTAGTTCTCTCCAAGACCACCAGCAGTGTTTGTCCGTCGATTTTGGCCTCATAACCGGCGGACTCTTTCAAGTTAAGAACCAGACGGGAACGTTCACCTGCCTGGATCACATTGGCTGAACGGACATTGCCCGTGTTCAACTCGATGGGTGCGCGACCCAATGCTGTGGTGACATTCGGAAAATCAAATGCAATGCGGGCGGGAGACTGGATCACAAACCCCGTGGGGACCGATGTCAATGGCTGCGAGAACTCGACGCGCACCACCTCAACCCCACCTTGCAACGCTGCAGTGACAGATTTGATGCCGGCTTGGGCATGCACAGCAGATGCAAGGAGAACACCTCCCAGCGCCACGAAACATTTCGCTGCCTGATGGTGCAGGTCAAACAATGTGATCATTTTGTTCCTTCTTGCAGCTGCAAAACCGCTTGCCGTTCAATCCATTCCCCTGCTGCATCCTGAACGATTTCCCGGACAGACAACTCGGTTTCAGTGATCTTGGTGATTTTTCCGTAGTTCTGGCCGATGTAAGCACCCACATTGACTTGGTAAATCAACTTGTCAACCCTCAGCAGTGCGGCCTGTTTGTCGGCTCTTTTCAGGCTGCCGACAAACCCCATGACATCCAATGGAAAATTCTCTAGGGGCTCTTTGCGGCGGTTCAACTCGGGCGCGATCAACGCGGAATTCGTCACTGGATTGACTGCATCATTCTTGAAGCCACTGGTCAGTTTGCGAATGCTAAAAGGATCCAGCGCCCCAACGTCAGCATAGGCTTGAGGCTTGAATGCTTTGGGTTCGGAGACAACCTCCGTTTTGGGGCGCATGCTGTTTCGCTGCTCCGCCATCCAGTTGTGCAACTCTTCGTCACCCGAGTCTGCACAGCCCGCGAGACCCAGCGTCATAAAAACAGCAATACCCATGCAGCGTTTCGGATTCACTTGGGCGCTCCCTTAGCAGCGGCTGCCTTCTGCTGCGCTGCGACCTCTTCAGGGTCCAAATATCGATAGGTCTTGGCAACGCCCTCCATGACCAACACACCATCCTTGTCTTTCACAGGATTTAAAGACAGGTCATTCAACGTAACGATCCGGGACAGATGGGCAATGTCAGAGGCGAAAAGGCCTACATCGTGATAACCGCCGGTGATACGCAGTGAGATCGGCAACTCGGCGTAATAGTCCTTCACAGCCACTTGACCTGGGCGGAACAACTCAAACTGCAAGCTTCTGCCCAAGCCCGCTTGGTTGATGTCTGACAACAGGGCATCCATCTCCGCTTTGCTGGGCAGTTGTTTCTCCAGTTGAGTCACGTATTGCCGAACCTGTTCCAGTTGCTTCTTGAGTTCTTCCAGATTGATAGCTTGTGCGAGTTTGCCGGTGTAGGTCTGCCTGAGAGTGATTTCCTGCTGGCGCTCTGCCTCAAGTTCCTCGTTCACCGGAGTGATCCACACGAACCACAGCAGAGCCAAGATACCCAGGCCAATACTGGCCAACACCAACGACCGAGGCAACAAAGGCCATTGCGAAGGATCATTGGGGTTCAACCCGGAAAACTGCGACTGAACACTGCGCTTCAGTTCCTCGAAGTCAATGTTGAAACGGGGCAATGCTGCTTTGGCCATGATGAGTCCGTGTGGTCGCCCTTAGCCCTGGGGCTGAACAGGAGCCTTGCCCGCTTCAGCGGATGGTTCTGCCCGGTTGATGCCAGCGCGAACGGTGAAATTTGACACACGACGCTGCTCGCGCGGCGAAATGGACTGAACAGTTGAAACAATTTCCACCAACTCAGGACGGGTCAGCCACTGGCTGGCATTGAGATTGCGCAGCAATTCCGAAACCCTCTCCTGAGACTGAGCTACCCCAACCAACTGCACGGTTTGGTTCTCCTGCTTCATGGAAACCAAGTACACCCCGTCTGGCAGTTTCGTCACCAATTCGTCCAGCAAATGCACTGGGGTGTTGCGGTCTGACTGTAAATTTTCAACTGCGGCCTGCCTTGCCTTCAAGCTAGCTATTTCAGACTGAAGCCCTGCAATGTCTTTGATCTGCTCTTCGAGTTTTTTGGTTTCGTCCTGAAGGTAGACATTCCGTGCTCGCTGGGCGTCAACTTGCGCCTGCACTGTGGTGTGAATCAACGCAGACAACGCCGCACCTGCGACAGCGGCCAAGGCCGCATACACCATGAATTGTTCTTTCCGCCGCTTGCGTGCAGCCTCCCTATGCGGGAGCAAATTGATCAATATCACTGGAAAAACCTCCGCAACGCCAAACCGGTCGCCGTGAGATAGGACGGAGCCTCACGAGACAACTTGGTGGCGCGAACAGACGGCCCCATCTCCATGTCATCGAAGGGGTTGGCCACCATGCAGGCAAAGGATGTTTGGGTTGTGATTTCTTCTGTCAAGCCTTGGACACCAGCCGTTCCGCCAGCGAGCAGGATGTGATCCACGCGGTTGTGCGGCGTACTGGTGAAGAAGAACTGCAGCGCACGCGACATTTCCTGTCCCATGCTCGCCGTGAACGGCCGCAACACTGCCTGAAGGTAGTCTTCGGGTACATCGCCCGTGCGCTTTTTCAATTCGGCCTCGTCCATTGAGAACCCATATTGCCTGGCAATCATCTGGCTGAGTTGTGCACCGCCAAACGCCTGATCTCTCTCGTAAAGCACATCTCCGTTGCAGATGACCTGCATGCTTGTCGACAACGCGCCGATTTCAAACAGCGCCACGATCGAGTCTTTTCCATTGCCAGGGAGTTGTTCGACCAGTCGTGCACAAGCCATTCGTGAGGCATAAGGCTCTATGTCGACGACCACGGCCTTGAGTCCGGCAGCTTCGGCCAGTCCCATTCGGTCTTGGACTTTTTCCTTGCGTGATGCCGCAATGAGAACATCGACGTCGCCTTGCGAGGCTTCGCTGGGGCCCATCACACAAAAATCAAGGCTGACTTCGTCGAGCGAAAACGGAATGTACTGATTGGCCTCGGATTCGACCTGAATTTCAAGTTCTGCCTCACTGAGGCCGCCGGGCAACACAATTTTCTTAGTGATGACCGCTGAGGCTGGCAAAGAAAAAGCGGCATTTTTCGTCTTGCTTCCGCTTTTGCGAACCACGCGCCGCACGGCATCGGCAACCTCATCGAATTTCTCGATGTTCCCGTCAGTGATCCAGCCTCTCTCCAATGGCTCCATGGCACACCGCTCCAACACGAGCCGTCCGGCGCGGTTGCGACTCAATTCCACCACCTTGACGCTGGACGTACTCACATCCACACCCAACAGGGGAGCGGGTTCACGGCTGAACAACGACGCCAAAACGCTCAAGGCAAGCTCCCAGGGAAAAAATTACACAGCGCACTTCAAGAATCGCTTCAATGCTATCAGTAAGTGCTTTGACTGCCCAAGAAATCAGCCGGGTCATTCCACACCGTTCGTTGTCAAAACCCGACGAATACGTCCATCGGCGTGACGGCACCCCACTTTTTATAATGTCCGACCTCATTGAAAGATTGCATGGCAGCCAAGCCCTCTCCTCAGACACCTGCGGCGCACACTGCCCATACCCCCATCCGACGCCACTGGTTCTGGAGGCTGTTTCTGTGGCTGACTGGACTCGCCGTTGCCGGCGGGCTGGCATTGATGATGGTGATTGGCGTGGCATTGGCCATGGCCTACCCGAATTTGCCCGAGGTGTCGGCGCTGTCCGACTACCGCCCCAAGCTGCCGCTGCGCGTGTATTCAGCCGAAGGGGAACTTCTCGCCGAATACGGCGAAGAGCGCAGGGAACTGACGCCCATCAGCCAAATCCCCCAGGTCATGAAAGACGCCGTATTGGCGGCGGAGGACGCACGCTTCTTTGAACATGGTGGCGTGGACTACATGGGAATGGTCCGCGCGGGCCTGGCCAACTTCGGCCGCTCCAAAAGCCAGGGCGCTTCGACCATCAGCATGCAGGTGGCACGCAATGTCTACCTGTCTGCCGAAAAAACCTACACCCGCAAAATTTATGAAGTGCTGCTGACCTTCAAGCTGGAACATTTGCTCACCAAAGAGCAAATTCTCGAGGTCTACATGAACCAGATCTTTCTCGGACACCGAGCCTATGGATTTGCGGCTGCAGCGCAGGCCTACTACGGCAAGGCACTGAAAGACATCACTCTGGACGAGGCCGCCATGCTTGCGGGCCTACCCAAAGCACCCTCCACTTTCAATCCGATCAGCAACCCCAAGCGGGCACGTTCCAGGCAGCTCTACATCATCGATCGCATGCTCGAAAACGGATTCATCACCGCCGAGCAAGCACTGGAAGCCAAAGCGACGCCCGTGAGACTCCGACCCGCCACCAGCATCGAACGGGTGCGCGGTGACTACGCGGCCGAAATGGTTCGCCAAACCATCTTCAGCCAATACGGTGATGAGGCCTACACGCGCGGCCTGAATGTCACCACGTCCATTCGCAGTTCCGAACAGCAAGCAGCCTACAGATCACTTCGTCAAGGCTTGATGGACTTTGAAAGACGCCAGCATTACCGCGGGCCTGAAAAATTCGTGCCGCTTCCTGACGACGGACCGGGGCTGGACGATGCGATCGACGATGCCCTGGCCGACCATCCTGACAATGGAGACGTGCTCGCCGCAGTGGTACTCAGCGCCAATCCCAAAAAAGTGGTGCTCGTGCGTCAGGACGGGCAACCCATCGAAGTGACAGGGGAAGGGTTGAAGCCGGTTCAATCAGGACTGGCAGCCAAAGCGCCACCCAATCTGGCATTGCGCCGTGGTGCCATTGTCCGGATCATGAAGTCCAACAAGAATGGCTGGGAAATCACGCAATTGCCTGAAGTGGAAGGTGCGTTTGTGGCACTGGACCCCCGCAACGGCGCCATTCGTGCCCTGGTTGGAGGTTTTGACTTCAATAAAAACAAGTTCAACCACGCAACTCAGGCGTGGCGGCAGCCCGGTTCGAGCTTCAAGCCGTTCATCTACTCTGCTGCGCTCGAAAAAGGGGTAACGCCCACCACCATCGTGAACGATTCCCCGCTGTTTTTCAGCGCCACCGAAACGGGCGGCAAACCGTGGGAGCCCAAGAATTACGACGGGAAGTTTGAAGGCCCGATGCCGGTGCGTGCTGCACTGGCAAAGTCCAAAAACATGGTGTCCATCCGCATACTGCAAGTGGTGGGCGCGCAAAGTGCCCAGGACTGGATCCAGCGGTTCGGCTTCGATGCTGAACGCCACCCGCCCTACCTGACCATGGCGCTGGGCGCTGGCTCGGTGACCCCGCTGCAAATGGCTTCGGCGTATGGCGTTTTTGCCAACGGAGGCCATCTGCTGCCGCCGAGCATCATCACCCGCGTCACCGATGCGCAAGGCAAAGTGCTGCTGGATGTGCCCGAACTCAAGGCACAAGACACCGAGCAAGTCATTGAACCTCGCAATGCCTTCCTGATGGGCAGCCTTCTGCAAGAGATCACGCGCTCGGGCACGGCCGCACGTGCCCAGGCCACTTTGAAGCGACCTGACCTCTATGGCAAAACCGGCACCACCAACGATGCCGTGGATGCATGGTTTGTGGGTTTTCAACCAAACCTGGTGGCGGCCGTTTGGGTCGGGTACGACAACCCGAAAAACCTGGGCAGCCGTGAGACTGGCGGTGGACTGAGCCTGCCCATCTGGATTTCTTTCATGCAAGAGGCGCTTAAAAACGTGCCTGTGGCGGAGTTGCCGGTCCCGCCAGGAGTCGTGTCTCAGAACGGTGATTGGTACTTCGATGAATATGCGCCGGGCAGTGGCATTGCCAAGCTGGGCCAGGGCGAAGGGGACACGGGCGAAGTGCCTGCCGACAACTCTACCCCGATTGCACCCGAAGAGCGCAAAGGCATCCTCGACATGTTCCGCAACTGAACAACCGTCATCCCGGTTGGGGGCCCGCTTCAAACACCACCGGTCGGCCAGCCTGTTCAGAGGCGAAACGGGTCATCAATGCAAACAGCTCACCCGATCCTTTGGTGTCGGTCCATGCGTCACCGTTCCATTTGAAGTGATAGCCGCCACTGCGTGCCGCCACCCAGATTTCATGCAGGGGCTTTTGCAGGTTGACCACGATCTGGCTGCGGTTGGCAAAGGTCAGAGTGACCATGCCACCTGTGCGCTGGTTGTCCAGATCAACGTCGGAGGTTTCATTGATGTGGTCACACGCTATTTCGATGGCTCGCAGGGCTGACTCTGCGTGATCCTGATATTCGGTATCGGTCATTACAATTCCGCGATGAATGGATGGCGACAAATTCTAGGCGTGGCTGCTGGGGCTGCAGGTATCAGGGTCATGCGCGTCACCTCGGGGGCGCTCATGGCCGCGTTTGTGTTGGGTGCGTGTGGTCAGAAGGGCCCACTCTACCTGCCTGACAGCGTAACAACTCCTGATCAAAAGATTCAACGGGCGCCTTCCACCAAGCCACCGGCAGCCCCCTGACCCAATCACCAACACATCTACTCTCGGCCCAATGCCTGCCGAGCCCCACCCCCTCTGCCATGACCACTCTGCCCCAAGGTTCCTTTCTCTCGCGCCAAGACGGTCAACTTCTACTGGAAGGTTGTGACCTGGCCGGTCTGGCCCGAACACATCAGACCCCGCTGTTTGTCTACTCCAAAGCTGCCATGCTGCAAGCACTCGCTGCTTACCAGCGCGGTTTCGCTGGCCGCAGCGCCCTGGTGTGTTACGCCATGAAGGCCAACTCCACCCTGGCCGTGCTGCAAGTGTTTGCGCAGGCTGGATGCGGCTTTGACATCGTGTCAGGCGGTGAGCTGGACCGGGCGCTGGCTGCCGGGGCCACCCCATCCAACATCATTTTTTCCGGTGTGGGCAAAACCCGGGCCGAAATGACCAAAGCCCTTCAAGTCGGCATCGGGTGCTTCAATGTGGAAAGCCAGGCAGAGCTGGACGTCCTCAACGGCGTGGCCGTGAGCCTGGGCCTGCGCGCCCCGGTGAGCATCCGCGTCAACCCGAATGTCGATGCCAAAACCCACCCATACATCTCCACTGGACTGAAGGGCAACAAATTCGGCATTGCCCACGAAGACGTGCTGGCCACCTACCAGCACGCGGCTGCCCAACCCGGCTTGGCCGTGAAGGGCATTGACTGTCACATCGGCTCTCAAATCACCGACACCGGCCCTTATCTGGATGCGATGGACCGTGTGCTGGACCTGGTGGCGGCCATCGAAGCGGCGGGCATTCCCCTGCACCACATCGACTTCGGCGGGGGCCTGGGCATTGACTACCAGGGCGACCAGCCCCCGGCCGCCGACGGCCTGTGGGCACAACTGCTGGCGAAGCTGGACGCGCGGGGCTACGGCCAACGACAGTTGGTGATCGAGCCGGGCCGCTCACTCGTCGGCAATGCGGGTGTGTGTCTGACAGAAGTGCTGTACCTCAAGCCCGGCGAGCACAAAAACTTCTGCATCGTCGATGCGGCCATGAATGACCTGCCCCGCCCCGCCATGTACGAGGCATACCACCGCATCGAGCCCCTGCAACCGCGCTCCGGCATGGCCGCGCAGACCTACGACGTTGTGGGCCCAGTGTGCGAAAGCGGGGACTGGCTGGGCCGAGACCGGGAACTGGCTGTGGCCCCCGGCGACTTGCTGGCAGTGATGTCGGCCGGTGCGTACTGCATGAGCATGGCCAGCAACTACAACACGCGGGGAAGGGCAGCAGAGGTATTGATCGACAACGGCCAGGCCCGCCTCATACGCCACAGGGAATCCACAGCCGACCAGTTGCGCCTGGAGTTGCCCCTGAATGCAAAGCCTTGATGCGCCTAGTCGTCATAGCAGACTATTGAATACCGTCAAGCGCTAGCGGCATTTTTTCTATAGAAATACCAAATACGCGCTGACAACAACGCCATCAACACGGTGGCGTACACCCACACCTCGGTGAAGTTGTTTTTGCCCGCCCGCATCCACCAGAAGTGGAGCACTGCCAGCACAGCCACTGCGTACACGGCTCGGTGCAGTGCACGCCATCGGGCCGCACCCATCCAGCGGACGGCAGCATTGAAAGACGTGAGCGCCAACGCGAGCAACAGCACCCAACAAGCCATGCCCAGCGCAATGAAGGGACGTTTGGCCACATCAGCTAACACGTCCGCCCATGCGGCGCCCATATCCAGCCACACGTAAGCCGTCAGGTGCAAGCAGGCGTATGAAAACACAGTCAATCCCAGCATTCGGCGAAAACGCACCAGCACTGGCATACCAAGCCATTGCCGCAATGGGGTCACGGCCAAAGCAACACACAAGAAGCGCAGGGTCCAGTCGCCGGTCGAGCGAATCAACGCCTCGGCCGGGTTGGCCCCCAGTTTGTTGCTGAATGCCGCCCACACAAGCCAGCACAAAGGCCCAGCCACTGTCAGCGCCAGAAGGGGTTTGGCGCTGCCGTGGCGACACAGTCGGTCTGCCTTCGCGCGCCACGCGCCTGCCATGATCAATAGAACCGGCGCAAATCCATGCCTGCGTACAACTGGCCCACCTGCGGCTCGTAGCCATTGAACATGAGGGTTTTGCGCTTTTTGGCAAACAGCCCGTCTTCACCGATTCGCCGCTCTGTGGCCTGGCTCCACCGGGGATGTGACACCTCGGGGTTCACGTTGGAATAGAAACCGTATTCCTGCGGCGCGGCCTGGTTCCAGGCGGTTTTGGGTTGCTGCTCCACAAACCGGATTTTCACCAGCGACTTGCCGCTTTTGAAACCATACTTCCAGGGCACCACCAGACGCACAGGCGCACCATTCTGGTTGGGCAACACCTCGCCATACATGCCAAACGCCAACATGGCGAGCGGGTGCAGGGCCTCATCCATGCGCAAAGCTTCGACGTACGGCCAATCCAGCACACCGGCGCGCAGCCCTGGCATGGTGGCCCGGTCGGCCTGAGTCACGAACTCCACAAACTTGGCCGATCCCAACGGCTCGGCCTGACGAATCAATTCCGCGACCGAATAGCCAACCCACGGAATCACCATGGACCACCCTTCCACACAC
Source organism: uncultured bacterium (assembly GCA_903928495.1). Classification (GTDB taxonomy): domain Bacteria; phylum Pseudomonadota; class Gammaproteobacteria; order Burkholderiales; family Burkholderiaceae_C; genus UBA2334. Next base: position 78,649 of record CAIYQZ010000050.1, read on the forward strand.
CGCAGGCGGTAGATGCGCTCTTCCATCGGGGCCAAGCGCAACAGATCGGCCAGGTCAATGGTTTTGGGCTTTTTAACCAACCCTTCGATCTGAACGGTCCATGGTTTGGTGCGCAGGGTGCCCGCCAGGCGGGCCGGGTCGGCCTTGTCAGTGCCGAATTCGTAGAAATTGTTGTAAGTGCTGGCGTCACCGTACGGTGTGGGCTTTTCCATCGTCATGGCCCCCGAGATTGCCGAGGGCCTGCCAGCCAAAGGAGCCAATTTTCCAGGGGGTGACACCGTGGTAGCCCCGGCATCCCGGGCTGCCCACAGCGCGAGCGAGCCACCAGCCAAGCCGCTCGCCGCCATGCCCTGAATCAAGGCACGGCGGTTGACGTACACACTGCGTGGTGTGATCTCGCTGGCAACAGGATGCTGAAACCCGTTGCGCATCACAGCGCGCCGTAGCTGTGCAAACCCGACAGGAACATGTTCACGCCCAGGAAGGCGAACGTGGTAATCGCAAGTCCCACCAGCGCCCACCAGGCCGATACGGCACCGCGCAAACCTTTCATGAGACGCATGTGCAGCCAGGCGGCGTAGTTCAGCCACACGATCAGGGCCCATGTTTCCTTCGGGTCCCAGCTCCAGTAACCACCCCAGGCTTCAGCCGCCCACAGAGCGCCCAGCACCGTCGCAATGGTGAAAAACGCAAAGCCAATGGCAATGGCCTTGTACATCACGTCGTCCATCACCTCGAAACTGGGCAGACGCTCGGCCAAGCGAACTCTCATGCCCAGAATGCCGGCGACAACCAAGGCTGAAATACCGAAATACACAAACCAGTAACTGCTGCCACCTTCCACTTTGCCCTGGCGGAACACCAGCGGCTCGAAACACAGCACCACACCCAACGCCCAGAGGGGCGCGAGCTTGTACCAGCGCGTCTCGCTGGCAGACTGTTTGATGAGGTACGCAAAAGCCACCATGGCAGCGATGGCAAACGTGCCGTAGCCCACAAAATTGGCAGGAACGTGGATCTTCATCCACCAGCTCTGAAGGGCGGGAATCAAAGGCTGGATCTGGTGCGCTTCGCGGACGACCGTGTACCAAAGCAAGAAGCCCACCGCAGCGCTGACCACCAGCATGACAAAAGCACCCAGGGACCGTGTCTTGTAGGTCTCCTCGTAATACAAGTAGAAGACCGCCGTCATCCAGCAGAACAAAATGAACACCTCGTAGAGGTTGCTCACGGGAATGTGGCCAATGTCAGGCCCCATCTGGTGGCCTTCGTACCAGCGAACCATGGTCCCGACCAACGCCAGCACCACAGCTGCCCAGGCCACCCGCGAGCCCAGCAACTCCATGGCGTCCGAGTTGGAGCGCAAGAAAACACCTGCCCAGTAAAACGCGGTGCTCATGAAGAACAGCACACTCATCCAGAGAATGGCCGATTGGCTGGACAGGAAGTACTTCAAGAGAAACGCCGTATCGGCACGCCCGAGATCGGCCTGACCGTTCACCTGGTACAGCCAAATGGCCAGCAATGACAGCGCTGCCACGCCTACCATCAGTGTTCGCAATGGCCGCCACAACCAGCCAACCCAAATCAGCGAAGGCACGGTGCCCAGCAAAATGGACTTTTCATAAAAGTCCATGACCGCACCGTAACGCATGAAGACCACGGTTGCAGCAACCAACATCAGCAGCGCAAAGGCCCAATCAGTGCCATTTCGGCGACTGAAATAGCTTTGGTTCAGGGTGATCGCCTGGTTGCCGGAGGACGGCTTGGGGACGTTCATCGTTTGAGTGTTCATCACTGACCCTTGACGGAAGACAACTGGAGAAGGCGAGACTTGAGCGTTTCAAACTCTTCGTCAGCCTCCATGGTTTTGCGGTTGGTGGACAGGGCCATCGTGGCCTTTGAACCCGTGTCGGAACCCGGTGCCAGCCACACCCACAAGCGCCGCTCGCGGACATAGAGCATGGCAAAAACACCCACAATGAGGAAGAGACACCCCAGATACACAATGGTTTTTCCAGGCGCACGCGACACCTGGAACACGCTGGCCTGCACCTGCGTGAAGTCATCCATCATGAAGGTGAGGGGCGCGGTGTAAAAGAAAGAGTCACTCAGGCTCAGCACCGACTGCGTCATGAAGTTGCGAGCGTCATCATCGCGGGCCAATGGCTTGAGGTCTGCCTTCTCGCGCGCGAGTTGGTTCAGTTCAAACAACACACCATTGAGGATGCGCACCAGCACATCGCTGGCTTTTTCGCGCTCGGCCACTGGGACGTTCGACTCCATGAAGGCCGACACGGCTTGAAGCCCACCTTTGGGTGCACTGCTGCCCATTTCGGCGAGGATGGGATCCGACCCGGCAAACAGGTTCAGGGCGCGCGATGCCGAACCAGCCAATGCCTGCACCAATTCGGGTTTGCCGGGTTCCACGGCCTGCTCTGCATAACGAAGGACCGCCTTGTCGCGCATGGCAGGGTCCTTCAACGCCGCACGCAAGCGCATCCAACCCTGGATGCTGTCGCGGTCATCCACAGGGATGCGAAGGTAGCGGAAAGGCATCGCCGTGCTCTCCCTCATCCCCAGCAGAAACATGCGAGTGCCGTCCACGTCCACCGGCAGCATGTAGTTGTTGAACTCGGTCGCCTGGCCGGCCGCGTCACGCAGCTTGTAGGAAAAACTCGGCCCGATGTTGCGCAACACCTTTTCCGTGGGTGTCTTGTTGGCTGCACCCAGGCGGCTTTCGATGGAGTGACGCAGGTCGACCGCGCGCACATCGGTGGCAGACCCTGCCTGCGGACCGAAGTTTTCAACGTTGATCACCCTCAGCCCCGTGAACTCGACCGTCAGTTTGTCGTTGCCGTTGGTCAGCGCAGTGGACCCGCCGATCACGCCTTCCAGCTTGAAAGGACGTGTGTCAGCTGCCATGGGAAGCGCCTGAAGCTTGATGGTTGAACCACCGTCATCGAAACTCGACTGGAACAGCTCCACGCCCTTGTAGTTGACGGGGTGGTTCACCATCACGCGCGCTTCGGTCGCTTCACCCGTGGCCAGGTCGTGGATCACGATGTCACTCGCAAACAGCTTGGGCATGCCGGTGGAGTAATAGTCCACAACGAACTTTTTCAGTTCCACTGAAAACGGCAAATCCTGAACGAGCACGCCTGTGGGTTGCGACAGGATGGCTGTGCTGGAATTGCCGCCCTCGGTCACGAGCAGGTTGCCGCGAAAAGTCGGGTTCTGGGGCGACAAACGGTGCTGGGCCGGCACGTCGGCAATCAAACCGCCTCCGGTGAACACCGATTTGCCGTTGAACCACATCTGCGCGCGAACGACCAGGTCGCCATCGAGCAAGCCGCCAATGCACACCAGCACAATGGCGCTGTGGGCGGCCAGGTAGCCCAGCTTGTTGGCCACTCCGGCCTTGGCCGCAACCATCCAACCTTGACCCGCAGCAGTGTCGCGGGATTGCAGCTTCACCTTCCAGCCGGCAGACACCAGGGCCTGCCCAATGTCATTGGCGGCAGTCTGAGGGTCGCTGGCGAGCGTGGCCTCGGCACGGTGCCCGAACGCCTTGAGGCTTTGCTCCCGAATGCCTTCCTTGTAGGTCTTGAAATCAGCGAGGATTTTGGGCGTGTTGCGGGCAATGCACAGGCTGGTGCTCACCACCAAAAACGCCAGGATGACCAGGAACCACCAAGCGCTGTAGACAGCGTACAAGTCGAGCTTGCCAAACACTTCCGACCAGAACGGGCCAAACTGGTTGACGTAGTTGTTCAGCGGCTCCCGTTGCTTGAGCACCGTCCCGATCACGGAGGCGATGCAAATCACCGTCAGCAGTGATATGGCAAAACGCATGGAGGACAACAACTCCACCGAGTTGGCCAACCAGCGCTGACGGGTTGTGATGCCCAGTCCTTCAGTAGTCACAGTCATTCAGAACACCCGACAGAGGGCTTACCCATTGCACACAAAAGAAAAGGGCGAGCCAATCTTGAATTGACCCGCCCGACTCGGAGCTTGAGACACGCGAAAAGTTCACCGTGTCCAGCATTTGACCGGCATTGTCGCGGTGGATATTAACGTCGGCTTATATTCCGTGCCCGACAAAGGCCATCGCGTCGCCCCGACCCCACGGGCCACTCAGCGAAGGCCGGCAATGTAATCAGAGACAGCCTTGATCTCGCGGTCGTTCATCTTGGCGGCCACACCAGTCATTTGCGCGTTGTTCTTGCGCACACCGTCGCGGAAAGCAACGAGTTGTGACGCGGTGTATTCAGCATGCTGTCCGCTCAGGCGGGGGTATTGCGCTGGAATGCCGGCACCGTTGGGCGTGTGGCAGCTGGTGCAGGCGGCAATCTGGCGATCGGGAATGCCACCGCGGTAAATGCGCTCACCCAACGACACCAGGTCTTTGTTGGTGGCCACTCCGGTGGTCGCTTTCTGGGATGCCAGCCAGTAGGAGATGTTGCGCATGTCGTCGCCGGACAGAGCGGTGGCAAAGCCCAGCATGACGGCGTTCTCGCGCTTGCCGGATTTGAACTCTTGCAACTGCTTGGCCAGATACTCAGGGTGTTGCTGGGCCAGCTTGGGGTTCACGGGGGTGTTGGAGTTGCCATCCGCCGCATGGCAGGCGACGCATACCTGGCCGTACAACGCTGCACCTTTGGCCAAATCGGGCTTGGCGGTCTGGCCCTGAGCGGCGAAAGAGACAGCGGCGATGGCCGCGGCACCAAGGTAAGAAGCAAACAGTTTCATGATGTGGGCTGTTGGAATGAGCGATGATGGGCAGTTGGACCGCGTGACCGCTGCGGTGCAAACCCCTCGAATTTTACATTGCCGCATCGGGAAAACCCCAAAAAATGACCGAGACTTCCAAAGCAGCCTTGACCTCTGTCAACCCAGAAACCCATGCCGACGCCAAGACAGCCAATGCCTGGCTGCACACGGCGCGCTTCCTGACCACGGCTCCGCAGTTGCAACACCTGCCCCCGTTGGATGTGCCTGAAATCGCGTTTGTGGGGCGTTCCAACGCAGGCAAATCCACTTGCATCAACACGCTCACACAGCAAAAGCGCCTGGCTTTTGCATCCAAAACACCTGGGCGCACCCAGAGCATCAATCTGTTTGCGCTGGGCAAGCACAACGTCACCGATGCGGTGCTGGCTGACCTGCCGGGTTATGGTTATGCCGCCGTGCCCAAAGAAGCCAAACTGCGCTGGCAACGGGTCATGGCCAACTACCTGCGATCGCGCGAAAACCTGCGCGCAGTGGTGATGATGTGCGACCCGCGCCTTGGGGTCACTGAACTCGATGACATCCTGCTCGACGTCATCAGGCCACGCGTGGAGCAAGGCCTGAAATTCCTGGTGCTGCTGACCAAGTCCGACAAACTCACCCGCATGGAGGGCCAGAAGGTGCTTTCCATCACACAACTGCAAAGTGGTGGTGGTGAGGTGAAGCTGTTTTCGTCCCTCAAGAAGCAGGGCGTAGACGAAGTAGCGCAACTGCTTTGGCACTGGGCCCACCTGCCCGGCCCGGCCGGCGTGGGCACATCTCCCATGGCCGTGTCACCCGACGCAAACGCCCCTGACAACGACCCCCCTGCTCTCGATGACTGAAGGTGACTCCATCCGCTCCCAGCGGCGTGTGTTGCCCCACGGCATCGAACTGAGCTGCCAGGTAACAGGCCCCGAACGCGGGCCGCTGATGGTGTTTTTGCATGGCTTCCCGGAAGCCGCCTTTGTGTGGGATGACTTGCTGAAGCACTTTGGGCAGCCCGCCCACGGTGGTTGGCGCTGTGTGGCTCCCAACTTGCGGGGCTACGAACACTCCAGTGCACCGCCTGATGTCGGCAGTTACCGCGCCAAACACCTGGTGCAAGACATTCAATGCCTCATCGAGGCTGAAGCCCTTGGCGCTGGTCGGCCAGACGAGCCCATCACGCTGGTAGCGCACGACTGGGGCGGCGCACTGGCCTGGGCGCTGGCCGCGCAGCACCCGCACCTGCTCAGACGCCTGACCATCGTCAACGCGCCGCACCCCGCCACGTTTTTGCGGGAACTGCAGCACTCTGCCACCCAGCAAGCAGCCAGTGCATACATGAACTTTCTGGCCCGGCCAGATGCACCCACCCGTCTGGCCGAAGACGGGTACCGCCGCCTGTTTGATTTTTTCGACAACATGGGGGCCAGCACTGGACCCCATGCCTGGCTCACACCCGCCCTGCGCCAGCGCTACCGTGACACCTGGGCGCTGGGGCTGAGCGGGCCTTGCCACTACTACGGCGCATCACCTTTGCGGCCCGCCACCCCCACCGACCCCGCCGCACAGAATGTGCAACTGCCGCCAGGCTTGACCCAGGTGAACGTTCCCACTCAAGTGATTTGGGGCATGGGCGACACTGCCCTGCCCCCTGCGCTGCTGGACGGTCTGGAACACTGGGTGCCAAATTTGCGCGTGGACTGCGTGGCGGATGCCACTCATTGGATCGTCCACGAGCAACCCCAGCGGGTGGCGGGGTTGGTGGAAGACTTCATTTCAAAAAGCTGAAAAGCCAATACAGATCAGCGCCAGAGGCACTTTCAGCCTCAAATTCACAACGCCATTGTCAGCGGTAGACCGACGGGTGCCCTTCGGGCCGGGTTTTGAAGCGCTTGTGCACCCAGTAGTACTGCGTGGGCATGGTGGCCATCAGTGCTTCCAGCTCGCGGTTCATGCGGGCCGCGTCAGCGGTCACATCGTCGGTGGGATAGTGCTCCCAAGGTCGCAGCACCTCCACGTCGTAGCCAGACGGGGTCATGCGGCTGATCACGGGCACCACCTGGGCACGGCCCAGGCGCGCAAACCGGGGCAGCGACGTCAGCGTGGCCACCGGCGTGCCGAAAAACGGTGTCCACACCGAATCGTTCATGCCGTGGTCCATGTCAGGCAGGAGGTACAGGGGCATGCCCTCGCGCAACGCTGCGGCGAGTGGTTTGAGCCCCTGCCACTTGGCCACCACCAGCGGATCACCAAAGCGCTGGCGCCCCTTCGCCATCCATGCATCCACGGCAGCGCTCGACTGCGGGGCATAAATGCCCGCACACCGTCGCGGCTGCAACAGAGTCAGCCCAATCCACCCGGCGTCCATGCCCACAAAGTGCGGGGCAAACACCACCGTTGGGGCATTACCAGCCAGTGCTTCCACATGTCCTGTCAACCTCAGCCGCTGGCGCACCACGCTGTCGGGTGACTCCCACAGCCAGCTGCGATCCAGCCAAGCCTGCGCAAAACGCACAAAGTGTGTGTGCACCGCACGGCGGCGCTGCGCTGGCGTGTCGTTCGGATAACACAGGCCCCAGTTCACCATGGCCACCCGGCGGCGGCCCATCGCAAACACATACAAAGCCTGCCCCAGCAGCCACCCCAGGCCACGCACCATCGGCAGGGGCAGGCGTGATAAAGCCACCATGGTGGCAACGCCCATGCGGCTGACCAGCGACCCTTTGCGCGGCTGTGCGTTGCTCATGCCACTCCCCCACGGGGAGTTTTGTAACGGGCATAACCCCACAGATACTGGCGCGGACAAGCCAGCACCAGACGTTCCATGGCTGCATTGATGGCAGTGCAAGCAGCCACCGGGTCGGCGGGCAAGGGCGCCGCGTGCCACGGCAGCACATGCACCACATACCCCCGCCCCCAACCCAGGCGCTCGCCCCAGGCCAGCAGCAGCGCGGTGCGTGGGGTTTGCGCCAGGCGGGCGCTCAGCGTCATGGTGTAGGCCGCACGACCAAAAAAAGGCGCCCACACGCCCTGCCCATCGGGCGGCACCTGGTCGGGCAACAAGCCCACAGCGGCTCCAGAGCGCAGGGCTTTGACGAGTTGCTTCACCCCGGCCAGCGTGGTGGGCGCAGTTTCCAGCCCTGGCCCCTGGCGCGCAGCCGCCACCACCTCGCGCAGCCAGGCCTGTCTCGGTGGGCGAAACAGCACTGTCATGGCGCGGCCAGGCACCTGGCCGAACTGCTCGGCATAGGCGCGGGCCGTCATTTCAAAACAGCCCATGTGAGGGGTCAGAAACAACACACCCTGTCCGGCGGCTTGCGCGGCCTCGATGTGCTCGCGCCCGGTCATGCTCACCGGTACGGGCGCACCCATCCACAGACGTGGCAACTCGGCCACCATTTTGCCGGCCTCGGCAACCGAAGCCAGCGCATCGACACGCGGCACATTGGCTTGGGCTGCGTGCGCCAGCAGGTGGCGTCGGTAGGTGGGCGACAGTGCAAACACCACCCAGCCCAGCACAGCCCCGAGGGCGTGCAAGGCCCACAGGGGCCAGACACTGAAGAACCTGAACAGAAGAATCACGGGGTGGCGCAAAACAGGGGTTAAGGTGTGGGTGGGCGGCTTGAATTAAACTCAAACCGTCGTCGAGTTACTGAACAACTTGCGGGACGACGCGGCGGCTCCAACGGGCCAATGCAGGGCCGGAAACGGTCAACCCACCGCTAAAGCGTTCGCCAAAGCTCCGGCCAGGCGACCGCCCTGTCCCACAACCCAGGAGTTTATTCACATGGCGAACGACTTTCTTTTCACATCCGAATCCGTCTCAGAAGGCCACCCAGACAAAGTGGCTGACCAGATTTCCGATGCCATTCTGGATGCCATTTTTGCCCAGGACCCCCGCAGCCGTGTGGCCGCCGAAACCCTGACCAACACCGGTCTGGTGGTGCTGGCCGGCGAAATCACCACCAACGCACACGTGGACTACATACAGGTGGCACGCGACACCATCAAGCGCATTGGCTACGACAACACCGAATACGGCATCGACTACAAAGGCTGCGCCGTGCTGGTGGCCTACGACAAGCAGAGCAACGACATCGCCCAGGGCGTGGACCA
>CAIYQZ010000051.1 GCA_903928495.1 uncultured bacterium
CGGTGACGAACATGTAGCTGCTGTCTTTCACCATGAAGATGAAGTCGGTCATGGCGGGCGAATACACCGCGCCACCGGCCGAGGGGCCCATGATCATGCTGATTTGTGGGATGACGCCGCTGGCCATCACGTTGCGCTGGAACACGTCGGCATAGCCGCCCAAGCTGGCCACGCCCTCTTGAATGCGGGCACCGCCCGAGTCGTTCAGGCCAATGACGGGGGCACCCACCTTCATGGCCTGGTCCATCACCTTGCAGATTTTTTCGGCATGCGCTTCAGACAGCGCGCCACCAAACACCGTGAAGTCCTGGCTGAACACAAACACCAGGCGGCCGTTGATCATGCCGTAGCCGGTGACCACGCCGTCGCCAGGGATCTTCTGGTCTTGCATGCCGAAGTCGGTGCAGCGGTGCTCGACAAACATGTCCCACTCTTCAAACGTGCCCTCGTCCAGCAGCACCTCAAGGCGCTCGCGGGCGGTGAGCTTGCCCTTTTTGTGTTGCGCGTCGATGCGCTTTTGGCCTCCGCCCAGACGGGCTGCGGCGCGCTTTTCTTCCAGTTGTTGAAGGATGTCTTGCATGGTGAGCTCTTTCTGACAGGCGAAAAAGGGATGAAAAAGATAAAACTTCAGATAGCTGACAAACGAATACAGTAAAGCGCTAGAGGCTATTTTTATTCATGATTCAACACACGCCCGCAGGGGGCGAGCGCTCGGCATACAGGTTGAGCAGGCTGCGCGCTGCCGTGGATGCCGCCACATCGCCCGCCGCCACCTGCGCGGTGAGAGCATCGAGCTGCGCGCGCACGGCGGGGTGCTGCCGAAAAGCCAGCTTCAGCCCCGCGTCGATGCGCTCCCACATCCAGGCCTGGGCCTGGTGCTGGCGGCGTGCGGCCAGTCGGCCATTGGCTGTTTGCAGGCGCTGAAAATTCAGCACCTCGGCCCAGAAACCGTCCACGCCCTGGTTTTGAAGCGCGCTGATTTGAATGACCTGCGGGTGCCAGATCTCCTGGTCATGGTGCATGTGATCAGGATTTCCGTGCAAGCCCAACAACCGCAGGCTGGACATGATTTGCGCCCGGGCGCGCATGGCAGCGTTGGGGTCGATGTCGGCTTTGTTGATGACCACCAGGTCGGCCAGCTCCATCACGCCTTTTTTGATGGCCTGCAAGTCGTCGCCTGCATTGGGCAACTGCAGCAGGCAAAACATGTCGGTCATGTTGGCCACGGCCGTTTCGCTCTGGCCCACGCCCACGGTTTCCACCAGCACGACGCTATAGCCAGCGGCCTCGCACACCAGCATGCTTTCGCGGGTTTTTTCGGCCACGCCACCCAAGGTGCCACTGCTGGGGCTGGGGCGGATGTAGGCCTGCGGATGCACCGACAAAAACTCCATGCGGGTTTTGTCACCCAAGATGCTGCCACCCGACACGGTGCTGGACGGGTCCACCGCCAGCACAGCCACGCGGTGGCCCAGGCCAATCAGGTAAAGGCCCAGCGCCTCAATGAAGGTGCTTTTGCCCACACCCGGCACACCGCTGATGCCCAAGCGCAGCGACTTGCCGGTGTGCGGCAACATGGCGGTCAGCAGCTCGTCGGCCTGGGCACGGTGGTCGGCACGGGTGGACTCCAACAGCGTGATGGCCTTGGCCATGGCACGGCGTTGCACGGCCGCATTGCCGTGCACGATGCCGTCCAGCAAAGGAGACTGGTTCACGGCCAAGGCGCTCAGGCGATGGCTTTGCGAATCTGCTCCAGCACGTCTTTGGCGCTGGCTGGGATGGGGGTGCCGGGTCCGTAAACGCCTTTCACACCCGCTTCGTACAGCATGTCGTAGTCCTGGCGGGGAATGACGCCACCCACAAACACGATGATGTCGTCAGCGCCCTGCTCTTTCAGCGCGTTGATGATGGCGGGAACCAGGGTTTTGTGGCCAGCAGCCAGCGTGCTCACGCCCACGGCATGCACGTCGTTTTCAATGGCCTGGCGGGCGCATTCTTCTGGGGTCTGGAACAGCGGCCCCATGTCCACGTCAAAACCCAAATCGGCAAACGCGGTGGCCACCACTTTGGCGCCCCGGTCGTGGCCGTCCTGGCCCAGCTTGGCGATCATCACGCGGGGACGGCGGCCCTGTTCGTCACCAAATGCAGCGATTTCTTCTTTCAGTTTGTCCCAGCCTTCAGCCGAGTCGTAAGCTGCGGCGTACACACCGGTCACTTTTTGTGTATCCGCACGGTGGCGGCCATACACTTTTTCCAGTGCGTCACTCACCTCGCCCACCGTGGCGCGCAGGCGGATGGCTTTGATGGCCAGGTCCAGCAGGTTGCCTTGCCCACTTTCAGCTGCAGCGGTGAGCGCATCCAAAGCTTGCTGCACGGGCACGGCATCGCGCTTGAGCTTGATTTCGTGCAGGCGATTGATCTGCCCGTAGCGCACCTTGACGTTGTCCACGTCCAGGATGTCGATGGGGTCTTCCTTGGCCAGCTTGTATTTGTTCACGCCGACGATGACGTCTTTGCCGCTGTCGATGCGTGCCTGCTTTTCCGCAGCAGCCGCCTCGATCTTCAGCTTGGCCCAGCCGCTGTCCACGGCCTTGGTCATGCCACCCATGGCGTCAACTTCTTCGATGATTTTCCAGGCTTCATCAGCCATTTGCTGAGTCAGCGTTTCCATCATGTAGCTGCCTGCCCAGGGGTCCACCACGCTGGTGATGTGCGTTTCTTCCTGGATGATGAGCTGGGTGTTGCGGGCAATGCGGCTGCTGAATTCGGTGGGCAGCGCGATGGCTTCGTCCAGCGAGTTGGTGTGCAGGCTCTGTGTGCCGCCAAACACCGCAGCCATGGCTTCGATGGTGGTGCGCACCACGTTGTTGTAGGGGTCTTGCTCCGTCAGACTCCAGCCGGAAGTCTGGCTGTGTGTGCGCAGCATGAGGCTCTTTGGCGACTTGGCGTTGAAGCCTTTCATGATGCGTGTCCACAGCAAACGGGCCGCACGCATCTTGGCAATTTCCAGGTAGAAATTCATTCCCACCGCCCAGAAGAAGCTCAGGCGCCCGGCAAAGTCGTCCACGTCCATGCCCTTTGCAATGGCGGTCTTCACATACTCCTTGCCATCGGCCAGGGTGAAAGCCATTTCCAGTGCCTGGTTGGCACCGGCTTCCTGCATGTGGTAGCCCGAAATGGAGATCGAGTTGAACTTCGGCATGTGTTTGGCCGTGTACTCGATGATGTCGCCAATGATGCGCATGCTGGGCTCTGGCGGGTAGATGTAGGTGTTGCGCACCATGAACTCTTTCAGAATGTCGTTCTGAATGGTTCCGCTGAGTTGGTCCTGGCTCACGCCCTGCTCTTCGGCAGCCACCACGTAGCCGGCCAGCACGGGCAGCACGGCACCGTTCATGGTCATGGACACGCTGACCTTGTCCAACGGAATTTCGTTGAACAGAATCTTCATGTCTTCAACGCTGTCAATGGCCACACCGGCCTTGCCCACGTCGCCGGTCACGCGGGGGTGGTCGGAGTCATAGCCACGGTGCGTGGCCAGGTCGAACGCGACCGACACGCCCTGCCCGCCTGCGGCCAGGGCCTTGCGGTAGAAGGCGTTGGATTCTTCAGCGGTAGAAAAACCGGCGTACTGGCGAATGGTCCAGGGGCGCACGGCGTACATGGTGGCCTGCGGGCCACGCAAGAAAGGTTCGAAGCCGGGCAGCGTGTCTGCGTACGGTAGGTTGGCCGTGTCAGCGGCGGTGTACAGCGGCTTGACGGTGATGCCGTCGGGCGTGACCCAATTCAAGCTCGACAGCGGCTTGTCTTTCAGGGATTTGGCAGCGGCTTTTTCCCAATCGGACAGGGTGGCGGGCTTGAATTCGGATGACGACATGGGCAGACCTCGGCAAGACAACAGGGATGGGAAGAAAACCACGGCATTTTACGTGATTCATAATTATTCATTCAGAAAATTGCCAAGCTCTTACAATCGCTGCCCATGTTGCCGCCAGCCTCAGTCACTGCACCTGCTCTGTCCACCCGCGCCCTGTATGAAGAAGTGGCCGAGTTGCTGCGCCAGCGCATTTTCAACCGCACACTGGAGCCGGGCAGTTGGATTGATGAACTGCGGCTGGCGCAAGAATTGGGCATCAGCCGCACCCCGCTGCGAGAAGCCCTGAAAGTGCTGGCGGCTGAAGGGCTGGTCACCATGAAGGTGCGCCGGGGAGCTTATGTGACAGAGGTGTCGGCCCAAGACATGCGCGACGTGTACCACCTGCTGGCCCTGCTGGAGAGCGATGCCGCTGCCATGGTGGCACTCACCGCCACCGATGCCCAACTGGCAGAGTTGCAGGCCCTGCACCAGGAGCTGGAAGCCGCCGTGGCCGACCGCGACCGTTTTTTTGCCATCAATGAACGTTTTCACATGCGCCTGCTGGCCTTGGCCCAGAACCGCTGGCGTGACCAGATGGTGGCCGATTTGCGCAAGGTCATGAAGCTCAACCGGCACAACTCGCTGTTCAAGACGGGGCGGCTGCAGGAGTCTCTCGCCGAACACCGGGCCATCATGTCCGCCCTCTTGGCGCGTGATGCCACCGCCACCACGGCCCGCATGCGCGAGCACTTCACCAATGGCCTGACCGCTGCGGTCTGATAAAACAGTAGCTACAAATCCAACCTCATCAAGCGGTAGAAGCTTTTTTCGCTTTACTTCTTGAGCCTGCGCAAAACAAAAGCCCCCTGCCTTGACTGGCAGGGGGCCCAGGGTGCGGCAGGCGAAAAACTGCGTCAGTCGTTTGAACCACCCAAGCCGAACAGGCTCAGCAGGCTGGTGAACAGGTTAAACAACGACACAAACAGACTCACCGTGGCCATGACGTAGTTGGTCTCGCCGCCGTTGACGATCTGACTGGTCTCGTACAGGATCAACCCGGCCGACAACAAAGCCACCATGGCCGAAACCGCCAGGCCCAGAGCGGGCATTTCAAAGAAGATGGCTACCAGGCCTGCCAGGATGGCCACGACCATGCCTGCAAACAGCATGCCCCCCATCCAGCTGAAGTCGCGTTTGGTACTGAGCACGTACGCAGACAGCGCCAGGAAAATCGCACCAGTGGCAGCCAGCGCCATGGCAATGGTCTGCGCCCCGCCAGGCATGGCCAGCGTCTTGTTCAGCACCGGCCCCAGGGTGTAGCCCATGAACCCAGTGAGTGCAAAGACCGCAGGCAACGCCCAGCCGCTGTTTTGCAGCTTGTGCACCGCAAACAGCAGGCCAAAGTACCCCACCAGCGTCAGGATGAGGCCCGGAGCCGGCAAGGCCCAGGCCACACCTGCCGCTGCCACACCGGCTGCAAACAGCAAGGTCATCGACAGCAAGGCGTAGGTGTTGCGCAGCACTTTGTGCGCCGCAGGCGCCAGCCCGGTGCCGGGGGTGGCTGGTGCAGCCAAAGGCCAATGGCCGTTCAGGGGTTTGTCAGAGGGTGTCATGTTGTGCTCCTGCAGAAAACTGAAAAAACGTCAGCCAGGCTGCGCGCTGGCCAGCGTGCCTGGCTTGAGCGCGACGGTGGTCTTGGCGGCATTGAAGCGGCGCTTGAGAGCGTGTGATGCACGGGCCAGTGCCATGTCCATCGCAGCGCGCCAATCGCCACCACGCGACGACACCACCAGCACGCCGCCGTTGGCGGTGTTCAGCTGTATCTGGCACTGTTTGTCAATGCCACCGCGCGGGCCGTTCGTGTCTTTCAGCCGGACCACGGCGCGGCTGACCCCGTGGGACAAACGCTGCGTGACAAAACGCACCCGCGCCTCAACCCAGTCCCGCAGGGCTTGTGCATCGGGGTGCTGGGTTTGAATGACAACTTCCATGGTTGAACTCCAGTGAGTGAAAGGAGCCTTCATGGTGGGGCTGCAAATACTTCTAGAAAAGCAGTAAATGGCTGATAATCATTCTTCAATTAACGAAGGCTCACGGCATGACCACCTACAACTACAAACACCTGTACTACTTCTGGGTGGTGGCCAAAGAGGGCGGCATGTCGCGCGCGGCCGAGCGCCTGGGCATGGCCGTGCAAACCATCAGCACGCAGGTGCGCGAGCTGGAACGCAGCCTGGGTCACCAGTTGCTCAAGCCCCAGGGGCGCAACGTGGTACTCACCCATGCCGGGGAGGCCGCATTTGCTCAGGCGGAGCACATTTTTCAGCTGGGCGAGAAGCTGCCCGACGTGCTCACCGCCGCCACTGCAGCCCCCAAAGTGGCATTGCGCGTGGGTATTTCCGACGGCTTGCCCAAACTGGCCATTCCCCGCTTGCTGGGCCCTGCCCTGGGTGCCGAAAATCTGCGGCTGGAATGCCACGAAGACGAGTTTGAAGACCTGCTGGCCGACCTGGCTCTGCATCGGCTGGACTTGATCCTGGCCGACCGACCTGCTCCCACCAACGGCAACGTGCGCGTGTACAGCCATGCACTGGGTAGCTCGCCCATTCAGTGGTTTGGCCACGCCAAATGGGCGCAGCCATGGGCCGCAGCGGCCACATCCGACCAATCTGCTCAAGCCCTGGCCACCCTGCCCTTGCTGCTGCCCACCACCCACTCGGCCGTGCGCAACCGCATCAACCAGTGGATGGAGAAGCAGCACATACAGCCCAACGTGGTGGGTGAATTTGAAGACAGTGCGTTGCTGGCCACGTTTGCCGCCACGGGCATGGGCCTGTTCCCCGCGCCTGAACTGGTGCGCGATGAACTGACGCAGCGCCTGGGCTTTGTGTGGCTGGGCGACTGCGAGGGCGTGACCGAGCAGTTCTACCTGATTGGCTCCGAGCGCAAAGTGATGCACCCACTGGTGAAGCAGATACTGGAAGCCGGTGTGGTGATTTGATGCACCGGCAGACCGAGCCAAAACTCAGTCCGAATCGCCGTCGCCCCCCAAGACACCGCCCCCCAAGACACCGCCCAGCAAGCCGCCTGCGGCAAAGCCCCCCAGAACCGACCCCTCTTCCCGCGAGCCGCCGCGCTGAGGTGCAGCGGCAAAAATGCGGGACGCCAGGCGTGAAAACGGCAGGCTTTGCAGCCACACCGTGCCGGGGCCGGTCATCTTGGCCAGAAACAGGCCCTCACCTCCGAACAGCGCGGTTTTGATTTTGCCCACGTACTGGATTTCAAAGTTCACGTTGGGCGTGTAGGCCACCACACAGCCGGTGTCCACCATCAGGGTCTGACCCGCAGCCAGTTCACGCTTGACCACCGTGCCGCCCGCATGCACAAAAGCCAAGCCTTCCCCATCGAGCTTTTGCATGATGAAGCCTTCGCCTCCGAAAAAAACCACGGACAGCTTTTGCTGAAAGGCAATGCCCAGGCTCACACCCCTTGCTGCGCACAGAAATGAGTCCTTCTGGCAAATGAGCGTGCCGCCCAGCTGCCGCAAATCCATGGGCAGAATTTTGCCGGGGTACGGCGCGGCAAACGCCACCCGCTGCTTGCCCGCTCCGTTGTTGGTGTAGACGGTGGTGAACAAAGACTCACCGGTCACCAGGCGTTTGCCCGCACTCATGAGCTTGCCGAAGAAGCCCCCGGTTTGCTGCGCACCGTCGCCAAACACGGTGTCCATGGCAATGCCTGCGTCCATGAACATGAGGCTGCCTGCCTCGCCAATGGCGGCTTCGCCAGGGTCGAGTTCCACCTCCACAAACTGCATTTCTGCACCGCGAATCTCGTAGTCAATCACGTCCATGGCCATGAAAAGGGCTCCTGCATGTCAAACAATGAATCGGGACTTAACATCATCGGCGGGCCAACACCCGCCACCAGCGCGCATGTTATTTAAGCAGCATCAGCTTTTTTCGCACCAGCTGAATGTGGCTGCGAAGGGCATACAGCTCGTCGTTGTAGGCCAGTGGCACCACCATGCCGGAGGCCTTGACCTCCAGCGCGTCCAGCTCGGCCAGCAAGGGGGTCCGGGCTTCACCGAGAGTCGCCCCAGCGTCGGGTCGAGCCCCGGCGGCACGCTCTTCAATGTCCCGAAGCTGGGCGTACCAGCGGTACACCCGCGAACGGATGCGCATGGTGTAGAGCGGCGGCACGATGCGCGACAACGGCAAGGCCAGCGCCAGGATCAAACCCATGGCCAGCCACATGCGATCGACCAGGTTGGCCAGCCAAAAGGGCACATGGCGCTGCAGAAATGACGACCCACCCGACAGCGCTCGGACCGACTCGGCAGCCAAAGGCAACTCCGCGTGTGCCAGGCTGGGAAACTCCCGCGCCTGGCTGAACCAGCTGGCAGTGCCGTGCAAGCCCACGGCGGTTTGCGCCATGAGCTGCAACACGGCAGGATGCGTGTCCGCCCGGGCCACCAGGCTGGTGGTGGTGGCAATCAGTCGCACATTGCGGGCAGGCACATTGCGGGCCAGATCGACCACGCCTTGCGGCAGCTCCACGGGCTTGAGGTAGCCCAGGCGGCGCGCGTAGGCCTCGCTCTGCGCAAAGTCCAGCAGGGCCACGCCGGGGGTCTGCAGCAGCATCTGCACCATGGGCGATTCGGGGGCTGAAGCAAACACAAGTGCATCCAGCTCACCCTGCAGAAAGGCCACAGTGGCACTGGTCTGGTCTTTTTTAGATAGTGAAAGATATCCGTCTGGCAAGCGGTTGGCATCCAAAATGCTTGAAAAAAGCTGGGGTACCCCAGTGCCGGGTACTCCCACGTCGACCCGCAAGCCTTTGAGCAGCCCCACCCCGCTGACCTGTTTGTGCAACGCTTGGCCAGTTTGGCGCTGCGCGGCAGGTACGCGGTAGAACACCCACAGCGGTTCCACAAACAAACTGCCCAGCGAGGTCAGGTTGTCCTGGTCGTCATCGGTCAGGGGTGCGCTGCCGCCCTGCACAAACCCCAGGTCGGCCTGGCCGCTGCGCAAGAGCTCCAGGTTGTGCAACGAACCTTCCGAGGGCAGCAACACCAACTCGATGCCGTTGTGCGCCAGCGCTTTGGCATAACGCTGACCGAACGCCGCATACGCACTTTGCTCGGGCCCGGTGGCCAGCACCACCCGCTTCGGTGGGTTGGGATTGAGCCACCAAAAGGCCAGCACCACCGCCCCCACCACCAGCACCACCAGAGGGCCGGCCGACAGAAGCAACTCGCGCAGTGACAGCAGCAGCGAGCGCAAGTTGCGCTTCATGCCAACACCGCACGGGCCCGAGCCATCACCTCGGTGGCGGGCAGGCCTTTGAGGTGGTGATCGCTCCACACCTGACGCCACCGCCGCGCACCCGGCGTGCCATTCCGCAGGCCCAACATGTGCCGGGCCATGTGGGCCCAGGGCGTGCCGTGCCCTGCGGTCTGGCGGTCCATGTAGACCACCATGGCTTCTTCCACGGCGTCGCGGGTGGGTTGGGGAGGGTTGTCACCCCAGAAACAGGCATCCCAATCGGCCATGACCCAGGGGTTGTGGTATGCCTCACGGCCCACCATCACCCCGTCCACATGCTGAAGTTGGTCTTGCATCTGCCCAATGGTGGTGATGCCGCCATTGACCACGATGGTGAGCGCGGGAAAGTCGGCCTTCAGGCGGTGCGCCAGCTCATACCTCAGAGGTGGGATTTCGCGGTTTTCTTTGGGGCTCAGGCCCTTGAGCCAGGCATTGCGTGCGTGCACGGTGAACACATGGCACCCAGCCTGGGCAACGGTGCCCACAAAGTCGCGCACGAAGTCGTAGCTCTCAACCTTGTCGATGCCGATGCGGTGCTTGACCGTGACGGGCACGTCCACCACGTCCACCATGGCCTTGACACAGTCGGCCACGAGCTGGGGTTCGGCCATCAGACAGGCGCCGAACGCGCCGCGCTGCACGCGCTCGGACGGGCAGCCGCAGTTGAGGTTGATTTCGTTGTCGCCCCACTCGGTACCCAGGCGTGCGGCCTGGGCCAGGTCAGCCGGTTCGCTGCCGCCCAGTTGCAAGGCCACAGGGTGCTCTTCCGCGTTGAAGCGCAGGTGGCGCGGCACATCGCCGTGGATGAGTGCACCTGTGGTCACCATCTCGGTGTAGAGCAGCGCGCGACGGGTGATGAGGCGATGGAAAAACCGGCAATGCCGGTCCGTCCAGTCCATCATCGGCGCAACCGACACGCGCCAAGGGCTGACATCGGGTGGCACGCCGGGGGTGCTGGCAGAGGAATCCAGAAAGTGGTCGACCATGCGGGGAATTATCCCCGCGTGCCACTGCACGCTTTCACAAGGCGACTGGGCGTGCGCGCAGGGTCAGACGGAAGTACCCAGCTTGAACACGTTGACCACATCGGCCAGCTTGTGGGCCTGGTCCTGCAGGCTGGCGGCAGCCGCTGCCACCTCCTCGACCATGGCGGCGTTTTGCTGAGTCATCTGGTCCAGCTGGTTGACCGTCTGGTTGACCTCCAGAATGCCAGTGCTTTGCTGGGTCGTGGTCCTGCTGACGTCCGCAATCATGTCGGCCACCCGCTCCACACTGGTGACCACCTCGGCCATGGTTTCCCCCGCCTGGTTGACCAGGGCGCTGCCGCTTTCCACCTTGTCGACACTGGCCTGGATGAGGTCTTTGATTTCGCGTGCGGCGGTCGCGCTGCGCTGGGCCAAGCTGCGCACCTCGCTGGCCACCACGGCAAACCCGCGGCCTTGTTCGCCAGCGCGTGCAGCTTCCACAGCGGCATTCAGCGCGAGGATGTTGGTCTGAAAGGCAATGCTGTCGATCACCCCGATGATTTCGGCAATTTTTTGGCTGCTGTGGTGAATGTCCTGCATGGTGCTGACCACTTCACCCACCACTTGCCCACCTTTGGCGGCCACAGCCGCTGCCTGGGACGCCAGATCGGCCGCCGCCCGGGCGGCGTCCGCGCTGTGCTGGACTGTGGCGGTCAAAGCTTCCATGCTGGCCGCCGTCTGCTCGAGACTGGCCGCTGTGCTTTCGGTGCGGCTGGACAGGTCGCGGTCACCCGCTGCAACCTCCTGGCTGGCCAGGTCGATCTGGTCGCTGGCGTGATGCACTTCTGTGACCAGCGTGCGAAGTTTGACCTGCATGTTTTCAAGTTCGGCCATCAGGCTGTGCTGCTGATCGGGCGCCAATGCAGGCAAAGGCGTGGACAAATCGCCCCGTGCAATACCGCTGAGGGCATGCCTGGCCAGTGATGGGTCGCAACCCAATTCAACCCGCAAAGTTTTCAGCAACACCCATGTGAAGCCCACGGTGACCCCCACCGCCACCAGACCCAACGCCGCCGACACCCAGGCCAGGCGTTCAGCCCTGTGATCCGCTTCGGCCTGGGCCGCGCCTGACAGTTTGGAAGTGGTCTCAATGTGCTTGAGCAGCTCCTGGCGCAGCAGCCTCCAGGCGGGCGTTTCCTCCGCGTTGAGAACCTTGACGACCTGGGCGTCACCCGCTTTGGCCATGCCCTGCACCTTTTCCTGCAGAACCGCCTGTGCCTGACGCAGCGGCGCCAGCGTGGCCAACATCGCGCTCAGAGGGGTGCCTTGAGCAGCGGCCAGCGCGGTGGCATGGGCATCGTCATAGGCTTTTCGGGCTGCGTCCAGGTTCTTGTACGCGGTGGGATTGCTGGGGTCCAGGATGATGTTGCGAAGGGCTTGACCCATCTGCAAGCCGTTGGCATACATGCTGTGCAGGTTCAGCAAAACCTGTTGCTCAGTGTCGATGTACCGGCCAAACTGCTGCTTGGTGTTCACAAGCCCCCACATGTTCACCGCCAGCGCAACCATGAAAAGCAACATGGGCGCTCCCACGCACATCAACAGCTTCTGCTTGAAATTCATACATCCTCCGATCAGGTGCCCACATCACACCGTGACACACGGCTGGGGACCCATCTGCAAGTTGTACGCGCGGTCAGGTGTACGCGTCTTGATGTGGCACAAACAAGATCCAACGCCAGGAGTCAGGCCAAGAAAAAACCCACCCAGGCCGCCAGGCCGGGGTGGGTTTCAGGGCTTGTGGACCATGGCTGGCAGCCACGGCCAACGTGCATCAGCTCATGTGCAGGCCGCCGTTGACGGCGAACTCGGCACCGGTGGTGTAACCACCTTCATCGGATGCCAACCAAGCGATGATGGAAGCGATTTCGCTGGGCTTGCCCAGGCGCTTGACGGGCACGGTGGCCACGATTTTTTCCAGCACGTCAGGGCGGATGGCGTTGACCATGTCAGTGCCGACGTAGCCGGGGCTGACGGTGTTGACAGTCACGCCCTTGGTGGCCATTTCCTGGGCCAGGGCCATGGAGAAGCCGTGCATACCGGCTTTGGCAGCCGAGTAGTTGGTTTGGCCAGCTTGGCCCTTGGCGCCGTTCACCGACGAAATGTTGATGATGCGGCCCCAGCCTTTTTCAACCATGTCGGCCACCACTTGCTTGGTGACGTTGAACATGGAGGTCAGGTTGGTGCTGATCACGGCATCCCAGTCTTCCTTGCTCATCTTCAGGAACATGCGGTCTTTGGTGATACCGGCGTTGTTCACCAGCACGTCGATCACGCCGTGCTCGGCCTTGGCTTTTTCAAACGCGGCGACGGTGGACTCCCAGTCGCCCACGTTGCCCATGGAGGCGTAGAAGGTGTAGCCCAGAGCGGCTTGCTCGTCGATCCACTTCTGTGCATCGCGGGTGGGGCCGCAACCGGCAATGACTTTGAAACCTTCTTTGTGCAGGCGCTGGCAAATCGCGGTACCGATGCCACCCATGCCGCCGGTGACGTATGCTACTTTTTGGCTCATGTTTGTCTCTTTCCAGGGTTGTGTCCGGGCAACTTCTGATCACCCGAGCGGTTTAAATATGTATAGCTTGAAACTGTTATTCATCAAGCGCTAGATGCCATTTTGATTGGCAACCCAACGCCGGATTGATAAGCATTGCTGGTGATCAGCGCTCCAGCGCCAGAGCCACACCCATGCCGCCGCCGATGCACAGGGCCGCCAGGCCCTTCTTGGCATTGCTGCGCTGCATTTCATGCAACAGCGTCACCAGAATGCGGCAACCGGACGCGCCGATTGGGTGACCGATGGCGATGGCGCCACCGTTCACGTTCACCTTGGCAGGATCGATGTCGAGCGCCAGGTTCACGGCACAGGCTTGGGCGGCAAAGGCTTCGTTCAGTTCGAACACGTCCACGTCAGACGCTTTCCAGCCGGCGCGGGCCAAAGCACGTTGCGATGCGGACACAGGGCCCATGCCCATGATGGCGGGGTCGAGGCCTGTGGTGCCGAAGCTGGCAATGCGGGCCAAAGGCGTGAGGCCCAGGGCGGCGGCTTTCTTGGCGGTCATCACCATCACGGCGGCTGCACCGTCGTTGATGCCGGAGGCATTGCCTGCCGTCACCGAACCGGCTTTGTCGAACGCGGGGCGCAGGCCAGCCAGTGCTTCGGCGTTGGTTTTCTTGTTGATGAACTCGTCGGTGTTGAACACCAGCGGATCACCTTTGCTCTGGGGAATGACCACATCGGTGATCTCAGCCTTGAATTTGCCGGCGTCTTGCGCAGCTGCGGCTTTTTGCTGGCTGGCCAGAGCCAGGGCGTCTTGCATGTCGCGAGTGATGCCGTTGGCCTTGGCCACGTTCTCGGCGGTGATGCCCATGTGGTATTGGTTGTAAACGTCCCACAGGCCGTCGGTGATCATGGTGTCGATCATTTTCCAGTCGCCCATGCGCTGGCCGTCGCGGCTGCCCAGCAGCACGTGGGGGCTGGCGCTCATGTTTTCCTGACCACCGGCAATCACGATTTCGCTGTCGCCCCACGCCACCGACTGGGCAGCCAGCATCACGGCCTTGAGGCCGGAACCGCACACGGCGTTGATGGTGAGAGCAGGTGTTTCTTTGGCCAGACCGGCCTTCATCACAGCCTGACGCGCGGGGTTTTGCCCTGCGCCAGCGGCCAGCACCTGGCCCATGATGACTTCGCCCACCGCGTCGGCGGGCAAGCCGCTGCGCTCAAGCAGGCCCTTGATGACGATGCTGCCCAGATCGGTGGCGGCCGTTTTGGCCAGCGAACCACCGAACTTGCCCACAGCTGTGCGGGTGGCTGAAACAATGACGATGTCTTCCATGGATGTGTCTCCTGTGCAAAAAATGATGGGTTGGATTGTCAGGCCTTGGCCTTGACATAACTTCCGGGCGCCGCTTCCAGCGCTTTGTACTTGCGACTGCCGTAGGTTTTGGGAGCGGCCACCTGCTTGCCCGCCTGCGCCTTCAACCAGTCAGACCAATCGGTCCACCAGCTGCCGGGGTGCTCTTTTGCGCTGGCGATCCAGTCGTTCACGTCGGCCGGGAACTTGTTGGCAGGGCCGATCCAGTGGCTGCGCTTGTTCTTGGCCGCGGGGTTGATCACACCGGCAATGTGGCCGGAGGCACCCATGACAAAACGCTTGGGGCCGCTGAGGTGCTGTGTGCTGGCATATGCGCCGCCCGGAGGCACGATGTGGTCTTCGCGCGAGCCGTAGATGTACACAGGCATGTCCAGCTGGCTCAAGTCGATTTTCTGCCCACACACCGTGGCTGCGCCGGGTTTGCACAGGCGGTTTTCCAGATAGGTGTTGCGCAGGTACCAGGCGTAGTAATGGCCGGGCAGGTTGGTGCTGTCGCTGTTCCAGTACAGCAGGTCAAACGGCGGCGGTGTTTCGCCCTTCAGGTAGTTGCCCACCACGTAGTTCCACACCAGGTCATTGGGGCGCAGGAAGCTGAAGGTGGTGGCCAGGTCGCGTCCGGGCATGAGGCCGCCGTTGGCAAACTGCATTTCACGGAATTTGACGAAGGCCTCGTCGATGAACACATCAAGGATGCCGGTGTCGGTGAAATCGAGCAATGTGGTCAGGAAGGTGGCGCTGTGCGCGGGTTTTTCGCCCCGAGCAGCCAACACAGCCAAGCCGCTGGCCAGCATGGTGCCGCCCACGCAGAAACCCAGGGTGTTGAGCGTGTCGGCACCGGTGATGTCCTGTGTGACGCTGATGGCCTTGATGATGGCGTGCTCGATGTAGTCGTCCCAGGTTTTCTGGGCCAACTCGTCATTGGGGTTGCGCCAGCTGACCACAAACGTGCGGTGGCCTTGCGCCACGGCGTAGCGAATCAATGAGTTGTCGGGCTGCAGGTCAAGGATGTAGAACTTGTTGATGCAAGGGGGCACCAGCAGGAACGGGCGCTCGTACACCTTGGCAGTGAGCGGCTTGTACTCGATAAGTTGGAACAGGTCGTTCTCAAACACCACCGCGCCTTCGGTGGTGGCAACGTTTTTACCCACCTCGAACACGCTCTCGTCCGTCATGGACACGTGGCCCTGCTTCATGTCATGCAACAGGTTCTGCACGCCTTTGGCAATGCTTTCGCCCTTCGTCTCAATGGCTTTTTTCTGTGCCTCGGCATTGAACGCCAGGAAATTGCTGGGCGAGCTGGCGTCAATCCACTGCTGCACGGCAAAGCGCACGCGGGCACGTGTTTTGGCGTCGCCCTCAACGGCATCGGCCAGGGCCATGAGCGTGCGTGCGTTCACCAGGTACAGCGCGGCCGAGAAGGCCGACACAGGGTTGCCGGTCCAGGCGTCATTGGCAAACCGGCGGTCACCCGTGGGTTTGGCCTCCATGCCCTGGTTCCACAAGGTGGCCACATCCCGGAGATATTGGGTCTGGATTTCCAGCGCTTTGGCCGGTTCGATTTTGGGGGCAGCCTGGCCTGGAGCGGACAACAAATCGGTGAGTTGGCCAAAGTTGGCGGCACCGGGCACACCCGGCATCTGACCACTCGGCATACCAAATGCACCGAAGGCCGCAAAAGGATTGGCGTTTCCTGCAGCACCGGCCTGGGATGCTCCAGCCATTGCCTGAGTCCAGCCATCGAGCATGTTTTTCTGGAACTGCTGGGCAGCTTCCATCCACTTGGGGTCAAAATTCACGAAAGTCTCCTCAGACGGTGGCCCCACAGGGCAAGGCAAAAGCGGGTCTCAAACCCCACAGAGTGTGGATCGGCGACCTTCCAGCATACTGACACCCCACTGTACTAGCACCTCTCTCCATTGAAAGAACACTTGGCATGTACCTTGTGGCAATAGGCTGGCTGTATGTCGGCATGATGATGTCTGTGGCTGAAGCCATGCATCCTGACGGCACCGTGCTGGGCGCCATCGTAACTTTTTTTCTGTACGGATTGCTACCGGTAGCGCTTGTGATGTACGTGCTGGGCACCCCGTTGCGCCGGAAATCCCGCCTCGCTCGCGAGGCGCAAGAAGATGCCGCCGCGCGTGCGGCAGGGGCTGCGGCCATGGCCCAATCACCGGCGTCAATCGAGCCAGATGCAGGCGGCCATTCGGCCAGTGCTGCCCAGACGCCCGGCATCACGCCGGTGCGAAAACCAGACTGAGGGCTGTGAGACGGTGCACCACCGCGGGCTGCCGTCGTTTCCCCAGATCTGGCTCACCCCCAGTTCATGCAATTGCAGGCGTGCCAGCGCAGCGAGGTCGCATCGATAACGGTCGGTATGCCCTGAAAGCGTTTCAAAGCAGCCCGCAGCTGCAGCAAAGTGCGGGCTGTCATCCAGAAACGCCGCTCGCACGTCCGCCCCAACCTCGAACGCGGTGGGGCCGATACACGGACCGAGCCACGCATAAAGGTCAACACCTGTAGCAAACTGTTCATTACCAGCAAGCGACATAGCCCTGAAATGCCTTAAAAACTCAGGCAGCACCCCGTGCGGTCCTGCATCACCAGTGCCGGCAAGACCACGCCAGCCGGCATGCGCCACGCCGACGGTGCGTCCGGTGCTGTCGCACAGCAGCACCGGCAAGCAATCAGCGACCATCACGGTGCACGCCAAACGCTTGTGCTGCGTCACACAGGCATCGGCCACCGTGCCCTGCGGTGTGTCTGG
The DNA here is from genome assembly GCA_903928495.1 of uncultured bacterium. Classification (GTDB taxonomy): domain Bacteria; phylum Pseudomonadota; class Gammaproteobacteria; order Burkholderiales; family Burkholderiaceae_C; genus UBA2334. The sequence goes on from CAIYQZ010000051.1 coordinate 16,851, forward strand.
GCTGAGGGTCTCGCAGTGCGCCCCATGAACCTGGTTGAGGAACACAGGCTGCGTTGCCAGTTGCGTGGCCAGCCACTGCCGGTTGCGGTGCACGCTGGCCGGATCATCCCTCACGTGGTTGCCGAGGTTGAAGCTGTCAAATGGCGCCTGGGAACAGCCCCCCTGGCGGGTGGTCATGGCCGCCCGCACACCGGAAGGTGCGGGCCATTCTGGCAGCCAGCAGGGCGACTCCAAACGCGCAGCCGGGTCGCGGTCAGCTTTGGGCATCGGGGCAGGCCGAGGGCTGTGTGCGGCTGAAGGCATCAAGGCGCATGCATGCATCGAACACGGACTGAACACGCTCCAGTCCGTCCAGCGACACACTGAAACGCTGTGCATTGAAGATTTGGGGCACGAGCAAGCAGTCAGCCATCGTGGGTGCGCTGCCATGGCAATACACATCACCTGACCGGGCCTGGAGCTGGCGCTCAAAAGCCTCCAAGCCTTGCCGCACCCAGTGGGCGTACCACCGGGACTTGTCCGGCTCGCTGACACCCATGTCGTTCACCAGGTACTTCAGCACCCGAAGGTTGTTGAGCGGGTGGATTTCGCAGGCCACCGACTGTGCGAGCGCCCTTACCCGCGCACGCCCCAGGGCGTCGGGGGGCAGCAGGGGTGGCTCAGGGTGAACTTCGTCCAGGTATTCGATGATTGCCATGGATTGCGTCAACGCCTGCCCGTCGTCCAGCAGCAGCATTGGGACCAAGGCATCGGCGGTCGAGCCTGCGTATCCGGGTTCCAGGTGCTCTGCGCGCAACAGATTCACCGCAATGTGTTCATACGTCAGGCTTTTGAGGGCCAATGCGATGCGCACCCGGTAGGACGCTGAAGAGCGAAAGTAGTTGTAGAGCTTCATGGGCATGCAGCATAAACCCGCCTGTCATGCCCGAACACACAAGCCGCTTCGAACATGGCACACTCGTTTTGACCCAGGCCAAAGCACCGTGCAACAGCCATTGTTTTGTGTTCCCGTTTGCGCCAGAAACGCCATGCCCCACCAAATGTCATTCGTACTGCCCCCCGCCCCCGTTGTTTCATTGCCCGTGATGGGCTTGGATGCCCGTTTTCCGGTTCACCGCGTGTATTGCGTGGGTCGCAATTACGAGGAACATGCCAAAGAAATGGGGTTCACCGGACGCGAGCCTCCGTTTTTCTTCATGAAACCGGCAGATGCCGTGGTGCCCATCGAGTCTGGGGTGGAGGGTGAGAGTCCCTACCCACCCCTGACACAGAACCTCCACCATGAAATCGAACTGGTGGTTGCAATCGGCCGAGGCGGCTCAGGCATCAAGGCCGCCGATGCACTTGCGCATGTGTATGGCTACGCCGTCGGCTTGGACATGACGCGCCGAGACCTTCAAAACGACATGAAAAAACAGGGACGTCCCTGGTGTATTGGGAAGGCATTCGACGCGTCGGCCCCCACCGGGCCTATCACGCTGGCAGACCAGGTCGCGGACATTGGTGCTGCCGCCATCAACCTGGAGGTGAACGGCCACACACGGCAATCGAGCCATGTCAGCCGCCTGATCTGGAGCGTGGCGGAAACGATTGAGCACCTGTCAGCCGCGTGGACTCTGCAAGCAGGCGACCTGATCTTCACTGGCACACCTGAAGGGGTTGGAGCGGTTGTCGCGGGCGACGTGCTTCACGGGCATGTGGATGGCTTGCAAGACTTGCGCGTGCGAATCGTCTGAAACGGCGGCAGCATGATGACGACCCACCCTGAACACACACACCGGCCACCGCCCATTCGTCACTGCCGTTCTTGCGGCACTGCTGTTGTCTACCGCATGCCGGACGATGGTGACACCCGCGTCCGTGCGGTCTGTCCAGCGTGCCACACCATCCACTACGAGAACCCGCTGAATGTCGTGGGAACGCTGCCGTTCTGGGGTGACAGTGGGGAAAAGGTACTGCTGTGCAAGCGCAACATTGAGCCAAGGAAAGGATTCTGGACATTGCCGGCCGGGTTCATGGAACTCGGTGAAACCACCGCAGAAGGTGCTGCCAGAGAGACCGATGAAGAAGCCGGTGCCGTGATCGAGATGCTGGGTCTGTTCACCGTGATGAACGTGGCACGCGTCAGCCAGGTTCACCTGTACTACCGTGCACGGCTACTGAGTGACACCTTCCGGCCGGGACACGAAACCATGGAGGCAAAACTGTTCGAAGAGCATGAGGTTCCGTGGGAAGACATCGCCTTTAAAACCGTCAAGGCAACGCTTGAAACCTATTTCAGCGACAGAAAACGCGGCCACTTTGGCACCCATGCAATTGATATTGCCTGAGGCGAACTGAGCCCCAAATGCAAAAGCCCGCCCACTTTTGGTGGACGGGCTTTGTAATAATGGTCGGCGTGGCGGGATTCGAACTCGCGACCCCTTGCACCCCATGCAAGTGCGCTACCAGGCTGCGCTACACGCCGACAAGCCTCGCATTATAGCCTTGATTCACTCCGCCTCCAAAGGAGCCGCCAAAAGATTGCGTATCTCAAGCAGCTCCTGCCGAACGCTGAGGAGACGGGAAGAATTCAATGCCTCATCACCGCCGGAATCACCAACCCAAATCGCTGGCGCTGCCGACTGGTCATCATCCGAAAGCGCGGAAGAGGCAAGGGGTTTGTCCAGTTGGCCCAGTTCCTGAAGACGGTTGCGCGCTCCACTGATGGTGAAGCCCTGGTCATACAACAACTCGCGGATCCGACGAATCATCAACACCTCATGGTGCTGGTAGTAACGACGGTTGCCTCGTCGCTTCATGGGCCGCAACTGACTGAATTCCTGCTCCCAGTAGCGCAACACATGCGGCTTGACGCCACACAGCTCCCCTACTTCACCGATGGTGAAGTATCGTTTTGCAGGGATGGCCGGGAGTGTGGTTTCCATGGAGTTTGTGTGCGCCGAACCCTTGACTTTACGTCAGGAGAGGGCAGCAAGTAAACACCCGCGCCGTAGGGGCAGGCCCATCACAAGCGCACACCCAGTGATTTGGCCATCTCGTCAAAGGGCTTGCGCCTGAACCTGCTCTTTGAGCTTTGGGCTTGCGTGGAAGGTCACCACACGCCGGGCATCAATGGCCACAGGCTCACCGGTCCTGGGGTTGCGACCGGGACGGGAGGCTTTCGTGCGGATGTGAAAATTGCCGAAGCCCGAAATCTTGACATCGTCTCCATCCACCAAGCTATTCGCCATGAGATCGAAAAAGGCCTCGATCATGTCTTTGGACTCGCGCTTGTTCAGGCCAATTTGCTCGAAGAGCAGGTCTGCCAAATGGGCCTTGGTCAGTGCCGGGGTCTCCAGGCTTTCGATGGAAAATTCCATGTGATCCTCACCGGTCAAGCACGCAACCGCGCACTCAGTACCTGTCCCAATCGGTCCACGACGGCTGCGACCGCTGCGTCGATTTCCTGTTCGGTCAGCACCGCATCGTCTCTTTTCAGAACGAGGCGGATCGCGAGGCTTTTCTCTGGGAGGGCATCTGCCGGGCGGACGCTTGGTCGGTACACATCAAACAGGTGTGCATCGCGCAAGACAGGTTGTATGGGTGTCGCGTGGATGCAGGCCATCAACTCGGCATGTGTGACAGCCTCGTTCACCCAAACCGAAATGTCGCGTTCAACGGACTGAATTTTGCTGAACGTCTCAAAGGCTGGTACTTGTCGATTGATCAGACAGGCGAGATCGAGTTCAAACATGACCGGAGCGGTAGTAAAACCCCACGACTGACACCATTTGGGATGCAACTCTCCGAGGTGACCGACTTCCTGGCCGTCCAACATGACCACAGCACTGCGCCCAGGGTGGAAAGCAGGATGGATGCCCACGGAAAACTCCACTCTAGCCGGTGAAAGCAACTGCTCAACATGCCCCTTGACATCGTAGAAATCAAAGGTCGTTTTACCGCCTTCCCACGTCAAACCGTGTACCGGCCCAACCGCCAGGCCGCCCAGTCGCATGGGTTGATGGAAGCCCTTCACCGTGGTGTCTGAATCCTGCACGGAGGCGTCATGGTGAAAAACACGCCCTACCTCGAAGATGCACACACGATCTGCACGCCTGTCGAGGTTGAACTTGGCCACGTTGAGCAAAGATCCCAACAGCGTGGAGCGCATCACGCTCATTTGACTCGCAATGGGGTTGACCAACTCGATCGGATCAGCGTTACCTGCAACGCCCTCTTCCCAGGCGCGGTCCACAAAACTGAAGTTGATGGTTTCCTGATAACCCATGGCAGCCATCAAGCGGCTGATTCGGTATGGGTTCCTGATTGACTCGGGGGCAACCTTTGCAGTGATCGGTGCCTGGGGAGGCGTCTGCGGCAGGTTGTCATACCCAACGACACGGGCCACTTCCTCGATCAGGTCCTCTTCGATTTGAATATCAAAACGATAGGACGGTGGCGTTACCCTCAAGACACCCGGAGTGGCCGCTTCTACTTCCAGCCCGAGTCCGCGCAGCGCCTCGATGCATTGGGGCTCGGTCAAAGGCATGCCCAGCACCTTGACGGCCCGGCCCACACGCATCTCGACAGGCATGGGCGAAGGCATGTTCGGTTGCGCATCGGTGACAGGACCCGCATCACCACCGCACACAAGTTGAATCAGACGAGTGATGTGCTCAATGTGCTCAACGGTGGACCCAGGATCAACACCCCGCTCGAAACGGTGGCCTGCATCAGTGGAAAAGTTGTACTTACGCGAGCGACCTGCGACCGACTGAGGCCACCAGAATGCGGCCTCCACATAAATGTTGCGGGTCGAGTCAGATACCGCCGTTGCATCGCCCCCCATGATCCCTGCAAGTGATTCAACGCTTTTTTCGTCGGCGATGACCCCCACAGAACCGTCCAGTTGAACCGTATTGCCGTTGAGCAATTTGAGTTGCTCGCCCGCCCGAGCCCAGCGCACATCCAAAGAGCCGTGAATGGTGTCGAGATCAAAAATGTGGGTCGGACGTCCCAACTCAAACATGACATAGTTGGAGATATCAACCAAAGCACCCACACTGCGTTGACCGCAACGCTGCAAACGGCTGATCATCCAGTCTGGCGTTTTCGCCTCAGGATTGACATTCCGGATGATCCGTCCCGAGAAACGTCCGCACAAATCAGGTGCCGATACACTGACGGGAAGAGTGTCACCATGAGCGGGTGTCACCACAGGGAAGGAAGGGACCTTCAACGCGGCTCCGGTCAATGCAGACAACTCTCTGGCAACGCCATAAACACTCAGACAGTGCGCCAAGTTTGGCGTCAGCTTCAGGGTGAACAAAGTATCGTCGAGCGACAAATACTCCCGGAGATTAGCACCAACCGGCGCATCGGCCGGTAGCTCCATCAGTCCCGTTGATGCGCCCTCAACCCCCAACTCAGTGGACGAGCACAGCATCCCCTGGCTCTCCACGCCCCTGAGCTTTCCCAGCTTGATGTGAAAAGGTTTGCCGTCGTCTCCCGGGGGCAATACTGCCCCCACCATGGCACAAGGCACCCGTATTCCGGGACGGGCATTGGGAGCCCCACACACAATGGTGAGGGGTGCTGACTGACCGATGTTGACCGTACAAACACGAAGTCGATCGGCATTGGGGTGCTGGACTGCATCGAGCACTTCCGCGACGACCACGCCCGTAAAAGCGGGCGCAAATGGCTCTATTGCCTCGACTTCCAAACCGGCCATGGTGAGCATGTCAGCCAGTTGTTGGGTGTTCAAAGGCGGGTTGCAGAATTCACGCAACCAAGACTCAGGAAACTGCATGGTGTGTACTCGCCCTTGTTATTGAAATTGGCTCAAAAAGCGGAGATCGCCGTCAAAGAACAACCTCAGGTCATTCACCCCGTACCTGAGCATCGTCAGTCGATCCGGCCCCATCCCAAAGGCAAATCCAATGTACTTCTCGGGATCGAGTCCCATGTTACGCACGACGTTGGGATGCACCTGCCCGGATCCGGCCACCTCCAGCCATCGACCAGACAACGGACCGCTTTGGAACTGGATGTCCACCTCGGCACTGGGCTCAGTGAAGGGAAAGAAACTCGGGCGGAATCGCAAAACGAGGTCTTCACTTTCAAAAAAAGTGCGGCAGAAATCGGTGAACACCACTTTCAGGTCTTTGAAACTCACTGCCTCACCGATCCACAAGCCTTCGCATTGGTGGAACATCGGTGAGTGAGTCGCGTCGCTGTCCACACGGTAGGTCCTGCCTGGAGCGATGACCCGTATTTCCGGCATACCGCGCCCCGCGTCCAAGCTGGCGCGGTGCCGCTTGACGTGCTGGACAGCATGTCGAATTTGCATAGGGCTGGTGTGCGTGCGCAACAGCAACGGAGCAGCATCCGTACCGCCCTTGACATAAAAAGTGTCATGCATGGAACGGGCCGGATGGTCTTCAGGGGTATTCAACGCCGTGAAATTAAACCAATCGGTTTCGATTTCTGGGCCTTGCGCCACTTCGAACCCCATCGAGCCGAAGATGCTCTCGATACGCTCGAGGGTCAGGCTGACAGGGTGAAGCCCACCCGCCGGAACACGGCGCCCTGGCAACGTAACGTCCAAGGCTTCGGACTTCAACTGCGCCTCCAGCTCAGCGTCGGCCAAGGCCTGCCGACGGGCAGCAAGTGCGGCCTCGACCATTTGTTTGGCTTGATTGATCGCAGCCCCCCGAGTCTTTTTTTCCTCGACGGGAAGGGAAGCGAGACCCTTCATCCACTCGGTAACTTTTCCGGTTTTGCCCAAAAACAGGGCCTTGGCATTCTCAAGATCGGCAGGTGTCTGAGCCCGCGTGAATTCGTCTTGAGCAGTAACTACCAGTGCGTCCAGCTCGTTCATAACATTTCAATCAATGAAAAAGGGCCAGCGCCCGTTAAGACCCCAGCCCTTGTTTCAGGTGCATGACCTGTGGCTGGAGCAGCCACAGGTTCCTTGCCGCAATCAGGCAGCCAACTTGGTCTTGACCTGCGCAACAATGCTTGCAAATGCAGCCTTGTCATGCACGGCCAGATCGGCCAGAACTTTGCGGTCGATCTCGATGGCGGCCTTTTTCAGACCGTTGGCAAACTGGCTGTATGTCAAGCCCAGTTCCCGTGCACCCGCGTTGATACGGGCAATCCACAACTGGCGGAAGACGCGCTTGCGGTTACGGCGGTCACGGTAGGCATATTGGCCTGCCTTCATCACCGCCTGTTTGGCGATACGGAAGACATTGCCACGGCGACCGCGGAAACCTTTGGCAAGGGCAAGAACTTTTTTGTGGCGGGCGCGAGCCGTTACACCACGTTTGACGCGAGGCATGTGTTACTCCTTGTTCGTCGTTGATCAAATACCCATGCCGGGCAACATTTGCGCCATGTGACCCATATTGGTCTCATGAACAGCAACAGCACCGCGCAAATGGCGTTTGTTTTTGGTGGTCTTCTTCGTGAGAATGTGGCGCTTGAAAGCTTGACCACGCTTCACAGAACCACCCGGACGAACGCGGAAGCGTTTTTTCGCACCGCTCTTGGTTTTCATTTTGGGCATTGAATGCTCCTATTGCTTTGTGCTCGTGAGGCGCTGCGAACCTGACGCAGACTTGTTGGCCCCGAGCCACTTTTTGTGCAGACCTGAGTCTGCAATGCCGGCAACATACGCTGCCGGCACTCCCGCAACAAGCAACCAACTTGTTGCGAAATCTTTGTGCACCCGACTTAAACGGGTGTCACCACACCATCAGCTGTCTTCATGACAGCGCCCGGCTTTTTCCGCCCTGGCGCGATCATCATGATCATCTGACGCCCTTCCAACTTGGGAAACTGTTCCACCACGATCAGATCGGCCAACTCATCGCGAATACGCTGCAACAGAGCCAAACCGATTTCCTGATGTGTGATTTCACGCCCACGAAAACGGAGCGTGATCTTGCACTTGTCGCCGTCCCCCAGGAACCGCCTGATGTTCCGCATCTTGATGTGGTAATCACCATCGTCCGTTCCAGGCCGGAATTTCACTTCCTTGATTTCGATGACCGTCTGCTTGGCTTTGGCTTCTGCAGCTTTCTTTTGCTCTTGGTACTTGAACTTGCCGTAATCCATCAACCTGCACACAGGAGGATTGGCGGTAGCGGCGATCTCAACCAAGTCAACATCCAACTCGCCTGCCATCCGCAGTGCTTCGTTGATGTTGACAATGCCCAAAGGCTCATTTTCAGGGCCAGAAAGGCGCACTTCTGGCGCCATGATCTCGCGGTTCAGTCGATGCTGACGTTCCTCGCGCTGGCGACGGTCTCGAAAATTGGTAGCGATGGTAAGTACTCTTCTTGATGCTTACTGGTGAACTGGACACACAAACACCAACTTGTCAGACTTTCGTCTGGACATCAAGTTGGATCAGCTTGAGGAAGTCCGCAATGGGCATGACACCCAGGTCTTTGTTGCCGCGTGCTCGAACAGAAACCGTTCCAGCTGATTTCTCCTTGTCGCCAGCAACAAGGATGTACGGCGTTTTTTGCATTGAATGCTCCCGTATTTTATACGTGATTTTCTCGTTGCGAAGGTCTATCGCCACCCTAAGCCCTTGATTCCGCAGCAAATTAGCCACATCCTGCACGTAATCGGCTTGAGAATCAGTGATGTTGAGCACATCCACCTGCACGGGTGCCAGCCAGACCGGCAGCGCACCCGCATGTTGCTCGATCAAGATGCCGATGAAACGCTCCAAACTTCCCACGATGGCACGGTGCAGCATGATGGGTCTGTGACGCACACCGTCGTCGCCCACAAATTCAGCATCCAGTCGCTCTGGCAGGTTGGGATCGACCTGGATGGTGCCGCACTGCCATGGACGACCCAGTGCGTCTTTCAGGGTGTATTCGATCTTGGGGCCGTAAAAGGCCCCCTCGCCCGGCAAGTACTCGAAATCGCAGTTAGATGCCCGCAACCCCTCGGCCAGCGCGTTCTCCGCACGATCCCAGCTTTCCTCTGTTCCGATGCGCTTGTCGGGTCGCGTTGACAGCTTGTAAATGATGTCGGTGAAGCCAAAGTCGCGATAGACCTTTTGCAGCAGCGTGGTGAAAGCCACTACCTCGGCTTGAATCTGGTCTTCGGTACAAAAGATGTGCCCGTCATCCTGCGTGAAAGCACGAACCCGCATGATGCCGTGCAGGCCGCCGGAGGGCTCATTGCGGTGGCATTGGCCAAACTCACCGAAGCGCAAAGGCAAGTCACGGTAACTCTTGATGCCCTGCTTGAAGATGATGATGTGGCCCGGGCAATTCATGGGCTTCAGGGCGTAGTCGCGCTTTTCAGACTCGGTCACGAACATGTTTTCGCGGTACTTGTCCCAGTGCCCTGTCTTCTCCCACAGGCTTTGATCCAGGATTTGCGGCCCTTTGACCTCCTGGTAGCCGTTGTCGCGGTACACGCGGCGCATGTACTGTTCCACCTCTTGCCACAAGGTCCAACCCTTGGGGTGCCAGAACACGGTGCCGGGCGAATGCTCGTCGATGTGGAACAGATCCAACTCGCGGCCCAACTTGCGGTGATCGCGTTTTTCGGCCTCTTCCAGCATGGTCAGATGCTGTTGCAACTCGTCTTTGGTGGCCCAGGCCGTGCCGTAGACGCGTTGCAGCATTTCGTTGCGGTGGTCGCCACGCCAGTAGGCCCCGGCCACTTTCATCAGCTTGAAGTGCTTGAGCTTGCCGGTGCTGGGCACGTGGGGGCCGCGACACAGGTCTTCAAAAGCACCCTCTCGGTACAGGCTCACGTCTTCATTGCTCGGAATGCTGGCAATGATCTCGGCCTTGTAGTGTTCGCCCATGCCTTTGAAATAGGCCACGGCCTCGTCACGGGGCAGCACCCGGCGGACCACGGCTTCGTCCTTGTTGGACAGCTCAATCATCTTTTTCTCGATGGCCACCAAGTCATCTGGCGTGAAGGGGCGCTTGTAGGAAAAGTCGTAGAAAAAACCGTGTTCGATCACCGGACCGATGGTGACCTGGGCGTCTGGAAACAACTCTTTGACCGCATAGGCCAACAAGTGGGCGGTGGAGTGGCGAATCAAGTCCAAGCCGTCGGCATCTTTGGCTGTGACGATGGACAGCGGGCTGTCTGCCGTGATCAGGTGGCTGGTGTCCACCACTTTGCCTGCGATCTTGCCGCCCAGTGCAGCTTTCGCCAGACCGGAACCGATGGAAGCGGCTACTTCGGCCACGGTGACGGGGCCTGGAAACTCGCGTTGGGAGCCGTCGGGGAGCGTGATGTGAATCATGGGAAGGAATGCTTTGCTTGAAGGGTGAAATCCAGCCCGCGCCTGCCAGAAACAAAAAAGCGCGGAACGTGTCCGCGCTGCTGGGTTGAGAGAGTCAGATCAAACCGTGGTCGCGCGAACAACCGGCCTCACAGGCCGAAAGGGGTCTCCGTTGTCGTTCGCGGTGTCATAACCAGGGTGCCTTTCTCGCTCTTGTCCGGGTGAATCAATGCGCTGATTTTACAGGCTCAACCCAACACACCCTGACCTTGCCCGCAAACGCCGCTTGATTTTCACTATAAAAGTGCAGCCAGCGCTTGTCTATATTCACAAGTTTGCTACAAATAAAAAACAACTAAATTCAATAGCACTCACATTAATAGCAACAAGCGTCAGAGCCCTATTTGTTTCAAATACTCCCATGAAAAAGGCCACCGATGAGGGTGGCCTTCTGGAGTGACTCCAAGCGCCGTCTCCGGCGCATGAAGATCAGTGGAACTGCTCTTCTTCGGTGGAACCGGTGAGGGCCTTCACGCTGGAAGAACCGCCCTGGATCACTGTGGTCACGTCGTCGAAGTAGCCTGCGCCCACTTCTTGCTGGTGCGACACGAAGGTGTAACCCTTGTCACGTGCGGCGAACTCAGGCTCTTGCACCATGTTGGTGTAATGCTTCATGCCTTCGCCGTTGGCGTATGCGTGGGCAAACTGGAAGGTGTTGAACCAGTTGATGTGGATACCTGCCAGTGTGATGAACTGGTACTTGTAGCCCAGTGCGGACAGGTCTTCCTGGAAGGAAGCGATCTGGCTGTCGTTGAGGTTTTTCTTCCAGTTGAAGGAAGGCGAGCAGTTGTAGGACAGCAGCTTGCCGGGGCATGCAGCGTGCACAGCCTGTGCAAATTCGCGGGCGAAGCCGATGTCTGGCACGCCGGTTTCGCACCACACCAGGTCAGCATAGGGGGCGTAGGCGACGCCACGGCTGATCGACTGCTCGAGGCCATTCTTGACGCGGTAGAAACCTTCAGGCGTACGCTCGCCGGTGACGAAGGGCTTGTCGTTGGCGTCGTGGTCCGAGGTCAG
>CAIYQZ010000052.1 GCA_903928495.1 uncultured bacterium
GTTCATGCCGGGTGAAGATGAAGACATGTTCCCGGTGCTATCAGACCGGCACAACATCGTCGTCATTGCCGACGAAGCACACCGCACCCAATACGGCTTTGAAGCCAAGCTCAAGACCCGCAAAGTCACCTCTGGCAGCCAGGGCGCACTGACCACCGGCGATGGCGAGCACGCTGTTCAGGCCGACACGGCGGCCTTTACTCCGCCTGAGTACAAAGCCACCTACCAAGTGGGCTATGCCCAGCACCTGCGCGATGCCTTGCCCAACGCCACCTTTGTGGCCTTCACCGGCACGCCTGTCAGCAGCACCGACCGCGACACCCGTGCCGTGTTTGGCGACTACATCCATGTCTATGACATGCAGCAGGCCAAAGAAGACGGAGCCACGGTCGCCATCTACTACGAAAGCCGCCTGGCCAAGCTGCGCCTGAAAGACGACGAGCTGCCTCTGATTGACGAGGAAGTGGACGAGCTGGCCGAAGACGAGGAAGACAGCGTTCAAAGCCAACTCAAAAGCCGCTGGGCAGCCTTGGAGAAAGTGGTAGGTGCCCAACCCAGGGTGGACAGCGTGGCCGCCGACCTGGTGACCCACTTCGAAGAGCGCAACAAGGCTCAGGGTGGCAAGGCCATGGTGGTGACCATGAGTCGCGACATCTGCGTGCACCTGTACAACGCCATCGTCAAGCTGCGGCCCGACTGGCACAGCGATGACCCGGAGCAGGGTGCAATCAAAATCATCATGACCGGCAGCGCCAGCGACAAAGCTCTGCTGCGCCCCCACATTTACAGCAGCCAGACCAAAAAGCGGCTGGAAAAGCGGTTCAAAGACCCAGCCGACCCACTGCGCCTGGTCATCGTGCGCGACATGTGGCTCACCGGCTTTGATGCCCCCTGCGTGCACACCATGTACGTGGACAAGCCCATGAAGGGCCACAACCTGATGCAGGCCATTGCCCGCGTGAACAGGGTGTTCAAAGACAAGCAAGGCGGCCTCGTGGTGGACTACATCGGTATCGGCAACGAGCTGAAAGCCGCCATGAAGGAATACACCGCCAGCAAAGGCCGGGGCAAGCCAACGGTGGATGCGCACGAAGCCCTGAGCCTGATGCTGGAGAAGCTGGATGTGCTGGGAGCCATGCTGCACGGGTATGACTGGTCAGCCTTCAAGACCGGCGGCCACTCCACACTGGCCGGTGCCGCCAACCATGTGCTGGGTCTGTCATCCACCAGCAAAGACAAACACGGCAAGCCTGTGCGGGATGGCAAAAAGCGGTTTGCCGACGCGGCCCTGGCTCTGAGCAAAGCCTTCAGCCTGTGCTGCACACTGGACGAAGCCAAAGCCCTGCGCGACCAAGTGGCCTTCATGCAGGCGGTGAAGGTCATCCTGACCAAACGCGACATCACCCAGCAAAAGAAGACTGACGAACAACGTGAAGCGGCCATTCGCCAAATCATCAACGGCGCTGTGGTCAGCGACACGGTGGTGGACATCTTCGACGCCGTGGGCCTGGAGAAACCCAACATCGGCTTGCTGGACGACGAGTTCCTGGCACAGGTAAAGAACCTGCCAGAGCGCAACTTGGCGGTGGAGCTGCTGGAGCGTCTGCTGGAGGGCGAAATCAAGTCCAAGTTCGCCACCAACATCGTTCAGGAGAAGAAGTTCTCTGACCTGCTGAGCAACGTCATCACCCGGTACCAGAACCGAAGCATCGAGACTGCCCAGGTGATGGAAGAGCTGGTGGAGATGGCTAAGAAGTTCCGCGAGGCCGCCAACCGGGGCGCGGAACTGGGCCTGTCGGACGACGAGGTGCGGTTTTACGACGCGCTGGCCACCAACGAGTCAGCAGTGAAAGAACTGACCGACGAAACGCTGAAGAAAATTGCCCACGAGCTGACCGAAAACCTGCGCAAGAACATCACCGTGGACTGGGCACAACGGGAAAGCGTGCGGGCCACGCTGCGGCTGATGGTGAAGCGCATCCTGCGCAAGTACAAATACCCGCCAGACCTTCAAGACGCTGCGGTGGAGTTGGTGTTGCAGCAGGCTGAGGTTATCGGGGAAGGTTGGGTAGCCTGAATTCCCGACCTGCACTTGGCTGGAGAACGACAACCGAGCGGTCACCGACGGGGTCTTGCATGCCCTACCTGGGTATGCGGGTCTTCAGCAGGCGCTCAGTCAGCATGTCAATGCGGTCTGCACCTGCACCGGCGGCATGAATTGAAGCCTCTGTGAGTTCTCGCATCAGCCGCGCAAAGGTACGCATGTGCATGCCCTTCGGCCTGCCCCCCATGGGCGACAGCATGCCACCACCCCAGCCGAGTTTTTCCCTGATTCTGTCTACCCTGGCATAGGCAAGGGTGTCCTCCGTCTGGCGGGTTGATTCATGTACCAGCCCTGCACACTTGCGGCATTGCCAGCGCCAGTCATTCCAATACAGCATGCCCACGCGGGCACGGCAGCCGGGACATTTCCACCAGTTTCGGTATCCACCGAAGTGCGGCTCTGTCCTCTCCAACTCAATCACCCGACGCTGGCTAGCTTGGCTAGGAAACCTCACTTCCACGGTGGCCACGTAATCTTGAAACTTCACATAGACGCTGCCTCCACCTTGCCATTGAACGTAATCCGTGCCGCAGCCTTTTGAGGGGCGCTGCATGACTCGAATGTCCAGTGCCATACGTTCGGAGGTCAGCGGCTTTCCCTGCTGCCACTGGCCAGAGCCAAAACCACCCATAGCCATTACCTTTTTGGAAAATATTTGACTAAATCATCAGGGAAATTCTGATTCTTGTAACCACCCTTGTTTACCAAGGCGGTGTCGCCGAAGTTCAGTGCAACACGGGGTAGTCACCGGATTGGTTTGCTTCCATGATTTCCAATTAGGTCATGCGGACAAAGGTTTGAGTTTCAAACTCTTCAATCGCAGCCTTGAGTAGCTGTTCCGCCATGGAGCGGACCATGAGCATCTGCATTACCGCTGCATACCCAGCGGGACTTCTTGTATGGCCATACTGCAACCAGCACTCATCTACCTTGCGGCTCAGGGATGCGTACTCGCGCTGCAATGCATCAAATGAATCTTTGGTCATGGTCTATTGCTCAGGTCGGTTGATGGATTCAGCCACCTGAAAATTCAGGCGGCTAACTTCAGGACTGCCGTCAAGTTCTCGCAGCACATCCAGGCAGCTACGGGCCACGAATGCCACGCCTCCGGCTTGATTGATGCGCTCCAGGAATAAGGCTTGCTCGGTTTTCAGTCGGCCAGTTGGGGCTTTCACTTCCACCCCCAGCAGGCGACCATCTTTCAGTTGCCCGAGGACATCAGGGCAACCCGGCCAGCCAAACCGAATGAATCGGTTCCCCACCTTGGCTGCTCCGCTGTTCATCCGCTCAGCCCACGCCACGGCAGGATGTGCTTTCAGTGCTTTCAACACCTCCAGCAATGCAGCGGCTTCAGGGCGTTTGTTGCTGCTTCGCGGTGTCGGGCACTCCAAGCCAAAGAGGTCAGTCATGGCAAACCTCCGTACCTTTTGCGCCAGCTTGTGTGCGCGCGCTATCCCCCACCCCCCCTACGCCAGTTGGCGCAGTTGGCACAGCGCCCTGCGCCATCCTCGTGGGTGCGCCATCTTGTGAAGTTGGCACAGTTGGCGCAATTGGCACAACGGGAAGTTCTGCCGCAGAAACGGGCACTGCTGATGTAGGCGACATTGCCGCGAAATCGCGACCACTCTTCGTCAGTGTCCATCGCTGGTGCGGCTTCCTGTCTGGTGTGCGGTAGTCCAGCGGCTCAATCCACCCGGCACGGTCGCACTGCGTCACGATGCGCTTCACATCCTCCTTGGACAGCTTCAGCCGCTTGAACGCTGGCTCAGCATTCAGCACCGCATAGGGATTGCTTCGGGATGTAGCTCCGGTGTGGCAGAACTGCCCTCGGCTTTCAAACTCAGCTATCAGCGCCAGCAGTGCGGCGGCTGCGGTGTCGTCTGCCCGGCCCTGTGCCCTGGCGTTCAATCCATCGAAGTTGTACGCATCATTCGACAGCATCGGCAGCCCACCATCCGGCCATGCCAGCGTGATAGGTTCACGGCGCTTACCCAAGTTGCTTTTCTGGTGCTCAAGCGTCAGCAGTCCATCATCCCCTCGGGTCATGAACAGGCGGCTTCTGGCGCTGTTGTGCCATGCCGTCGAACCTGAATAGCCCTCACCACCTTCAGCCTTTTTGTTGCGGCTGGTGGTCTTGTCCACATGGGCCAGCAAACACACGGCGCAGTCAGTCAGACGGGCGACCTGCCCCAATGCCCTCATAAAGCCTCGCACCTGGCGGCGGTTGATTTCGTCACCGCCGAATGAATCGCTGGCGTTGTCCACCACCACCAGCCCGGCGTGGGTGTTCTCCACGAGACGGAAAAGCTCCACATAAGAGGGGGTCACCTCTCCAGCGCTGCGGCTGTCTGCTGCAAACAGTTCTGGGTTTTCTGTCCCGTCAACGATGTGCAGGCGTTCAGCCAGCGAAAGCGGGTCGATACCCCATGCCCGGCAGATACCTGCCAAACGGTGGCGCACGATGTTTGCCCCATCCTCCAGACTAACGAACACGGCGGGCGCTGGGCTGGTGCCAACACCGAACAGTGGGCGGCCTGTCACCACGGAAACGGCCAACATCAGGGCGCAGGTGCTTTTGCCCGTCCCACCATGCGCACCCCACAAGGCCACCACGCCACGGGGCAGGTAGTCATCCCACACAAAGGCGGGCGGTGGCGCTGGGTTGGTCAGCACATCGAACACTGAAACAGGCTTCAGCAGTGGCTCAGGCTTACTTGGTTCGCTGGTGCTGTTCAGCAGGTCGACCAGTACGTCGAAACCGTCGCGTTGGGCCAAGTCGTTTGCGTCGAAGTTCTGCGCCTCTCCCTCTGGCATACAGGCCACCTTTGCGCCCACATCGGCAGCAATCTTGAATGCGCTTTCCTCTTTGCCTGTATCTGGCACCAGCACCAGCCGGGCGGTTTTGTCGTGCTGGCGCAGGTCAGCGGCCACTCGGGCCACATTGCCCCAGCCAAAGCACACCACGGCAGGGTGTCCGGTTGCTTGCCAGCAGGCCCAAGCGGTTCCGATGCCCTCGCACAGATAGACCACACCACCCGGCACAACCTCACCCACGGTGAACGATGCCCCGGCCATTGGCGCACCGGGCAGGTTCAGTTTCTTGCCAGCACCGGGCGGCGGTATCAGTTGCAAGCTTTGCAGCCCATCCGGGCCATAGGCAGGCACCACCAAAGCACCGGCCATGTCCTGCCCGTTAATCCGCAGCGGGTCACCTTCTGGCAAGACGCGCAGACTGCCCATGGGCACACCAATGGCGGCTTTTGCTTGCACATAGAGGTGCGCCTTTGTCGCGGGATTGCAGCGGCTCCACACCTCGGTAGGACTCAATCCAGGGTTGGGTTTTCGCGGTGGCGCTGCATGGCGTTTAACTACCTTGGCGGGTGCCTTGCTGGTGCCGCCCATGAGCCAGCCGTATTCAGCGGCAATGTGGTACAGCGTGCCCGCTCCAACACCCTTGCCGGGCTTGATGCTGTGCCATGTGTCGCGAGCGGCGGCGGGGTCATAGTTACTTGCCCCAGCGCTCCATTCGTTAAAGGTGTCGAAGTCGCCACCAGCAGCATGAAAACCCATCGCAACCTTCACCCATGTTTCGCGGTCGCAGTCGGGGGGAATGGCATACAGGGCGTCGATTGCTTTTTTGGTGTCGGACATCACTCGACACCCCCGTTAAGCTCCAGGGCTTGCGCCGTGTACTCGCTGGGCAGGTGGTATCGGTCCATCACCTGGTTGGGGTTGGGTTCTGCCGTGATTGGAGTTTCGATGGCTTTTATCGGCCCGACCAACTTGAGCAAAGGGGCAGCCAGCCCCAGGGATTGCATGCGCTGTTCAAAGCGGGGGGGAACAAGCATCTGCCCAGCGATGAATGTTCCCGATGCGCGGTCGGCAAGGGTTCCACGCGTGGGCCAAGTCGGGCAAAATGGTGGTGGCGGCAGAAACGAAAGTTGCTTGCCTGAAGCCCCGGATACTTTGGACGGTGTCGGGGCTTCGTTCTTTTTAGGGGGCGATTGCTTGTTCATCTCAGGCCACTCCCAACAAAGCCTTGATGCCAGCAACTGGCCAGGCCAAACGGCCATTCACGCGAATTGGCCGCAAGCCGTCTGGAAATGACTCGTTGCATGCCCAGGCGCGTAATGTTTGTTGCGCCCGGTTGAGGTGAAATGCAGCCTCAGGAGTAGGTAGCGCTGCGCGGGTTTCACGTTCCAGTGGAACGGGAAAAATCGTCTTTGCTTTTATCGCCTGCTGCTTCCGTTTGAAGACCTGATCCTCTGCCGTCGGGATCCAGGCTCGGGGAACTGGTTCAAGCGAAGCCGCATGTGTAGTTTCTGCGTTGGGAGCCTGCTCAAGCAGTTTCAGGTCAACTGGAGGTTGTGCATTTGGAATAGTTGCTTGGTTGACCGCAACAAGAGGGGGAAACTGCTGTGGGCAATTTCCAGCCTTACCGCCGTTTGCGCTGAGCTTTGTTGATTGCATCTGTTCACCTTTCCAGTACGTTGATTTGTGCTGGTGGTGAACTTTTCCGTCCGGTTACTCCGGCGAATTCATCTCGGGAAATCGGGGTAACCGGATTGGTCCCCTATCTCGTCAAAGCGGCTTGTTTTACGTACTTGAAGTCAGTCGCTAGTGTTTTTGCTGTCAGTTGCTTTCCGCTATCTGTCATCACAAAACCACCGCGAGTTTTCAGTATTGGGGCATCCGATTGGGCAGACTCAAGCAACTTCAGCAAATTCTTGAAAGGTGCGGGCATGATGGTTTTGTACTGGCTCACCACGTAGTCGAAGACAGGTGTATCCCTCCAGCCCTTGCGTCGATATCTCCTGTCATTTCGCTGGGCCGTTTGGTCAATGGATGGCAGCGGCACAACTGACCCAGCCACCCAATTCTCAGACTTAAGCAGTTCGGTGGCCATGGCTAAAACCCAATGCTGCCATGCGTCCAGGTTCTCATTCCCCAAATCCAGACGCCCCACTCGCCCAGCAGCAACTCGGTAGGCTTCAAAGGCCTCAACTACTGCACGGCGTGCATAGTTATTGCCGGGGGCAATACGGGCCAAGGCGTCAGCGTCCGGGCCACTTTCCCATGCCCCATAAAAATCTGCGACGAAAAGCCCTTGACCAGCGAGCAAGAAGGCAGCCAAATCTTTGCCATCAAACGGAAATGGCAGGGCAGGTGTGTTGACTAAGTCGGGAGCGTTCGAAGCATCTGCGTACGCAACGGCGGGCTTCCATGCCGTCACCTCATACTCGGCTTGCATACCCCATTTCCACAGATGCTCGTGGCGCTCTAGTGGCCACAGGCCACGCTCGTCAACTTCCCATTCGTTTACAAGACTGCTGGGTGCAAGCAATGCAAGCGCATGTTCACGATCGTATGGTTTGACTTTCAATGCTGCACCCTCCTTCGCACTGTCCCGATTGAAAAGGTGCCCCAGCAGGGTAGCGGGCGGTCTGGGTTTTCGGCCCGGTTTCGATGGGGGCCTAGCTGGGGCGAATTGTCAGGCTTCTGCACCCTGATGCCGGGAGATGCGGCCCCGCACCTCAGCCATGGTTTCTCGGGCCTGTTCCGTGTCGTAGTGGGTTTGCAGGTTCACCCAGCTTTGGGCATCGGTTCCAAAGAACGCACCCAAGCGCAAGGCAGTGTCCACCGTGATGCCTCGCAGCCCTTTCACGATTTCATTGATGCGGCGCGGTGGCACGCTGATGCCTTTTGCCAGTGCGTATTGGCTGATTCCCATGGGTTTTAACCAGTCTTCCAGCAAGATGACGCCAGGGTGAGCCATTGGTACTTCTCGTTTCATGATGTCGGCCCTATCAGTGCAAACTTGTCTGGCTTAGGCTTTCACACGGCCACTCGCCACGGCCTCACGCAACAGAGCATTGATGCGGGTCTGCCAGCCCGTGCCGATGGCTTTGAATGCATCAAGGGCTTCGGTGTCCAGCCTCAGTGTCACCTGCGTTTTGCTGCCACTGCCCAGCGGGCGGCCACGGCGCACCAGTGGCTTGACGGCTTCCCACTCGGCATATGTGAACGGCTTTGCATCCGGGTCTGCCAGCGCGGCGGCGGTAATGGCCGCGTCCTCTGCGGCGGTGGGCACGATGGTTCCGGCTTTAAGTCTTGGCATAACGGTTTAGGCGTGATGCGTTCATGGTTCCGATCACATTTCCAGCCGCACCACCGCCCGTGCACCACATGCCTGTGCATACCGTTGAACCGTTCGCATGGAAGGGTGACGCTTGCCACCCTCCAGCCGTGCAATCACGCTTTGTGTGGTGCCCATGCGCAGTGCCACATCGGCTTGTGTCAATCCGGCACGACTGCGGGCAGCAATCAGCTCGCGGGCCATGTCGAACTCATCGGCCAGTGCGTCGTATTCGGCCTTTGTTGCAGGGTTGGCCAGCAATTCGGTTTTAAGTTGAGCCAGTGTTTTCATGCGATTGCATCCAGTCGTTTGCGGGCGGTTTCCAGTGCGCTGCGCGGGGTGGTTTGGGTCTTCTTCACAAAAATGTGCAGCACTAGCAAGCGGCGGCCATGAACAGCGGCATACACGGCACGGGCAATGCCGTCTCGTCCCTGCATTCGCATCTCCCACAATTTGCCCTCAAGTGGGCGAATGTGAGGCAACCCCACCTGCTGTGGCCCCATGTCCTCCAGCAACTCGGCCACTCGAAAAAAGCGGGCCTGCATGTCGGATGGCAGCGCCAGCAATTCAGGCTCGGCCAGTGGGTGTAGTGCAACTGTCCATGCGTTCATGATATAGCCTTTTTGCTATTTATGCTGCCACAAGCGCCAGCTTTACCGGCTCTGCCTTGCGGTCGAACGTCACCCCGGCTTGTTCAAGAATGAAGGCTTCGACGCGCTCAAGGAATGGCCTCAAGGCATCGGTGCTGCGCGGGCGGTAGCCTTCTGCTGTGGCGCTGGGCTTGTGCCCCATCACTTGAGCGATTGCCCCTGCTGGCGCCCCTGCTGCCTCACCAAGCAACGAGAAGGAACGGCGCAGGCCATGTACCGTCAGGTGGTCGATTCCGGCGCTTTGCAGGGCTTTGCAGTGGGCGGCGCGTACATCAGCGATACGGCCTGTTTTGCTGGCGCTGGCAAACACGTAGGCATTGATGCGCGGCAGCGCTGCCAGCATGTGCGCCATGTACGGTGACAGTGGAATGGTTCGGGTTGCGTCCACCTTGTCAGCAATGGTCAGTTTGCGCCACTGAAAGTCCACATCGGTCCACTTCAGCGCGGCCATTTCCTCACGGCGAGCTCCCGTCAGCAACAGGGCACGCAAATAAGCACTGGCGGTACGGTTGCTCAGTTGTTCCACACCAACCCACCAGCCGGGCACCTGTGCAGCTTCAAGTGCGTCTGTGCGCTTGCTGGTAGCAGTGCTGGGCAGTTCGTCAAGAATGGCAGGAGCTCGGCCAGCGTCACGGTCTGTGAAGGCGCGGTATTCAGGCTTAGATGCGCACCAGCGCAAAAAACCCCTGAACATCATCAGGGCGCGTGCGGCTTGGTGCCTTCCAGCTACGGCCTCACGGTCAAACCAACTTTTCAGGGTGTCCTCGTTCACACTGGCTAATGGCAGCGCCAGCAATGGATACAACGGGCCAGGTCTGGTGGTGCCCTGCCCTCGCTTCTTTTTCTCGCCACCGGGCGCAGCCATCGCCTTGAGGTCAGCAAGGTAGCGGGGCTTCCATGCTTCCTTGCGCTTGGGGCGACCTTGCTCAAGGTACAGGGGCCACACATCGCCCACAGTCACAGCGGAGGCGCGGGCGGCCTCTGCTTCTGCCTGCTCGCGTGCGCGCTCTGCATCCCGTTCGGCCTGTTGCTGACGCTCAACTTCTCGTGGGTCGATTTTCTTGGCTGCACTGGTGCGCAAATCACGGGCTTCCGCCTGAGCGTCACCAATGGACACGGCAGGCCATGCACCCAGTGAACGAGTGAACAGCTTTCCTTGAATACGAGCTTCAAACTGCCAGTGCTTACCACCAGCAGCGGTAACCCGCAACCTTAGCCCCGGATGGTCAACATCGCGCACCAGCACGAATGACTCACCCACGGGGCAGGTCGCACGGTCTAGAAGTCCGTGACTCAGCCTCTGCGGCTTTGTGTAATCGACTGCCTGAGCCTTGCTTGGTCGTGCCATGTTGAACCCGTGTTGATTTACAGACTTTTTACAGACTGATTCAGTCTGTAAAGGTGGATTTAAATCAACACTGACCAGTCGGTCATTAACAAATAACTCACGTAAGATGTTGATTTATATATATTCTATCTACAATCATCAACGCCGAACAACACCATATTATGCTCATTCGTAATGAGAAGGTCGGGTGTTCGATTCATCTCTCCGGCACCAATACAGCAAACAGAAACCCGCTATTGGAAACAGAGCGGGTTTTTTGTTGGGCCAGCGCCGGGCTGCCATAGTACGGGAAAAGGCAGGTGCGGAGCGGGTCAAGGTTTCCAGCGCGGCAGTGCGTCCTTTTCGGCCCCTTGCAGTTGGGACACACAGGTCAAAAAACGCGACTGTGATGCCCTTCAATCGAAACACGGATGGCCAAATAGTTACCGATCGGTATTTTATTATCCATTAAAGTTGCATCTTTTCGTTTTTGCATCAAAAATGCATTGATGCGAAGCCAATTCCCACAATTCCATTTGAAGCCCATCGCCACAATCTCTATGCGGCGGCGCTCTGTGCTGCTCAATGCAGCGGCGTTCGGCCTCGGCACGGCAGCTTGGGCACAGGAAGCCCCCAGCGTCCGCGCACCTGAGGTTTTGAACCCCTACGGCAGTGACTGGCTGGCCAAGGGCAGTGGCCCCTTGAAGTTCTTCGGTTTCAAAGCTTATGACGCCACCCTGTGGCTGCCAGCAACCGGCGGCGGCAACTTCAGTTTCGGTCGAACGTTTGCGCTGGATATTCTTTACAACACCTATGTCAAAGCCAGCGACATCAACAACACGTCCTTGATTGAAATGTCTCGCATCAGCGCAGCGACGCCCGGCCAGGTGCAGTCTTGGTCGGCCTTCATGACCGGCATGTTTGTCGATGTGAAATCGGGAGACCGGTTGGTGGGCGTGCACATACCGGCGAGCGGAGCACGCTTTTTTCTGAACGGCAAGCTGCTGGGTGAAACAGCAGACACTGCATTCAGCGAAGCGTTTTTCAGGATCTGGCTCGACCCCAAAGCACGCAAGCCAGAGTTGCGTGCTGCGCTGCTTGGGCTCTAGCGTCCGTGTTCGTTTCTCTGGTCCCATGGAGCCTCGAAAAGCTGGCCGTGTGGTTTCCCGTCAGTCTCTTCAGCGCGGACATCGTTGCCGTCGTCATCCAGACGTTCGCGGTCGAGCGCTGCGCCCGCGCTGGGGGTACCCAGACATTGCATCTGGCGGCTGGCAAGCGCAGACTTGAGGTCTCTGTTTCACCTTCTCACCAGAAAGGCCGTCCATGAAAATGCTGCTTCCCCTTGACGGGTCTGCCCTTTCGTTGAATGAAGTTCACTTCGCACTTCGCTTGCTGAGTTCGGGCCTGCAAGGCGAACTGTTGCTGGTGAATGTGCAGGCGCCGGCCAATCTCTATGAAATCATCAACCAGCCTGACCCGGCCCTTCGGGAACAGGTCAACCAAGAAGCAGGACTTCATGCCATGGAGTCAGCACTCGCGCTGGTGCGCGCTGCCGGAGTGTCTTTTGAGACGTTGGTGGTGACAGGCTCACCCTCCACAGCCTTGCTGGAGCTGATCGAACTGCACGGATGCGAATTGGTCGTCATGGGAACGCATGGAGCCGGCCCGTTGCGAAGTGCGTGGGAAGGTTCAGTTGCGCAAGACATGTTGCACCTGTCGCCAGTGCCCGTGCTGCTTGTCAAACCCGATGTTCCGGATGAAGAAGACCCACTGCCTGAGGCCTGACCTGATCACCTTGTCAAAGCGCAGGTGCCGTCCAGTGGTCACTGCCCGCTGCGTGCCAGTGCCCTGAGCTCAATCTGTGCGGGCCGGACCATGCAGGCATCCAGCCAGGCACTGACGGCGGGCACACGGGCCATCAGGTCTCGGGCAGGTTTGCACCAGCTCACCACCGACGCCACGCAGATGTCGGCCACCGTGAAACGGTCTGCGGCCAGATGCGCGTGCCCACGGGCTGCCTGCTGGGCCAGGTGTTGCTCCAGCACCTGCAGCGGCGCCAACAACCGCTTTTCTGCAGCAGCCGCCAATTCGGGTTTGCGCTGGTCGTGTGGCATGGCCACCAGGTGCATCAGCACCGTCAAAGCATCTTTTTCGACCTCTGTCACAGCCCAGAACGACCAACGGAGTGCATCGGCCTCTTCGGCAGCGCTGGAGGGGCTGATGCTGTGCCCGTCGGCCGTGCCATGCACACGGGCGAGGTACAGCGCACAGGCCATGCTTTCCCACACAACCACGTCACCTTCGGGCCGCACATCGCGCAACACCGGTATGTGTCCGTTGGGGTTCAGAGACAGCATGTCAGGAGAGCGCGTGGCCCCACCCAGGTAAGGGGTGTGGACGTGCTCGTACGCCAAGCCCAATTCATTTGCGGCCCACAAAGGGCGAACCGCGCGTGAGGCAGCAATGCCATAAACCGTCAGAGCCATGATCAAGTGTCCTATTTGGTGCAGTAGAGAAGTGAGTGTCAGGCCAGCAGCTCGCACAGCTCCGTCAGCTGTGAAACGGTTCCGTGTGGCTGAGGGCCATGTGTCCAAGTCTGCGCCTGACGGTTGACCCATATGGCCTGCATACCGGCCCCCAGGGCACCCAGAACATCGAGATGTGCGTCGTCGCCCACGTGCAGCACATGCCCGGGCAACACACCGGCTGCGCGGGCAGCCGCGTGAAAAATGTCCTCCGAGGGCTTGCCCACCCCAAACGTGGCAGCGCTCAAACTGGCCGTGAACAAGCCCGAGAGGCCCACACGCTCAACATCGGCATTGCCGTTGGACAGCGCCACCAGCGGGTAACGCTGCGCCAGCCACTCCAGGGCGGGCAATGCGTCTTCGTACAGGTCAACCTTGTGGCGCTCCGCAAAAAACACCTCAAAGGCCGGCTCTGCCAACAGCGGATCTTCATTGGCGCGGTACAACGCGAGCCGGATGGCCTCGCGGCGGACGGCACTCAGGTCGTGGGCCAACTCCGGACGGGTGTTCAGCACGTGTTCCCGCAGGGTCTGGCGCGCCACCGGGTTGGCAAACAATGCCGCCGACATGGGGGCATGTGTGCAAAGCCAAACGTTCAGGGCTTGTTCAGCCCGTTGAATGGTGGGCCAGATGGGCCACAGCGTGTCGTCCAGGTCGAGGGAAATGGCGCGCACGCGCGACGGGTCAAGCATAGGTGCGTGAGAATACCGCATGGCATTTCAAACCGAACCCCACTTCTCCCATGGTCAGGCCCCCAAAACGGCCGTTTTGTACTGCAACCTGGGCACCCCCGACGAACCCACTGCCCCCGCCCTGCGCCGCTACCTCGGGCAGTTTTTGGGCGACAGCCGCGTGGTGGAAATCCCCAAGCCCATCTGGATGCTGATCCTGCACGGCATCATTTTGCGCACCCGCCCCGCCAAGTCGGCCGCCAAGTACGCCAGTGTGTGGACGCCTGAAGGCTCACCCCTGATGGTGTGGACCAAAAAGCAGGCCGCGCTGCTGAAAGGCTTTCTGGGCGAGCAAGGCCACCATGTGGACGTGCGCGTGGCCATGACCTACGGCAACCCCGGTGTGGCGCAGGAGCTCAACAAGCTCAAGGCCGAAGGCTTCACCCGCGTGCTGATCCTGCCCGCCTACCCGCAATACAGCGGCACGACCACCGCCGCGCTGTTCGACGCCATCTACAAATGGGCAGCGCGCACGCGCTACGTGCCCGAGCTGCGCTTTGTGAACCACTTTCACGACGACCCGGGCTACATCGGTGCGCTGGCCGCCACCGTGCGCAAACACTGGCAGGCCAACGGCCGGCCAGACCAACTGGTGATGAGCTTCCATGGCGTGCCCGAGCGCACGCTGCACCTGGGTGATCCCTACCATTGCGAATGCCACAAAACCGGCCGTCTGCTGGGCGAAGCCCTGGGCCTGAACAAACAGCAATACACCATCACTTTCCAGTCGCGCTTCGGCAAGGCCAAATGGCTGGAACCCTACACCGAACCCACACTGGTCGCCATGGCCAAGGCCGGCACCAAGAAGGTGGACGTGATGTGCCCCGGCTTCACCGGCGACTGTCTGGAGACGCTGGAAGAAATCAACATGGAAGCACGCGAGGCGTTTTTGCACGCGGGCGGCAGCGAGTTCAACTACATCCCCTGCCTGAACGACGACCTGGGCTGGGTGCGCGCGCTCACCGCCATCACCACCCAGCATCTGGCCGGGTGGCCCACCCAAACGATGCCCGACGCAACCGCATTGGCCGCCAGCAGGCAGGCGGCTTTGGCGCTGGGTTCCAAAGACTGAGTGGATTGGCACTGAATTTCAAGCCTAAAGAGGCTCCAGCGCTTTTCTGTATTGAATTGTTTGCTATTACTTTAAAAGTATAGCAAACTATTGAATTCTGGAAAGCGCCAGAGCCTTTTCAGACCCTAAAAACATCATCAGCCTGCGTGGGCTGAGTGCAAAAAATCTGTCACCCACTTGAAGTGGCTGTCCACGTTCAGCGCCGGGGCGTGGCCGCAACCGGGCACTTCCACCACCGTCAGCCGCCCAGCCTTACCTGGGCCACGTGTGCGCATCTCGGCCACCGTCTCGGGCAACACCAGGTCTGACTGGGCACCACGCAGGCACAGCACCGGGCAGGTGATGGCGTCATAGTGCTGCCAGATCACATAGTCGTCAGGGTGCAGCACAAACTGCTGCACCATGGCCGGGTCATAGTGCGGGGTCACCCGGCCATCGGGCAGGCGGCGCACCGAGGTTTCGGTCAGCACCCGCCACTGCGCGTCGCTCAACCAGCCGTAGGGTTTGTACACCTGCCTGAAGAACGCTTCCAACTCCAGCACCGTGTCAAACGCCGGGGGTTGGCCCGCGTAGGCCTTGATGCGCTCAATGGCCGCCTGCGCCAGTTGCGGCGCGTTGTCGTTCAACACCAGGCTTTTGATTCGGCCTTTCAAGGTGGGCTCTGCCAACCCGCCCGCACACAGCGTGCCAATGGCCCCGCCCATCGACGTGCCCACCCAGTGCACCTGCTGCAATGCCAGTTGGTCGAGCAGGTCGCGCGCCTGCGCTGCGTAGAACGACAGCTTGTACTCGTTGGCGGGGTCGGCGCTCCACTGGCTCAGACCCCGGCCCACGGTGTCGGGGCACACCACGCGGTACCCGTGGCCCACCAGGTGGCGGGCCAGTTCGTCCATGTCGCGCCCGGTGCGGGCCAGGCCGTGCCAAGCCACCACAGCCGGGGCAGCGGGGTCACCCCAATCCATGAAGTGCAGGTCGCGCTCGGCGCAACGGAGGTAGCGTGAGTGTGCAAGCATGGCAGCAGGCCTGTGTGGGAGGGACAAAACGCCAACGGTCAGTCAGGCACTGCGATGCTGCCTGCCGTGATGGCAATCGCATCGGCCGCAGCAGGCGTGGTCAGCATGGCAGGCACGTTGGCAGTGGTGATGGCCGGTGCCGCACCCGCTGTGCCGCCGCGTGGCACCGTGCGCACCACCTGGCTGGCAGGCAACGCTGCGCCTGTGCGCAGGTGCTGCAACATGGCGTCCAGCGAACGGTTCAGGTACACGTGCAACGGAATGAAGCGGCTGTCGTACCCGGCCAGCACGGTCGGCAAGCCAATGAACCCGTCAAAGTGCTGGGCATTCGTCACCTCGATGTAGCTCAGCTTGCTGGCTGCGCCTTCAACCTGGCGGTTCAGTGCAGCATAGGGACGCGACGTGTGGTTGGGTGGCAGCAAGGCATCGGCGCGGCCATGCACGATGAGTGTGGGCTTGCCGCGCAAATTGCCGGTCAGGCGGACCTCATTCAGCCCGACTTGCAGGCGCTGGGCGGCGGCATCGGTACCCGTCAACAGGTTGCGCAGGCAAAGCGCGCCGGCCAAGTTCCAGTCGGCCACACCTGCGGCATTGAATGACAGGAAATCACGTGCAGCGCCCAGGCTGCCCAGGTTGTTGACCAGATTGATGCCCGCAGAGGACGGCACACCGTTGCCAGTGGCCGCCATGGACGCCAGCGCTGCCGGGGCAACTGTACTGACCGCCCCGGTGGCGGCTGTGGCTGCATAGCTGAAGCCACACAGGTTGTCCTTCACACTGGCCCGCGCGTACGAATTGGCATAAGTGACCGTGACGGCCGGCGCCACCTCGAACGCGGCATGCGAGGGGTGCAACACATTGGACTCGGCCTCCCAGCCATGGGCCTGCAATTTGCGCAAGGCGTCCTCAGCCAGTTCGGCAGTGGTGGTGCCCTGCAACAGCCCGGCAACCTTCAGGCTGGCACAGCGGTTAGGAGCAACAGGGAATGCGGCGCCTGCAAAACCGGCTGCAAACGCGACCGCATAGGGCCCACTGGCCACCGACGGTGCGAGCGAAGCGCAGGCCTGGTACAGGTTGGCGTGAGTGATGTAGTCATACAGCGGTTTGCTGTGTGCCGACACAGGTTGTCCCCCGCGCCGAACCGTCAGCGACGCGGCCGATGTCGGCAGGTTGACTTGCGGTTCGGACACAGCCACCCCGTCGATCAAACCGCCTGAGTCCTGCTCGGCAGCCGCCACGGCGGCTCCCCCGCCATTGGACAGACCCGAGGCAATGACCACTGTGTTGGATGGTTTGATGGTTTGCAGGCGGTTGCCGCCGCCATCGACCGCGCCAAAACGCTGGTTCAACACATAAAACGCAAACTCGACTGCCCGCAGCGTTGACTTGCCCCAGTCTTTTTCGGCGTTTTGGCCTGAGTGCGCGTGCTTGAACGCAAACCGGTTGGGCGATGCTGCATTGAAGGCCAGCCGCTCGACTTCGGTCAGGCCGGCATTGAACATGGCTTGGGTGCCCGCACTGGCTGCCGAGGCCCGATCACCGCCAATCAGGGGCACGGTGTCTGTCATCAAGTCATGCGGTGCGCCGCCTGTGCCCTTGTCTGTGTAGGCCACGGCGCAACCACGCTTGAGACCCCACTCCCCGGTGGATATGCCACCGTACACCCCCCGCGAGCCAGACGAGGTGGCCGTGATGATGCAAGGGCTGTTGGCATTGAACGTGGCAGGCACCTGCACCATCAAAGTCACATTCTGTTTGCCGGCGCCTTCATCGGCAAACGCCAGGTACTCAGTGCCGGCAATTTTGCCGTCGGCCCCGAACTGCGCCCCCGCTTCGGCCACCGTGGGCCCATACAGCGTGCCGAATCCGCCTGCGGCGGTGGCGTCCACGATGGCACGGTAGTTGGTGTGGATGGCTGTGCGACGCAATTCGGCCACTGTGGGCTTGAGCGGATCCGCTGGGGCGGGCGCCACGGGCAAAGCCAAACCTGTGGCCCCCAACCCAGCGGTCAACAGGTCGTCAGACACGCCGTCGTAGGCTTTTTCAGTGGTGGTGCCCAGCCACGTCGGCTTGGCGTTGATGTCATCCCCGCCGCCACAAGCCGCCAGTGCAGCAGCCGCCACCACCGTCATACCGACGTGAAAAATCCTGACTTTCATGCTTGTCTCCTGTTGATTGATGTGAACACGAACGAAAAAACCGTTTCAACGCCGAGCTGCAGCAGCCCGCAGCCGCCCCACCACACCAGTGGGAAAGTGGTAAACCGACAGCACGAACAGCAGCCCCAGCCAGAGCAGCCAGCGGTCGGGAGACAGCAGGGCTGACAGCGTGGGCACGCTGGCAGTGGCCTCGCTGCCCAGCCGCAACACGTCTTGCAGGTAGCTTTGCGCCACCAGAAACAGCGCCGAGCCAATGGCCGCGCCGTACACCGTGCCCATGCCACCGATGACGACGATCAGCAGCACATCCATCATGATTTCGAAGCTGAGCGAGGTGTCCGGTCCGTTGTAACGCAGCCAGACGGCCAACATGGCCCCGGCCAGGCAGGCAAACAGCGCCGAGATAACGCTGGAGAGCGTGCGGTACACCACCACGCGGTAGCCAATGGCCTCGGCTCGGAATTCGTTTTCGCGGATGGCCTGCAGCACACGCCCGAACGGCGAATTGACGATGCGCAGCAGCGCCAGCAACAGGCCCAGCGCCACGACAAACAGCAGGTAGTAAGTGATGAGCTTGCCATCCACCATCACGCCGAGAACCGGGTCTTCAAACAACTCGAAGCTGGGTGACAGCACGGCAGGCAGCTTGAAGCTGAGGCCGTCTTCGCCACCCGTCACGTCTGAGAGCTGCGAAGCCAGCGTCTGAAACGCAGACGCCACCGCCAGCGTGATCATGGCGAAAAAGATGGCACGCACCCGCAGCGAGAACAGCCCCACCGCCAGTGACAGCACCAGCGTCAGCCCCAGCGCGCCCAGCACCCCCACACCCAACGCGCCCCAAGTGGGCCCCATGTGTGTGGACGCAATGGCCACACCGTAGGCGCCGATGCCAAAAAACATGGTGTGCGCGAAACTGACGATACCGGTGTAGCCCAGCAGCAGGTCGAAACTGGCCACCAGCACCAGAAAAATCAGCACCTTGGCTGCCACGTTCAACGCCTTGACACCCGGAAAAATGAACGGCGCAAACGCCAGTGCCACCAGCAGCGCCACCAGCAGCACCGCCAGCACGCGGCTGCGCGGCAGGTCGTTGGAAATGAGTCGTTTCAACATGATGAAAGTGGGTTGTTCAGCCGAGCCAGCGCCGGGCCGCCCCAAGCTGGGGAGAGCCCCCTTGGGGGGCAGCGAACGAAGTGAGCATGGGGGTCATCGATTGGCAACCGGGTACACGCCCTGCGGGCGCCACAACAGAATGGCCACCATCAGTGCGAT
Source organism: uncultured bacterium (assembly GCA_903928495.1). Taxonomy (GTDB): domain Bacteria; phylum Pseudomonadota; class Gammaproteobacteria; order Burkholderiales; family Burkholderiaceae_C; genus UBA2334. The sequence goes on from CAIYQZ010000052.1 coordinate 18,990, forward strand.
GTTGGAGAACAGCGCCACTTTCGGCGCCAGAAAGCCGGTGTAGTTGGCCATCAGCCCGACCAGCAGCGCCCCAATCAACGCGCCGCCCGTGGACCCCAACCCGCCGATGATGATGACGATGAAGATGAGCACGTTCACCTGGGCACCCATTTGCGGCACCACGTTTTGCTGATACAGCCCCCACATCACACCGCCCAAGCCGGCCAGCGCGCTGCCCACCACAAACACGCCCACAAACAGGCGGCGAATGCGATAGCCCAGTGACTCGACCATTTCGCGATCCTGCACCCCGGCGCGGATGAGCAGGCCAATTTTGGTGCGCGACAGCACCCACATCTGCAGCCCGAACACCAGCGCGCCCACCACCACGGCCAGCAATCGGTACTTCTCTACCGCTGCCTCGCCCAGGTCGATGCCACCGCGCAGCGCCTCGGGCAGGGGCAGGGCAATTTGCTGTGGCCCCCAGATGACCTTGATGATTTCTTCGCCAATGATCATGCCGCCCATGGTGATGAGGATTTGCTTCAGGTGCTGTCCGTACACGGGCCGCACAATGAAACGCTCGAACGCGAGGCCCACGGCACCGGCCACGGCCATGGCCACCGCCATGGCTGCGAACACGGCCAGCAGGTTGCGCCACAACTGGTCAGAGCCCGTCCAGTCACCCATGGTACCCAGCACGCTGGTGGCCACAAAAGCGCCCAGCGCAATGAACACACCGTGTCCGAAATTCAGCACGTCCATCAGGCCAAAGACCAGCGTCAGGCCCGACGCGATGATGAAAATGATCATGCCCATGGCCAGCCCGGCCACGGTCAACGTGACCCACGTGGAAGCGGAGCCCATGAAGGGCAGCACCGCCAACGCCAGCGCGGGCACCAGCAACAGGGGTTTGGGGTCGATGTCTTTGAAGCTCACAGTGCCAACCCCAGCAGCGATTGCTGCAGTTCTTCATTTCCCGCCAGCGCCTGCATGCTGCCGGCGTGCACCACCTGGCCGTTGTCCATCACGGCCACCTGGTCGCCCAGGCGCTTGGCAAAGTGGATGTTCTGTTCCACCAGCAAGATGGTCACGCCGCTGGCCTTGAGTTGCTGGAAGGCGTCGATCATGTTGTTGATCATCACGGGGGCCAGCCCCTTGCTGGGCTCATCGATGATGAGCAGATCGCGCGGTTCCACAATGGCGCGCGACACCGCCAGCATCTGCTTCTGGCCGCCCGACAGCTTGCCTGCGGGGTGGTTCCAAAACTTTTCCACCGCCGGGAACAGCTTGAAAATCCACTGCAGCCGGGCCTCGTCCATCTGGCTGACACGTTTGGCGCTGCGGGCGGCCAGCAGCATGTTTTCCTTGACAGTCAGGTCGGCAAAAATGCCCATGGTCTCGGGCACATAGGCAATGTTCAGCCCCGCAATGTGCGGTGTGTGCTGGCGGGTGATGTCTTCCCCTTTGAACACCACCCTTCCCTGCGACGCCTGCCACAGGCCCATGATGGTGCGCAGTGTGGTGGTTTTGCCAGCGCCGTTGCGGCCCAGCAGCATGGTGAGCTGCCCACGCGGCACCACCAGGTCTACACCATGCAGGATGTGATAGGCCCCAATGTGCGTGTGCACGCCTTCCAGCGTCAGCAACGCCTCGGCAGGTGCGGCGGGTGCATGGGAAAGCGGTTTGGCGGTGGCCACTTTGGCCGGAGCCGGGGCAAACAGCCCGGTTTTGTTGTGGTAGCCGCTCATGCAGGCTCCTTCTGGGCCGCCGATGCGCTCACACCCAAATAGGCCTCTTGCACCACGGGCGACGCAATCACCTCGGCGGGGTCGCCGTCGGCCACCAGATTGCCGTTGTGCAGCACGATGATGCGGTCGGCCAGCTCGCGCACCACGTCCATCTTGTGCTCCACCAGCAGAATGGTTTTGGTTTTGTCGGCCTTCAGCTGCCGAATGAGGTTGAGGATGACCGGTGCCTCGTCATGGCTCATCCCGGCGGTGGGTTCGTCAAACATGTACACCTGCGGGTCCAGCGCCATGAGCAGAGCCACTTCCAGCTTGCGTTGGTCGCCGTGCGGCAGGCTGGCCACCGGGGCGTCTTGCTGTTGCGTCATCGACACCGATTGCAAAATGGCGACAGCCCGCTCTGTCAGCGCACTGTGGTCACTCCAGATGCTCCACCAGTTCAAACCACGGCGATGCCGCCCGGCCTGCGTGGCCTGCACCGCCAGGCGCACGTTTTCCAGCACGCTGAGGTTGGGAAACAGGTTGGTGAGCTGAAACGCACGCCCCAGCCCTGCACGCGTGCGGGCCGAGGCACTCAGCCCTGACAGGTCCTGGCCGTTCAGGCTGACGCGCCCTGCCGTGGCCTTGAGTTGCCCCGACATGAGGTTGAAGTAGGTGGTTTTGCCTGCGCCGTTCGGCCCCACGATGGCGGTGAGTGTGCCCGGTGCAAAGGTGCACGAGACAGCATTCACCGCCACGTGTCCGCCGAAGCGCACCGTGAGATCTTGGGTTTGAAGCACGGGATCGGTGACGGGTCAGCGGTTGTTGCGGATCGGCACGTTCATTTCTTCGGCCTTGATCTCGCGCACCAGCTCAGGCACGCCCCAGGCAAACGCCGGGTCCACCTTGATCTTGAAGTGGTACATGCTCTGCATGGCCTGGTGGTCTTCCTTGCGGAAGGTCATCTTGCCTTTGGGCGTGTCGAAGCTCATGCCTTCCATGGTCTTGATCAGCGTATTGGCTGCCGTGTCGCCATTGGTTTTCTTGAGCGCAGTGACCACGGCCATGGCGGCGCTGAAGCCACCGGCGGTGAAGAAATCGGGCGGCGTCTTGAACTGCTTGTAGTGGTTGGCCACCAAGGCCTCGTTCACCGGGTTCTTGGGCATGCCAAAGTAGTAGTAGGCCGCGCCCTCCATGCCAGGGAACTGCTTGTAAGCGACCATGGCGGGCAGTATGTTGCCGCCAGTGGCAATTTCAATGCCGTGGCGTTTAAGATCCAAGTCGGCCACTTTGAAGGGGTTGCCGCCGGCCCAGATGATGAAAATCACCTTGCGGCCGGGCAAGCCCTTGAGCTTGTCTATCATGCGCTGGCCAGCCGCCGTGAAATCGGTGGTGGCAGGTGGCAGGTATTCCTCGCCCACCAGCTTGGCTTTTTTCAGGGATTCCTTGAAGGCCTTCACGCCGTCTTTGCCAAAGGCCGAGTCCTGGGCCATGGTGACGATGCTGATGCCTTCTTTGTCCATGGCCACGGCGTTGGCAATGGCGTCCTGGCTGCTGTTGCGGCCGGTGCGGAAGATGTATTTGTTCCACTTGTCGCCGGTGATGCTGTCCGCCACGGCGGGTTCCACCAGTAGGATTTTTTTGTACTCCTCGGCCACAGGCAGCATGGCCAGCGCGACGGGGGATGCGGTGGGGCCAACAGCGAGGTCCACCTTGTCGTCGCCGTAGGCGGCGGCCAATTGACTCTTGCCCAGGTCGGGCTTGCCCTGGTCGTCCTTTTCAATGACGACGATTTTTTTGCCCGCCACCATCATGGTGCCGCCCGTGGCGTAGTCCAAGCCCATCATGAAGCCGGTCTGGGTTTGCTTGCCGTAGGCTTCCAATGGGCCTGTCTTGCTGTAAACGTGGGCGATCTTGATCTCTTTGCCTTGGGCAAATGCGGGCAAGGCGATGGCAGATGCCAATCCGGTGACGAGGGCAGCGGCAAAAAGAGGGCGGCGTTGCATGGGGCGGTCTCCGTGGTTGTAGATGCTCCCTCCTGTGCACAGACCGTGCCATCGCCTAAGTGCTTGATTCACATAGAAATCTGCACAAAGGCAATCACCAAATGACTGATAATCAGACAATCAAAATGCCTGAAAATCAGTCAAATGTCTGGATTTTGATCAGGGTTAACCAGACGCTCGTACAGCTTGGCCCGCGAAATGCCCAGCATGCGGGCCGCCGCCACTTTGTTGCCGCCGGTGGCTGCCATGGCTGCGGCGATGGCACGCTGCTCCAGCTCAGCCACTTGTTGCGCCAACGGACGGGTAGGGTCTGACGTGCCACTGGCAGATGCAGGGGCCAACGCAGGAGCCACCTCTGCCACGCCCGACTCGCGCAGCACTGCTTCAACCTGCGCGGCACTCAGCCGGTCGGAGTCACTGCGCAGGGCGGCCTGCTCCAGCACGTTGCGCAGCTCGCGGATGTTGCCGCGCCAGGCCTGGGCAGCCAGCAAGGCCAGCGCCTGTGGCTCCAGCTCGGGTGGGTGCTCGCCACTGCGATGGGCCATGTCTTCACCCAGTACCTCGACCAGCGCCGGAATGTCGCTGCGCCGCTCGCGCAATGGCGGCACACGCAGGGGCAGCACGCTGAGGCGGTAATACAGGTCCTCGCGGAAACGCCCTGCCCTCACCAGTGCCAACAGGTCGCGCGAGGTGGCGGCCACCACCCTGGCGTCGAAGGGAATGAGTTTGTTGGAACCCAGCGGTTCTATTTCGCCCTCCTGCAAGGCGCGCAACAGTTTGGCCTGCAGGCCCAAGGGCATATCGCCAATTTCGTCCAGAAACAGGGTGCCGCCGTCGGCCAGCTTGAACTTGCCGTCACGCCCCTTGCGGTCGGCCCCGGTGTAGGCGCCTGGGGCCACGCCAAAAAACTCTGCCTCCAGCAAAGTGTCGGGCACAGCGGCAATGTTCACACCCACGAAAGGGCCTTTGGCCCGGGCGGAGCTGGCGTGAATGGCATGGGCCAGCAGCTCTTTGCCGGTGCCGGTTTCACCCAGCAACAGCACCGGGCTGCTGGACTGAGCTGCCCGACGCGCCTGGCGCTTGACCTCCACTGCTGCGGGGCTGCTGCCCACAAAACTGGCAAAGGTGTAGCGGGCCTGGCGTTGCCCACTGGGCAGCACCCTGTGGCTGGCCAGCTCGCGCCGGGCATCTTCCAGATCGCGCTGCAGCAATGAGAACTTGGCGATCAGTGGTTGCAGATTGGTCTCGGGCTGGTCGAACAACACGATGCCCAAGGCACCAATGACCGTGCCCGCAGCATCCCGCAAGGGAATGCGGCTGACCACAAAGGTGCCCGCACGGTTGGTCAGCAGGTCAATGAGGATGGGCTTTCCGGTTTCCAGCACCTGGTGCATCAGCGTGTTCTGCACCACGGCCGACACCGGGTGGCCCACAAAGTCCTCCTCGCGATCAAAGCCCAGTGCAGGGAGGTAGCGGCGGTATTGGTCGTTGATCCACACCACGCGCGCTTGACGGTCCACCAGCATCATGCCCTCGCTTGCGTTGGCAAACAGGTCGAACATGGAGCGGGCTGCCAGCTCCAGAATGCTCTGTGCGTCGCGCGGCAGCAGGTTTGCAGAGGTCATGAAGGCCACCGCTGGGCCAGTTCGGCCCTCACCTGTTCTGCAGAATGGAACTGCACGCCGTACCAGCCATGCCGCTGAGCGGCTTCGATGTTGTTCAGCACGTCGTCGATGAAGACCGTGTGTGCCCCATCGACGCCAAACCGCTGAGTAGCTGTGACAAAAATGTCTGCATTGGGCTTGATTTGGTGCACCCTGGCTGAAAAGACACCGTCCGCAAACCAGTCAAAAAACGCATGACTGCGCTCCAGTTCGTCGGCGTAGGCGGCGGGCATGTTGGACAGGTAGTACAGCGTGTGGCCAGCTCCCCTCAGGTCTTGCATGAGGGCCACCGTGGCTTGGTTGGGCACGAGGTGCGGCGGGATGGCGCTGATGACCGCTGCCACCTCGGCCACGGCCAGGCCGGTGCGCAGGGCTATGCGGTGGGCCAGCGCGCCGGGCTCGATCTGGCCCAGGTCAAACAGCGCCCAGTCAGCATCAGGCGCAAAGCCCTGAAACAGGCGTGCCGCCAGTTGCCGCGCCGCTGCTTCGTCAGTCGCCTGCCGTGGCAAGACCTGTTGCAGCAATACCGTGGGCTGCCAGTTGAACACCACCCCACCCAAGTCAAACACCACGTTCATCGCTTCACCCTTGCATCTGGCGCTGCGGAATGACTTGCGCCCGGCAGTGTTTTTACATCAAGCGGTGAAAACGACTGAAAACATGAAAAAACCAATAGCTGAAAATCCATACAGAAAAAGCGCCAGAGGCGCTTTTTCTTATTGAAATTAAGCAACAGCTCAGATGGCGATACCGGGGTTGCCTTCCATGCCCACCAGCTTGGGCGTGTTGAGCTTGAGCTTGCCAATGGTCTTGTGGTTCTTGAAGTAGGCTTCCATCACGTCCCAGATCGGGTCGCCCTTGGCGCCTTCGGCCACGGGGGCCCAGCCAGCCACTTTGTAGGTCTTGCCAGCTTCAATCGCCTTGCCTTTGAGCATCATGTTGTTGATGCGCTTGCCGGCGCCTGCCTTGGGGTCGCAGGTGTATTCCAGGCCGCCCACACGCACCATGTCGCCACCCTGCTGGTAGTAGGGGTCTGGGTTGAACAGGTTGTCGCACACGTCTTCCAGCACGGTCTTGATGGTTTCGCCCGTCATTTCGGTCAGGGTGCTGGTGGGATAGGTGATGGCGACCTGGTCCATCATCAGTTCGCGGGTGATGGCCTGGCCCGGCAGTATGGTGGTGCCCCAGCGGAAACCGGGCGAGAACGCCATGTCGGCGCCCTTCACTTCCATCAGCGCGTCCACAATGAGTTGGTCCCAAGAACCGTTGAAGTTGCCACGGCGGAACAACAGGCCTTCTGACACGGCCAGCTTTTCGTCCAGCTTGGCTTTGTAAGGGGCGCGCACCTTGTCGATGTAGGTCTGCATTTCCTTGTCGGCAGGCAACAGGTTGGCAAACACGGGCAGCAGCTTGTAGCGGAAGTCCTGCACCTTGCCACCGCGCACGTCGAAATCGAGCACGCCCAGGAACTTGCTGTTGGAGCCGGCGTTGGTCACCAGGGTCTGGCCTTTGGCGTTCTTGACCACGAGGGGTGCTGGCATGCCGTCGTGTGTGTGGCCGCCCAGGATGGCGTCGATACCGGTCACACGCGAGGCCATCTTGATGTCCACGTCCATGCCGTTGTGGCTGATGACGACCACGGCCTGCGCACCTTTGCTGCGGGCCTCGTCCACCATTTTCTGCATGTTGTCGTCCTGGATGCCGAAGCTCCAGTTGGGCACCATGTAGCTGGGGTTGGCAATGGGGGTGTAGGGGAATGCCTGGCCGATCACGGCCACGGGCACGCCGTTCATTTCCTTGATGACATAGGGCTTGAACACCTGGTCACCAAAGTCGTTGGTCTTGACGTTTTGTGCCAGGAAGTCGAGGTTGCCGGCAAAGTCTTTTTCGATGATTTCCTGCACGCGCTTCTCGCCGTATGTGAACTCCCAGTGGGGGCACATGGCGTTCACACCCAGCAGCTTGCAGGCGTCGACCATGTCCTGGCCGTTGGTCCACAGTGCGGTGGCACTGCCCTGCCAGGTGTCGCCACCGTCGAGCAGCATGGCGTGGGGACGGCTGGCACGCATCATCTTCACCAGTGTGGCCAGGTGCGCAAAGCCCCCCACCTTGCCGTAGGTTTTGGCCGCTTTTTCAAAGTTCAGGTAAGTGAAAGCGTGTGCCTCGGGTGTCCCGGGGCGGATGTTGAAGTGCTTGAGCAGCCCTTCACCCACGATGTGAGGTGGGCGGCCAATCGCATCGGCCACACCCAGGTTCACGTTGGGCTCACGGAAATAAATGGGCATCAGCTGCGCGTGGCAGTCGGTGAAGTGCAAAAAGCTGACATTGCCGAACTTGGGCAGGTCATACAGCTTGGCACCGGCACCGGGTTTACCAGCCAACACATCTTTGTGGTCCAGGGCCATGCCGCCGGCGCTGGCCACGGCCAGCACCTGCATGAATTCGCGACGACTGAAGCTCATGAATATTCCTCTTTAATTAAACGTGCATATTTGAAGGAAAAAAACGACCGGTGAGCCACCGGTCGTTTTGGATGAGGGAAGCGCTCAAGCCTGCTGAGAACTCCTTTCACCCACGAAACATCACTGGTTGACAGGCGACTTGGGGTCGAGCAACAGGGCCATGATGTCCTTCAGTTGCTTTTCGTTCAACACGCCTTTGTGCCCGAAACGGGGCATGTGAGAGCAAGCGTTGTAAGCGTGCGTGTTCCACATCTTGCCCCATGTGTATTCCACAATGGCTTTGCTGGCTTCTGCGTTGGGATCGGTCACACCACGCAGCTTGCCGTAGTTCCACAGGCTGGGGCCGATGGTGCCATAGGAAACTTCTTTCTTGTCAATCTGGTGGCAGTTGTAGCAGTTGCCGCCATTGACGACCTTGGCGTCGTCGCTCCAAGTTGACCCACGGCCACTTTGTGCTTCCCGCTCGCCTTGCTTCCAGTCACCCAGGAACTTGCCGTCAGAGGGCCATTTGATGGTCTTCATGGCAGCAGCCTCAATGGCTTTGGCGGCCTTTTCGTCGAGGGGTTTGCCCGCTACTTCTGCGGCGCTGCAAGCGGACATGACTTCGTCTTGCACCAGGCGGTCGACCTTCACGAGGTTCTTGTCCTGGAACGAGGCCTTGACCACTTCGGCAGTCAACTTGTCATAGTCTGCGCCCGACATACCAGTGGAGCAACCGGCCAACACAACAGCGCCCAGGGGCACAGCAATCATCAATGCTTTGATCATGAGAGGGTTTCCTTAGCGCTTGAGGGCAGGAACAATGGACTCGGCGCCTTTGGCGTTCACACCCATGTAGACACTGAGCGCAGTGGTGACGTCACTGCCAAACTTGGGTTCTGGGAAGCGTTGCTGGCGATAACAATCGTTCAAGCGCAACTGCATGCTCCACATTTGACCGTTTGAAATGCGGTAGGCAGGCCAAGCGGCAAAGCCAAGGCCGTCGCCTGGGTTCTTGGTCAGAACAGGAAGGTCTTGCAAACGGATGCGTTTACCTTCTTGACCATGGCAGGTTGCGCACGAAAAGTCATGTGTGCCAGCCCGCTGGAAAAAGAGTCGCTTGCCCACTTCGTACATGGTTTTTTCAGCCTCGTGCGACATGGTCACATTGAAGCGCATGCCTTTGGACTCGGCACCGATCCAGGTAGCGAGCGCCGTCAGGTTGGCCATTTCACCCCGGCCCCAGGGAGTTTTCATGATCTCAGCGGCGTTCAAGCCCTGCAGGGTTTCCATGCAGGTGATCAAACGCATTTCCATATCCTGCACACGTTTTGTGTCGGCGAAGTATTTGGGCAGTTGAACGAACGCGCCTTTGACCACGCCAGGGCCCAAGCCGAGGTCGCATTGTTCAAGTGAGGCGTTCTTGGGGCCGCGCTTTTGCTTCCACAAAGCTTCGCCTTTGGCCTCAAACAGTTCAGCGGGGTTGCCGTCAGCCAGCATTTCGCGGAACTTCGCAATGCCCTCAGCCGCAGCATCCTGGGCTTGTGCGCCCGTGGATGCCACCGCCATCAGCACGGCCGATATCACCAAACGTGTCTTCATCAGGAGATCTCCTTGTCGTTGTAAAAAACAAAAAGGCGGCTCACTTGTGCCAAGTGGGCCGCCTTTTGAGGCCGTCATCAGGCGATGGTGGCTTCGTCGGTACGGGTCTCGCCCTTGTTGTCAACCCACTTCACGGTGACCTTCTCGCCTTTGGCGCCGCCCTTGAATTTGAAGGACAGGAAGGGGTTCTGCGACACAGCGCCGCTGAACATGGCCTTGAGCACGTTCTTGCCGTTGTGCGTGGCGTCCAAGTCGGTGATGAACTTGGCGGGCACGATGGCGCCGGAAGCGTCTTTGCGAGCGCCGGACTCCATGGGGTGAGACATCAGAACGCGAACTTCGGTCACGCCGTCTTTGTTGTTTGCACGGATGCGCATTGGATCTGCCATGACTGGACTCCTGAATCAGTGAAATATGAAGGGAAATAAAAGTGAATACGTGACGGGAACGGTGGCTATCAGCCGCCGCAACCGCCCAGAGTCACTTTGGTTTCTTTGGTGGCGGAGAACAGCTTGCCATCGGCCTTGACCACGGCCACCACGTTGGTGGACTGACCCATTTTCAGACGGGTTTGCACGGAAGCTTCGGTACCGGCGGGCACGACAAAACCGGCAGCCAGAGGCGTGGGGTTCTTCTCGACCAGCAGGTAGATTTCGGTGGTGTTGGGGATGTTGCTGGTGGCGCCCACAGGCACCACGGCGCCGTTTTCAGCGATGTCAGGAGACACCACGGACACTTGGTCGCTGTTGGCAGCTGTGCCACCGATGGCCTTGACGGCGTCGGCGATGGACTTGACGTCAAACGCGGCGCGGTCGACGGCTGCCATGGCTTGTTGTTGCGTGACCAGGCCCAGTGCAACCAGGGTACCCAGTGCGCTGGTCGTCTTGATGACGGTACGGCGGGTGTTGTTCATGCTGACTCCTTGAAATGAAAAGGACTGAAAAAAATCATGCTTGATGCAAATATTCGAAACCGCGCTCCGGTTTTCACTGAAGCGGAGGTTACGTCAACAGCACACGAGCTCTGATAGGGAAAACGATGAAAAATTCAAAAAATACCCAAGGGGGTTACCCCCCCATGGGGAAATCACTTGGCCTTGCCTTTGTCGGTGTCGAGACCGCGCACGGGGCCGATGGTGCGGTTCTGCTCGGCGGTGTTGCCTTGTGCATTCTTCGCATAGTCGGGCAGGAAGGAAGAGATCTTCACTTCGGTTGCGCAGTTCTTCATGCAGGCCACGTTTTTGACGTCGCCCTTGCCATTGGTTTTCCACATGGGTTCGTAGAAGACCATGCCGTTGCGGTTGGGCATGCGGGCCTGCGCCTGGGCAATGTTTTTGTCAGACAACTCACCATCGGCAGGAATCACTTCAGCCAGACTCAAGAGATACGCAAGAACCGAGTACACCTCGTCGGTGGACAGCGACTTGGGTGCGTTCCAAGGCATGGCACGGTTGATGTAGTCCCACAGGGTCGACACGGTGGCCACCTTCATGATGGTGGTTTTCTGGGGCACGATGCTCATGCCTTCGTCCAGACCCTTGACGCGCCCAGTCTTGATGTCGTCTTTGGTGGTGCCGCCAATGATGGGCGTGAACACTTCGTTCGACTCACCAAAGACGCCGTGGCATGAAGCGCACTTTTCTTCCCAGACGGCTTCGCCTTTGGCAACGGTACCCACGCCTTTGGGCAAGCCCTTGAAGTCAGGGCGCACGTCGATGTCCCACGCCTTCACTTCAGCGGGGGTCGCGTCGCGCCCCATGGCCATCATGGCGGCCTTGGTGTCGGCCATGGCCGAACCCGCGAATACCGCACCCAGCGCAACGGCTGCAACAGAGAGTTTGAATTTCAGTTTCATCAGAACACCTGCACGTTAGAGACTTCACCGTTTTCCGCCACTTTCCAGGAGTGGATGGCGTTCTGGTGGTAAACCGAGCGGGTGCCACGCACCGCACGGAGCTGGTTCATCTTGGGCTGCACGTAGCCGGTGCTGTCGATGGCACGGCTTTGCAGGATGGCGGGCTTGCCGTCCCACACCCAGTCGATGTTGAAGCGGGTCAGCGCCTTGGGCAGCACAGGGCCCTCGATGCGCGCGGTGCGCCAGTTGCGGCCACCGTCCACGCTGACGTCCACACGCTTGATGGTGCCGCGACCGGACCAGGCCAGGCCGCTGACGTTGTAGAAGCCTTTGTCCAGCAGCGTCTGGCTGCCAGAGGGCGTGGTGATGACGCTCTTGCACTCTTGTATGCCGCTGTACTGACGGTGTGTGCCGTCGGGCATGTGGTCGATGTAGTGGACTGCTTCGTCTTTGGCGGCGTACTTCTGGTCGCCCACTTCGATGCGGCGCAGGTACTTGACCCAGCTCACACCCTGGATGCCAGGCACCACCAGGCGCAAGGGGTAACCGTTTTCGGGGCGCAGCATTTCGCCGTTCATGGCCCAGGCCACGAGCACGTCGTCCATGGCGTTTTCGATCGGGATGGTACGGGTCATGGAAGAACCGTCAGCACCCTCGGCCAGCACGTATTTGCCGTTTTTCTTGTCGTAGCCGCACATCTCCAGCAGCGTGGACAGAAGCACGCCGGTGAACTCGGAGCAGCTCAACATGCCGTGGGAATACTGCACCGACGATGTGGCCACGTTGCCCCACTCGGTAGCGGAGTTGGCGCCGCACTCGATGAAGTGGATGCGCGACACGCTGGGCAGGCGCATCAGGTCGTCCATGGTGAACACGCGCTGGCGCTTCACCATGCCGTTGATCATCAGGCGGTGCTTGGAGGGATCGATGTCCCACCAACCCTGGTGGTGGCGCTCGAAGTGCAAGCCGCTGGGCGTGATGATGCCGAACAGGCCTTGCAGGGGCGTGAAGCTGACCGATGCCTGGGGCACGCGGGTCAGGCCCGGGCTCTCACGGCGCTGCAGGGCTGCTTCCCACTTGCTGGGCACGCCATAGGGGTTCATGGCCACGGGCAGGCCCAGGCCGCCGGTGTGCTCAGGCATTTTCAGGATGACGTCTTCGCCTTCAGCCGCAGAAGCGACTGCGGTTTTGGCAGCCGCAGCCACGCCAGCCCCCATTGCCAGGGCCTTGCCCATGAAACTGCGGCGCGCTTTGCGTGCCACTTCGAGCTTTTCAGGGCTCAAATTGTTTTCGGGCGCGGGAAGTACACGCCCGATGACTTCACTCAGGTCTTTAGACACTTGCTTTTTCCTTCTGTTTGGAGGGGGAACTGGAAACCGAAACGACAGCAGGCTGTCCAGCCGCCTGCTCGACACTCAAGGGGAACGCAGGGCCTGAATCACCAAGGCCCATGCGGCTGGAAATCTGTGTGGAGACGGTGCGACACAACTCGACGAACATCTGGTCGGCCACCTTGTAAAACACCTGGGTGCCTTCACGGCGACGCGACAACATGCCAGCCTGGTACATCAGCCCGAGGTGGCGCGAAGCATTTGCCTGCGCCATGCCAGTGGCGGCAATGATGCTGTTGACGCTCATTTCTTCGCCACAGATGGCATGCAGGATTTTCAAACGTGCGGGCTCACCCAGCACGCTGAAGTAGCGCGCAGCTGCATCGAACACTTCGTGCATACCGACCAAAACTTTGTCTCCTGCTGGCATCATCAATCAAACTATATGATTGATTGCTAATATATGTATCAGTGTAAACCCTCAACTGAACACAGCCTGACAAACCAAGCTTGGTTGTGCACAGAACGGCATTTCAGCAAAAGATTTTCTTCTACTGAGGGGGGTATTTTCAGCAGGCAATACCCTCGGTTTGGATGAAAATCCAAAGCGTTTTCGGCGTGAAAGCCTGTGTGTTCAGGGTAAACCCCGCCTGGGGCCACAAGCTTGCGCAGATAACATCGATCGCAATATCTGCAATGACTGATATTGACTGTGCTTGCTTGTTCAACCTGCCTTTGGAGACTGAACCAAAAATGAAAACAACCACCCAGTTACTCATGGGAAGCCTGCTGGCGGTGGCCGCAGTTGCGGCCCAGGCCGAAGTGACCCAAATCAAGGTGTGGGCTGCTGCCTGTGCCAACTGCCACGGTACCAACGGTCAGGCGCAACCCGGCATGGAATCACTGGCGGGCAAAGACAAAGCCGAACTGGCGCAGAAAATGTTGGACTTCAAGGCTGGCCGCAAGCCAGCGACCATCATGCACCAGCTCTCCAAGGGCTACACCGACGAGCAGATCCAGCAACTGGCTGCCCATTTCGCTGCCCTGCCCAAAAAACAATAAGGAGACCTGAACCATGCAACGTCGACAATTTGTACAAACACTGGGTGCCGGTTCTGCGCTGGGCGCTGCCGGTTTGATGTCTGGCTGCGCCACTGGCGGTGCCAGCATGGGCAAAGTGGTGGTGATCGGTGGTGGCTATGGTGGAGCGACTGCCGCCAAATACCTGCGCCTGTTCTCCGAAGGCGCTGTGGATGTGACCCTGGTCGAGCCGAACGCCGCGTTTGTGTCCTGCCCCATTTCAAATCTGGTGGTCGGTGGTTACAAAACCATGGCCGACATCACAACGCCCTACGACAACCTGCAAAAACGCCACGGCGTGAAGCTGGTGAAGGACATGGTCACCGCCATCGACGCTGAAAAGAAAGTAGTCAAACTTGCCGGTGGTGGCGAGTTGCCGTTTGACCGCGTGATCGTGTCGCCCGGCATCGGCTTCATGACGGAAAACATGCCTGGCCTGGCCAAGCCTGGCGCACAAGACAAGGTTCTGCACGCCTGGAAAGCCGGCGAACAGACGGTGGCCTTGCGCAAGCAACTGGAAGCCATGCCCGACGGTGGCGCCTATGTCCTGTCCATTCCGCTGGCACCCTATCGCTGCCCTCCCGGCCCGTACGAGCGCGCGTGCATGGTGGCCAGTTACTTCAAAAAGGCCAAGCCCAAGAGCAAGGTCATCATCCTGGACGCCAACGATGACGTGATCTCCAAGCCAGGCCTGTTCAAGAAAGCCTGGAACGAGCACTACAAAGGCATCATCGAGTACCGCAACAAAAGCAAAGTGGTGGACGTGGATGCTGCCACCAACACCGCCAAGATGGAGTTCGGTGACGACGTGAAAGCCGCCGTGCTGAACGTGCTGCCCGACATGCGTGCCGGTGATCTGGCCGTGAAGATGGGTTTGGCCACAGCCAACAAACGCTGGTGCGAAGTCGACTGGCTCACCTTCGAGTCCAAGGCCGCCAAGAATGTGCACGTCCTGGGCGACTCGGTGCAGATTGCGCCGCTGATGCCCAAATCTGGCCATATGGCCAACCAGCACGCCAAAACCTGCGCTGCGGCGGTGGTCAACCTGCTGCAAGGCAAGGCGCCCCCTGCCCTGCCGATCTACGCCAACACCTGCTATAGCTTCGTGACCGATGAAGACGTGGTTCACGTCTCCAGCGTCCACCGCTATGACGCCGAAAAGAAAACCATGTTGACCGTGCCTGGCGCGGGTGGTGTGTCGACGGCTGCCAGCGAACTGGAAGGCCGTTACGCCCATGCATGGGCACGCAACATCTGGGCAGACAGCCTGGCTTGATGGCGTTGACACAAGCCGCCGGCCGGTGGTCGGCGGCTTTTCACTTTTGGGTTCTGATGGGTTAGAAGGACAGAGACGTGAGCAAGGTTCACCACATCATCCGCAACAGCGCTGTTGCACTGGCCACACTGGCCATGGCACATGGGGCTTGGGCGCAAGCCGATGAAGCACGCGCCAAAAAAATTGCAGGTGGTTCCTGCTTCCTGTGCCACGGTGCGCAAGGCGAGTCCACCAGCGAAGTGTTTCCGCGGTTGGCTGGCCAGAACGCCGAGTACATCGCCAAGCAACTGACTGCCTTCAAGGCTGGTACCCGCAAGAGCACAGCCATGGCAGACATGGTGTCCAAGCTCACACCCGATGAAATGTCGGCCCTGGGTGCTTACTACCAGAAGATGGAACTGCCCAAGGAAGAGGCAAAAGATCCTCAACTGGCTGGCATGGGCCACTACATATTCCACAACGGCAACAAGTTCAGCGGTGTTCCTGCATGTGTGGCTTGCCATGGTGTGAATGCCGAAGGTGCAGCCAACCTGCCACGCCTGGGCCGCCAGTTTGCGGGCTACCTGGAAACGCAGCTGAAGCAGTTCAACAAGCGGGACCGCACCAACGACAACGCCGTGATGCACGTGGTGGCCGAAAAAATGACCGAGCTGGAAATGCACGCTGTGGCCGAGTACCTCAGCGGCAAATGATTCACCTTGCGCGCACGAGGCGCGCTGCAACCGTTTGATGTGCGAGAGCGCCGGAAGGCAAATCCGATTTGTCTTTTGGTGTTTGAAGCTTTGGGCCATGTCGCAAGACATGGCCCTTTTTTTGTGTCTGGGCCAGGTAGCGGACAGACGCAAAAAAACCGCCTGATCCCGAGGGGTTGGCGGTCAACACACGGAGGCCATTGCCCATGCCCACGGGGGCACGGGACTTGAAACCATCAGGCCACGCGGGGGGCCAGTTCGCCCTTGTCGTAACGCTTTTGCATCTCTTCCAGGTTGTAGACCTTGGTGATTTTGCTGGCCATGCCACCGGCACCAAAGGCTTCGTAGCGGTCCTGGCAAATGCCCTTCATGGCCTTGGTGGCTTCCTTGAAGAACTTGCGGGGGTCGAAGTTCTTCTTGTCTTCCGCCAGAAACTTGCGAATGGCGCCCGTGCTGGCCATGCGCAGGTCGGTGTCGATGTTGACCTTGCGCACGCCGTTCTTGATGCCTTCCACGATTTCAGACACGGGCACGCCGTAGGTCTGGCCCATGTCACCGCCGTAGGAGTTGATGACAGCCAACCAGTCTTCAGGCACTGACGAAGAACCGTGCATCACCAGGTGCACATTGGGAATGCGCTGGTGGATTTCTTTCACACGGTCGATGCGCAGCACCTTGCCCGTGGGCTTGCTGGTGAACTTGTACGCACCGTGGCTGGTACCGATGGCAATGGCCAAGGCATCCACCTGGGTTTTCAGCACGAAGTCTGCGGCTTCGTCGGGGTCGGTCAGCAGTGCTGAATGGTCGAGCGTGCCTTCGGCACCGTGGCCGTCTTCTTCACCGGCTTTGCCGGTTTCCAGGCTGCCGAGGCAACCCAGTTCGCCTTCGACGGACACGCCACAGGCGTGTGCCAGCTCGGACACTTTGCGGGTGGTTTCGACGTTGTATTCGTAGCTGGCGGGCGTTTTGCCGTCTTCGCGCAGGCTGCCATCCATCATCACCGAGCTGAAGCCCGACTGGATGGAGCGGAAGCAGATGCTGGGCGACGCGCCGTGGTCCTGGTGCATGCACACGGGAATGTGTGGGTACTGCTCGATGGCGGCCAGAATCAAATGGCGCAGAAACGGCTCGCCTGCGTACGAGCGGGCACCAGCCGAACCTTGCAGGATGACGGGGCTGTTGGCCGCGTCGGCCGCCTGCATGATGGCCTGCACCTGCTCCATGTTGTTCACGTTGAAGGCGGGCAAGCCGTAGCCGTTTTCAGCGGCGTGGTCCAGCAGTTGACGAAGAGAAATCAAGGCCATGTCGGTTCTCCAGAAAAATAAGAAAAAAGAAGCCCCACCGCTTGCCTGGCAAGCGGTTCAAGCTACACAAAAACAGAGGCCCTCAGCCTGCGCGGCGGGCCAACACCTCGAACGCGGGCAAGGTTTTGCCTTCCAGCACTTCCAGGAACGCGCCGCCCCCGGTGCTGATGTAGCCCACGTCTTTTTCAATGCCGTACTTGGCAATGGCTGCCAGCGTGTCACCGCCACCCGCAATGCTGAACGCAGGGCTTTGGGCAATGGCTTGGGCAATGGCTTTGGTACCGCCTTCAAACGCAGCAAACTCGAACACGCCCACAGGGCCGTTCCACACGATGGTGCCTGCGGCCTTCAACTGGGCGGCCAGCTTGGCAGCGGTTTCAGGGCCAATGTCCAGAATCAGGTCGTCGTCTGCCACATCGGTGGCGGCCTTGACGGTGGCAACAGCGTCGGGGCTGAAGGTTTTGGCGCACACCACGTCGGTGGGAATGGGCACTTCGGCACCACGTGCCTTCATGGCGGCGATGACGGCCGTGGCCTCACCCAACAGGTCGGGCTCGGCCAGGCTTTTGCCAATTTTCAGACCGGCAGCCAACATGAAGGTGTTGGCAATGCCGCCACCCACGATGAGTCCGTCCACGTTCTTGGCCAGCGCTTGCAGGATGGTCAGCTTGGTGCTGACCTTGCTGCCTGCGACGATGGCCACCAAGGGCCGCTTGGGGTTGGCCAAGGCTTTGCCGATGGCATCCATTTCGGCCGCCAGCAAGGGGCCTGCACAGGCGATGGGAGCGGTTTCGGCAATGCCGTAGGTGGTGCCTTCGGCGCGGTGGGCAGTGCCAAACGCGTCGTGCACAAAGATGTCGCACAGCTTGCCCAGCTTGGCGGCCAGCTCGGGGCTGTTTTTCTTTTCGCCCTTGTTCAGGCGGCAGTTTTCCAGCATCACCACCTCGCCGGGCGTGGCCACAAAGCCACCATCCACCCAGTTGGACACCAGGCGCACGGGCTTGCCCAGCAGTTCGCTCATGCGGGCAGCCACGGGGGCCAGGCTGTCTTCGGGCTTGAACTCGCCCTCGGTGGGGCGACCCAGGTGGCTGGTCACCATCACGGCGGCACCGGCGTCCAGCGCCATTTGCACGGCGGGAATGCTGGCGCGAATGCGGGTGTCTTCGGTGATGTTGCCGTTGTCGTCTTGCGGCACGTTCAGGTCAGCACGGATGAACACCCGTTTGCCACGGGCAAAGCCGCTGGCGATGACATCGGAAAAACGCAGGAATTTCATGTGCGTCCCCAATCAGTTGGCACCGACGAGCTTGACGAAGCGCATCATGTTGCAGGTGTAGCCGTACTCGTTGTCGTACCAAGCGACCACCTTCACAAAGGTCTTGTCCAGGGCAATGCCTGCATCGGCATCAAAAATCGACGGCATCGAGCAACCACGGAAGTCGGTGGACACCACTTTTTCGGTGGTGTAGCCCAGCACACCTTTCAGCGCGCCTTCGGAAGCGGCCTTCATGGCGGCACAGATGTCGTCGTAGCTGGCTTCCTTGTTCAGCTCGACCGTCAGGTCCACCACCGACACGTCGGAGGTGGGCACGCGGAAGGCCATGCCGGTCAGCTTTTTGTTCAGCTCAGGCAACACCACGCCCACGGCCTTGGCAGCGCCAGTTGAGCTGGGGATGATGTTTTCCAGAATGCCGCGGCCACCGCGCCAGTCTTTGCTGCTGGGGCCGTCCACCGTTTTCTGGGTGGCAGTGGCAGCGTGCACGGTGGTCATCAGGCCACGCTTGATACCGAAGTTGTCGTTCAGCACTTTGGCAACAGGTGCCAGGCAGTTGGTGGTGCACGATGCCGCAGACACAATGGCCTCGCCCACGTATTTGCTGTGGTTCACACCGTAAACGAACATGGGGGTGTCGTCTTTGGAGGGAGCCGACTGCACCACTTTTTTGGCACCCGCGTCGATGTGTTTCTGGCAGGTGTCTTTGGTCAGGAAGAAGCCGGTGGACTCCACCACCACGTCCACACCCACATCGCCCCACTTCAGGTTGGCGGGGTCTTTTTCTGCGGTCAGGCGGATTTTGCGACCGTTGACCACCAGAGCACCACCTTCCACGCTCACGGATCCCTTGAAGCGGCCATGCACCGAGTCGTACTGGAGCATGTAGGCGAGGTACTCAGGTTCCAGCAGATCGTTGATGGCCACCACCTCAATGTCCTGAAACTCAGCCTCTTGCGCCACAGCGCGAAACACCATGCGTCCGATGCGACCGAAACCGTTGATGCCTACTTTGATGGTCATGGAAAGTACTCCTCGTAGAATTTAAAGAAAAATGGATTCCAGCGCTTGACTGTATTGAAAAGTCAGCTCTACTTTTTAAGGCTGCCTGCCTCAAGCCACCGCTGCCTGACGGGCCACCGAGGCGGCAAACTGTGCGCCCACATCGGCCGCCACGAGGGCGGAAAAGTCGGCAATCACCCGGTCCGGCTGGCACGACTCTATGGGCTCCCCCATGTTGTAACCGTACGGTAGCAGCCAGACAGGCACACCGGCGTTGCGTGCGGTGGCCGCGTCGATGGACGAATCGCCCACGAACAGGGCGCGGTCTTTGCTCACGCCAAACTGCGCCAGGCACGCCTCGACACCCACTGGCGTGGGTTTCTTGGTGGCAAAGCTGTCACCGCTGATGACGCGGTCAAACGTGGGGGCCAACTGGTGGGCATCCAGCACCACCTGGGTGTAGCGCCCCTCTTTGTTGGTGACCACGGCCAACTTGACGCCCTGCCCTTTCAGCGTTTCCAACACCTCGCGCACATGCGGGTACAGGTGGCTGCGGGTGCCGCAGCGCCGTTCGTAGTGCTGCACAAACGCAGCGCTGATGGCCGCAAAGTTGTCGGCCGCGCGCACCGCCTCTTTCGAAATGCCCTGCACGGTGGCCAGGGCCTGCACCAGCAGCGTCTGCGTGCCGTGGCCGATCCAGTCGTTCACCTGCTGCAGGGTGACCAGCGGCAGGCCGAACTGGGCCAGTGTGTCGTTGGTGGCGTCGGCGATCTCGGGCGATGTCTCGATGAGCGTGCCATCGAGGTCAAACATCACCAGATCAAACGCTGTGGTGCTCTGGTTCACGCCGTCACCTGCTTGACCGCAGCCTTGATGGCATCCACGGTGATGCCAAAGTAGTTGTACAGGTCTTTGGCCGGGGCAGACTCACCGAAGGTGGGCATGCCAATGACCTTGCCAGTGCGGCCCACATATTTGCGCCAGAAGTCGGGCTGGGCGGCTTCCACGGCCACGGCAGGCAGGCTCAGGGGCAACACCGCATCCTGGTAGGCCTGGGGCTGGCGATCGAACACGTTGGTGCAGGGCATGGACACCACGCGGGTGCTGATGCCTTCGGCAGCCAGCGCGGTGTGCGCTTCCATGGCCAGCGAGGTTTCAGAGCCGGTGGCCACGATCACGGCGACGGGGTTGGCCCCTTCGGCCAGGATGTAACCACCCTGGCGAATCTTGCCAACCATGGACTCGTCGGCCAAGCGGGGCAGGTTCTGGCGGCTCAGGCACAGGGCAGCGGGGCCGTCCTTGCGCTCTATGGCGCTGGCCCAGGCCACAGCGGTTTCCAGGCCGTCGGCGGGGCGCCACACGTCCACACCGGGGATGATGCGCAGGCTGGGCACGTGCTCGATGCTCTGGTGCGTGGGGCCATCTTCACCCAGGCCGATGGAGTCGTGGGTGAACACATGGATCACGCGCTGCTTCATCAGCGCGGCCATGCGGATGGCGTTGCGGCTGTAGTCGCTGAAGGTCAGGAACGTGCCGCCGTAGGGAATGAAGCCGCCGTGCAGCGCCATGCCGTTCATGATGGCGGCCATGCCGAATTCGCGCACGCCGTAGCTCATGTGGTTGCCCCACGTGTCGCGGCCAGCTTTCACGCAACCCTTGAAGTTGGTGAGGTTGGAGCCGGTCAGGTCGGCGCTGCCGCCGAAGAACTCGGGCACCAGCGGCGCCAACACATCCAGCGCGTTCTGGCTGCTCTTGCGGGTGGCAAAGGCATCGGCCTTGGCGGCAATGGCGGCCAGCACTTCAGGCAGTTTTTCAGCAAAAGCGGGCAACAACTCGCCTTTCATGCGGCGCTCGAACTCGGCGGCTTTGGCTGGGAATGCGGCGCGGTAAGCGGCAAAGCGCTGGTTCCACTCGGCTTCTGCCGCTTGGCCACGGGCCACAGCATTCCAGGCGGTGGCGATGTCGGCAGGCACTTCAAACGGTGCGGCGGTCCAGCCCAGCGCGTCACGGGTGGCTTGCACTTCGGCGGCACCCAGGGCGGCGCCGTGAACGTCGTGTGTGCCAGCCTTGTTGGGTGAGCCCATGCCAATGACGGTTTTGCAGCAGATCAGCGTGGGCTTGCCATCGGCGCGAGCGCCCTGGGCCTTGGCAGCCTTGACGGCGGCGTCGATGGCGGCGGGGTTGTGGCCGTCCACGGCGGGAATGACGTTCCAGCCGTAGGCTTCAAAACGCTTGGGCGTGTCGTCGGTGAACCAGCCTTCCACATGGCCGTCGATGCTGATGCCGTTGTCGTCATAGAAGGCCACCAGCTTGGACAGGCGCAGCGTGCCAGCCAGCGCGCAAGCCTCGTGGCTGATGCCTTCCATCATGCAACCGTCGCCCAGGAACACATAGGTGAAGTGGTCCACCACGTCGTGGCCGGGCTGGTTGAATTCTTGCGCCAGCAGCTTTTCAGCCAGCGCAAAACCCACGCCGTTGGTGATGCCCTGGCCCAGCGGGCCAGTGGTGGTTTCCACGCCGGGGGTGATGCCCACTTCGGGGTGACCGGCGGTTTTGCTGTGCAGCTGGCGGAAGGCCTTCAGCTCGCTCATGGGCAGGTTGTAGCCAGTGAGGTGCAGCAGCGAATAAATCAGCATGGAGCCGTGGCCGTTGGACAGCACAAAGCGGTCGCGGTCGGCCCACAGTGGGTTGGCCGGGCTGTGCTTGAGGTGGCGGTTCCACAGCACTTCGGCAATGTCGGCCATGCCCATGGGTGCGCCGGGGTGGCCAGATTTGGCTTTTTCCACCGCGTCAACGGACAGCATGCGGATGGCGTTGGCCATCTGGCGGGCCATGTCAGGGGTGGGGGCGGTGTGAGCGGTGGTCATGACGGGAAAATCTCCAAACGGGGACGGGGTGGAATGCAGCAGAAACCCATGAATGTAAGCAGTGCGGCAGCCCTGATTTTCGCAGGGCCGCCGGGCTTATGCGCCGATGGCGCGTTTGCGGCGTTCCATCATTCTCCAGATGAAGGGGGTGAAGATCAGTTGCATGGCCAGTTCCATCTTGCCGCCGGGGATGACGATGGTGTTGGCGCGGCTCATGTAGCTGTCGTGAATCATGTTCAGCAGGTACTGGAAGTCGATGCCTTTGGGCTTGGCAAAGCGGATGACCACCATGCTTTCATCGGGGCTGGGAATGTCGCGGCTGATGAAGGGGTTGGACGTGTCCACCATGGGCACGCGCTGGAAGTTGACGTGTGTGTGCTCGAACTGCGGGCAGATGTAGTTCACGTAGTCGGGCATGCGACGCAGGATGGTGTCGGTCACGGCCTCAGTGCTGTAGCCGCGCTGCGTTTTGTCGCGGATGATCTTCTGGATCCACTCCAGGTTGATGACGGGCACCACCCCAATCAGCAGGTCGGGGTACTGGGCAATGTTGTGCTCAGGCGTTTTGACCGCGCCGTGCAGGCCTTCGTAGAACAGGATGTCGGTGGCATTGGGCAGGTCTTCCCAGGGGGTGAAGGTGCCGGGGTTTTGCTTGTAGGGTGCGGCTTCGTCGGCGTTGTGCAGGTACTTGCGGCTGCGGCCAGTACCCGACTCGGAGTAGCTTTTGAACAGGCCTTCGAGCTCACCGAACAGGTTGTTGTCGGCCCCGAAGTGGCTGAAGTGTTTGTTGCCTGTTTTCTCGGCTTCGGTCGCCTTGGCCTTCATTTCCATGCGGTCGTACCGGTGATAGCTGTCCCCCTCGATCACCGCAGATTTCAGACCTTCGCGGCGGAAGATGTTCTGAAAGGTCTTGGTGACGGTGGACGTACCTGCGCCCGATGAACCGGTGATGGCAATGATGGGATGGCGTTCAGACATGGTGGACCTCTGTGTGGAGAGAAAAGCAAAAATATCTAATAAAAAAGGCTTCTACCGCTTGACTGTCATCATGTGTTTGCTACTACAGAAAATGCAACAGCAAACCCGATGATCAGTCACGAAACAGGCTGCGCTCGCTGAAAAGGGGGTTGGCCTCGTCTTTGTACGCTTGGGGTTCAGCGTGGTAACGCTCGATGCGCTCCACCTCGTTCTTGCTGCCAAACACCAGGCCAATGCGCTGGTGCAACGCGGTGGGCTGCACGGTCATCATCGGCACGCTGCCGGTGCTGGCGCGGCCGCCGGCCTGCTCCATGATCATGCCGACGGGGTTGGCCTCGTACAGCAGGCGCAAACGGCCGGGCTTGCTGGGGTCTTTGGTGTCGCGGGGGTACATGAACACACCGCCGCGCATGAGGATGCGGTGCGCCTCGGCCACCATGGAGGCAATCCAGCGCATGTTGAAGTCTTTGCCGCGTGGGCCGGTCTTGCCTGCCAGGCATTCGTCCACGTAGCGCTTGACCGGCGCTTCCCAAAAGCGGCTGTTGGAGGCATTGATGGCAAATTCCTGCGTGTCAGGCGGAATCTGGATGTTCTGGTGCGTCAGCTTGAACTCGCCCAGGCTTGGATCGAGGGTGAAGCCATTGACACCGTTGCCGACCGTCAGCACCAGCATGGTGGTGGGGCCATACAGCGCGTAACCGGCAGCCAGTTGTTTGGCACCAGGCTGGAAGAAGTCTTCAGCCTTGATGTCGCGGCCACTGTCGATGACGTCCTGCGGCGCACGCAGGATGGAGAAGATGCTGCCCACCGACACGTTCACATCGATGTTGCTGGAACCGTCGAGCGGGTCGAACACCAACAGGTATTTGCCGCGGGGGTACTGGCCGGGAATCTGGTACGGGTCGTCCATTTCCTCCGAACCCATGCCAGCGAGGTGACCACCCCAGTTGTTGGCGCTGATGAACATGTCATTGCTGATCACGTCCAGCTTCTTTTGGGTTTCGCCCTGCACGTTGACACTGGTGCCGCCCTCGGCCGGGTGGTTACCCAGCATGCCGCCCAACTCGCCAAACGCCACGGCGCGGGCAATGGCTTTGCAAGCCAGCGCCACATCCAGAATCAGGGCATTGAAGTCACCGCTGGCACCGGGGAAGCGGCGGCGCTCCTCGATCAGAAACTGCGTCAGCGTGGAACGTTTGGACAAAGGCATGGCGGTCTTTCAAAAAAACAAACAACGGGGGCTTCAGGCCTTGGCAGCTTCGGTTCGCAGTGCTTTCATCACACCGCGATAACCACCACCGGCATCCGGGGCACCGAACACGGCACTGCCGGCCACGCAGGTATCAGCACCGGCGCGAACGATTTCTCCGATGTTGTCCACCTTCACACCACCATCCACTTCCAGCCAGATGGGCTGGCCGCCGGCGGCCATGTGGGCATCGATGCGGGCACGAAGGGTGCGCAATTTGGCCAGTGTGCTGGGAATGAACTTCTGGCCACCAAAGCCTGGGTTCACACTCATCAGTAGCACGATGTCGAGCTTGTCCCACACGTGGTCCAACACGTGGACGGGGGTGGCGGGGTTCAGCACCAGGCCGGCTTTGCAGCCGTGGTCACGGATGAGTTGCAGCGTGCGGTCCACGTGGCGGCTGGCCTCGGGGTGGAAGGTGATGATGTTGGCACCTGCCTTGGCAAACAGGGGAATGAGCGAGTCAACCGGCTCGACCATGAGGTGCACATCGATCCCGATCTTCACGTGCGGACGAATGGCTTCGCACACCAGGGGGCCAATGGTGAGGTTGGGCACGTAGTGGTTGTCCATCACGTCAAAGTGCACCAGGTCAGCGCCGGCGGCCTCGATGGCACGCACTTCTTCGCCCAGTCGGGCAAAGTCGGCGGACAGGATGGATGGGGCAATGCGGATGTGCGGTGTGCTCATGGTGTAGACCTTGTGTGTGGATTGAAAAAAGCCTGCGCTCAACCCCGGGGTGCGTTGGTTCGGCCCGGGGCGCGCAGCCCTTCATCGTGCCACGCACGCAGATGTGCCAGGCTGACCTGGCTCAGGTCGGGCACCTGCCGCAGGGCAGCAGAGAAGTCGTGGTGCCGGGTGAAATCCGTCGGCGTGATGATGGTCTGCAGGCCTGCCGCAGTCGCGGCCGTCAGGCCGTTGTGAGAGTCTTCAAACGCCAGGCACGCCGAGGGTGGCAGCTTCAACGCATCGATCATCTGCAGATACACCTGCGGATGCGGCTTTTTGATGGGTGCCGTTGAGGCATCTCCAATGGCCACAAAGTGTTCACGCCAATCCGTGCCAATGGCGGTGCGAAGCAACGCTGCAATGTTCACCGGCGACGTGGTGGTGGCAATGGCCAACCGAATGCCCGCGCGGCGTGCCTCGTCCATGAGGCGCAGCACACCGGGGCGCAATTCCACAGCACCTCCGTTGACTGCGTTTTCGTAGGCGGCGGTCTTGATTTCGTGCAGGCGGTTGATGGTGTCTTGAACCCCACCGCCATCGATGTCTTTGACGTCTGGCTGCACCTGCTTCCAATAGTGCAACATGCGCTCTTTGCCGCCAGAAATGTTGAGCAACTCCGTGTACAGCTCGCTGTCCCAGTGCCAGTCCAGCCCTTCCTGCGCAAACGCGTGGTTGAAGGCCGCCAAATGGGCTTGCTCGGTATCGGCCAAGGTGCCATCGACATCAAAAATAAACGCCTGCAACATGCTGTTTGTCTCGCTCGCAGAGGGTTGGGGGGCACAACATCCAGGGCCATCGGTGGGCTCTTGTCAGGACATGGAGGCAACTATAAGCATGCAATTAAGTAAGGTAAATTCACATTTAGTTTTACTTGAATTAAGCTAACGCTGAATGAAAAACGCCACCTTCCGCCAACTCAGGGTTTTCAACGAGGTGGCACGCCACCTCAGTTTTGCGCGTGCGGCAGAAGCCATGCACCTCACGCCACCGGCCGTGACCATGCAGGTCAAAGAGCTGGAGGGACACGTCGGCCTCCCCCTGTTCGAGCGCAGCGGGCGCAAAGTGGCGCTGACCACTGCGGGTGAATACATGCTGGTCTACGCCCGGAAAATGCTGGCCACCCTGAAAGACGCTGAAGACGCCGCTGCGCGGTTGCAGCAACTGGAAGTGGGCACGCTGACCATTGGCATGGTTAGCACGGCCAAATGCTTTCTGCCGCGCCTGCTGGCCGAGTTCCAGCGCGAGCACGAGGGCATTGAAATACGGCTTGCGGTGGGCAACCGCGACCAGCTGGTATCGATGCTGCAGGGCAACGAGGTGGACATTGCGGTGATGGGCCGCCCCCCCAAGGAACTGGCCACCCGTGCCGAGCCGTTTGCCGCCCACCCACACGTGTTTGTGGCCCCCACCGACCACCCGCTGCTGCGCATCGGCCATCCCACGGTGGCCAGCATGCAGCCTTACGGGTTCATCCTGCGGGAACGCGGCTCGGGCACACGTGCGGCCATGGAAAAGTTTTTTGAAGCCACCCGCTTCGAGCCCCGCGTGACCATGGAAATGTCGAGCAACGAAACCATCAAACAAGCGGTGATGGCCGGCATGGGCTTGAGTTTCCTGTCGCTGCACACCATTGGCCTCGAACTGGACAACAAACTGATTGCCGTTCTGGATGTGGAAGGCACACCCATCGTGCGGGCATGGAACGTTGTGCACACCCTGTCAAAGCTGCTGTCCCCGGCGGCTGAGGCCTTCCGGTACTTCATGCTGGAGCAAGCTGAAAGCCACTTGGCAGACAAGTACGGCCAGTTTTTGCACCTGCACCAAACACCGACATAACGCACCACAAACAAGCAAACCCGTCACTCACGCGCTCAATAAACACCGAACTGGCGCAGTTTTTGCTTTTTTTAGGTGCTTTTTTGGCAAAAACATGCCAAATGCACCAAAAACAATCATTCTCAGCACGAGGTTCACATGGAAACACTGAAGCAGGGCACGGACGCCTTGTTCATTTTGTTGGGCGGCATCATGGTCTTGGCCATGCACGCAGGCTTTGCTTTTTTGGAGTTGGGGACGGTCCGCAAAAAGAACCAGGTCAACGCACTGGTGAAAATTCTGGTGGACTTTTCCGTGTCCACCATCGTGTATTTCGTGGTCGGCTACAGCGTGGCCTATGGCACACATTTTTTCATTGGGGCCGAACAACTGGCAGCCAAAAACGGCTACGACCTGGTGAAATTCTTCTTCCTGCTGACCTTTGCGGCCGCCATTCCGGCCATCATCTCGGGCGGCATTGCCGAGCGGGCCAAGTTCTGGCCCCAGTTGCTGGCCACTGCCGTGGTGGTGGGGTTCATCTACCCCTTCTTTGAAGGCATTGTCTGGAACCAGCACTTCGGTGTGCAGGCCTGGATCAAAGACCTGACCGGGGCCGAATTCCATGACTTTGCTGGCTCTGTGGTGGTGCACGCGGTGGGTGGCTGGATCGCCCTGCCCGCCGTGCTGCTGCTGGGTGCACGGGCCAACCGTTACCGCAAAGACGGTGCCATGTCGGCGCATCCACCGTCCAACATTCCGTTTCTGGCCCTGGGCGCCTGGATTCTGTGCGTAGGCTGGTTTGGCTTCAACGTGATGAGCGCGCAAACCATCGACAAGATTTCGGGCCTGGTGGCAGTGAATTCGCTCATGGCCATGGTGGGCGGTACGCTGGCTGCACTGGTGGCTGGCAAGAACGACCCTGGCTTTGTGCACAACGGCCCCCTGGCCGGGCTGGTAGCCGTGTGCGCAGGGTCCGACCTTATGCACCCACTTGGTGCACTCGTGGTGGGTTCGGTGGCTGGCGCACTGTTTGTGGGCATGTTCACGCTTACCCAAAACCGCTGGAAAATCGACGACGTGTTGGGTGTGTGGCCCTTGCACGGCCTGTGCGGCACCTGGGGCGGGGTGGCGGCAGGGCTGTTTGGCAGCACTGCGTTGGGTGGCCTTGGGGGCGTGAACCTGGCGGCCCAGTTGCTGGGCACCACCCTGGGGGTGGCCTGGGCCCTGGCGGGAGGGTTTGTGGTGTACGGCATGCTGAAGGTGACGGTGGGGCTGCGCCTGAGCCAGGAAGAGGAATACGACGGAGCAGACCTCAGCGTGCACCGCATCAGTGCCACGCCCGACCGAGAGGTGAGTTGGTGACAGCGCAGGCACACGCACTGCTGAGTTGTGTGTGCAAACTGCAACAGGCTGTTGAATAATTCCTGGGGGCGAGCAGCGCTCGGCAAAACACCCACACTTGGGTACTAAAGCCGACCCGCTCACCCTTTTTGCGCCAAAATACCTGTAAACCGACACAACACCGAATCACGCAAGGGGCGGTGCACAGCACCGAAGTCACAACTCATGACCACCGTCTGGTTTCTGGAAGGCGCGACCGCAGGGGGCGACGCCCTGTTCATTCCGCTCGAAAGCCTGCCCTTTCACATCGGGCGCGACAACACGTGTGAACTGCGCCTTATTTCAAAGGACGTGTCACGCATCCATGCCCGCATCGAACAGCACGGCAACGACCGGCTCACGCTGAGCGACCTCGGCAGCACCAACGGGTCATTTGTCAACCGCGAGCGGTTGAGCCCCAACGTGGCCACGCCTCTGTCCGCTGGAGACATCTTGCACTTTGGCAAGTCGGAATTCCGGCTGAAATCCAAGTCTGCACAATTCAACCAGACCGTCGCCACCACTGACCTCATGAACATGACGGTCATGGCGGACCTCTCGGCCCCGTTGCCTGAGCACTTTGCCCTACAGGAACAAGAGTTCCTGGAAATGCTCAACCAGAACCTGGTGACCGTGGCCTACCAGCCCATTGTCGATTTCGAGCACCGCAGGCTCATGGCCTATGAAGTGCTGGGCCGCGGCAAACACCCTCTGCTGCCACAGGCACCCATCAGATTGCTGGAACTCGCGCGGCTGCTGGGTAAGGAAGTGGCCCTGAGCGAAGCGTTCCGCCTGGCTGGCGCACGCGCAGCGGCCAACATATCGGGGCCGGTGCGCCTGTTCATGAACACGCACCCCTCGGAAATGTTCACCGAGGCGCTGTACGAATCGCTGACCGTCATCATGGTCACAGCCCCCAACATGGACCTGGTCATTGAGGTCCATGAAACCGCTGTGGCAGAGGTTGCCAAAATGAAGGTGATGGCGCAGCGCCTGCGGTCCATGGGCGTCAAGTTCGCCTACGACGACTTCGGTGCCGGTCAGTCCAGGCTGAACGAGCTGGCAGAAGTCCCACCAGACTTTGTGAAGTTCGACATGTCCCTGATCCGCAACATTGATCAGGCATCACCCACCAAACAAAACATGCTTTCGCGTCTGGTGCACATGGTCAAAGACCTGGGATCGGTAGCATTGGCAGAGGGCGTGGAAACCGACGGTGAAGCAGAGATGTGCCAAAGCATGGGTTTCCAGCTGTGTCAGGGTTACCTGACGGGTCGCCCAAAGCTCGTTTGAATCCGGGCAATTGCGGCTCCCATGAGTGATTCAGGTTCGCGCCTGCAGGCCATTGAGCATCGGCTGGAGCAGCTTGAGATCAAGGCGAGCTACTCAGACGATTTGCTCGACACCTTGAATACCCTGGTCGCTCAACAGCAACGGCACATCGACCTGCTGCTGCGCGAGATGCAATGGATGCGCCAGCAAGCCGCAGACAACCAGTCAGGGACATTCCGCAGCCTGAGAGACGACCTGCCACCGCACTACTGACCTGGATATCCGCTCCGTCAAGCATTCATGCTGCGGTGCCCAAAAATGTGCTGCCGACCGCTCCGCTTGTAATGTTTGCATCCCATCGGATCGACATATCAAGGAAATGTCGGCTTTGTTCCAGGATGAGACGGCAGCTGCCGAAAACTCAGCCAGTGTGACGAGCGCGGGTCAATCTGCCCTGAGCACGCCGTTGCCCAGCCAGTCGCGCAGCCACTCGCCGAGCTCGGCGGGATTTTGAAGAACCTCGCTGCCAGCCAACAGGTCACAGGTCTGCTGAATTGAGTTGCCCTGCAACAACTGGTTGGCAAAGTGGGCTTGGCCATCAGCCAGCGTTTGAAAATGCGGCTGTAGACCCTTGCGCCACACCATCAGGTTGACCGGACGTGCCAACTGCTCGGCTTCGGGTACGGGCTCGTCGGCATCCATGGCGTTCCACAACTGCACCACGTTGGTGGTGACCTCGCGTATGCACACGCTGGGGTGCAAGGGGTGTGCCCGCTGCAGCCAGCCGTTAACCGCATCAGCCTGCGCGGCATCGGCATCCAGAGCTGGCACATCAGGGCCATCGAAGCAAACGCGCAAATGCCAATCCAGCTGTGCCAATTCATGCAACTCGGGGTTGGCGGGGTACAGGCCTGCCAGGTAGGCTGGAAAGTCGGCACCGTAGCGGCTGAGGCTGCGTGTCAGCGGCGGGTGGGCCACGGCATATGCCGAGGCGTGTTCGTCAAACGTGTCAGAACCCATGAACAAACACGTTTTGGCAAAACTGTCCGCCAGCACCTCGCTCAGGCGGGCGCGGTACGCATGGTGGTAAATCCCCAGCCGCTGGTCGCCGCCAAAGCCCGCACTGGCATGTATCAGCTCCAGGGCCTGAGGGTCACCCCGGTCCAGCACGTGATCAGCCAGTTTGCGTTGAACCTCAATTAGCGTGGGAGCTGGGTTCTCCGCAACGAAAAATGCCTGCGAGGGCTGTGCGCTGTCGGGCGCGTTCGCCGCTGCGTGTGGTTCGTCGGCAAGATGGCTCAACGCAATGCCACGCGCCACATCTGTTTCAGCCAGCAGTTCTGCCAGCGGGGGAATGTGGGCGTCGCGCTCGATCATGGTGGCCACGGGGCCGAACAGGCGGCATGCCTGGGCATACAAGTCCCACACGGCGGGAGCCACTGGGTGGTCGTGTGTGTCCACCACATGGTTGCCGTTGTCAGAATGGCCTGCCAGGTGAATCTGTTGCACGCGGTGGGCGGGCAAGGCACGCAGGTAGTCCAGTGGGTCAAAGCCATGGTTCACGCTGCTGACGTAGATGTTGTTCACGTCCACCAGCAACAGGCAATCGGCCTCGTTGGCAATGTGGCTCAGGAACTGCCATTCACTGGCGGTGGACTGCTGGTAATCGATGTAGCTGGACACGTTTTCCAGCACCAACCGGCGGCCCAGCACATCTTGCGCGCGGCGAATCTGGGTCACGACGTGGCGTGCAGCCTCATCGGTATAGGGCAAGGGATAGAGGTCGTGCAACTGCTCCGGGCCAGGACCTACCCAGCACAGGTGGTCAGACACCCACAGCGGCTCGATCCGCTGAGCCAGGCTCTTGACCTGCCGCAAGTAGTCCAGGTCGACACCAACTGGTGCGCCGATGGACATGGCCACGCCGTGCATGGCCATGGGGTAATCGCGCCGAATGCGGTCCAGCATGACCAGCGGCTTGCCGCCCTGCACCAGAAAGTTGTCGGTGATTATTTCCAGCCAATCCAATGACTGCGGTGCGGCCAGGAAATCGGCATAGTGCTGGGTGCGCAACCCCAGGCCAAAACCGGTGTTGCGGGTGGCCAGGGTTTGGGGTTGCACAGTCATGGAGCCGTTCAGCTGTTGATGTCGCCAATGGTGCCGTTGCCTTTGAGGCAGGCATCTGCTTTCATCGCCTTGAAGCCATGACCCTTGCAGGCGTTCTGGCCTTTGCAGCTGTGCGCGGTGGTTTTGCAGTCGCTGTTGCCCTTGCAGGCATGCACGTTGTAGCAATGCACCGTGTCAGTTGAAGCAATGGCTTTGCCAGTCGAGCCTTTGGGCGCATCGGCTGCGAATGCCGCAGAAGACAGTGCCATGAGAGCAGCGGTCAGGGCAAAAGCAGAAGCGGATGTGGCTTGGGTAGATGTCATGTGAATACTCCAGGATGAACGGGTTGAAAAACAGGAATACGACTGGGAAAACAACTGGGAAATCAGACCCTGCGAGACAAGCGGCCCAGTGGGTGGGGTCATCAGCGTGGTCTGACTGTCAATTCGGTGCAGGGCCGGGTTTGGTTACCGATGCACGCAAAAAAATCAGTATTTCTTTTCGTCAAACAAGAATCGGTCCAACGACCAAGGTCCAGGGCCGTAGATGGCCACACCGGCCAACAATGCGCCCCACAGCATGTGCTGCTGCAGTGCGGCAGGGGCAATCTCGCTGAGCGACACCACGGCCACCACGTTGACCACTGACAACCCCAGCGCCCCCAGCCGGCCGCACAGGCCCAACGCCAGCAGCACCGGCAGCACCAGCTCCCCGCCCGTGCCCAAAACAGCCGCCACAGCGGGTGGCAGCAAAGGCACCTTGTATTCGTCGGTGAACAGAAACAGCGTGGTTTCCCAATCGCGGAGTTTCGTCAAGCCAGCCAGGAAAAACACCTGCGCCACATACAGGCGGGCCAACAAGGCGGCCAATGGCTGAAGCACATGAAGATGAGAACCCAACAAGACGAGTTGCGCGAGTGCCTGCCTGGCCAGTTGAACAGGAGATGAAGTGGCTGCGTTCATGAAAGACTCCGTGGTGAATGAACAAAAAGGTGAGATCGGCCCCTAGTTCGTCGCAACCAGTCCACCGGTTACAGCCTGTGCACAATGGCAATCGAATTTGCTAAAAAAAGTTCACCTGCCTGTAACCAACCATCCGCATGGAACGAATACAACCCGAGAGCGTGGCTTTGGCCGACATGAAAGCAGCGGAGCAGCGTTTGCGAACGCAGCTGTTGCAGGGCATGGAGGGTGATGCCCAGGCCTACCAGGCTTTTTTGAAAGGCCTGAGCACACACCTGCGGGCGTTTTTGCGCCGCAGGCTTTCAGCCCTGCCTGACGACATAGAGGACCTTGTGCAAGACATTTTGTTGGCGGTACACAACCAGCGCCACACCTACCGGCCCGATCAACCGCTGACGGCCTGGGTGAATGCCATGGCGCGCTACAAGCTGATCGACCTGCTGCGCAGCCGTTCGGGCCGCGAGACCCTGCACGACCCCATTGAAGACGACATGGCCTTGTTTGCCACCAACGACCACGAGGCAGCCGATGCCCGCCGCGACGTGAACAAGCTGCTGCAACAACTGCCCGACAACCAGCGCTTGCCCATCGTTCATACCAAGCTTGAAGGCCTGTCGGTCTCCGAAGCTGCCGCTGCGACGGGCATGTCCGAGTCCGCCATCAAGGTGGGGGTACACCGGGGCATGAAGGCACTTGCTGCGCTGATGAACCTGAGCATGAGGAGCACCACATGAACACCGACGACTTCATTGCCATGCTGGCCACGGGAGCCGAACCTGTCCAACCCCATGTGCCTGAACGACGCATGGCACAGGCCATGGCGATGAGCCTGCCCTTGGCATTCCTCATCATGTTGCACTTTGGCGTTCGGCCCGATTTGTTGCAGGTGCTGGGCGACCCCATGTTGTGGGTGAAGTTTGCGTTCCCCGGTGCGATGGGCGTCATCAGTCTGTTGCTGGTGTTGCGCCTGGCGCGCCCTGGCATGGACACCGGACACCTGGCTACAGGTCTGACGGCCCCTGCTCTGGCCATGTGCCTGCTGGCTGCAGTGGTGCTGGTCAACGCGGCCCCAGCCGACCGTTCGGCACTGGTTTTAGGCACCACGTGGCAGGTGTGCACCATCAATATTGCGCTCATCAGCGTACCCGTGTTCATTGGCAGCTTCTGGGCACTCAAGGGGCTGGCCCCCACCCGGCTGGCGTTGGCGGGTGCCAGCGCTGGCTTGCTGGCCGGTGCGGCGGGGGCATTTGTGTATGCCATCCACTGCCCGGAGCTGGACGCGCCGTTTCTCCTGATCTGGAACGGCCTGGGCATGTTGGTGCCTGCTGCGCTGGGGGCAGCATTGGGACCACGGCTGTTGCGCTGGTGAGCTGCTCCATGAACACTGCCATGAGACACACAAATCAATGACGTTGACCTGGCCCAAACGCATCGGACGCCGGCTCGCGCTGGGGTTTGGAGCCCTCGTCACGTTGATGCTGCTGGCCCTGATGCAAGCCGCCGTGCCACTCAAATTGGTTGGGGAGGGCGCCGAGCGCTTTGCCACACAGGACATGCAGCGCCTGCTGCGCGTGCAAGCGCTGTCATTGCAAATTGAAGGTGTGGGTGTTTCATTCATTCGCCTTTTGAACGCGCCGCGCGACACACGTGTGGCTGAATATGCCGACGTGGACGCACAAAACCGGCGCATCGACGGCATCATTGACGCGCTGGGGAATGACCTGGCCGATGCGGAGCAGCAGGAAACCTTGCGGCGGTTGGTGGCATGCAGGGCCATTTATGCCGATGCTTTCATTGCCACCGTTGACGAAATTGAAGGTAACAACGCGGAAGCAGCCGCTCGAGCCTTGGCTGAACAGGTCAACCCTGCACTCAAGGCCATGCTGGTGGAATCCAATGCCCTGTTGTCCCGAGAGCGGCAACTGGTGGAAGACCAGTTGGCCAACGCCCAAAGCATGCTGGGCCGCATCGTTTGGATCATGGCCGGTGCATCGGCTTTGGTCGTGGCCCTTGCGGCCTGGCTGGGCTGGCGCACCACTCGCAGTGTGGTCAAGCCCTTGGCGAGGCTGGAAACCGGTGCCAAAGACATCGCAGCTGGCAATTACAGTCACCTGATCGACACCACCGGCCTGCAGGAAGTTGATCGCGTGGGCGCAGCACTCAATACGATGGCTGACACCGTGGCCGAGCGCGAGCGACAGATCAGCCGATTGGCATTTGAGGACGCTCTCACTGGCCTGCCCAACCGGGCTGCCCTGCTCCAGCCGGACCAGACCACCACAGCCCACCGCAACACACTGGCCCTGCTTGACCTTGCGCGCCTGAAAGTGGTGAACGAGACACTGGGCTACCCCACAGGCGACAGCCTGATCAGCGCTCTGGCCGAGCGTACGAACACAGTAGTTAGGGGGGCAGCAGCAGACGGGCTCATTTCCCCCGAACCGGTGTTGGCGCGCCTGGCAGGTGGCACATTCGCCATCTGGTTTGGCACGCTGAACCGACACAACACCCAAACCTTGCTCGAACAGCTTGAACGCGCCATCAGTGCCCCGGTGACCTGCGGTGGCCAACAAGTAGATATGAACCTGGTCGTGGGGTTTGCTGATTTGGGTGCATCGGGCATGCCACAAACCGCCGAAACGCTGCTGCGCAATGCCGAAATAGCTCTGCACGCGGCCAAGCGCAGCGCACAAACACATGCCTGGTACAGCGAAGCCCAGGAAGCAGCCCGTGTTGGCCACCTGGGGTTGGTCACCGACCTGCGCGCTGCAGTGGCCGAAAGCCAACTGCAAATGTGGTTGCAACCCAAGTTCTCATTGAGCACAGGTGAAGCCATCGGTGCCGAGGCGTTGGTGCGGTGGCAGCACCCCGTTCGTGGTTTCGTGTCACCCGCAGAATTTGTGCCGTTTGCCGAGCAAACAGGCCACATCACACTGGTGACGCAGTGGATGCTGCAGCAAGCCGTGGCCACGCTGGCCCGATGGGCCGCGCCCTACCCCCACTTGAGCATTGCGGTCAATGTCAGCACCCGCGACCTGCAAGACCCCGGCTTTGCCTTGCGCGTGAAAGACATGGTGAGCGCCAGTGGAATCAACCCCAAACGCCTGCGCCTTGAAATCACAGAAAGCGGACTGATGGAAGACACCCGTCAAAGCATTGCCCTGCTGCATGCGCTGAACGAGATCGGGCTGCCCTTGTCCATTGACGACTTTGGCACTGGTTACTCGTCACTGGCCTACCTGCAGCAAATGCCTGTGACCGAGTTGAAGATTGACCGCAGCTTCATCGACAAGGTGGATGCCTCACCCGGCACCCAGCGGCTGGTGCAAGCCATGGTTGACATGGGCCATGGCTTGGGCCTGATGGTGACGGCCGAAGGCGTAGAGACCGAAGCCGAAAGGGCCACCATCACCAGCCTGGGTTGCGACGTGATGCAAGGCTACCTGGGCAGCCGCCCTCTTCACGGCAAGGCCTTGCAAGACTGGCTTGACCGTTTGCCGTCTTCGGACCCCCCGCAAGTCTGAGCCCGGCGCAAACAGGCTTGCCACCCGTGTCACAGCAAGCATTCTCAATTTTTTTCTGCGCAGTTGTAACCAACCGATGATCTGCCGCGAACTACCTGGTACTGCAACAACGTGAACCCCACGCCAGCAGTGCATTCAACCCTCTGCCACTTAGACACAACGGAGAATTTCCATGAACAAGCGTTCCATGATTGCCCTGACCGCCGCCTCCCTGCTGACCATGGGCGTTGCTGCCCCTGCTATGGCCCAGGAAAAAGAAAAATGCTACGGCATTGCCAAAGCAGGCCAAAACGATTGCGCCAACCTGGCAGGCACCCATTCGTGCGCAGGCCAGTCCAAAAAAGACATGGACGTGGGTGAGTGGAAATTTGTACCCAAAGGCACCTGCAAACAAGCGGGTGGTCTGAGCGCTGACGAAGCCAAAATGAAAGCAAAAGGCTGAAGCCCTTTTGCACACATCCGGTCACTGCTTGCGCCCCTGCGCCATGCCGCCACTCTGGGCACTGACCGTTGCGTTGGTGGTTGCCGTGTTGCAACCGCTTGCCATGGCAGCAGCGACCAAGCTGGTTCCGCCAGCCGTCGCTGCTGTAAATGTCGATCAACCTCCGGTACCGGCATACCCCAGCTTGACCGGTCGAACCACATCGGGGCAAGACATCAGTCTTCAGGCCTTGCGAGGCCAGGTTGTTCTCGTTTTGGTGTGGTCCACCGACTGCCCGGTGTGCCTGAGCAAGATGCCCGAGCTGCGCGCCAACCTGGCTGGTTGGCACACGCAGGGTTTCAAGATCATCAGCATCAACACCGATGCCCGACCCGACGCCTTGCGCAGCTGGGAATCGGCCCGCATGACCACCGTGCCTGCTGCTCAGCAATGGCCCTCGCTGTGGATGCACACGGCCGGTTTTGCCACCACTCTGCCGCTTGACGCGCCCAAAACTGCAGGTGCCGCACACCTGCCCGGCATCTATGTGCTGGACCGCGAAGGCAAACTGCGCCTGCACACCAAGGGACGTGTTCCTGCAGAGGTGTGGGACACCATTGCAGAACTGCTTTAAGCCAGCCCCATGCAAGCACCCTTCAAGCACCCAGCGCAAGCCACTGTGCAACCGCCAACGCCCCTGCTGGCCGGTATTGGGTGGCGCCAACCCCACTACACACAGGTACTGGCAGAAAGCCCTGCCCTCGCGTTTCTTGAAGTGCACTCCGAGAACTTTTTTGCCCCCGGCGGTGCCGCGCTGGCGGTGCTGATGGCCGGGCGGCAGCACTACCCCATCAGCCTGCATGGCGTGGGTCTGTCGCTGGGGTCAGCCACCGAGCTGGACGACTGGCACCTGAACCAACTCGCCCGGCTGACCGAGCAGGTAGACCCCGTTCGTGTCAGCGACCACGCCAGCTTTGCCCGCAGCACCTGGCACAACGGCACCGACCTCGTGCCCGTGCATGCGGCCGATTTGCTGCCAGTGCCCTGGACGCACGAGGCGTTGACCGTGATGTGCACCAACGTGCAGCGCGTACAAGACCGCCTGCGCCGCCCCATTGCCGTGGAAAACCTGTCGGCCTACCTGCAGTGGGCCCAGGCCGACTGGAGTGAACCCGCCTTTCTGGCAGAACTGTCTCGCCGCACCGGGTGCCAACTGCTGGTGGATGTGAACAACCTCATGGTCAACGCCCGCAACCGGCATTTGGCCAACCCAGCAGTCACGACCACAGCTCTGGTGGCCGACTGCTGCGAATGGATCAATGAACTCAACCACGCTCTCGGGCCAGCAACTGCGCCCGGAAGCTTGGGCCAACACCCAGCCATCGCGGAAATTCACCTGGCTGGACACACGCACGCCGGTGACATCGTCATTGACGACCACGGCAGCCAGGTGAGTGAGCCAGTGTGGACTGTGTACGCCCATGCGCTGGCCACCTGGGGGGCCGTGCCCAGCCTGATCGAGTGGGACACCGACATTCCCGCCCTGAATGTGCTGCTGAGCGAAGCGCACCGCGCCGAGCAAATGGCACGACAGATGTTGCCCATTGAAGGCCCCCATGCACACGCTTGAAGCCCAGCAACAGGCACTGTTGCATGCCCTGCTGTCGCCCGGTGCCCAGGCCGTGGACGCCCCATTGCCTGACAGGCTGAAGCAGTTCATAGCAAACAATGCCTACCCAACAAACGGTAGAGGCCTGAATTGTTATCAATCCAATGCCCATGCAGTGGCAGAACGCGCGCTGAGCGCCGCGTACCCGGTGGTGACCGCCATCCTCAGCGACGAGAGCATGGCCCAGCTGGCCCGAGCGCTGTGGCACAGCCACCCCCCACAGCGCGGTGACCTGGCCCATTGGGGCGACACGCTGGCCAGCTTCATGGCCAGCAGCCCGCAACTGGCAGCCCTGCCCTGGCTGTCAGGTGTGGCCCGTGTGGAATGGGCACTGCACCAGGCTGACGGTGCGCCCGATGCCGAGCCCGACTTGTCCAGCCTGGCCTTGCTGGTTGAAGAAGACCCTGACCACCTCACTCTGTGTCTGGCCCCAGGTCTGCAGGTGTTGCACAGCAGGTTTGCCGTGGTGCCGGTGGTACTGGCGCACAAGCTGCCAACCGAAGATGAGCGCACGCACGCCATCGAGCAACTGGGTGATGTCTGGT
Organism: uncultured bacterium; assembly: GCA_903928495.1. Taxonomy (GTDB): domain Bacteria; phylum Pseudomonadota; class Gammaproteobacteria; order Burkholderiales; family Burkholderiaceae_C; genus UBA2334. The sequence goes on from CAIYQZ010000052.1 coordinate 57,738, forward strand.
GCCCAGAGCAGACCGAACATGCGCTGGTGTGGCGTGTGGGCCACCAGCCACCCATGACTCGCACCGCCACCGAAGCCGAGGCCAGCCTCCTGGCTGCCCTGTTGGCTGGTCAGGCGCTGCTGCCAGCCATGGAGGGTTGCGATCTGGATTTTTCTGCGTGGTTGCCCCAAGCCTTGCAACAAGGCTTGGTGATTGGAGTGGGCCACGTCAATGACAAGCAATCCGCGCTGTGAATCCGCAGCCGCATTACAGGACTGAACCATGAAATTAGGACTCAAGCTGACCCTCGCCCCTGCACTGACCGCATTGGTCATGCTGGTGGTCGGGCAATTGGAATCGACCTTGATGTTTCAAGCTGCCGACAAGTCGCTGGCGGGCTTTGCCAGCCAAAACGAGCAGTTCAAAACCATCAACGACGTTCAGGACCAATTGGCGGGCATTCACACCGATGTCTACCGAACCATGGCAGGCATCTCGGCCATGGACGAGGCCAAGGTGGCGACCGTCCGCGCAGGTCTCGCACAACAGCTTGGAGGTGCCGAGCGGGTCATAGACATTTTGTCTACCGACGGACTCGACGCTGCGAGCCTGCAAAAGGCGCACGAACTCACCCAGCGGTACCAGAAGGACATCGATGCCGCCCTGTCTGCCGCCAAAACAACACCGGATGCCGCCAGCGCCGCGTTGAAAGCCGCCGACGAAACCTTTGCGACCCTCAAACAGCACTATGTTGGTTTGGTCGCCAAGGTTGATGACTTTCATGCGGCCCAGTTCGAAGCCGGTCGCACACAGTCAGTGCGGCTTCACTGGCTGTTGTCGGTCGTCGCTCTGGCAGTCGCCCTGGCTGCCGTATGGGCCTCGTGGATGGCTATTCGGCGCGTCGTGGCCGAGTTGGCCCGGGCCAGTGCGCTGACACAGGAAGTGGCGAAGGGGAACCTGAATGTATCGGTGGCCACGCAGCGCGACGACGAGGTTGGCGACCTGTTGCGTGCCTTGAGCGCCATGCAAACTTCGTTGAACCGGGTGGTGAGCGACATTCGCGATGCTTCAGACCAGATTGCGGTGTCGGGCTCCCAAATCGCGTCGGGCACACAAGACCTGGCTGGCAGGACCGAGTCCGCAGCCAGCAGTCTGGAGGAAACGGCCAGCAGCATGGAGGAACTGACGGCCACCGTGCGCCAAAGTGCCGATGCCGCCGCACAAGCCAACCAGTTGGCCACCAGCGCCGCCGGTGTTGCAACCCGCGGGGGCGAAGTGGTGCACAGAGTGGTCGCCACAATGGAAGACATCAACCAAAGCAGCCGCAAGATTGCCGACATCATTGGCGTGATAGACAGCATTGCCTTCCAAACCAACATCCTGGCGCTGAACGCTGCAGTGGAAGCAGCCCGGGCAGGGGAAGCAGGCCGAGGGTTCGCGGTGGTGGCCACCGAAGTGCGCAGCCTTGCGGGCCGGAGTGCCCAAGCAGCCAAAGAAATCAAGGACCTGATCAACGCCAGTGTTGAGAAAGTGCAGAGTGGTACCCAGCAAGTTCAAGACGCTGGCAACACGATGGGCGAGATCGTGGCCAGTGTGCAACGCGTGACCGACGTGATCGCTGAAATCACGTCTGCTGCGCGGGAGCAAAGCGAGGGCATCAGCCAGGTGAACGTGGCAGTGAATCAACTGGACCAGACAACCCAGCAAAACGCTGCGTTGGTGGAAGAGAGTTCAGCCGCAGCAACCAGCCTCAAAGACCAAGCCACCAGGCTGACGCAGGCGGTCAGCGTGTTCACTTCATCGGGCAGATAGCGCAGACGCCATTCCATTTGGCAGCCCTGCTGGTTTAGGGATGGTGTTCAAAACACGGTTGACGCTGGGCACTGAGGCGAGAAATTCCACATGATGAAGAATTCGGTGCGTTTCGGGTCTCAGACAAGGGCATTTCGCCCTTGTAGGGGGTCCCTTGGCAGACTGCAGACGCA
>CAIYQZ010000053.1 GCA_903928495.1 uncultured bacterium
CTGCGCCAAAGCCCTGATGCGGTCCAACCTGTGGAGCCACGAGGTGCAGGTCAGCCGCAGTGTGATGCCCTCCATGGGCGAGATGATGAAAGACCAGATCGGCGGTGACATACCCGCCGAAACACAGGAACAGATGCTGGCGCGCTACGCCCAGGACCTGTAAGCCTTCCGCTGCGGATATGCTTGCTGCGCCCCACCACAGACACGCCACCATGACCCTCTCACTTCGCACCAATCCTGCTATTGCCTTGCTGGCTTTGGCCTTGACCACCCCCGCTGCCTGGGCCGACAGCACGTCGTCGGCGTCCAGTGCCGCGTCCACCTCGGCGGGCAGTGCGTCAGAGTCGCTCGGCACCTCCAGCAACAGCTCATCACGCGCCACGGGTGTGGCACAAGGCCCCTACACCGTGTTGGAAGTCGCAGCCGTCGAGGGCCGCCCCGACCTGCTGCAACTCACACTGCAAGCCCAGGCAACAAACCATTCGCCACCCGCGCCGGCGCTGCAGTTGCGCCTGCCCCGCGTGACGGCTGAACGCGAACACCTGGCCGCAGGCCAAACGGTGCTGGCCCAGCACCGCCCCTACGGCCTGGCTTTTGCCGCCGTGGGCGGCGAAGGGCAGCCGCGCCCCTTCTTCCTGGTGCTGGACGACGACTGGCACCGCGAGCTGCACAACCGCCCCGTGGGCGGCTGAGCCCCGAGTGCACCTGCGCTGGGCACAAGGGCTGGTGGCGGCATGGATCGCGCTGGCCGCAACGGGCAGTTGGGCTGGCATGGGTGGCTTTTGCGCCACCACCACCGAGCCAACCGCCGCCGTGCAAGACCGGCTGATGCAGGTGGCCGCCGTAGTCAGGCAGGAACTGGAAGCCTCGGGCCATCAGGCGGCCATCGTGGCGCGCTCCGGCATGGCACTGCAGCGGCTGGGTCAGCGTTACTCGCACGCCGGGGTGAGCCTGAGGGCCAACCCCAGCACACAGTGGTCCGTGCGCCAGTTGTACTTTGCGTGTGACGAACAGCGCCCCCGCATTTTTGACCAGGGCCTGTCTGGCTTTGTGCTGGGCTTGCACGACGCCGAGGTGGGCTTTGTATCTGTGCTGCTGCTGCCAACTGAAGCCGATGCCCCGCTCGCGCAAACAGCCCTGAACGACACACTGGCCTTACAGCTGCTGGGCAGCACTTACAGCGCCAACGCCCATGCGTTTGCGTTAACGTACCAGAACTGCAACCAGTGGGTGGCCGAGTTGTTGGCCACAGCCTGGGGCAACCTGCCCGGCGGCAACGACGCACGCGCCCAAGCCCAAGCCTGGCTGCACCAACAGGCCTACGAGGCCACCCGGCTGAACGTGGGCTGGCTGCTGTGGCTCACGCCTGTGTCGCCATGGGTGCATACCCGCGACCACCCGCCTGCCGATCTGGCCGAGGGGCACCTGCGAGTCAGCATGCCCGAGGGGCTGGAACGCTTTGTCCGCCAGCAGCACCCGCGCACCCAGCGGCTGGAGGTGTGCCACACCGCGCAGCATGTGGTGGTGCGCAAGGGCTGGCAGCCCCTGCCCAACGACTGCCAACCCGCCGAAGGTGACCGGGTGGTGCCTTTGGAGGCCATTTAAAGCAATAGCTGCAAAACCAATACAGACAAGCGGTAGGGCATCAAAATGCCTAAAAATCCCACGCCTGTTGCTGCACCCGCGGAACATCGGCCGGTGCACCGGTCAGTTGCTCGGCCGGTGTGGTGCGCATGAAGGTTTGCGCCTGCGCCAGCGTGGCGTTCAGCCAGGCTCTGTGGTGCATGGGCGGCACGATGACCAGCATGCGTTTTTCATCACCTGGGCGGTGCATGCGGCCCAGCAGAGGGTGCCCGTCGGCGTTGACGGTCAACAGGCTGAAGCTGTGCACCCGTTCGCCGGTGTCGGGGTCGGTCCAGTGCTCGTGCAGGGCAGCAGCCGCAAAGGGTGCACCGTCGGCCTGAGCCAGCCGCCAGCGGGTTGGGCGGTTGCCATGCAAATGGGCCTGCTCCCAGCAGGGCTCGAAAAACGCCTGCATGGGGGCCAGAGCAAACCTGCGCTCCGTCCATGTGGCACGAAAGCTGGGCTTGCTGGCCACGGTCTCGCTGCGCGCGTTGTAGGTGCCGCGCGACACGGTGGTGGCCTGCCGCTCATCACGGCACCAGCGGGGCACCAGTCCAAAACGGGCCACCACACACTGCGCCGCGTGGCCGCCTTGCGGCGCAGCCACGACGATGGGGGCGGCGTAACCTGGGTAGGTTTCAGCGGGCCACGCCAGTTCGGCCGCAGGCAAGGCCACCGGGGCAAGCCCCGGCAGACTGGCAATGTGGTCGCGGGAGGATGGGATGTAGTTGGTGCACATGCTCAGCCGCCATGCTGCTGCAGAAGTCGCGCGCCGGGAACCAGCGGCTGACGCAGCGCCTGCAACACTTCTTCCATGGTGGGGCGCTCAGAGGCAGGCGCCCGACACTGGTGTGCCATCTCAACGACCTGCAGCAAAGGCGTGGCGCAGTGGGCCAGCAGCTCATTCAGCAAATGGCCAAAGGCACGCACATCCAGCGCCTTCATCGCGGCAGACCCGGAGCGCGACCCCGCCGGCAGCAAAGTGGCTGCGCCCAGATCGCTCAGCATGGCCTGGCCCGTGGAGGGTTGCCACAGGATGTTGTGGGCGTACAGGTCGCCGTGCATGACACCGCGTGCGTGCAAATGGGCCACAGCAGCAGCGACCGAGAGCGCAATCTGCAGCAGCGCGGGGGCCTCCAGTTGGAGGCCTGGTGCATAGATGTCGCGGGTACAACTGTCCAAGCTGGGTGGCCCTGCGAGGTTGACAAAGTCGGGGGGCACCAGCGGCAGCAACATTCCCGCGAGGCCTTGGGGATGACCCACCAGCGTGGCGTGGGGCGTGCACAGGGCTGGATGTGGCCCGGCGGCCACACAGGCCGCCAGCTCGTGCTCTGGTAAGCCGTCGCTGGTGACGCTGCCTTTGAACAGCTTCAAGGCCTGGGATTGCTGGTCGCCCGCAAGGTACACGCGATGGATGTGACCCGACGCGCCCTCACCCAGCAGGCCATCCAGTGTGAGATCTGTCCACGACACGGTGGGCAGATCGGGCGCCCCAGTGGCAACGGCCCCAGTGACCTGCGAGGTCCAGCCCAGCGGGTTGCCTGACAGGGCCAGCCAGGCGAGGGCGGGCAGTTCGGCCAGCCATTCGGGCAACGCGGTGAACCGATTGGCTGACAGACGAATCAGCTCCAGCTGCTGCGCGCCTACCAGGGTCTCGGGCAAGGCCGAGAGGCGATTGCCCGCCAGCATGAGCTTTTGCAGGGCCGGACGCTGGCCCAGTTCGAGCGGCAGGCTCTCGATGGCGTTGTCGGTCAGCGTGAGCCAGCGCAGTGTGGGCGGTAACGCGGCAGACGGCACATGCTGCAGGCGGCAAGCCTTGAAACCCACCATCTCCAGCGCAGGGCAGTCACCCAGCACCTCAGGCAGTTGGGTGAAGGGGTTGCCCGAGCAAAAAATGACCTTGAGTTGGCGCAGGCGCGGCAGGTCGTGCGGCAGGTTGGTGAGCTGGTTGTCGCTGAGGTTGAGCACCTCCAGCGTGTCGGCCAGGCCGTACAACTCGGGCGGCAGGTGGGTCAGGCCTGCACCGTTCAGGTCCAAGCGGCGTGTACTAGCGAGTGCGCCGCTGCGCAGGAGTTCCAGGTTGTGCATGGGGTGGGCATGTTAGGGCACGCCAGATGCAGAGCCGACACAGTGAAGGTCAATATGGCTTGGCAAAGTTCGCGGCCACCCGCTGGCGCAGGTAGTCCCCTGCGCTGATGGGCGGGTGCCGCTTGCCCGGGCCTTCAATGACTGCGTCCTTGTTGGCCTGGGCAAAAAAGGCCAGCGTGTATCGAGAGCCCAGGTACTCATTTGGCAGCGGGCAGCGCACGCGGTGGAAGTTGGAGGGCAGTTGGTCGTCACTCCAACGCATCAACATATCGCCGATGTTGCAGGTGATGGCCGCGTCGTCGGGCTCCACCGACGTCCAGGCCTGGCTGTCCATGTCCTTGCCGGGGCACACCTGCAACCCGCCTTGGCCCGCCCGCTGGAACAGGAGCGTGAGGCAATCGAAATCGGTGTGAGCACCGGCGCGCCACAGGCCGGGTTGGCCCAGCGTGGTGGCGTCCACCGGAAAGTAATGGAGCAGGCGGAGGGTGCTTTGGTACTCGGGGCTGTCCCGGTGGTGGGCGCGGGTGAAAAACTCGGGGTCAAAGCCCAGCTTGTACGCAAAGCAAGACAGCACCTTCATGCCCAGCGCCCAGCACTCGGCCTCGAAGGTCAGCATGTCGGGCTTGAAGCCGGGCAGCTCGGCCTCGGAGGGCCACAAACCGGTCATGTGCGGGCGGGTGATCTGGTAAGACTCTTTCTGGTCTGGCGTGCCCGTGGATGGGCGCACCTGCGCCTTGGTTTCCCAACCCACGTTCAGCGCTTTGTTGTGCGGGTACTGCGCCTTGACAGCTTGGGGCAAGTCAAAGAACCGCGCCGATGTGGCAAAGGCGTGGTCCACATGGGCCTGCGGAATGCCGTGGTTGACGATCTGGAAAAAGCCCACGTCCACCGACGCGTTCCAGAGTTCCTCGGCAATCTGGGCTTTGCGCGCCTCGAAGTCGGACAGGTCGATGCGGCGCACTTCGCGGTGATGGGTTTCGGCACCTGCGGCTCCCATGCGGGCCTCTTTGTGGAGTTCAACCAGGGGGGATGCGTTGGCGGTCATGATTTCTCCGAAGACACAATGGGGTCGGCCGGTGACTCCACCGGCGACTGCGCTCAGCCATGCATGGACCGTGCCTGATGTGCACCCGTTTTTGTTGGAACCCTGCCCATGACACCCACCGCCTTCAGCCCCGCAGCCGACCGCAACAAAGAACCCATTCTGGCCACGCTGCAGACTGTGTTGCCCGCCCAAGGCCACGCACTGGAGCTGGCCTCTGGCACCGGCCAGCATGCCGTTTGGTTTGCAGCCGGGTTGCCGGGCTGGACCTGGCAGCCCACCGACACTCGGCCCGAGGCACTGGGCTCCATTGCCGCCTACACCGCCGACAGCGGCCTGACCCGCGTGCGCCCTCCCCTGCTGCTGGACGTGATGGCCACACAGTGGCAACCTACACACCAGCGGTTTGACCTGATTTACTGCGCCAACATGCTGCACGTGGCCCCCTGGCCAGCATGTGCGGCACTGATGGCGGGCGGTGCACGGCACCTCGCACCCGGGGGCGTGCTGGTGACCTACGGCCCCTACCTGGAACAGGGGGTGGACACGTCGCCCGGCAACCTGTCTTTCGACGCCAGCCTGCGCGCCGAAAACCCGGCCTGGGGCCTGCGCCAGCGGGAGGATGTGGAAGCCGAGGCCGGGCAGGCGGGCCTGCAGCTGGTGCAACGCCACGCCATGCCAGCCAACAACCTGTTGCTGGTGTGGGGAACCCGATAATCCGCGCCCATGACTTCAACACTTTCCCTTTTTCCCATGGGCTGGCAGCACTATCTGCTGGGCGGCCTGCTGATTGGCTGCGGGGTGGCGCTGCTGTTCGTGTTCACGGGACGCATTGGCGGCATGAGCACGGTGTTTTCGTCCACCTGGTCGTATGTGGTGCAGCGGCCGTTTTTCCAGCAACCACGGTTTGTGGGCTCGCGCCACTGGCGGCTGGTGTACGCAATGGGGCTGGTGCTGGGTGCTGCCCTTTGGTGGCTGAGCTTTGCAGGTGCTGCGCCACAGTCCACGGGCTTGCCCGCATGGCAACTGGTGGTGGGCGGCTTTCTGGTGGGCTACGGTGCGCGCCTGGGAAATGGCTGCACCTCAGGTCATGGCATCTGCGGGCTGGGTTCCTTGCAATTGCCGTCGCTGATGGCCGTGCTCACGTTCATGGCAACAGCTTTCATGACCGCGAACCTCTTCAGCATGCTGATGGGGGCGGCGTCATGAGCGCCGTGGTGACCCTTCTGGCCGGCATGTTGTTTGGCTTTGGCCTGTCCCTTTCGACCATGATCAACCCGCAGGTGGTGCTGGGCTTTCTGCGTTTTCAGGACTTCGGTCTCATGCTGGTGATGGGTGGTGCGGTGCTGGTGGCTCTACTGGCCTACAAGCTGGTGCCACGCCTCATGAAGCGCCCGGTGCTGGACGACCACTTCCACACCCACCCCAGCGTGTGGAACCGCGACACCGCAGTGGGTGCTGCGCTGTTCGGGGTGGGTTGGGGTCTGTGCGGTGTGTGCCCCGGCCCCGCCATTGCAGGCCTGGGCGCAGGCAACCTCGAACTGGTGTGGGCGCTGGCGGGCATCGGTGCGGGAGCCTTGGTACAAGGCTGGCGGGCCAAAAACTAAGACCCATCCACCCCAAGAGGTTCAGGGTCAGCCAGAACGGCCTGGCGTTTTCCGCGCTGTTTGGCCAGGTACAGGGCATGGTCAGCCCTGTCGTTGAGGCGTTTCAAGGTGTCTGTCTCGCCGCCCCACACGGCCACACCCACACTGGCTGACACAGGACTGGCCACGCCGGGATAGGTCTGCGACAACAGCTCGACCATGCGCCGGGCCATGTCCAGCGCATCTTCCTCGCCCACGCCGTAGAGCATCACCACAAACTCATCGCCCCCCACCCGGGCCACCATGTCAGACGCCCGGACGGACTCCTGCAAACGTTGTGCAGCTGCTTTCAACACCGCGTCGCCTGCCGCGTGCCCTTGCGAATCGTTCACGGCCTTGAAACCATCCAGGTCCACGGCCAACAGCACCAGTGGACGGGATTGCCGGTGCGCGAGGGACAGGTGTCGTTGCGCGAAATCATCGAACAAACGGCGGTTGGGCAAACCGGTGAGGGCGTCGTGCTGGGCCATGAATTGAGCCTGCCGCATGACCGCCGAGGCCTGGAGGATGGCGTCACCCACAGCTTCAGCTTCCTGCAACTGGATGCGCGGCAGCACCACGGGCTCTCCCTGCACGAGGGCAAGCGCAGCTGTGTTGAGCCCCGTGACCGACGACAACACCTTCAACACCACCGAGCGGGCAAACCCGAGCCCCAACCCGACCGCAAGCAACAAACCTGCCCCCACCTGCCACAGGCGGGTGAACAGGTTTTCCTGCAATACCGAGGTTGGCGCCCCAACCGCGACACCCCAGCGCCACCGGTGTGATGCGGCGTATGCGGTGAACACCGGAATGCCTTCCTTGGTGACGGTGTACAAGTTGCCGGTGCCCCCTGAGCCAGGGCGGCAGCCAGTTCAGGCACGGCTTTCTGGCCCAGAAACCGGTCCACATCTCGGGAGCGCCCGACGATGGTGCCATTGCTGTCGAGGACAGCCATGAGCCAGCCTTCGGGCAAGGCATGGCGGACCACCATGTCCTGAATGCGGTCTGGCGACAGTCCGATGTTCAGGCTGTATTTGACTTCGCCATTCACCACCACCGGCACGCCCATTGCAATGGCAGGCTTGCCGGTGACAGGGCCTGTGAACATGTCCGTGAGCACTGTGGACCCCAGGGTGAACACCGCAGCCAGCTGTGTGGGGGTACCCCTCGAAGGCAAGGCGGCACCATAGGGTTGCAATGTGTTGAGCACCTGCTGCCCAGCGGGGTCGGTGAGCACATAGTTGTAGACAATGCCTGAGGCCAACGCTTGGCTTGCCCGGGCGTGAAAACCGGCCAGGTTGCCCGATGCCAGCTCCTGCGAGGTGGCCAGCGTTTTCAGGGCTGACTCGACGGCAGCCAGGTCACGATCCAGATCAGACACCACAGACTTGGCCACCAAGGCCGTCTGGTGCTCCACATTGGTCTTTTCTAGGTGGAAGTTCGCATACAGCAACAATGCGCTGACCATCGCAGCAGGCAACACACACGCCAGCACCAGCAACACCAGGTTGAGGCGCAGCGAAAATGGACGATTGGCTGCCTGATTGAAATTCGCCATGTGCAGTGGTGTGGGCGGACCGGCCTACCGACGACTCCGTGCGGCCGGACCCGTGCTGGCCACATGCTATCTGCTAATTCCCCAGATGGGGAGACACCGCCCTTGCGTTCCACACCGAGATGAGCCCCATGCCACCGCAAACCACCCTTCGCCAGCGCCTGTACACCGTCATTTTCGAAGCTGACACGCGCGCTGGCAGGCTGTTCGATGAGGTGCTGATCGGGGCCATCCTGCTCAGCCTGTTGGTCGTTGTGCTGGACAGTGTCGAGAGCATTTCAGCCTCGCACAAGACCTTGTTCTCTGCCGCCGAATGGCTGTTCACCCTGCTCTTCACAGCGGAGTATCTGGCCCGGCTGTGGTGTGCGCCCAAACCCTGGGCCTATGCACGCAGCTTTTATGGTGTGGTGGACGTGCTGGCCATCCTGCCCACTTACCTGGCCTTGTTTTTCCCCGAACTGCACGCACTGATCGACGTGCGCGTGCTGCGGCTGATCCGCGTGTTTCGGGTGTTCAAGCTCACGCACTACATGGCCGAGTTCAGCCACCTCGGGAGGGCCCTGCGCTCCAGCTCACGCAAAATTCTGGTGTTCCTGTCCGTCGTGCTGATGGTCGTCATGGTGATGGGCACGCTGATGTACGTGGTGGAAGGCCCTGCCAACGGCTACACGAGCATCCCGGTGGGGGTGTACTGGGCCATCACCACCATCACCACGGTGGGCTTTGGAGACATCACCCCCAAAACCGACCTCGGCCGTGCATTGGCCTCGCTGATGATGCTGATGGGCTGGGGCGTACTGGCGGTGCCCACTGGCATCGTCACCGCCGAAATGGTGGGGGCCACCCGCCCGACCACGCCGGTCACCACCCGCACCCGCAACCAGTGCATGGCGGAGGGCCTCGGCACAGAAGACCACTTTTGCCGCCAATGCGGCAGCGCACTTCCCCCTTACCAGCACGACCCGGGCCATTGAGGTGGCAACCCCATCTGGCCACGCCACGGCATACCCTCTGGCCAGGTGCGCACAAAGCCCCACCCGGACACAGGCATGTTTTGTGCTGCGGGCAGGACATGTCACAAGCAGCCCTCGCCACCGCGCCCCACACCCCGTTCGAAGACGCCCAGGCCGTGTTCACCGGCACACTGTTCGTGTCGCTGGCACTCATCCTGTATGGCCAGGCGGGGCTCATCACCGGCGGCACGGCCGGGGTGGCATTTGTGCTGCACCACCTCACGGGCATCAGCTTTGGCAAGCTGTTTTTCGCGGTCAACCTGCCGTTCTACGGTTTTGCCTGGAAGCGCATGGGCCGGGAATTCACGCTGAAAACCCTGGGCGCGGTCACACTGCTGACCGCTCTGACCGAGTGGTCGCCCGCTCTGTTTGCGGTGGAACGACTGCACCCGGCCTATGCCGCCATTCTGGGCGGGCTGCTGCTGGGCGCAGGTTGCCTCTTTCTGGCCCGCCACCGCGCCAGCTTGGGCGGCGCCACGGTGGTATCGCTGTACTTACAGCAGACGCGGGGCTGGCGGGCCGGCAAAGTGCAAATGGCCATAGACATCGCGGTACTGGCCCTGGCAGCGATGCTGCTGCCCCTGCCGCAGGCGCTTTACTCGGTGCTGGGTGCGGTGACCATGAGCCTGTTTTTGGCCATCAACCACCGGCCTGGGCGGTACACCGGCAGTTGACCCCCACCTGCCGTTTTCCTGCCCCGGGCTACCGCCTGGGAGTTACCCCCGCAAGTTGTGGGCAGTGCTGTGGACAACTGTGTTCACAACCCGCCAAAGCCATGTCTGGCGTGGCCAGGCTCAGGTCGCCTCTTATTTAAGCAACAAAACGCCCCTCCGGTGTCCGACAATTGCACATCGGCCACCGTCACACCCCAAGCCGCAGAAAGACCACCATGAAAGCCACCTGGAACGGCGTTGTCATCGCTGAGAGTCCCACCACCGTGGTGCTGGAAGGCAACCATTACTTCCCGGAGAGCAGCCTCAAGCGCGAGTACATCACCTTCAGCAACCACCGCACCACCTGCGCCTGGAAAGGCCAGGCCAACTATTACTCGCTGCTGGTCAACGGTGAACTGAATGCCGACGCCGCCTGGTACTACGCCGACCCAAAACGAGATGCAGAAGAAATCAAAGGCCATGTGGCCTTCTGGAAGGGCGTGAAAATTGAGCCGAGCTGAATCCAGGGGGCGTGCGGCGCTGGCGTAACATTCACCCCGCACGCTGTTCAACCCTCATCGAAAACCATCAGGAGGCCATATGGCAAAAGGCGACCAACGCACTGAAAAACTGGCAAAAAAACCCAAAAAGGACAGCTCTGCCCCCAAACCAATGGCGGGCGTGTCGGACAGGCCCATGCCTCCGACAACCTCCGTGTTGCCCAAAGGCAAGCTGAAGAACAAGCCGGCCTGAACCCCTGCGCCGCGCCCACACCAACGCCCGCCCGCACACACCGTGCCGGCGGGCGTTGGTGCGTTTGGACATTCAAAAGCACTGAACGATGGCAACAAAGCGGCGCAGCCAACACCCCGCCAGTGCCCGTTACGCTGCATGGGTATGAAACGCCGAACAACCTTGCAACTGGCCAGCACCCTGGGTGCTGGATGGGCCATGACATCTCTGCACCTTCACGCCACGCCTCCTGGTTCACCTCAACCGATCACACGCTTGGCGGACCTGCCCGGACTGAAACCCAGCCTGCGCATGCCAGTGGTGTTCGTGGGCCATGGAAGCCCCATGAACGCCATAGAAGACACGACATGGCGGCGTGGCTGGCAGAAGCTGGGCCAGCAGTTTGGAGACAGTGCAGCTGCGCAATACCCTGTCCCGCAACTCATTTTGTGCGTGTCGGCCCATTGGCTCACGCGGGGCTGGCAACTCACGGGCATGGCATGGCCCAGCACCATCCACGACTTTGGCGGCTTTCCCCAGGCCCTGTTTGACGTGGAATACCCGGCGCCCGGCTGGCCGGAAGTGGCCCAAGGCCTGGTCCAGGTTTTGCAACAGCCCAACACCCAGCAACCCTTGGGCGTTGACAACTTGCAATGGGGGTTGGACCACGGGGCATGGAGTGTGTTGCAGCCGATGTTTCCGGCCGCAACCATACCGGTGATGCAGCTCAGCATGGACTACAGCCGCCCGGTCAGCGAACATCTCGCGCTGGGCCAGCAATTGCGCGCCCTGCGCGAGCGAGGCGTGCTCATCGTGGGCAGTGGCAACGTGGTGCACAACTTGCGGGCCATGGCCCGGGGTGTGGCCGACAACCAGGCACATGACTGGGCATTGGAGTTCGATACTCTTGTGTCCCGCCACGTCCGCAGTGGCGACACATCGGCATTGGCATCACTGATCGATGGTGGCCCCCTTGCCAAAATGGCCCATCCCAGCCACGAGCACTACCTGCCCCTGCTGTACACGGCTGGTGCCGTTCAGCCCGGCGAAGCGCCTGCATTCTTCAACGAGGGATTCCAGATGGGCGCCATCTCCATGCGCTCGGCCATCTGGGGCTGAAGCCTGGCGTTCAGGGCCTGACATCGGCCCGCTCCAGGGCCTCACGCAAGCGGTTGAGGTTCACGGGCTTGCTCACAAAGTCATTCATTCCGGCTGCCAGACAGGCTGCCTTGTCATCGGCAAACGCATTGGCGGTCAGGGCGATGATGTGTGGTTGTTGCAAGTCAGGGGTGGCGCGAACCTGGCGTGTAGCGGTCAGGCCATCCATGTGGGGCATTTGCACATCCATCAGCACCACGTCGTAGTGTTTGGCATGCATGCGCTCCAGGGCCTGCAAGCCGTCGTGGGCCACATCGGGGGTGATGCCCAGTTTCTCCAGAAACTTCAGCACCAGCAGGCGGTTGGTGGGGTTGTCTTCGGCCAGCAAGACAACAAGGTGGCTGAAGTCCTGCTGGGGTGTGACCACCGTTTGTGTGGCCGAAAGCTGCGGTGCCACCCGCTGCGCATGAAACGTGAAGTGAAAAGACGACCCTTTGCCCGGTGCGCTTTCGGCCCAGATGCGCCCCTGCATCAACTCCACCAGCGTGGCGCTGATGGCCAGCCCGAGCCCGGTACCCCCGTAGCGGCGGGTGGTAGAGGCGTCGGCCTGGGTGAATGCGTTGAACAACTTGGCCAGCACCGTGGGGCTCATGCCAATGCCAGTGTCACGGACGGTCGCGCAGTAAACGTCGGGCTGATCGGTCAGAGCCAAGGCGATGGACACCCCTCCCTGATGCGTGAACTTGATGGCGTTGGAAATGAGGTTGAAAAACACCTGTCGCAGGCGTGTGGTGTCGCCCAGCACCTGCTCGGGCAGATGCGGCGGGCACTCCAGCGTCAGGCTGAGGTCACGGGCTGCGGCCTGCACTGCAAACACCTCTTTCAACCCACCCAGCAATTCGGGCAGACTGAAGGCGATGCGTTCCAGTTCCAGCTTGCCAGCCTCGATTTTGGAAAAATCCAGTATGTCGTTGATGAGCGTCAGCAACGACTGACCGCTGGACTGCAGCACCCGCAGCAGCTCCTGCTGCTCGGCCGACAAGGGCGTGGCACCCAGCAACTCGGTCATGCCCAGCACGCCGTTCATGGGGGTGCGGATTTCGTGGCTCATGGTGGCCAGAAACTCGCTTTTGGCCTTGGCTGCCGCCTGTGCCTGGGCCAGTGCCGTGGCCAGTTCCTGCGTGCGGGTGTCCACCTTGGTTTCGAGGTTGGCCGTCAGGTCCTGCAAGTCAGCGTTTTTCAGGGCCAACTGCGACTGCGCCGCCTCGGCCCTGTCTTTGGCGTCCAGCAATTCCTGTTCCAGCACATAGCGCGAGGTCATGTCTTTGGCCGTCACCAGAACGTGCTGATTGCGGTGCATGAGCGCCAGCGACATGTTCACCGTGACGCGCTTGCCCTCCTTCACCACGCAGGTTTTGACAAAGTCGCGCACAAAGCCCTTGCTCACCACCTCGGCCAAGGCCTCCCGACTTGATTCCAGGTCTTCTTCCAGCGTGAGGGCAAAACAACTGGTGCGCAACAACTCGGCGCGGGTGAAACCCGTCATTTCCAGGTAGGCAGGGTTGGCATCCAGAAACGCGGTGGTGTGCACGTCGAGCACGGCAATGCCGTCTTTGGACGCCTGGTAAATGGCCTCGAACTGCTCCTTTTGCTCGCGCAACTCCTGTGTGCGAATGTCGATGTTTTGTTGCAGGAACTGCTTTTCTTCACCCCAGGCGCGGTAGAAGACGCTGGTGTTGACCGCATTGGAGAGGTGAACCACGAGGTTTTGCAGTGCCACCCGCGCAAACGGGTGTGTCACGGACACCGCACCACTGTGCCCTGCGCTGTTGCCCACCATCAGGATGCCCAGCGGCACATTCACGTCGCCGCCGAACAGATCCAGCACGGCCTCGTCCACACACAACCTGGGCAGAAGGGATTCCACGGCCTCGTTGGGTGCCTCGGCGCTGTGAACAATGGCCTGGCCTGTGTGGCGCAGGGTCTCCACAATGTCGCCCGACAACAGCAACTGGACGATGCCCAGCATCGGCCGCTGGCCCGGATCGTAGCCACGGTGAAACCGCACCTTGAACAAGCCCGTGTCATCGTCGTGGATGAACAGGGCACAGCGCTGGTAACCCAACTCATCCACCGCAAAGTCCAGCGCCAGTTCGGCGATGGTTTCCAGACCGTGCGTTTCGTTGATGCGCCGCCAGCGCTGGTGCAGCCTGTCGTAAAAGCCCGTGTGGCGGTCGAAGGCGGTCATGGCGGGCGGTTACAGGGAAATTTCCACTTCCAGGTAGTCGTCGCCGCAGGCCATGCTTTTGGTCATGCGCGTTTTGTATTTGGCCTTGGAGCGGCGCATGTGCCTGAAGCCCTCTTCGGTGTTGATGACATCGCCCTCCACCAGATCGGTGTTGTAGATGAGCTGCATCAGCCCGGTGAAGCCACCACTGTTGGCCCAGTGCACCGGCTGGCTGGCCTGCCCGTACATCCGCATGTAGCTGAGGTCTTCAAAGTCGTTGTAGTTGCGGAACACAGCCCGGTCACGCGAGAGCTCCACCGCTGTGTGGTAGCCCCAGCCCATGGTGTTGATGAGGGACGCCAGGCCCTTGATCCAGTCTTCCCGCGTGCGCAGGTAAGGCTTGACGACGGTTTTCCACTCTTCCGAGGTCATCACGCCGCCGTAGGTGAAAAAGCCGCAGGCATGGCCCGCCTCCAGCAGCAGTTCCGATGCGAGCTTGCCGCCGTAGTCGCCCGCCACGGCTTGCATGGCGCGCATGAATTCGAACTGCAGACGGTTGATGAAATCGCTGTGGTTGCGCGTGAGGTACACGCCAAACGCCGGTATGAAGCCTTCTTCGTTGCCCACCATGTGCGCATGTGCGCCCAGAAAGGCGTTGGTGACGGCTTCTTCGTGCTCCCACCCAATGGGCTGTTTGGGACTGCTGCTGAAACGCGTGGGGTTCTTGGCTGGGTAGGTTGAGAAGTTACCGCCACCCGCACGGATCACGTGGGTGTTGAACTCGTCACCCCGCGCCATGCAACGGGTTTGCTCGGCATGGATGTCGCTCAGTGGCTTGCCGTAGATGACGGCGTACGCCGCTGCAATCAATCCGCTGGTGTAGTAATCCACCGGCTTTTTGCTGGGCCCGAACTTCATGACCCAGGTTTTGGAATAGAACGACTTGTAGGTGTTGACCGTCACACCCTCTTCGGTCATGCCGCTGAGGTCGATCAGGCCGTAGCCAAAGGTTTTGTACACATCGGCCGCCATTTTCTTGGCATCGTCGGTCGACAGGCCTTCGCACAACCGCGAGAGCTGGTGGTACGCAGCATCGGCCGCCGAACCGATGATGAACGGGCGGCTGTCGATGTACTCGGCATCCAGTATGGAGCGCTGCAGGTAGTTCACATAGTGGTGGCAGTGAAAAATCATGGCCTCGCCGGCCACCACGATGCAGTTGTGCTCTGTGTCGAAAGGGTACTGGTGAATATCAAACATGGGCCAGTCCTCAAGCGTCGGTGCAGTTGCAGCCCACCAGTTCTTCGGCCACATCGCGGATGTGGTCGTACAGGGCGTCGGGCACGGGAATGTGCTCGGCCTGCTCGATGGATTCAGTGGTCAGCATCTGGCCGTGCTGCACCAGGACGGGCAACACCCGAACCAGGATGCGGTCAACGATCATGGCCTCGCTCTTGGCTTTGGCACACACAAAAATATGCTTGGCGTCTTTCACGGCGAGGCTCCGATCAAAGGCAGTGTTTACATCTGGGGGTACTCAGCTTAACGCAAGGCAGTGGCTGCGAACAGACAGCCTGGCCTGGCTGTGGCAGCCCATCAACACCCACACGTCAGGCACACCGTCACGACTGCTGTTGCAGCCAGGCGCTCAGGGCGTCGGCATCGTTGGTGGTGCGCAGCGCGTCAAACGCGGCCTGCGCCTCCGGGTAGCGGCGGCGCAGCAGGTTGAGCCACTGCTTGAGCCGTCCGGCGCGGTGGCGGCGTTCCACCCGCCGCTCCACCAGCGCCCAGAAACTTTGCATCAGCGGTCTCATGTCGGCCCAAGGCACTGCCGGAGGCACGCCAGCAGCCACGGTGGCACTGAACGCGCAGGCCGAACCTGGGCGACCCTCGGGCTGAAAGCCCTCAGAGGGGTCTACATTGATAGCTGAAAAACCATATCCATCAAGCGACAGAGGCACTTCAGACCCTGATTTTTCGCCGCCCGCCAGCCGGGCGCGAATGGCCAAGGCCAGCCCAGGGTCGGCCACCATGCCCCTGCCCAGCATCAGGCTGGTGCAACCGCTGGCGGCCTGGGCGCGCAGGGCGTCGTCGACCGTCCAGATCTCGCCGTTGGCCACCAGCGGCAGCTTGACCACCCCACGCAAGTCGGCAATGCGCTCCCAGTAGGCGGGCGGACGGTAGCCGTGCACCTTGGTGCGGGCATGCACCACGATTTCACTGGCCCCGGCGGCTTCAATGGCCAGTGCGTTGTCCTCGGCCTGCCGGTCGTCGGCATAGCCCAGCCGCATCTTGGCCGACACAGGCACATGGGCTGGCACGGCCCGGCGCACGGCGGCCACGATGCGATGGATCAACTCGGGCTCCTGCAGTAGCGCAGAGCCACCACCGTGGCGGTTGACCACGTTGGCGGGGCAGCCAAAGTTCAGGTCCACCCCGTGCGAGCCGAGCTCTGCCAGGCGTGCGGCGTTCTCGGCCAGCAGCGTGGGATCGGAGCCCAGCAGTTGGCCGCGCACGGGCACCCCCGCCAGCGTGCGCCCGCCAGTCAGCAGCTCGGGCATGGTGCGGATGAACGAACGCGGGGGCAGCAGCGTGTCGGTGATGCGGATGAACTCGCTCACGCAGCGGTCGATGCCGCTGGGGTGCGGGCCCGCCGCTGCTGGGTCCGCAGCAGCACCTGCATCGACGCGCGTGAGCGTGTCGCGCAAAGCAAAGTCCAGCAGCCCTTCCATGGGCGCAAGCAGCAGTTGCATGGCAGGCAGGTCAGTCGTGTGACGAGGGCGGTGGTGCGTTGTCACCACCGGGCTGCCCATGGGCCAAAGCGTAGGCGGCCTGTTTGCCGCGCCGGTCGCGCTTGCCGGTGCGCTTTTTCGGGGGTTTGCGGTCGGCTTTTTTGGCGTCGCGGGCTTCGTCGGCTTCCACGGCCAGGGCCTGCCATTCGGCAAATTCTTCAGGCAGTTCGAGCGTGATGCGGCCCAAGGCGCCGGTGCGCAGGTCGGTGATGACGCGCTCTGCCGCCTTTTGCCAGTCCACATGCCCGCCTTTGCCCACAGCTTGCACCTTGCCCGCAATGGCCTCCAGCAGTTGTTCGTCGGTGAGGGCTGCCACCTCGTCCACCGCCTGTGCCAGCTTGTAGCGGGCTTTCAGGAGCGCGGCGTAGGGCTTGGCAGCGTAGTGCAGAAACTCCAGCGCCACCTCGGGCTCGTCATAAGCGTTTTTGCCTACCGCGCCGCTGACCGCCAGGTTGAAGCCGCTGCGCTCGACATTGATGCGCGGCCACAACATGCCTGGGGTGTCATACAAATAGAAGTCGTCGGCCAGCACAAAGCGCTGTTCGTGGCGGGTCACACCGGCTTCGTCGCCAGTTTTGGCGGTTTTGCGGCCCACCAGGCTGTTGATGAGTGTGGACTTGCCCACATTGGGCACACCGCCAATCAGCACGCGCATGGGCTTGACCATGCCGCCGCGCAGCGGGGCCAGCTCAAAGCAGCTGTCGCGCAGGCGCTGAACGGGCTTTTTCTCGCCCACACCCGGGTTGGCGCTCAGGGCAAACGCCTGCGTGCCAGGCTGGGCGTTGTAGTGCGCCAGCCAGATGGCCGTGCGCTCAGGGTCGGCCAGGTCTTGTTTGTTCAGCACCTTGACGGTGGGGCGGCCCGCCGTCAGTTCGGCCAGCATGGGGTTGGCGCTCGACCCAGGCAGGCGGGCGTCGAGCAGCTCAATGAACACGTCGATGTCTTTCACCCGCGCCTCGATGGCTTTGCGGGTGAGGTTCATGTGGCCGGGGAACCATTGAATGGCCATGGGCTATGCGCTTTCTGTATAGCTAAAAAGCCATACCAGACAATCGGTAGGGCACGTTTTTGCTTGTATTTTACCGTGGCGGAGGCAGGCCCTGCCCCAGGCGGCGGGGCGACACGTATTCCTGCCTGTAGATCTCGAAGGGCATGGAGTCGGTGTCTTCAATGGCCTTCTGGTCTGCCAGGCTCTGACGGGTTTCGGCCTCGAAGGCCGCCTGTTGCTCAGGCGTCCACGGCAGGCCCAGCAGGTGCTGGTGGGTGTGGGCCGAGCACTCGCGCACAAAGCCCACAAACGATTGGTCAGTGCGCGCACGCACACCGGCCAGCACACGGGCAGAGGGGCTGGTGTCCAGCGCTGTCAGGCGCGCCACCATGGCGGCCAACGCGTCGGCGTGGGGCGTGCCGACGTCAGCTTCGCGGTCCAGCCGCTGGGCCACGGGGGCCATGGCGGCCAGCAGTTCATGGCCCCAATCGGTCAGTGCCACAAGCTGCCAATCGCGCTGCAATTGCAGCCCCGGCTCGCGGCCACGGGCGGCGGTCAGGTGCTGGTTGTGCGCCATCTCGGCCACCTCGGCCGGCGTGTCGTTCGCGCTGTCGGACACCAGGCAGTGCAACAGGAACGTGTCGAGGAAGCGCAGCGTTTGCGCGTTGATGCCGATGGGCTCGAACGGATCTAGGTCGAGCAAGCGAACTTCCACGTATTCCACGCCACGTTCGCGCAGGGCGTGCAGCGGGCGCTCGCCTTGTTTGATGGTGCGCTTGGGGCGGATGGTGCCGTAGAACTCGTTTTCAATCTGCAGCAGCGTGGTGGCCAGTTGCAGGTAGTCGCCACCAGGGTTGCGGATGCCCAGCGCCTCGTACGCAGGCCAGGGGCGGGTGAGCGCGTCTTGCAGGCTGGCGGCGTAGCCTTCCAACCCGTTGTAGCTCACGCACAGCGAGGCTTGTGCGTCGCTCTGGTAGCCCAGGCGGCCCATGCGAAGCGACGTGCCGTGCGGCATGTGCAGCGTGCGCCCGGCCAGAACCTGCAGTTCGTGCTCGCGCCCTTCCACAAAACTGCCGCACACGGCGGGCGACGCGCCCAGCAGCACCAGCAGCAAAAACGCATGGCGGCGGAAGTTGCGGATGAGGCTGAAATACTCTGCGCTGCCCACACCGGGCATGGACCAGTTGTAGTGAATGCCCGAAATGGTCTGCATGCGCCGCCCGTAGCGGTGACCCAAGCCCATGCGGTAGACGCTCTTGGCGCGGCCCACATTGGAGCTGCCGTAGCGCCCCAGCGGAATGGTTTCGTCGGTGGGCAGCCCACACGGCATGCTGGAGGCCCACAGCATCTCGTCGCCTTGGGCCGCAAGGGTGCGCAGTGTGAACTGGTGAATGCGCGTCAGCTCGTCCAGGCAACCGTCCACGCTGCCGTGCACGCCGGTGATGAGTTCGAGCTGGCTCTCGCTGTAATCGGTGGTGATGTGCGGGTGCGTCAACGCCGAACCCAAGCCCGCTGGATGGGGCGTGAGGGCCAGCAGGCCATCGGGGCGCGAGCGCAGGCTTTCTTTTTCAATGCCACGGCGCATGCCTTGCAACTGGCCAGGAGGCAGCGCTTGCAGGCGCTCAATGATGATGTGAACAGGGGTCAAAGACATACGGGGAAGTTACCACGCATGCGTGAAGCGCCGGGGACGGTGCGCGACAGTCTCCCCCTAAACTACGGGCATTGCCCACCAACCCGACACCTCCACCATGATGCGCACCTGCTTTGCCTCCGCCCTGATCGCCGCCCTCAGCCTCAGCGGCGCAGCCTGGGCCCAGACCGCCGCCGAAACCCTGCCGTCGGGCGTGAAAATCCAGCACACCACCGTAGGCACCGGCGCCAGCCCCAAGGCCAGTGACACCGTGAAGGTGCACTACCGTGGCACGCTGGCCGACGGCAAAGAGTTCGACAGCTCCCACAAGCGCAACGCCCCCGCCACCTTCCCGCTGGGTCGCGTGATTCCTTGCTGGACGGAAGGCGTGCAAAAGCTGAAAGTGGGCGGCAAAGCCACCCTCACCTGCCCGCCTGCCACTGCCTATGGTGCCCAGGGTGCGGGCGGTGTGGTGCCTCCCAACGCCACGTTGACCTTTGAAGTGGAACTGCTGGCCATCGGCGGCTGACGCCCTATAGGAAGCGCGGTCATGCAGGCAGCCCCGTTCTACACGGCACGCCTCGAACCCACGGGCGAGCAATTCGACGCGTGGCCCGACCGCTCGCTGCTGCAGTCCGCAGAAGAAGGGCAGGTTCCATGGCCCAGTTCGTGCCGCAACGGCACTTGCCGCACCTGCCTGGGGGTTCTGGTTTCCGGTGAGGTGACCTACGCGGTGGAATGGCCGGGCCTGAGCGCCGAGGAAAAAGCCGACGGCTGCGTACTGCCCTGTGTTGCACTCCCCGCTTCCGACGTGGTGCTGCGCTCACCGGGTCCGTGATCGCCCCGCGCCCGGCAAGCGCTACCATAGGCCCATGAAATCCTCCAAGGAACCGGACTTTGGCGCCACCGGCCAGTTTGAACTGACGGGGGTCTACCACTCCGACCGCAAAGCCGACGCCACCTTTGCCACCACCCTGGGCATGGAACGCATCAAGTCGCTGCTCCTGCTGGGTGCGGGTGAAGCGCATCTGCAGGTGCTCATGCAACTGGCAAGGCACCGCCGGGCAGACCTCGACGTGACGCTGGTCACCCCATGGTCGTACAAAACCAGTGCGGCCATGGCCGCCGGTTATGTGGCCGGTGAACACCCGCTGGCTGCGTGCCAGATCGACCTCGAACGGCTGGTGAAAGAGGCGGGTGTGCGCTGGATCAGCGCCCGCTGCAGCGGGCTGGACGCCAACACGTCGTCCGTCATGCTGGACTACGGTGCGAGCGGCGCCACAGTCACGGGGCAGCGCACCAGTTCCATGGTGGGGCGGCCCGCCGTGCTGACCTGCGACTACCTCAGCATTGACACCGGCACAGTCATGGAGCGCCGCCAACTTGATGGTTTTCTGCCAGGCGCAGCCGACCATGCCTTGCTCTACAAGCCAACCGAGCAATTCATCAACCGCTGGACACAAACCGTCAACCAGGCCAGGTCGCGGCCGGGCACGTCATTGAGCGTGTGCGTGATCGGGGCCGACACCGTCGGTGTGGAACTGTGCTTTGCCATCGGGCACGGACTTAAAAAAGCAGGCATCGCGCACCAGATTCACCTCGTGACACACGGGCAGGCGCTGGCTGAGGACCAGACAACAGGCGTGCGCAAGCGCGTTGCGGCTTTGCTGAAAAAACACGGTGTGGCAGTGGTGCCTCAACGGTGCCTGCGCGTCCAAGCGCAAGGAGTGGAGTTGGACAACGGCACCACCCTGGCCGCCCACACCGTGGTGCTGGCCACGGGCGACCAACCACCTGACTGGCTGGCACACAGCGGACTGGCGATGGACCGGGGCGGTCGAGTGGAGGTCAACACCCACTTGCAAAGCACCTCACACCCGCGCGTGTTTGCAGCTGGGGGCGTGGCTACGCGTCCGGGACCGGCAAGCAGCAAGTCAGGCATCAACGGCCAGGCAGCAGGACCGGACCTCGCACTGAACCTGCTGGCCACGCTCAGCGACCAGCCCCTGAACAACCACAACCCGAATGCGGCAGGCGTGTCGTTCCTGAACTGTGGCGGGGGACATGCCATCGCATCCTGGGGCCCATTGAGTGCCGAGGGCCACTGGGTCTGGCGCCTCAAGCAGCGCCAGGACCACCACCACCTGGCCAGCCTGCGCTGATTCCGCCCGGCATCCCTGCCATGAGCACCCCCGCCCACATGCAGACTCTGTCGGGCACGCCCAGCACGCTGGGGCGCTTCGAACTCAAAAAAGTGCTGGGCCGTGGCGCTCAGGCCGGGGTCTGGCTCGCACATGACCCCCGCCTGCAGCGCGATGTCGCGCTCAAGCTCCTTCACTCCCCAGCAGACGGCAGTGGACTGCCCGGCGCACAGCAGTGGCTCCAAGAAGCGCGCAACACCAGCCGCCTGGCCCACCCGCACATCGTCACGCTGTTTGAAGCCGACGTGTTCGATGGCCGACCGGGACTGGTGCTTGAGCTGGTGGACGGCCCCACACTGGCCCAGCGTCTGCACCAGGTGGGGGCCTTGCCGGCTGAGCAGGCCGCCTCGATCGCACTGCAAGTGCTGAGTGCGCTGCAACACGCGCACGACCAGGGCGTGGTGCACCGGGACCTGAAACCGTCCAACATCCTGCTCGATGCATCGGGCAACGCCAAGGTCACCGATTTCGGCATTGCCACCCGCATGCAGGCAGTTGCAGCGGCTGGGAGCGCAGCACAGGGGTCGGGTATCGAAGGCTCTCCGGGATACCTGTCACCTGAGGCCGCCCGAGGTGAACCGCCGCGCCCGGTGAACGATGTGTTTGCCTGCGGACTGGTGCTGGGTGAAATGCTGCTGGGTCACCCGCTGGTGGCCGAAACCGACCCTTACCGTGCCATCTACCGGGTGGCACATGAAGACCTGCAGCTCCCGCAAGATGCCGAACACCCGGTAGACGATGCATTGCGGGCCGTGGTGCAGCGGGCCCTGGCCCGAGACCCCGCCTTGCGCTACCCAACTGCAGACGAGATGGCACACGATGTGCGCGCGTGGATGAACGCGTTGCCTGACAGCGCCGAGTCCACCGGGACCGAAGCAACCGGCAGTGCCACACTGGAATTCCTGTTGCGACGCATGCGTCGCACCAGCGACTTTCCAGCCATGTCTGCACAGATTCTGCGGGTGCAAAGCCTGGCGAGCTCGGAAAACGAAAGCCTCAACAGCCTGACCAGCGAAATCCTGAAAGACGTGGCGCTGACCAACAAGCTGCTGCGCATCGTCAACTCGGCGCATTTCAGCCATGTCGGTGGTGGGTCCATCAACACGGTGTCGCGCGCTGTGAGCCTGGTGGGGTTTGCGGGCATCCGGAATGTGGCGATGAGCCTGGTGTTGCTGGACCACATGGAAAACAAGGCGCACGCCAACCAGCTCAAGGGCGAATTTTTGCGCTCGCTGATGGCAGCCTCCCTGGCCGCCGAGCTGGCACCGCACCAACGCGGAGACACCGAAGAACTGTTCATTGGCGCCTTGTTCCAGAACCTGGGCCGCATGCTCACGGAGTTCTATTTTCCCGACGAGGCACAGCAGGTACGCCGAGCCATGGCCTCACCCGCCAGCGCATCGGAGGAACGGGCATCCACCACGGTGCTGGGCATCAGCTATGAAGCCCTGGGCCAGGGGGTGGGCCGAGCCTGGGGGCTGCCAGCCACCATGCTGAACCTCATGCGAAAACCCGGTGTGCCGCCGCCGGGACGCATACCGACAGACCCGACGGAACGCATGCACTGGCAAACACTTGCGGCCAACGAACTGGCCGATGTGTTCCTGAAGGTTGCCGATGGCGATGTGACGCCCCAACTCCAGAAAGTCGCCGCACGTTACGCAGCCTGTCTGGGGCAAAGCTCTGACACTTTGACCAAAACCACTTTGCTGGCACGCGACAAGCTGGCGGCCAGCGCTGATGCCATCGGGCTGCGTGTGCCCGACCATTCACCAGCGGCCCGGCTGCTGCGCACAGTCAAAGGCGCAGCGGGTGGTGCAGCGGCCAGTGGCGAACACACGCTGCAGGCCAATGCTGAAGTCAACCCTGCGGACGCTGCTGCTGCAGCCCTGCAAGCACCGACCATTGCCGACAGGGCCAACCAAACGGCGAGCCTGTTGGCCACCGGTGTGCAGGATGTGACCAACGCCATGGTGGCTGACGACTTCAGGCTCAACGATGTGCTGCGCATGATCCTGGAAACCATGTACCGCGCGATGGGGTTCCGGCAGGTGCTGTTCTGCCTGAAAGATGCCCACAGCGATGCACTGGTGGGCCGTCTGGGCCTGGGCGAAGGTGCCACGGAAGCAGCTCACCGGTTCAAGGTGGGGCTGCACGAGCCAAACAACCTGTTCACCGTGGTGTGCAACAAGGGAGTGGACACACTCATCCACGATGCCCACGCCCCCAAAGTGGCCAGCAACCTGCCCGACTGGTACCGCCAGCACATCAATGCGCGCTCGTTCATGCTGCTGCCCCTGCTGCTCAAAGGCGCACCGATGGGGCTGATTTATGCCGACCAGATGCAGGCCGACAGCATCGCACTGGACGACAAAGGCCTTGCCCTGCTGAAAACGCTGCGCAACCAGGCGGTGATGGCGTTTCGCCAGGTGCGCAGCTGACGGCTACTGGTCTGGCAGCCGCTCAACCGCCCGAGGCGGTTTTCAGACCAGCAGCACGCCACTCGGGGAATCCGCCCCGAAACCAGTGCACACGGGTGTGGCCAGCTTTGATGGCGGCCAGGCTGGCCTTGTAGCTCTTCCAGCACTCGGCGCCGTTGCAGGCAAACACCAATGGGGTCTGTTTGTCGGTGGGCAGTTGCGCCAGGTTGAACTGGTCATCTGACGCCTTGAAATCAGCATCTTTGGCACTTTTCTCCACGTACGGCACCCAGACGGCCCCGGCAGGCCGCCCGGCCTTGAACTCCACATCGGTGCGGGTGTCCACATAGACGGCTCCGGCCTGCAGCAGCCGTGCCACTTCTGCCGCATCCACCACCTGGGCACCCTGCAGTGCACGCGGAGTGAAATAGCCCAGGGTCGACACATAGTCGAAATCGGCCACTGCCGTGGGTGTGGGCTTGGGCGCGCCCGCTGCCACCAGCGCTTCGGCCAGGGCGGCGCCCAATGCCTCTGCGCCAGGTTTGGTGCCATCGCGAACCACCACACTCAACCCTGGCACCACTCGGGATTGCATCACCACCTTCACAGGCTCGCCGGCAGACACCCACCGGTCGAACACAGCGCGCTCCACGGCCACCACTTCGCAACGCTTGATTTGCAGGCAAGGCAACAGAGCGTCCTGGTACCGGGTCTGATAGACGCTGCCGAAGTGGCGCTTGAGGGTTGTGTTGGCGGCGTTGAGTTCGCCGCGCAGCAGGTAGGTCACGATGCTGTCCTGGCTTGGCAGCCCCACAGGTTTGCCAGCCGTTTGCGCCAGCGAGGACACCGGGCTGCTGCTCAACGTCACCAGCACCGCCTGCACGGGCTTGTCGACGGCCGCCACGGGCGCAAACCCGAAGCGCAGCGCGCTGCCCACCACGTGTGCCGGCGCCAGGTACACGTCATGCAGCCGAGAGCGGCTGGCCGCCAGGTCGGCCGTGGCATCGGTGGACATCGTCACCACCACACCGGTCACCTTGGCTTTGCTCAAGGCCAGCTCAAGTGCTTGCTTGTACTGTGAATACACCGCAAACCGGGATTGCTCGCCCTGGTCGCCCGGGTTGACCAGGACTTTGAAACCTGACTGCGCCGCAGCGGGCAGACCCATGGCAAGGGTCAGAAAACCAATCGATACAGCGAGCGAAGCATTCACGTCGGGTGCCTCCGGGCTGGGGTGAAGGCGCGAATATAGGGCAATCTGCCCAGCCCTTGTGTCAGGCAAAGGGAGCGGGCCAGCCCAGCACTTTGCTGGCGGCTTCGGCCCGGGCGCGAAGGTTGGCCGCGTCCCGCCCGCCCAGGTGAAGAATGCCGTAACGGTGGCTGCCCAGCCACTTGTAGTCGCGAGCCAACCCAGAGCCTTGCTTGGGGAAAGTGAACAACAAGGCGTCCGCAAACGCCTGTGCGAGTTCGCCGCGCTGCATGGGGGTCGGTTCAGGTGGCGCGGGTTGCGTCGCATCAAAGTGTCGGTACACCAGGCTGGACGCAGCCCCCGCCGTGGGCGCCTGGCGCGGCAACTGCGCCGGGTCTTGTCCCCGCGCCAATGCCAGCGCCACGGCATGCAGATCCAGCCCCGACACACGCAGGTACAGGTCTGAGAACTGTGCGGCCATGCGAGGGTTGAACTCGATCACGCTCAAACGGTCGGTGGCGGGGTCGTGAAAAAACTCCATGTTGAACAGGCCGTGGGTGAAGCCCACCGCTGCCAGGAAGCGCTGAGCCACCTCCAGTGCGCGGCGCTGCACCGCCGGGTCCAGGCGGCTGGGCAGGTCAAAACGCATGAAGGCCTGGGTGCCGGGGTACATCACCGCGTCCACCATTCCCACGGCGCGGGCCTGGCCCTGCCACACGTAGCCATCCAGGTTGTATTGCAGGCCGGCCACGGGCTCTTCCAGCATCAGCCGGTGGGCACTGTGGCGGGGTTTGAGCCGCTGGCGGGCCATGCGTTCGAAGGGCTCCACTAGGCGGCGGATGATCCACAGTTCGCGCCGCCCGAAGCGGGTGTGGGCATGCAGTTCTTCGCGCGAGTGCACGGTGCGGGCCAGCACCGAAAACGCGGCCTTCACCGGTTTCACAAACTGCGGGTAACTCAACCCTGCTGGGGCAGGTGCGCCGTAACGGGCGTCGAGCACCTGATAGGCAGGTGTGGCCTCGGGTGCCACCTGGGCCAACACCTCTCGGGCATGCAGCTTGTGCTGGCAGGCCAGCACAGCGGACACGGGCGTGCCGGGCCAACCCATGCGCTCGGCCACCAAAGCAGCAGCCAGGGCACCAAACTGCTCGTGGCTGGAGGTGACTGCACCCCAGCGCCGTCGGCTGGCTTCAGCGGCCAGCCGCCGGGTGAACCGGTCGAAGTCAAACCAGGCCAGCGCCATGTTGCTGGGAAACGAGAACAGGTCAAACCCCCGGCTGTCGTGCCAGGCGGCATCGGGCTGGCGGGCAAAACCGGCCACGTCCCAGTCGTGGTTGAACAGAATGAGTGTGCGCTGGCGATGGGGCATGGGCGCATCAGCCGTTGGCCTGGCGCGTTGCGGCAGGCGCCCCAACCACCTTGAGCGGGCGGTCTTCAAACTCGGTGTTCAGCACCACGGTGCTGGTGGTCCGCGCCACACCGGCGATGGCTTTGATCTGATAGAGCACGTCTTCAAGCGCCCGCGCGTGGGTCACGCGGATTTTGGCCAGAAAGTCGTATTCACCCGCCACGCTGTGCAACTCCATGACCTCGGGCATGTCGCGCAGGCGGGGGGCCACCTCGCGGCAGTGAATGCCGCCGTCATTGCGGATGGCCACAAACGCGGTGAAATTGAGCCCCACCCGATCGGGCGCCACTCGCAGGCTGAAGCGCTCGATCACGCCGCGCTCCAGCATTTTTTTCACACGCTCGTGAACGGCGGCGGTGGACAGGCCCACTTCCAGGCCCACGTCGGCGTAAGAACGTCGGCTGTCAGAGCCCAACGCCGAAATTATTTTGGCGTCCACATCATCCAACGGTAAATTTACTTGCATGGGTGTTATATCTTGGATAAAGTTCGGCACAAGCGATCACAGCCGAATATTTTCAACGAAAGCGGTCGACATGCCGACATTTTTCAAACTCGACACCCCAGCGGCATTCAAGGCACGGTTGTGGCTGGCGCTGCTGCTGGTGTACGTGGTGTGGGGCACCACGTATTTCGGGTTGTCGGTGGCTCTGAAAAGCATGCCGCCATTGTTCATGAACACCAGCCGCTTTCTGGCGGCCGGGCTGTTGATGCTGGCACTGGCCCGATGGCAAGGTGCCGCCCTGCCCACCGCCCGGCAGTGGCGCAACTCGGCCTTGGTGGGCGGGCTGATGGTGCTGCTGGCCATGAACCTGGTGGGTTTTGCCCAGAAACTGGGCATTGGCTCGGGTCTGATGGCCACAGTGGTGGCCACCATGCCCATGTGGCTGACGCTGTGGACCCGGGTGGGTGGCGAGCCCGTGCGGACCAGCAGTTGGGTGGCGCTGGCCTTGGGCGTGGCAGGCGCGCTGCTGCTGGCACTGGAAGGCGACTTTTCCGCCACCTGGCTGGGCGCGCTGCTGGCGTTTGGCGCACCTCTGTGCTGGAGCCTGGGTTCGTATGCCTCACGCAAACTCGATTTACCCGAGGGTGCCATGGCCCCGGCCGCCCAATGGTTGACCGGCGGCCTGCTGGGTGTGTTGCCCACCGTGGTGTTTGAAGGCACCACGCCTTGGACGGGCAGCACCGCCATCGCCTGGTTGGCTTGGGTGTATCTGCTGGGCATGGGCACGCTGGTGGCGCTGAACGCCTACCTGTGGCTGCTGAAACACGCCAGCCCCACGCTGGCGGGCAGCTACTCGTTCGTCAACCCCGCCGTGGCCCTGCTGGTCGGCGTGTGGCTGGGCAATGAAACCCTCACCGGCTGGGTGTTTGCCGCGCTGCCGCTGATTGGTCTGGCACTCGCCCTGCTGCTGTATGGCCCGCAAATGGGCGGGGCATGGGCGAAGTTCTATGATGCGGCTCGTCGCCTGCTGGGTGCAAAATGCACCTCGGGTGTGCCGAAAAATACATAGTGAACTTTTCATGACCAACAAGCGACAGAGCACTGAAAACCTTGAAATTTCACAACCTGGCGCACCGCAGGCATCCCACACACCACAGGTCGCCTTGGTCACCGGCGCGGCACGGGGCATCGGCCTGGCCATTGCCACGCACCTGCTGACCAGCGGCCACCGCGTGGCTTTGCTCGACTGGGATGAAACAGAACTGGCCACAGCCCACCGCGGGCTGTCTGCGCTGGGTGAAGTGCTCCACATTGCGGCCGACGTGACCCAACCGGCCCAGGTGGTAGCTGCCGTGGCCCGCATCCAGAACACGTGGGGCAGACTGGACGCGCTGGTCAACAACGCCGGGGTGGCCGTGTTCAAGCCCATTGGCGAGACCACGCTGGAAGAGTGGCAGCACGTCATGGCGGTCAACCTCAACGGCCCCTTCATCTGCACCCAGGCCTGTGTACCACTCATGCTGGCCAGCGGTGGCGGCGCGGTGGTGAACATCGCATCCATCTCGGGCCTGCGCGCCAGTACCCTGCGCGTGGCCTATGGCACCAGCAAGGCCGCGCTCATTCACCTCACCAAGCAGCAGGCGGTGGAACTGGGCAACGTGGGCATCCGCGTGAACGCCATCGCCCCTGGCCCGGTGGAAACCGCCATGGCCAAGCTGGTGCACACCCCCGCCATTCGCGCTGACTATCGCGACGCGATCCCCCTGGGCCGCTACGGCACCACCGACGAAATTGCCGCCACCGTGGCTTTTCTGTGCAGCCCGGCGGCCAGCTACATCAACGGCCAGGTGCTGGCAGTAGACGGTGGCTTTGATGCGGCGGGTGTGGGCCTCCCCACCTTGCGCGGCGAAGGCCGGAACTGAGAGGCAGACGGTGGACAGCCTGAGCCAACTCGCGCTGGGTGCCGCGTGCGGGCTGGCCGTCATGGGCCGCCGCACCGCAGCCTGGAAAGCGGCGCTGTGGGGCGGCGTGGCGGGCACCCTGCCCGATCTCGACGCGCTGGTGGACCATGGCGACGCCGTTCTGAACATGGTGTTGCACAGGGCTGAAAGCCACTCCCTTCTGTTTCTGGCCCTGTTGTCGGTGCCCATGGGGTGGGCCATTGCACGGCTGCACGGCCAAATGGCGCTTGGCTGGCGGTGGGTGGCTGCCATGGCACTGGCGCTGGTGACCCACCCATTGCTCGACCTCATGACGGTGTACGGCACCCAGGTGCTGCAGCCCTTCACTGACGAAGCCTACGGGGTCGGCAGCATGTTCATCATCGACCCGCTGTACACCTTGCCCCTGCTGCTGGGCGTGGGGGCGGCTTTGCGTGGTAGGCCCAGCGGCAACGGGCTGAACCGCGCAGGGCTGGCCGTCAGCACCGCCTATCTGGCATGGAGCACAGTGGCTCAGGGCGTGGTCACCCTGCAGGCCGAACAGTCGCTGCGTGCCCTGGGCTTGCCCACCGACCGCGTGCTGGTGACTCCGGCCCCCCTCACCACGGTCGTGTGGCGCGTGGTGGCCATGGATGGCGATCGGTACCACGAGGGCTTTTATGCCCTGCTGGACAAGGGCCGCCCCATCCGCTTCACAACACATGCACAGGGTCAGGCGTTGGCGCTGGAACATGCGGCACATCCGCATGTGCAGCGCATCGCGCGGTTCAGTGACGGGTTCTTTCGTATGTCGCAAACAGACGATGGCAGCCTGTGGCTGACCGACCTTCGCATGGGCCAGGAGCCCAACTACAGCTTCCACTTCAACATTGGTCCAGCGCTGGCACCCGGTGCAACGCCCCCTGCTGCCACGCAAAACTGGATGCGCATCGACACGCGTGCAGGCCTGCGATGGCTGGGGCAACGCGCATTGGGCCGCGACGTGGCCCCGCCTGGCAACGCACCCCTCACAGACACCACGGAGCGAACACCATGAACGCCCTGAACGTGCTGGGCACCGCCCTGCAAGCCTGCTCCTACGCGCCCCTGACGGGCTACTTCCGCGACGGCTGCTGCCACACGCGGGACGAAGACACGGGCTCACACGTGATCTGCGCACGCATGACCGAGGCGTTTCTGGTGTTCTCCAAAGACCAGGGCAACGACCTCATCACCCCCCGCCCCGAGTGGCGGTTTGTGGGCCTCAAACCAGGCGACAGGTGGTGCCTGTGTGCGCTGCGCTGGAAAGAAGCCCTGCACGCCGGCGTGGCCCCACCCGTGGTGCTGGCCGCGTGCCATCAGCGAGCACTGATATACGTGACGCTGGACGACCTTCAGGCCCACGCCTGGACGGGGCGCTGAGCATCGATCAGAACTGACGCGGCATGGCGGACGCCGGGCCCACGTCCAAGTGGCCGGTTTTCACGAATATCAGGCAACCTTCCCGGCTGAAGGGTTGATGCTGGCTGAGGTGTGGGCTGCGCAGCCAACTGCCCACCGGGTAACGACCATGTTCGTCCTCGAACACGCCCTCCACCACAAAAATCTCTTCCCCACCGAAATGCCAGTGAGGGTTGAAAAACGTGCCAGGGGCCCAGCGCACCAGCGCGGTGTGTTGCCCCTCGAAACTGTGCAGGGGCATCACACTGAGGCCAGGCACCAGGCCAGGGTACCAGGCGGCCTCACGGGTGTTGACCACCACGGCTTCTGTGTCCAACGGCGCCAGGTGTCGCAACTTGACAAACAGCGTGCAGCCGTCCGGCGAGAACGGCGCGTGGCTGGAGCCCGGCGGGTTGTGCAGATAAGTGCCGGGGCCGTGGGTGCCGCTGTCGTCGCAAAAACTGCCGTCCAGCACCAGTATTTCTTCGCCACGCTCGTGCACATGCCGCTCGAACGAGGCCCCGGGTTCGTAACGCACCACAGAGGTGGCCCGCGCCACTTCGCCCCCATCGCGCTCCAGCAATCGGCGTTGCACGAGCGGTGACGGCGACGGCTGCCACTCAAGCTGCGAACTGTTGACCACGCAACGTTGGGCATGATCGGCATTGATCTGGATAGGGAGCATGGTCTGACCCGTAAAGTATTCTGAAAATTGGGAACTTAAATCAATGAATTCTCGGTTTTTTATACCAAAAAAACAGGATAGTCTCGCGACCTGTGTTGAACAACCCTGTGGAGATCCCATGAAAACATTCTCAATGATGGCCGCCGCGATGGTGCTGGGCCTGTCACTTGTGGCAGCCGATGCCGAGGCCGCCAAGCGCCTGGGCGGTGGCAAGTCGTTCGGTACACAGCGCCAGGCTCAGGTCGACAAATCGCCCAACGCCACACCCGCACAAACACCTGGCGCGCCTGCTGCCGCTGCTGCGCCCGCCCAGTCTGCGGCCGCTGCAGCACCCGCCGCTGCCGCCGCCCAGCCCAAACGCTCCTGGATGGGTCCGGTCGCCGGTCTTGCGGCTGGCCTGGGTCTCGCCGCTCTGGCCTCGCACCTTGGCTTCGGTGACGAACTCGCATCGATGTTGATAATCGGTCTGGCCATCATGGCCGTGCTGGCGATCGTTGGTTTCATCATGCGCAAGCGCGCCATGGCAAACCAGGGTGGCGCCGCCCGCGCCAGTGGCATGGAATACGCCGCCGCAGGTGGTCAACCCTCCACGCCCACACGCGCTTACGACGTGAGCATGCCGGCGGGTGGCGGCAGCGCCGGTGGCTCAATGATCGGTGCCAACCTGCACTCGTCGTCCAACCACATCCCGGCCGACTTTGACACCGCCACCTTCGAGCGCCAGGCCAAGGTGCAGTTCATTCGCCTGCAAGCGTCGAACGATGCCAAGAACCTCGACGACATCCGGGAGTTCACAACGCCCGAGATGTTTGCCGAACTGAAGATGGACATCGTCGAGCGTGGCAATGTGGGGACGCAAACCGAAGTGCAAACCATCGAAGCCAAGGTGATCGACGTGGCCGACGAGGGCAACAACCACGTGGTCACGGTGCGCTTCACCGGCACCGTGCGCGATGCAGCCGACCCTGCGCCAGAGGCATTTGACGAGTTGTGGCACCTGGTCAAGCCCCGCCAGGGCAATGGTGGTTGGGTGCTGGCAGGCATTCAGCAGGTGCAATAAAGCCCTGCGGCCCGGGCGTCACACGGCGCACCGGGCCTTTTTTGTCTTCAGGCAGACGCGACCGCTGCAACCGCGCCGGTGGCCGGACAAAACGGTTGAGGACACACCGCCTGACCGCGGTAGGGGCAATCCGGTGTGTCGCACAGGGCTGTGTCCTCAGCAGGTGGATGTGGCCTTTCTTTCACGCCCATGGCAAGCAGTTGTGCCTGCAGCAACCACGGGTCTTGCGGGTTTTGCAAAGCCCCTTTGCCATACACCACGGCCTCGCGGCGAGGGCCCCACTCCAGTATCAACAAAGCACTGAGCACTGCCTCGCCTTCTGGCGCCAGAAGCCAGGCGAGGGCACCTGTACCCAGCAGCGGGCTGTCGGGCCAACGCACCACCCGCGTCGCTGCTGCCGCAGGCGCATTGGCGGGGCGTTCAGCAGGCACTTGGGTGCTGAGACGCCCAGCAGGCAACAACAGTCGCATGAACAGACTCTGCTGACCCGCCGGTGTGTGCACCTGCACGTGTTGTGTGGCAAATGTGGAGAGTGGAGAGCGGTCTGGAGACGCATCCCTGTCAGCGAGCCACTGCGCCAGAAAGGCTGGCGACCAGGCCTGACCGGCCAGCGGCATGAGGGGTTTGGGCATGGTTGGGGCGGTCAATGCCATGGCCTGTAGCAACTGAACTGCCTGCCGTAAGGGTTGCGCCCCCAAACCTGTGCTGGGCCAAGCCAAGCGTAGCGCAGCAGGCGCAGCCCGCGCCATCGGCTCTGCCATCGACTCGGGAGACAGGTTCACCACACTGGAACTGGCTGGGCCGCCAGGCGAGCCACCGGTTGGCAACAGAAGCTTGGACGCTCCTAGTGAAACGGCTCCCGTGTGAGCAGCAGTGGATGGGGCCTGCGCCGTTCGCCCGGTCGTAGCCCCAGCCCCGGACGGGGGCAGTACCTGTGGGCCGTGGGGAATCAGGGGCTGGCTGGACATGCACGGAATTTAGCGCCACCCGAACCGGGTGAGGGAACTTTTGATGCATTGGCACTCTCCAACTGGGAGTGCTAACATTTGCCTTCGCCTGTCTATGACAAGCACTGGAAACGGAGGAATCACACATGAATGCTGTTTTGAAATCCAACGCTGTGAGTGTGGCCCCGACATGGGGTCTGATGCCCCCCTTGGGCCACTTGGATGCCTACATTTCGGCCGTCAACCGCATGCCCATGCTGACGCTCGAAGAAGAGCAAAGTTTCGCCCGCAAGCTGCGCGACCATGCCGACTTGGATGCTGCGGGCAAGCTGGTGATGTCACACCTGCGCCTGGTTGTATCCATTTCTCGCCAATACCTGGGCTACGGACTGCCACATGGCGACCTGATTCAAGAAGGCAACGTGGGCCTGATGAAGGCGGTCAAGCGTTTTGACCCAGACCAAGGCGTTCGCCTGGTGAGCTACGCCATGCATTGGATCAAGGCCGAGATCCATGAATACATCCTGAAAAACTGGCGCATGGTGAAAGTGGCCACCACCAAGGCCCAGCGCAAGCTGTTTTTCAACCTGCGCAGCATGAAGCAGGGCTTCAAGGCCGATGCAGCGGCAGACGAGCAAGGCACCCACCGCGACACGCTGAACGAGCGTGAAATTGACAGCATGGCGCGCCAGCTCAACGTCAAGCGCGAAGAAGTGATTGAGATGGAAACCCGCATGGCCGGAGGCGATGTGGTGCTGGACCCCACCCCGGGTGACGACGGCGAAGAGGCCTTCGGCCCCATTGCTTACCTGGCCGATGCCAGCCAGGAACCCACCGCCGTGCTGGAAGCGCGCCGGCGGGATGTGCTGGCCTCGGACGGCGTGGCCACCGCCATGGCCGAACTCGACGACCGCTCACGCCGCATCGTGACCGAGCGCTGGCTGAAGGTGAACGACGACGGCAGCGGCGGCATGACCCTGCACGAACTGGCTGCGGAATACGGCGTCAGCGCCGAGCGCATCCGCCAGATCGAGGTGGCAGCCATGAAAAAAATGCGCAAGAGCCTGGCTGAATACGCCTGAGTCTTGCATTGGCAAGGCGCATGCCAAGCGTCAGCAAAAAAGCCACCGCACTCGGTGGCTTTTTTATGGTTTTTTAAGTCCCTAGGGATGGTGTTCAAAACCCCGGTCAAGCCCGAATGGTGTGAGCGAGGTGCGC
>CAIYQZ010000054.1 GCA_903928495.1 uncultured bacterium
CTCCATGCTGATTGGCATGGCCCTCGCCATTGTGCTGGACCAGAAAGTGCGCGCCGAAGGCACCCTGCGCACCATCTATCTGTACCCCATGGCGCTGTCGTTCATCGTGACCGGCACCGCTTGGAAGTGGATGCTCAACCCCAGCCTGGGCCTGGAAAAGCTCATGCACGACCTGGGCTGGACCAGCTTCACGTTCGATTGGCTGGTGCAGGGCGACACCGCCATTTACTGCGTGGTGATTGCCGGCATCTGGCAAAGCGCCGGGTTTGCCATGGCCCTCTTTTTGGCAGGGCTGCGCGGCATTGACGACAGCATCATCAAGGCCGCGCAGATCGACGGCGCGAGCCTGCCGCGCATTTACTGGCGCGTGATATTGCCCATCCTGCGGCCCGTGGTGTTCTCCACCATCATGGTGTTGTCGCACCTGTCCATCAAGAGTTTCGATTTGGTCATGGCCCTCACCGGCGGCGGCCCGGGCTTTTCGACCGACGTGCCCGCCACCTTCATGTACGTGATGAGTTTCACCCGTGGCCAGATTGGCCTGGGTGCGGCCAGCGCCACCATGATGCTGGCCACCGTGGCCGCCATCGTCGTGCCATACCTTTACAGCGAACTGCGGAGCAAACCCCATGACCGCTAAGACCCTGCCTCAACAACTGTCCCGGTTTGCGGTGTATGCCGTCCTGCTGGTGGCGGCCCTGTTTTTCCTGGCCCCGCTGTACGTCATGCTGGCCACCTCGTTCAAAGACGCGGAAGAAATCCGTCAGGGCAACCTGCTCAGCCTGCCCAGCAGCCTGAATTTCGATGCCTGGCGCATGGCCTGGAGCGAGGCCTGCACCGGCACCGACTGCCGGGGCCTGAAGCCGTTCTTTTGGAACTCCGTGCTGATGGTGGTGCCTGCGGTGCTCATCTCCACCCTGTGGGGTGCCATCAACGGTTACGTGCTGAGTTTGTGGAAGTTCAGGGGCAGCGAGCTGCTGTTTGGTTTCATGCTGTTTGGCGTGTTCATGCCCTTCCAGGTGGTGCTGTTGCCCATGAGCCAGATTTTGGGCTGGCTGGGCATTTCCAGCTCGGTGGGCGGGCTTATCCTGGTGCACTGTCTGGCCGGGCTGGCTGGCACCACGCTGTTCTTCCGCAACTACTACGCCGCCATTCCCAAAGAGCTGGTGAACGCCGCTCGCATCGACGGCGCGGGCTTCTGGCGCATCTTTTTCCGCATCATCGTGCCGCTGTCCACGCCCATCGTCATGGTCACGTTGATCTGGCAGTTCACCAACATCTGGAACGACTTTTTGTTTGGCGTGGCCTTCAGCGGTGCCGACAGCAAACCCATCACCGTGGGCCTGAACAACATGGTCAACACCACCAGCAGCGTCAAGGCCTACAACGTGGACATGGCCGCGGCCGTGATCGCGGGGCTGCCCACCATGCTCATTTACGTGCTGGCTGGCCAGTACTTCGTCAAAGGCCTGACGGCCGGTGCCGTCAAAGGCTGAACGCTCAAGGAAGAACACCCATGGCATCCGCTCTGCACATTCAAGGCATTCGCAAAACCTTCGGCAAGGCCGACAAAACCGTCGAGGTGCTTAAAAAAATCGACATCGACGTGGCCCCGGGCGAGTTCCTCATCCTGGTGGGCCCCTCGGGCTGCGGCAAAAGCACGCTGCTCAACATCATTGCCGGTCTGGAAGACCCCACCGAGGGTGCCATCCGCATTGGTGACCGCAACGTGGTGGGTGTGCCTCCCGCGCAGCGCGACATAGCCATGGTGTTTCAAAGTTACGCGCTCTACCCCACCATGAGCGTGGCCGACAACATCGGTTTTGCGCTGGAAATGCGCAAGGTGCCCAAGGCCGAGCGCGACAAACGCATTGGTGAAGTGGCCGCCATGTTGCAAATTGAACACTTGCTGGACCGCCGCCCCGCCCAGTTGAGCGGCGGCCAGCGTCAGCGCGTGGCCATGGGCCGCGCCCTGGCCCGCCAGCCACAGTTGTTTCTGTTTGACGAACCGCTGAGCAACCTGGACGCCAAGCTGCGCGTGGAAATGCGCGCCGAAATCAAGCGCCTGCACCACGCCAGTGGCATCACCAGCGTGTATGTCACGCACGACCAGATCGAGGCCATGACCCTGGGCAGCCGCATTGCCGTCATGAAGGGTGGGGTGCTGCAGCAACTGGGCACACCCGACGACATTTACAACCGCCCGGCCAACACCTATGTGGCCACGTTCATCGGTTCGCCCACCATGAACCTGATAGCTGGAAAGTCAATACAGGCAAGCGGTGAGGGCTGTTTTGCCATCAAAGGCCACGACCTGGCGTTGGTCTGCCCCGCCGCTGTCGGTGCGCCCACCCTGCTGGGGCTGCGCCCTGAGCATCTGAGGTTTGACGACACAGCGCCCTGGCGCGGCGAGGTCAGTGTCGTGGAGCCCACCGGGGCCGACACCTATGTGGTGGTGAACACGGCGGCTGGCGATGTGACCGTGCGCACCGCACCTCAGCAGGTCGTGCGCCCCGGCGACCGCGTGGGTCTGGCGGTGCAGGCCAGCCATGTGAACTGGTTCGACGAAGCCAGCGGGCAACGCTTGGGCTGATTTCCCCCCAGCCCTGCCCAGAGGCATTCCGGGCCGGCATCGTTCAATTGGTGTGCAATCTGTCACATCGGTGCGCCAATGTTGGAGAATGGGGGTCAGCTTCCACAGCTTCAACCTTTTTTTCCGAATGAACGACACCCAACTGGGCCGCTACCACATCACCCGCGTGCTGGGGCAGGGTTCTATGGGCATTGTGTATGAGGCCCGGGATCCTCACCTCGACCGCAGCGTGGCGGTCAAGACTGCACGCACCCGCGACCTGCCCGCAGACCAGGCTGCAGCGTATGAACGCCGGTTTCTGACCGAGGCCCGCTCGGCAGCGCGTCTGCGCCACCCGTCCATCGTCAGCGTGTTCGATGCCGGGAAAGACGGCGCCGTCACGTACCTTGTGATGGAGTTCGTCGATGGGGTCAACCTCAAGCATTGCCTGAACAACGGTGTGCGCTTCACACCGGCGGGTGCCGTGCGCCTTGTGCTTTCCGTGTTGGCGGGTCTGGAGCACGCGCACGAGCAGCGCGTCATCCACCGGGACGTCAAGCCAGAAAACGTGTTGCTCGACATGTCGGGGCTGGCCAAGCTGACTGACTTTGGCATTGCCAAGCTGCTTGAGTCCGACATGGACAACGGCACTCAGCTGGCCGGTTTGTCCATTGGCACCCCTCGTTACATGTCGCCCGAACAGGTCAAGGGTCTGCCAGTCGACACCCGGACCGACCTGTACTCGGCGGGTGTGTTGTTGTTTGAACTGCTCACCGCCACAACGCCGTTTGACGGCGCGCACCACATGGCGGTGGCGTCACAGATATTGCATGACCCGGCACCCCTGCCGTCCAGCCGCGCGCCGGCAGTGCCGCCCGCATTGGATGCGCTGGTCAGCAAGGCATTGGCCAAGTTGCCAGAGGACCGCTTCCAGACCGCAGAGGCGTTCCGCAATGCGCTGACCGCGTCGATGGGCAGCCAACTGCACCAGATAGATGACGCCGATGCCGGTGCCGAACCTGCTTTGGCCCTGGCTCAGCCAGACACGGCACCGATTCTGCGTTGGCTGTTTGCACAGGCACGCGCCAACCACCCGGCCACGGATGCGCCTGCGCCCGTGTCGGTGCTGCCGAACGGGGCCGATGGCACCCACGACGAATCCCTGGCCACGAGCCCCACGCTGGTGTTGCCCACCTCCGCCCCACCACCGGTCAGCCTCGACGGTACACGTGTGGCGCAGCGGGAGGGGTTTGCAACGGGTAACCCAGTGGCCCAGACTTCGGCGAAGTTGGTCCCACCAGAGACCTTTGAGCCAGTGATTGAGGCGGTAGCGGAGCCTGTGGCGAAGCCTGACGCGACGGTGGTGTCTGTACCACCGTTGGCTGGGACTGTGGCAGTTCCGCAGGCATTGGCAGATGTTCCCGTTGTGCCGGCAGGTGGGGGCAAAAAGTGGCTGTGGATTGCATTGGGTGCGCTGGCTGTCGTCGGCGCGGTCATCGCGTTCAATCGCGCACGTGCTCCGCAACCGGCGCCGCAACCCATCGAGGAGTTCATCGAAGATTCGCGCGGCAAAGTCCCCGTGGCCGACGGTGCCGCAACGGCGGCTCCCGCCGCAGCTAATGCCAATGCACAACCAGCTGCGGGAGCGTTGGTACCTGTTGCGGGGGCTGCGGGTGATGCCACTTCTGCAACCACGCCCGATGAAGTTGCTGCGGCCCGTGCACGGCGGGAAGCCAGAGCCAAGGCAAAAGCGAAAGCGGACGCTGAAGCTGCGGCCGCCGCCGCCGCCGCCGCTGCCGCTGCGGCGTCACCTGCCAGCGCAACGCCTGCGTCCTCAACGGAAAGTGCGCCACCGCCTGCGCCACCGACCACGCCCGCTCAAACCAAGCAGGACAACCAGGGTGGAACTGGCAAAGCGGGCGCTGCGCGCCCGGAGCCTTGCGTTGGTTTGTCGTTCTTTGAGCGGGAGTCGTGCCTGTGGAAACAATGTGCCACCGACGCCTTCCGCCGCCATCCGGCCTGCAAGCGCTTCAACCCAGACAAGTCAGATCCGCTGGCCCGGTGAGCGCAGTCAACCGGTGGGTTGGAGTGGCACATGCAGTGACACGCGCAGCCCGTGAGGCTCGCGCCGCTCTGCCCGCGCGAAGCCACCATGGCGCACAGCGATTTCCTGCACGATGGCCAGCCCCAGGCCGCAGCCACCGGGCAGCTGACTGGCGCGCCAGAAACGCTGAAACACATGGCTCAGCTCGTCATCGCTGAGGCCCGGCCCACTGTCTTCCACCGCCACCACCGCATGGGTGCCATCTTTGCGCACCACCAGGTTGATCGTGCTGCCTGACGGTGTGTAGCGCAGGGCGTTGTCCAGCAGGTTGGCCAGGGCCTCCCTGAGCTGCAGCGAGTCGGCGTGGAGCTGCAGGTGTTCGTCACCCTCGTAACCCAGATCCATGTTCGCGGCCAGGGCGCGGGGCGTCCATTCGCGTGCGACTTCGCGTGCCAGGTGTGCCAGGTCCATGGGCTCGCGCCGGGCCTGGGTTTCCGTGCGAGCCAGCGTCAGCAGCTGATGGACCAGGTGCGCGCTGCGCTGGGCGCCTGTCAGCACCTTGGCCAGCCGCTCTCTCATGGCGGGTTCGGTGGCCTGGCGTTGGGCGAGTTCCACCTGGCTGATGAGGCCCGCCAACGGTGTGCGCAACTGGTGTGCCGCGTCGTTCAGGAAGCGTTTTTCCTGGCTGACGCTGCGGGCCACTTTGTCGAGCAGTGCGTTCACCGCCAGCACCAGGGCGCGCACCTCGCTGGGGGCCTGGGCCATTTCGATGGGTGACAACGCATCCACCGACCGGTGTTCGAGCTGAGCGGCCAAACGGGTCAGCGGTGCCAGCCCCCGCCGGATGCCGCCGTGTACGAGCAAGCTGAGCAATGCACCCAGCGCCAGCAAAGGGGCCAGCATGTCGGCCACCAGTTCGGCGGCTATGCGCTGTTGTACCGCCAGGCTTTTGCCTACCTGCACGCGCAACATCTGGGGTGCCTGGGGCTCGCCATAAGCCACATCCAGCGCCACCACGCGCAACGGCTTGCCGTCGAGATCGGTCCGGTACAGGGTGGGCTCACCGGGGGCCGGGGCGCTGGCAGGCGGTGGCAATTGGCGGTTGCCCAGCAGGAACTTGCCCGGGGGTGACGACACCATGTAGCTGATGCGGTCTTCGGGGTCTTGCTCCAACACGTCTTGTGCGGCGCGGGGGAAGTCGATGAGCAGGCCTGAGCCCACGGGCTTGACCTGCCGTGCCAGCGCCCGCACAGATTGCAGCAGCGACTGGTCAATGCCTTTTTCCGCGTAGCTCAGTGCCATGCGGTAGGCCAGCAAGCCGCCCCCGGCCCACAGCACCAACTGCGGCACCAGCAGCCACAGCAGCAGTTGCCGTTTGAGCGATCGCGCGCTGTTCAGGGCCACGGTTCAACCCGGTGACTGGGTGTTGTGTTCCAGCATGTAGCCCAAACCGCGGATGTTGCGGATGTTCAGCGCCGAACCCGTCAACTTGCGGCGCAGGCGGTGCACATACACCTCCAGCGCGTTCGATGCCAGGCCACTGCCCCCGGCCTCGGCCGGTTGGGCCTGCCAGGCGGCCAGCACGTCTTCCCGGCTGACCACTTGGCCCTGCTGTTGCACCAGCAGGCGCAGCAGCGCCCATTCGCGCTGGGTGAGGTCAATGGCATCGCCACTCAGCCAGGCGCGGGGCAGCACTGGGTCCAGGCGCAAACCTTGCGGGCCTTGGATGGCTTGGCTTTGCGCTGTGGGCGCCGGTGCAAATGCCGGCAGGCTGGCCCGGCGGAGCATGGATTGCAGGCGCGCCAGCAGTTCGTCGGTGTTGAAAGGTTTGGTCAGGTAGTCGTCGGCCCCGGCGTTCAGGCCTTCCACCCGGTCCTCCACGCCGTCGCGGGCGGTGAGGATGAGCACCGGCATGGCGGGGTGCCGTTCGCGCAACAGGCGCAGCACGGTCATGCCGTCAACTTTGGGCAGGCCGAGGTCGAGCACCACGCCATCAAACACGCTGGCGATGATGTGGGCCAGCGCAGCTTCGCCGTCCTCGGCGGTGGTGGTCTGGTGGCCAGCCTGGGTCATCAGGTCGCTCAGGCCGTCGCGCAGCAGTTCGTCGTCTTCAACGATGAGCAGGTTGGCCATGGTCGGGCTCCGAGGGGATGGGCGGTGCGGCTGCCGCCACGGCGGCCACCCGCGCAGCGTGGATGGCTTGGGCAATGCGTTCGCCCATGTTTTTGGTGCCAATAATGCCATCAGCGCTTGCTGGTATTGCACTGGCAGCTATTGCTTTGGTGTCAATGCGGGTGGCGGTTTTCAGGGTGTACAGCAGCCTTGGGCGTTGGGGGTAGGGTTGCTCGGCCAGGCCGCCACGGCCACGGGCGTCGCATTCGCAGGCCAGCAGCACCTCGGCAAAGCGTTCGGGACGGCGCAGGGCATCGCAGCGCTCCAGCAGGCGCACCCGGGCAGCGGCCGAGAAATCGCCACTGCGATGGATGTTGCCGTGTTCGCGGGCCACCACATCGGCCAGCTCGCGGCAGTCGCGCGGCACTTTCCAGCGGTCGCACACACGGGCCAGCAGCTTGGCGCTGCGCTCTTCGTGGCCCATGTGGCGGGGCAATATGTCGGCAGGCGTGGTGCCCTTGCCCAGGTCGTGGCACAGGCAGGCAAACCGCACTGCCAGCGGGGCGTTCAGGCGTGCGGCCATGTCCATCACCATCATCATGTGCACGCCGGTGTCCACCTCGGGGTGGTAGTCGGCGCGCTGGGGCACGCCCCACAGGCGGTCGAGTTCGGGCAGCAGCACCTGCAGGGCACCACAGTCGCGCAGCACCTGCAGCATGCGCGACGGGGCGGGGGCCATGAGCCCGCGCGACAGCTCTTGCCACACCCGCTCGGGCACCAGGTGGTCCACCTCGCCGCTGGCCACCATGTCTCGCATCAGGGCCTGGGTGTCAGGCGCCACGGTGAAGTGCGGGAAGCGAGCTGCAAACCGCGCCACTCGCAAGATGCGCACAGGGTCCTCGCGGAACGCGTCTGTTACGTGGCGCAGCACGCCGGCGCGCAGGTCGGCGACGCCGCCGTGGGGGTCTACCAGAGTGTCCAGATCTGGCTGCTGATTTTTTGAATCAAAAGTGCCTTCACCGCTTTTCTGTATTGGTTTTGCAGCTATGGCATTGATGGTGAGGTCGCGGCGAGCCAGGTCTTCTTCCAGCGTCACATCTGGGGCGGCGTGCACCACAAAGCCGTGGTAACCGGGGGCGGTTTTGCGTTCGGTGCGCGCCAGGGCATGTTCCTCGTGCG
Organism: uncultured bacterium; assembly: GCA_903928495.1. Taxonomy (GTDB): domain Bacteria; phylum Pseudomonadota; class Gammaproteobacteria; order Burkholderiales; family Burkholderiaceae_C; genus UBA2334. The sequence goes on from CAIYQZ010000054.1 coordinate 7,908, forward strand.
TGGCCGGGTGCAAAAACACCGGGAAGTCTTTGCCCACAGGCACAAAGCCGCGCGCTTGCATGGCCTCAGGCGTGCTGCCCACCACCACCCAGTCTTTGTCATACACGGGCATGCCCAACAGCGCATCGCGCACGGCACCGCCCACCAGGTAAATGTCCATGGCGCTGGCGTTTGCCCCGGCCGCAGGGCGATCAGCGCCGCAGGCGGTAGGGTTCTTCAAAGTCGAGAAAGTCGTGTTCGGCCAATGCGCCTGCCATCCATTGCTGGACACCGGCCAAGGCACACACGGCGTCCATATAGGCGGCCACCGCAGGCGGCACGGGCACAGCGTAGGTTTTCAGCCGCATCACCACAGGGGCAAAGTAGGCATCGGCCACGGTGAAGTTGCCAAACAGCAAGGGACCACCATGTTCCGCGAGCAGGCTTTCCCACAGGGTGCACAGGCGGTTGAGTTCCGCGCGGACGGCGGGCTTGTCACGCAGCACGAGTTCGCCAACGTCGGGCAACGATGCCTCGATGTTCATGGGAAAGTGACTGCGCAGCGCCCCAAAGCCGCTGTGCATGTCGGCGCAGGCGCTGCGTGCCCTTGCTCGCGCGGGCACAGTGCTGGGCCACAGTTGCTTGTCGGGAAAAGACTCGGCTACGTACTCGGCAATGGCCAGCGTGTCCCACACTGCCAGGGGCTGACCTGAGGCGCTGAGGTGAGCGTTGTCCAGCAGCACGGGCACTTTGCCCACGGGGTTGACCGCATCCACCGCCTGGCGGAAGTGCGAACCCGCATCGAACGAGTCGAACCGCACCATGTGCTCGGTGAAGGGAATGCCTGCTTGCGTCAGCAACACCCAGGGGCGCATGGACCAGGACGAGTAGTTTTTGTTGCCGATCAGCAGGGTGAGGGACATGTCTGGCCTTTCAAAGTGGGTTTCAGGCGTATTTCTCGAGTATGCGGGTAGAGCGTTCGACCTCGCGGAACGTCTCCACCTCTGACTCAGAAGATGTGACCGCTTCCATGACGGTGCACGCCATCATGCGGTAAAAGGTTTTTTCCATGGCTTTGCGGGCGGCAGACATTTGCTGCGCCACGTCTTCGCAGGGGCGACCACTTTCCACCATGTCGATGAGTCCGCGCACCTGTCCTTCGATGCGTTTGAGGCGGTTGACCACGTCACGCTGGTGTTCGGTGCGGTAGGCCGATGGCGCACCGGGCTTTTCGCAAGCACTGGGCGCGGATGTGGCGGCAGAAGCGGCTTTGGATGTGGCCATGTCATTTCCTGTGGTTGAAACACAACTGTCAAGTGTGCCAAAAAAGAGGGATTGAAACGCCATCAAACCTCGGTTAGGCGTTGATTTCCAGGGATAAAACCCTACCCCCTAGGGTAGATACCGATGCCCCGTGAGGCCCGGGAGGGATAAGGTTCAGGTGTTGGAATTTGATTTTTGTCAAAGCCAAACCACTCACAACACACCCCGGAAGGACTCCCCATGAATTTCCTGAAAACCGCCTCTGTGGTGGCTGCCCTCGCTGCCACCCTCCTGACCACGGGCTGCGGCACCGTAGCCACCATTGGCAAGCTTGAAGATGGCGCTGGCGGCGAAGCCTCGCGCATGTGGGACCGCTGGGTGGAAGCCGAAGGCGACATCGCCGTGGCCACCACCTGGGAGCGCAAGGTCAAGGCCGGCGTGTCGGCCAAAGACGTGGAAGAAATTTTGAAGATGGTGGCCGTGGAGCGCAACATGCGTGACGTGGGTGTGTTGCCCCTGTCCAAGGAACTGGAAGCCCGCTCCGGCAAAAAAGAAAAAATCCTGACCGTTTACTCGTACTGCAGCCCCGCCACGGCACGCAAGATGGTGGATTTCAGCCCCCACATGGCTGCTTACCTGCCTTGCCGCATCTCCATGGTCGAGAAGGACGATGGCCTGTGGCTCTACACACTGAACATGGACATGATGGTGAAGATGGGTCGCAAGCTGCCCTCTCCCCTTAAGGAAGAGGCCATGGCCGTGCGCAACACCATCTGGGAAATGATGGAGCGCGCCTCCAAGGGTGAATACTGATTCTTTGCCATGCCCGGGCCACCACACTCGGCTGTGCCCGGTCTCGACACCACCACACAATCCATAAACCACGAGGAGATTTCATGCGTTCATTCAAATCCACACCCCTGCGCGCCGCGCTTGCCTTGGCACTGGGAGGTGCCTTGCTGCCAGCCGCTCACGCCACCAACGGGTACTTTCCCCATGGTTTTGGCATCAAGGCAGAGGGCATGGGCGGTGCTGCCATTGCCACTGCCAATGACGCATTCGCGGGCGTGAACAATCCGGCTGCGGCCGTGTTTGCCGGCAGCCGCATGGAGCTGGGCGGGTCTTTGTTCAGCCCCAAGCGCAGCATGAGCCGCACCAATGTGCCAGCGGCTTTCGGCCCTGCGTTCAGCGCCAACGAAAACAGCGATCGCAACCTGTTCCTCATTCCAGAGTTTGGTTACAACGCCGTGCTGTCTGACAAGCTGGCTGTGGGTCTGACCGTGTACGGCAACGGTGGCATGAACAGCACCTACCCAGGTGGCAACACCATTTGCCCCAACCCCACCAACGGTCAGCCCATGATGGGCCTGAACCCGCTGTGTGGTCAGGGCAAGCTGGGTGTCGATCTGATGCAGTTGATTGTGGCCCCCACTGTGGCTTACAAATTTGCGCCCAATCACTCGGTGGGTGTGAGCCCGTTGTTTGTGCTGCAGCGATTTGAAGCGTACGGAACGCAGGGCTTCTCCGGGCAGTCTGCCGCCCCCAACGCATTGGGCAACAACGGCAAGGACAGCAGCACAGGCGTGGGTGTCCGATTGGGCTACATGGGCAAGTTGTCTGACACCGTGTCTGTCGGTGCGTCGTACTCTCCCGAAATCAGCATGAAGCGCTTTGACAAGTACGCCGGATTGTTTGCCGAGCAAGGCAAATTCAATATCCCGGCCAACTACGGTGTCGGTGCGGCTTTCCAGGTGACACCTGCAGTGCAATTGGCCGTGGACTACACCCGCATCAATTACAGCAAGGTGCCTTCGATTGGCAACTCGGCCATGTCCATGTCCCCCATGGGGTCTGATGCAGGTGGCGGCTTTGGCTGGAGCGATGTTGAAACAATCAAGGTCGGGGTGCAATGGCAGATGAACCCCAAGACGACCCTGCGTTTTGGTATCAACCGTGGCACAAACCCAGTGACTGGTGCCAACATCACCCCCAACATCTTGGCTCCTGGCGTGATGAAAACGCACCTGACCATGGGTGGCACCTACAACCTCAGCCCCAAGTCTGAATTGAGCTGGATGCTGGCTTACGCACCAAAGGTCAGCGTCACAGGTGGTTCTCTGTTCAACATGCAGCCAGGCATGCCACCCGGTACCAACATGCAAGAAACGGTCAGCATGAAGCAAACCATCATCGGTGTGCAGTACGGCTGGAAGTTCTGACCGTCAGCCCTGGTTTCCAAGGTTGAAAGGCCGCGCCATGAGGCGCGGCCTTTTTTTGTTTGATGCTCCCTGATGGCGACGATCGCCAACGATTGGGGCTCAGTGCTCAGCTTCCAACCTGTAACCGACACCGTAGACCGACGTGATGGCCACTTGTGTCGCACCTGCCTGCTCCAGTTTGCGTCGGATGTTCTTCACATGACTGTCAACGGCTCGGTCACTCACGTCGCGCAAGTCGTGGTGCAAGTGATCCAGCAGCTTGGATCGAGGAAACACGTGCCCTGGGCGTGACAGCAGCATGGCCAGCAGACGGTATTCCACTGGCGTGAGTGGCAGCGCAGTGGTCTTCCAATCGATCGCCTGACGCTCCGCGCTGACCAGCAGACCACCTGTTCGTGCGCTGTCGGCGAGATGTCCTTGTGCTCTGCGCAAAAGCGCCTTGATGCGCGTCACCACCTCGCGTGGGCTGAAAGGCTTGCAAATGTAGTCGTCTGCCCCGGTGTCCAGCCCAAGCAGGCGGTCGACTTCGTCCACCCGAGCGGTCACCATGATGATGGGCACAGCAGAGAAATTGCGTACCTCGCGGCACACCGCCAGACCGTCCATACCGGGCAACATCAGGTCCAGCAGCACCAGCGCTGGGTTGTGAGCGCGGATGGCTTGCAAGGCGGCCAACCCGTTGTTGCAAATGTGGGTGGTGTGGCCGTGCACGTGCAGGTAATTGGCGAGCATGTCGGCAATCTTGGCGTCGTCTTCGACGATCAGCACCAGGCCTGTGGCGGGGCGACCGATCATGTCGAATCCTTCCGCAGTTCACAGGCCCTCAGCGGCACCCGAACGCTGACGCGCAGTCCACCCAACTCTGACGCAATGGCCTCCACGGTGCCACCGTGTGCCTGGACCATGGTGCGCACGATGGTCAGGCCCAGGCCACTGCTGTGGACCTGGTCAGTACCCCCGTTGGAAGTGCTGCGCTGGCGGGACCTGTCCGCCCTGAACAAGGGTTCAAACAGTTGGGGCATGTCACTTGCCGACACGCCGGGCGCTGAGTCGTCCACCGTCAGCACCAGCAACTTGTCTTGTACGTGCCATTCCACCCGCACACGCCCAGGGGCTTGTGTGTAGCGCAGGCTGTTTGTCAGCAGATTGGCAAGCACCTGCTCCATGCGGCCAAAGTCCCAATGAACGGTCAGCGGTTGCGAGCTGTGGGCAGGGTATTCGATCGTCAGGCCCATGCGCGTGGCCTGTGGTTCAAAACGCCGCACCACCGCCTGCAGACAGGCCTGCGCATCACCATCGCGAAAATCGCAGGGCAGGCCGCCCATATCGGCCACCGACAGGGTGTGCAAATCGTTGACCAGGCGGGTGAGTTGCATCACCTCGTCTCGCAGGCTGGCCATTACCTCACGGGTGGGCTCGCGTGCACCATCTTCTATGGATTCCAGCTCTCCCCGCAACACCGCCAGCGGCGTGCGCAGTTCGTGGCTGATCTGTGCAATCCAGCTGCGACGGGCATGTTCCAGTCGTGCCAGCTCGCTCATCATGGTGTTGACGTCTCGTGTCAGTTCGGCAATTTCCTGCGCTCCGGCGGGTTCCAGCGTGTGCGTGCGCTGGCCACGGGCAATGCTGCGGCTGGCCAGTTGCAGGGCTTGCAACGGGCGGCTCCACAGGCCCGCCACCCACCAAGCCACCAGCATCGACAACATCACCGTTCCCAGGCCGATGAAGGCCAGTCCGGTATATTGACGTTGCAAGAACCGCAGATCAAGCGTGTCAGGCTCGGGCTCGGCAGTCAGCTCCACAAACCCCACTTCTTGGCCATTGACCTTGATGGCACGTGTGGTGATGCGCGCATGTTTCGGGGGTCTTCGGCCCGCCAGCCATTCCCCTGCGGCATTGCGGATGACGACTCGGTCGCGCAACGCCGCGCCAGCACCAGGCGGCGGTGGGGGCTGGTAGCGACCGGGTGGCCCTGGCGGACCCGGTGGTCCACGCGGACCGGGTGCCTCAGCAAAACCAGGCGGCGGACGGTTGGGGCGCGGGCTGCGCCCGTCGAATTCATCCATGAGCCTGCGCATCGATTCGCGCTCGTCGGTCGTGAGCCAGGCAAAGGATGGATCCTGGGCCGCACGGCGCTCGACGATTTGAACCAGGCGCATCAGTTGTTCGTCGTCGCGCTGGCGTAAATAGTCCACAAACCCGGTTTGCAGGTTCCAGACCGTCAGCCCTCCCACCACCAGCACCGCCAGAATGACGGAGCAGGCAATCAGCAAAGACAACTGGTGGGCAATGCGCAAACGCATGGCGGCAATGGTAGTGCGGCGCTTACCTTGCGGGCGCAGGGCCTTGCGTTGGCACGAAGCCATCGCTCAGGGTGTGCAGAAACGCCACCACATCGTCCACTTCCGTGTCGGTCAGGGCCGGGCCCTCGATGGCCGCCCTGTTGAACGGGGCCTTGGTCACTTCAAGGTTCGCCAGAAATGGCGCAGGCAAGTCATTGGGCACACCTGACGCCCCGTACCAGCGCGTGGGGTTGCTGTTGCGGGTGGCGTAGAAACTTACCACGTCGCGCAGGCTGGTGAATACCCCGTTGTGCATGTATGCACGGCGCTCGGCCACATTGCGCAGCGTGGGCATGCGGAACTGGCCGCAAAACTGCTCTGCCCGCGTACCGGGCACCACTGATGTTGGCAGCACCGGAGCCGAGCGGTCCGGGCCGCACAGGCCCAGGTCAAAAAATGCCGGGTCGGCATTGGCGGGTATGGCCGTGTTTCGCGGCACGCCGGTGGCGTAGTAGGTGAACTCTGAAAACGGTGAATCGATCGGGTTGCCGCTGGTCGGGTTCATCAGGTGGCAGCCTGCGCAGTTGGCACGCAGGGGGTCTTGAAACAGGGCCATCCCCCGCGACTCTGCGGGGGTGAGGGTGGCTTGTCCCCGAACCATGGCGTCGTACTTGGAGTTGAAGGGCTGCAGCGCACCCAGCTCGAAAGCCGCAATGGCCACGCCCATCTGTGTGAACGCAGCATCGGGGGTGTCAAAAATGTTGGCCCCAAACTCGCGCCTGAAATCGTTGGCATACGTGCTGGCAGCCACCTTGGCCACCACCGCCTGGGCGTTGGGGTTGTTCATTTCCAGCGGGTTCAGGAAGGGGGCCAGCGCTTGCACGGCCAGGGTGTCGGCGCGTCCATCCCAAAAGTGGCCGCCCACGGCTTCGGTTTTGCCATCGGCTGTGATGAACCCGAAGGCGGGCACCAACCCCTGGTAGGCGTTGGTCATGGCATTGCGAATGCCCAGCACGCCAGGCTGGCTGCCAAGTGCCACGCCAATGCGCGAGCCGTTGTTGCCTGCAAAGCCCTGGTCGGGTTGATGGCAGGCCACACAGGCCGTGCCTCGTGGCTCCGACAGGTTGCGATCGCTGAAAATTTGCCGTCCCAACTGGCTGAGCCTGTTTTGGCGGGCTTCGGCTGTTTCCGTGGGGGTGGACACCGCCCCACTGTCGGTGGGGGAGCTGTCTCCGCCTCCGCATGCGATCAATGCTCGGGCGGCGACGACCGAAAGGGTCAAAGGCTTGAAGAGGGGGAACATGTCAGTCTCCTTCACGAGTGGTGAAGAGGAGACTGTGTTCCGCAAGTGTGGATCAAATGTGGAGGCCGCAGCCCCACGGCCCGGACCTTCAGCGCGGCTTGGCCCTGAACCCCAGCAAGCGGTTGCGTGGTCCGTTGCCTCCGGTCACGCGCCCAATGTAGGTGGGCAACACAGCACGCAGGCTTGCTGGTGTGATTCCCCAGTCGCCCAGAGAGAGCATGCCGGGGCTGGCGACATTGTCGACTTCCATGGATGAGAGGTTGTCTGTGCTCATCAATGGTTCGCCCGGCATGTACTCCATGACCAGAGCCTGGAAGTAGGCCAATGCCCTTGGGAGGCCAATGACCGGCTTGGGTGTACCGGCGGCTTCGCCCGCCATTTCGGCCAGTTCCCGAAGGCTGAACACGTCAGGGCCCGTCAGTTCCACTGTCTGAGCGACGGTGGTGTTGTGCGTCAGGCTATGCACCACAGCACGGGCCACGTCTTCCACCCACACGGGCTGGAACCGCGCGTTCGCCCCTGCCAACGGAAACACGGGCAGTGCTCTCTGGAGCTTTGCAAACAGGTTCAGGAAGCGGTCGCCCGAGCCAAACACCACACTGGGCCGCAGCACAGTCAGGTCCAGGCCGGCAGACTGCAGCACCGCCTCGCCCCTGGCCTTGCTGCGCAGGTACATGGACGGTGCATCCGGCGACGCCCCCAGTGCACTGATGTGCACGATGCGTCTGACACCGCTGGCATGGCAGGCCTGCGCAATGGTGTCGGGCAGCGTGACATGCACGTTCTCGAAGCGCTTTTCGTTGCCATGCAGCACCGCCACCAGGTTAACCACCGCATCGTGCCCGGCCATGAGCCGCGTGAGTGTGGGCAAGTCGTGAATGTTGGCTTTGTGTGCAGTCAGCAACGGCAGGTGTCGAACCACGTCGGCTGTCTTCTCCAGCCGGGTGGGCACAGTTATGCGATGCCCGGCTCGCTGCAACTGTTCACACACATGGCGGCCTACGAAACCGGTGCCGCCCAGAACGAGGATGTTGGACATGGGTTGGATCTCCTGCAAAAAAGTCAAACGAAAAGGGGGTGTTGGGTCAGGGTAAATCGGTGTTGACCGGATCATGGATGCCGGTGCGTGGCCCGACTTGGCCCATGCGTGTCTTGAGTGATTGGGGTTGACCTGTCAGCAGGGCTGCGTAATTGGTGGTGTTGGCCAGCACGCGCTTGACGTAGTCGCGGGTTTCGCTGAAGGGAATGTTCTCAGCCCAGATGGCACCTTCCAGCACAGGGCCGCTGCCACCGGGGGCGCGCCACTGGCGGGGTCGGCTGGGGCCGGCGTTGTACGCCGCAGCAGCCATTGGCATGGAGCCTTCGAAGTCGTCCAGCACCAGTTTGAGGTAACCCGTGCCGATGGCGATGTTGGTGTCACGGTCAGTGATTTGGTGGGGCTGGAAACCGGTCAGCCCGATTTTCTTGGCCGTCCATTTGGCAGTCGCGGGCATCACCTGCATCAGGCCAGAGGCACCGACGTGCGAGCGCGCATCGGTGATGAAGCGGCTTTCCTGACGGATGAGCCCGTACACGTATGCTGGATCCAGGCCAATCGCCTGGGTGTGTTTCACCAGGGGCGCCCGGTGCGGCATGGGGTAGCGCTGCTGGTGGTCTGCCTCGCGTGTGGTTCGCTCACTGGTGTTGATGCAGCGGTCCCACACTTCGTGCTGGCAGGCGAGGTCTGCAGCGGCCAGCAGTTCACGGTCGGCCATGCCGCTCGGGGTGTGCAGGTTGGTGGTGTAGTTCCATTCGCGCACGCCTTCGGTCCGCAGGCCGATGGCAATGGCCTTGAGCGCACGCTGCAGGCCTGGGTTGTTCAGGGCTGCGCGTTTTTCCGCTGCACTGAGGGGGGCCGGTGATGGCGGTGTGACGATGGACTGTTCCAGCTCTTCAAGGGCCAACTGCCCGTAAAAATGGTGCGGATTGGCAATGCCCTGGTACAGCTCCCGTGACTGCGCCGCATGGTCAGGTGTTTTCAAGGCCTGCAGTGCCCGCGCGTGCCAGTACACCCACACGGGTTGCTGGCGCTCGCTGTCAGGCATGGCTGCAATCGCCTTGACGACGGACTCCCATTGACCCGCGCGCAACGCCGCGCGAACCCACCAGCCCAGTTGGTCGGCGGTCATGTCTGCCGCACGGCCTTTGGCAAACCAGGCGATTGCTTCGCCCCTCAGGCCCATGGCCGCAGCGCGCCCTATGGCGCCCCATACCGCGCTTTTTTCTTCCGCGGTCAGTTGTACCCGCCAACGTGCACGTGCCATGTGCTCGGCCGCCAGGCTGGGGTTGGTTGCCGCTAGCCTGACCAGTGCCAGCGTCACCAGTTCTTTGGTGCGGTGACGGATGGCCGTGAGTTTTTCGTCCAGGTATTTTTCGGGTTGACTTTGCGTTGCGCTGGCGGTGGACACCCAATCGGGGTTGATCATGTCCACCGCCTGGCTCACTACTCGGGGGCGGTTGTATTCCGCGCCCTGGCGGGCACGTGTCCACGCCACCTCGGCCTCGACAAGTTTGTCTGACATGAGCCGTTCGATCAGCGGCGCGCAGGCTTCTTCGGCCTCTTTCTGCCCCAACCACAGGCGCTGGGCCTCTTCCACTTCGGTGGCCGCCAGGCGCTGACCCGTGGCGTGTTGTGCGTGCAGCGTGTGGCAACGCACCTGGCGGTCGTCGTTCATGCGGTAGCCGGGAAGCACGTTCAGGAAGGTGCTCCAATCGCGGCGCGCGCCGAGCAGCGCGAGCCAGTCGTTGCGCAGGCGGTCTTCGTAGTAGGTTCCTTCCCAGCGTTGCAGGAATGCGCGGATGTCGGTGTTGCTGGCAGTCTCCAGCCCAAGCCGTGCGTCCCAGTACGCTGCCAGGGGCGCCAGCAAGTGGCCTTGCGTGTGTGGCAGGTTCGTCTGCAAGACGCGCCGGTTGCCCTTGCGGAAAGCGTCTCTCATGTCGAGCAACACCTGGTCTTGAGCGTTTTGGGCCACGGCTGCGCCGGACCAGGGGGTAATCAGGGCGACAATGGCGATAGACCATGCCAACGTTGCAGTTCTGGCAACGACTTGCGCCCACCAAGTTCCGGGCGGACGGGAAATGCTGAAATTCATGAGGTGATTATGGACAACAAAACTCCGCCGGATGCGGCCTCGCCGAAGGGTGGTGCCATTCCAGCCAACACGCAGAAAGCGGCTTTGCGCAAGGAACTGCTTGCCCGCCGCCAGACCATGTCTGACCGTGAATGGCGCAGCGAGTTGCTGCAGCGCGTCATGCGGGTGTGGCTGATCGAACGGCCCGACACGGTCATTGGGGCGTATTGGCCCATCAAGGGTGAGTTTGATCCACTGCCCTCGCTGCACCGCTGGAAAGAAGACGGTGAACTGCTGGATCAGCCACAACGCCGCCGCATCGGCTTGCCGGTGGTGGACAAAGTGCACAAAACCCTCACGTTCCATGCCTGGTACCCGGGCTGCCCCATGGAAGAGGATGCCTACGGCATTCCCAAACCCAAAGACACCGAACTGATCGTGCCCACCTTGCTGTTTGTGCCCTGCGTGGGCTACGGACCCGGCGGCTACCGCCTAGGCTATGGTGGCGGCTTTTACGACCGCACGCTGGCGGCGTTGCAGCCCAAACCCTTCACCGTCGGGTTGGGCTTCACGGTCGGTTTCGTCGATGACTTCGAGCCGGAGAGCCACGACTTGCCCCTGGACAGCATCCTCAATGAGAACGGGCTGGTGTGGCCTGTTTGATAAATGAATTTAGTTCCTAGCCCTTGATATGTATAGATAGTTCGCTATTAATTTTCACCGATAGGGGGTGGGAAACATTCCGGTTGCCAACCGAGCATGGCGGCCAGACGTGGCCATTCGAACCCGGGGCCAGGGTCTTGCTTGCGACCGGGGGCTATGTGTTCGTGCCCGGCCACGTGTGCAATGGGGCACACCCTGGCAATGTGTTGGCACAGGTCAGCCAGTGATGTGTATTGCGCTGGTTCGAAAATTTCCCCTTCCAGCCCTTCCATTTCGATGCCCACGGAGTGGTCATTGCAGTTGTCTTTGCCGCGCCAGCAGGACGCACCGGCGTGCCACGCGCGTTTGAAAACATCCACGTATTGGGTGACCACTCCTTGGCGGTCGATCACAAAATGCGCCGACACTTCCAGGCCACGAATGTGCTGGAAATAGGGGTGCGCATCCCAGTCCAGCGTGTTGGTGAACAACCGCTCCACATCTCCGGTGCCGTACTCGCCTGGCGGCAGGCTGATGGAGTGGACCACGACCAGGTCTACGTGGGCGCCCTCGGGGCGGGCGCCGAAGTTGGGTGACGGGCAGTGACGCACACCCTCCAGCCACCCTCCTGACCAGCCGGGGCCTCCGGGTTCAGCCGTGGGGCGGGCGGTCATGGTCAGGCTCTGGTGGCGAGCAGGTATCCGGGTTGTCATCCGCGTCCGCAGCGTTGCCCGCGTTGCCGACCTCGATCCCCAGGCGTGCGATGCGGTAGCGCATTTGTCGCAAGTTCAGTCCCAGCCGCGCAGCCGCCGCCGTGCGGTTGCCCCGGGTCTCCACCAGCGCTCGAACGAGAATGTCTCGTTCCATTCCGTCGAGGTGTTGTTGCAGGTCGCCGGGAAGTGCCGGGGACTCCTGAATGGCTTCGGCTGGCTGGGCATGGTTGGGTGGAGCCGGTTCAGGTGCGGCGGGCGAGTGATGTGCTGCACGCTCGCCCGCCAGGTCGTGCAAGCCAATTGACTGCCCATCGCACAGCGCCAGGGCTCGGTGCAGCAGGTTTTCAAGCTCCCGGACGTTGCCTGCAAAAGTGTGCTGCTGCAGCCAGTCCCTAGCCTCGCCCGTCAGCGCCACCGGCGGTTGTCCGCTGTCATGGCAAATGCGCTGCATCAGCGCGTCGACCAGGGCGGGCAGGTCATCACGCCGCTCGCGCAGCGCGGGCAAATGGATTTCGATGACGTTGAGGCGGTAGTACAAGTCCTGTCGGAACTGCCCCTGCCCCACAGCCTGGGTCAGGTCTTTGTGGGTCGCGCACAGCAGCCGCACGTCCACCTGCTCTTCCTGTACGCCGCCCAGTGGGCGCACACGACGCTCCTGAATGACACGCAGCAACTTGGCCTGCATGGCCAGCGGCAGGTCACCGATTTCGTCGAGGAACAACGTGCCTCCGCGTGCCGCCGAAAAATAGCCCTCCCGGTCGGTCGTGGCCCCGGTGTAGGCGCCTTTGCGCGAACCGAAGAACTCTGCTTCGATCAGCGTGTCGGGAATTGCCCCACAGTTGACGGCGACAAACGGCCCCCCGGCACGGTGGCTGGCGTCGTGGATGGCGCGCGCCACGAGTTCTTTGCCGGTGCCTGATTCACCCAGCACCATCACGGGTGCCATGCTGCCCGCCACGCGCAGGACGCGCTCCTTCACACCGGCCATTGCCACCGACTGGCCCACCAGGCGACGCAGGGCACCATGGTTGCTGCTCTGCGTCGCCTGGGCACCGGCCCTGTTGCCCCCGCTCGCCTGCGCGATTGAACCCGTATTCCCCGAGGCGACGGGTTGCAACCAGGGACGGCGGGCACCCGCCAATGCTGTGGCCACCACCGTGCGGAATTGCTTGAGGTCTACCGGCTTGGTGAGGTAATCGAACGCCCCCTGCTTGAGGGCTTCGACCGCGCTCTCGGCCGAGCCGTAGGCCGTGATGACAATGGCGCGCTCGGGGCGGTTGTGTTCAGCCAACTCCTGCAGCAGGCTCAGGCCCAGCCCGTCGGGCAGGCGCATGTCGGTGATGACCAGGTCAAAACGCTGTTGTTGCAGGCACTCGCGCGCCTCTGCCAGGGTGGCGGCGGGTTGCACTCGGTGGCCCTCGCGCAGCAGCGTGAGCTCATACAGGGTGCGCAGGTCGGGCTCATCGTCCAGAACCAGAATGTGCGCTGGCGGCAACGGCGTGTCTTTGCTCATGGGGTGGAGTCTGCCAGCACCAGTGGCAGACGCAGGAAAAAGTCATTCCCTGATTGGGAGCCGCGTTCGCTGCGCTGGTAGTTCAACTGGGCGCGGTAGCGCGCGCACAATTCGCGGCACAGGTACAGCCCCATGCCGCTGGAGCGGCTTTCTGAAGAGAAAAACGGTTCAAACAGGTGCCTGCGCACACTGTGCTCGAGCGGGATGCCGTCACTCCACACCGACAGGCGCAACCAACCGGTTGCCTCGGTTTGTGTGCTGACGCGCACAGCCCCGTCGGCCTTGCTTGCGTACCGGTTGGCGTTGTCCAGCAAATTGACCAGCACGCGCCGCAAATGCTCGGGGTCAAATCGTGTGCGTGCATCGCCGCATCCCGGGTGCCATTGCACCCTGATGCTGCAACCGTGTTGTTGACACCATTCGCCCAAAACGGCATTTACTGCCGCGTCCAGCACGATTGGCGAAGCGTCGACTGCAGCAGGTTGCCCAGGCACGCGGGCCACGTTGAGCACATCGTCCACCACCCGGTTGAGACGCTGCGTATGGGTGGCGACCATTTCAGCCAGCCGCAGGTGCTGTGGATCCCTCAGGTCTTCCAGCAGCAGTGCATTGGCCTGGGATATGGCCGCCAGTGGATTGCGGATTTCATGTGCTACCGCCACCGACATCCGGCCCATGCCAGCCAGCTTTTCCGTGCGAACGCGCGCTTCTAGCTCGTGCAGGTCTTCCAGAAACAGCACACACAGTGCCTGTGGATCGGCTTCGCGTGTGTCATGTGGGGTCAGTCTGCTGCGCACCCTGAGCCTGCGCCGCAACTCGCGCGTGGGCTCGAGTTGAATCTCTGCGAGTTGCGGGCCACGTTGTGCGAATGTGGCCTGCACGAGGTCGCTCAGCGGTTGGTTGTGCGGAATGCTCGCCATCAGAAAACTGGCCGGCGCATCGCCGCTCTCACCTCCCAACATGTGCCGTGCAGCCGGGTTGCCTGTGAGGACTTGACCGTGTTCGTTGACCACCAGCACGCCGTCACCCATGGATTCAATGACGAGTTCATTCACCAGCGCCTGCGTTCGGGCTGCCATCTGGCTGCTCTGCGCCAGCGCTTCCTCCCGGGCCAGGCGGACGGACAACTGGTGGGCCAGCAAGGCGACCAGAAAAAACGCTGTCCCGGTGATGGCGGTCTGAAAAAATCGGGGAGCCGCATCATCCTGCGCGATCCATGCGGCCCAGCCAGCATCGGCCAGCAGGAACAATGTGACGCAAGCCGCCGTCGCCAGCGCACGGCGTTGGGGACCCAGCACCGCAGCCATGAGCACAGGCAGTGCAAACAGCAAGGTGTAATTAAGCCCTCCCGTTTGAAGGGACTGCAAGCTGGCAAACACTGCCAGATCGACCCCCACAGTGGTCAGCCAAGGCCAGCGGCGTGGCAGCCGCACTTGGTCCGGAGACGAAGCTAGCCGGGTTGCCGTCGCCGCCACCAAGTGAAGCGCACACAGCAGCAGGCTCAGCCCGCTGGTTGTGCTGCCCAACGCCACAACGAACAGTTGCAAGGCCAGCAACACAATGGCCACAGCCAGTCGGGCACGCATGAATACCAGCCAAAAGCGACCTACCGCTTCCCCCGTATCGGCTCCGCCGACGGTTGTCGACACAGTCGGCTCAGGCTTCGTGGGCGCGGCGGTGGGCATCGGTGCAGTAGTGGCCGTTTTGTCCTGTCACCGCGTCGGCTAATGGCAAGTGCAGCCCACACTGCGTGCAGGCCACCATCTGTGTCGGCACGGAGGGCGGTTGCCTGAGTACGGGCTTGGCCGTCGCCTTGCGGTCTGATTCACGCTCGCGTGCGGCTACTGCCCGGTTGTGCCGCCACAGCCAGATGCCAAACAACACCACCCCCAGTACCAGCAGGTATTTCATGGGCCTTGTGTCAGCTGCGGTGCAGCACAACTTCCATCACGAACCGAGAGCCCACATAGGCCAGCATCAGCAAACCCGAGCCGGCATACAGTATGCGAACCGCTGTGCGGCCGCGCCAACCCAGTTGCCAGCGGCCCACCAGCAGCACGGCAAACACCACCCAGGACAACACCGAGAAGACCGTTTTGTGGTCCCAGACCCAGGCTTTGCTGTACAGGTCTTCGGCGAACCACCAACCGGCGAGCAGCGTGGCAGACAGCAATACAAAGCCCGCCGACACAAATCTGAACGTGAGACGTTCGATCGCCAGCAGCGGTATGCCAGCTTCACTGGGCTCCGAAGCCCGGCGCATGTGCTTTTCAACCCGCTGCATCCACCAGGCATGGACAACGGCGGCCGCAATCAAACCGTAAGCGGCAATGCCCAGCGCCCAGTGCAGCGGCAGCCAACCCGACTTCACCGTAGGATAGGTCGAGCCAGGGAACAGCCAAGCCAGCATCACCGATGCCAACCCGAGGGCAAGCAAAGAGGTGCGGGCCTTGAGTTGCGGGTACACATGGCTTTCAACTGCGTACACCAGCAGCACCAGCCATGCCGTGACAGACAGCGCGGGCGCAAAGCCAAACATGGGGGGGCTGACCAACAAGCTGCTGGCCAGGACCGCTGCGTGCAACAGCCAAGCCAGCGTCAGTCCGTTGCGGGTGGCCTGGCCACCCAGGTGCCTCTGTGCCACTGCCACGCCTGCATAACCGAGCGCAGCCGCTACCGACAACACGGTGGTCAACAGGGGGCTGGCAGCTAAAATCATGGCCCACAGTTTAACGGTGCGTTGCGGTTCCATGCTGCCGCGCACACACCCGCACCATGGCTTCTGCCCTCTCCGACAAACTTTCCCGGATCGTCAAAGAAATGCGGGGTCAGGCCCGCATCACCGAAAGCAATGTCACCGACATGCTGCGCGAGGTGCGAATGGCCTTGCTGGAAGCCGACGTCGCCCTGCCTGTGGTGCGTGATTTCATTGCCAAGGTCAAGGAAAAGGCCCTGGGCCAGGACGTGGTCGGTTCTCTCACTCCCGGCCAGGCACTGGTTGCGGTGGTCAACCGCGAGCTGGTGGCCACCATGAGCGGTGGCGAAGGTGACCAGCGCGCCTTGCACGACATCAACCTGGCCGCCCAGCCACCCGCCGTGGTGTTGAT
The DNA here is from genome assembly GCA_903928495.1 of uncultured bacterium. GTDB lineage: Bacteria > Pseudomonadota > Gammaproteobacteria > Burkholderiales > Burkholderiaceae_C > UBA2334. The sequence goes on from CAIYQZ010000054.1 coordinate 24,039, forward strand.
GGCGGGTTTGCAAGGGGCCGGCAAAACGACGACCACCGCCAAGCTGGCCAAACACCTGATTGAAAAGCGCAAGAAAAAAGTGCTGACCGTGTCGGGCGACGTGTACCGCCCGGCGGCCATCGAGCAGCTGAAAACCGTCACAGCGCAGGCCGGGGCCGAGTGGTTCCCCAGTTCACCTGACCAGAAACCCGTGGACATTGCCCTGGCCGCGCTGGACCACGCGCGCAAACACCATTTCGACGTGCTGCTGGTGGATACCGCCGGCCGCCTGGCCATTGACGAAGCGCTGATGGCCGAAATCAAGGCCTTGCACGCCGCGATCAACCCGGTGGAAACGCTGTTTGTGGTGGACGCGATGCAAGGCCAGGACGCGGTCAACACCGCCAAGGCGTTCAAAGAAGCACTGCCGCTCACTGGCATCGTGCTCACCAAAACCGATGGCGATTCACGCGGTGGCGCGGCCTTGTCGGTGCGGCACATCACGGGGGTGCCCATCAAGTTCGCCGGTGTGAGCGAAAAAATCGACGGGCTGGAGGCCTTCGACGCCGAGCGCCACGCCGGCCGCATTTTGGGCATGGGCGACATCCTGGCGCTGGTGGAGCAGGTCACCGCCAACGTGGACATGGCCGCCGCCCAGAAGCTGGCCGCCAAAGTCAAAAGCGGTGACGGTTTTGATTTGCAAGACTTCCTCGAGCAAATCCGCCAGATGAAAAACATGGGGGGCCTGTCCAGCCTCATGGACAAACTGCCCAGCCAATTGGCGGGCAAAGCCACGGGCGCGGACATGGACCGTGCTGAAAAAGACATCAAGCGCAAGGAAGGCATCATCTGCAGCATGACGCCCCTTGAGCGCCGCAAGCCCGATCTCATCAAGGCCACGCGCAAACGCCGCATCGCTGCTGGCGCGGGTGTGCACGTGCAAGAGGTGAACCGCCTGCTCAAAGAGTTCGAGCAGATGCAGGGCATGATGAAAAAAATGAAGGGCGGCGGCCTCATGAAAATGATGAAGCGCATGGGCGCCATGAAGGGCATGGGTGGCATGCCCAAACTGCCCGGCATGGGTTGAAAACGCCCTTGCGCAAGTGCGTTTGACCGAAGTCAACGCCAACAGCCGTGGGGCATGACCATACTGCGCCCACATGATCACCCTCCTTGAAACCGTTGTGGCCGCCGTCATGGTGTTGGCCGCCCTCTGGCTGCGCCCCTGGCGCATGTTGGGTGGAGCTTTGCTGAGCCCTTTTCTGGCGGGGCTGGTGCTGTTGCCCTGGTTCTGGATGTTGCCCCAGATGTTGCCCCGCTCACTGTTGGCCGGGGGTATTTCGGTGCAACTGTCCGGCGCCTGCCTGATGACGCTGTTGCTGGGTTGGCCCTTGGCGGTGGTCCTGTTGTCCGGAGTGGCGGCTGTGGTCTGGCTGGTGGGGACTCTCGAGCCGGAGGTCTGGCTCTCGCAGTGGGTTTGGATCGGGTTGGTGCCCGCGACCCTCACCCTGGCCTTGGGTGCAGTGTTGCGCCGCTGGTTGCCTGCGCAGGTGTTTGTCTACATCCTGGGGCGAGGCTTTCTGGGCACGGCGCTGTGCATTTTTCTGGCGGGCGTGCTGTACGAACTGTTGTACCACCTTGTGGGCGGTGTCGGGGTGGAGCAGGCGCTGGTGGCCCGCTGGCTGATGGCCTGGGGCGACGCGTTCCTGACCGGCATGCTGGTGGCCATTTTTGTGGCGTTCAAGCCCGAGTGGCTGGCGACTTGGTCTGATCAGCGCTACCTGGTGCCCCCGCCACCCCCGCCCGGCCCTTGATCAGCCGCGTTTTTGCAGCAGTCGCACGTGCATCGGTCGCGTGAAGCGTGCACTCCCGTCGGGTGCTGCATGCCGGGCATAGGCCGCGCGCACAGCTTGCAGCACGGCATCGTCCACCCGGTGGTCAGCAAAGGTGGGATAGAGCATGCGTTGCTCGAAGTCGGCACAACTGGCATAGCGCGCAGGCATGTCGAAATGCTGCTCTTGCAAGGCTTTCCACGGGCTGTCGTGGCGGTCGAGCGCCTCGTCCAATGCCAGTTGGGCCGCCATGCGAACCATGCCCTCGTCGTTGAACAGTTTCACGATGCTGTTGAGGGCGCCGTCGTACACCGGCTCTGATACATAGAACCAGCCACCGGGTTTGAGCACACGGGCCACTTCGTCCAGTGCCTGTCCCATGCCATGCAGGGGGATGTGGTGCAAGCTTTTGAGCATCAGCGCCAGATCGAACAGTCCATCGGGGTAGGGCACGGCCGTTGCGCTGGCTTGTCTGAAGGTCAGGCCGCCCATGGGGCTGGCCAGGTTCTTGGTGTGCTGGCGTTCGTCCACTTCCAGCCCCACCACGCTGCGGGCCAGGCCGAGTTCCAGCATCTCGCGGACCAGCCGTGCGTTGCCGCAACCCAGTTCAATCACGGCCATGCCTGACCCGTGTTTGGCCATGTGTTGCAGTGGCAGGAGGGCTGCCAGGACATCCAGTTCGTTGGAGACCAGATCGCTCACGCTGTCACCTCGCTTTGTTTCACGGCTACCGCGCCACGCAGCGAGTGTGGCCGCGCTTCGGTGATGGTCACGTCAATCAACTGCCCCACCAGACGTGAGGCGTGGGGCCCCGCAGGGAAGTTGACGATCCGGTTGCACTCTGTCCGGCCCATCAGCTCGTCGGCGTTTTTGCGCGATGGACCTTCCACCAGGATGCGCTGCACTGTGCCTTCCATAGCGAGGCTGATGCGAGACACGTTGGGTTCGATGGTGGCCTGCAGGTGCTGCAGGCGCTTCAGCTTGACAGCATGGGGTGTGTCGTCAGCGAGGTTGGCCGCAGGGGTCCCAGGGCGCGGGCTGAAGATGAAGCTGAAGCTGGCGTCAAAGCCCACGTCGTCGATGAGTTTCATCATCCTGGCAAAGTCGTCTTCGGTTTCACCGGGAAAGCCGACGATGAAGTCGGAGCTGAGCGACAGGTTGGGCCGCACCGCCCGCAGTTTGCGGATGGTGCTTTTGTATTCCAGCGACGTGTACCCACGTTTCATTGCCATCAGGATTTTGTCGCTGCCATGCTGTACTGGCAGGTGCAGGTGGCTGACGAGTTTGGGGATCTTGCCGTACGCGTCGATCAGGCGCTGGGTGAACTCGTTGGGGTGGCTGGTGGTGTAGCGGATGCGCTCAATGCCGGGGATGTCGGCCACGTATTCCAGCAGCAGGGCGAAGTCGGCAATCTCATCCGTCTCACCCATGGTGCCCCGGTAAGCGTTCACGTTCTGGCCCAGAAGGTTGACCTCTTTCACGCCCTGTGCGGCCAAACCTGCCACCTCGACCAGCACGTCTTCAAACGGGCGGCTGACTTCCTCGCCCCGCGTGTAGGGCACCACGCAGTAGCTACAGTACTTGGAGCAACCTTCCATGATGGACACGAAGGCTGACGCGCCGTCGACCCTTGCCGGAGGCAAGTGGTCGAATTTTTCAATTTCAGGAAAGCTGATGTCCACTTGCGGGCGAGACAGGCGCTCGCGTGCCTTCAGCATCTCGGGCAGGCGGTGCAGCGTCTGCGGGCCAAACACCACGTCCACGTAGGGTGCCCGTTCGATGATGGCCGCTCCTTCCTGGCTGGCCACGCAGCCACCCACGCCGATCAGCACGCCTTTCTTCTTCAAGTGCTTGACGCGCCCCAGGTCGGAAAACACTTTTTCCTGCGCTTTTTCGCGCACCGAGCAGGTGTTGAACAAAATCAGGTCGGCCTCTTCCACGTCCTGCGTGGGTTCATAGCCCTGGGCTGCGCCCAGCACGTCGGCCATCTTGTCCGAGTCGTACTCGTTCATCTGGCAGCCGAAGGTTTTGATGAAGACTTTTTTGCTCATGGCTGTGTCGTTTTTAATAGCTCAAACACCAATGCTGGAAAGCGCTGAATGCTGTTTTATTTACTTTTCAGCCGACGATGTGGCAGGGTCTGACACGATGTTGCTTGTCGCCATGCCCTCTGACCCCGGGCGACGATCGGCGGCCTCGGCCGCATTCAACAGCCAGATCTCGTGCGCCTGGCCCAGGCTGTCGCGGGTGTAATTCACCACGAAGCCTTGGCCGACCAGTCCACCCGACACCACCAGTGCGTTTGCTGGGGTGCGGATGCGTGAACCCGGCGCCAGGCGGGTGAGCTTGCCGTTGAGCGTGACTTCGTGTGCGTTCACGACCACCATGTGGGCACGCATGGCATGGGCCGGGAAGGGGCGTTTGGGCTGCGACTGTGCAGTCACACCTTGTGCAACGGTCACCAGCAGGGTGCCCAATGCCAGTGCACGGACAGGTAGCAACAACAAGAGCCAGCGTTTCATGGTGTATGTCCAGAGGCTGAATGACTGACAGAGAAAAAACAAAACCCCGCTGCGGCACACAAACGGGGTTTTGGGTTTTTTTGGTGGTGGTACCGGGACTTGAACCTGGGACATCAGCATTATGAATGCTGCGCTCTAACCAACTGAGCTATACCACCGAAGCCCAGCATTATAGCCAGATTTATTTGTGCGTGAACGCGGCCTTACGCTTGTTCACGAAGGCGTCCATGCCTTCTTTCTGGTCGTCGGTGGCGAACAGCGCATGGAACAGGCGGCGCTCGAACATCACGCCGTCGGCCAGTCCGCCTTCAAAAGCGCGGTTCACGCACTCTTTGGCCGCCATCACGCTGGGCAGGGAGTATTCGCAAATCATCAGGGCCGCGCCCAGGGCTTCGTCCATCAGCTTGTCCAGCGGCACCACGCGGCTGACCAGCCCTGCGCGCTCGGCTTCGGTGGCGTCCATCATGCGACCGGTCAGGGCCATGTCCATGGCCTTGGCTTTGCCCACGGCGCGGGGCAGGCGCTGGGTGCCGCCCGCGCCGGGGATGATGCCCAGCTTGATTTCGGGCTGGCCGAACTTGGCATTGTCGGCGGCAATGATGAAGTCGCACATCATGGCCAGTTCGCAGCCGCCGCCCAGCGCAAAGCCGCTGACGGCGGCAATGACCGGTTTGCGCACGCTGCGGATGGTTTCCCAGTTGCGCGTGATGTAGTCGCCGGTGTACACGTCGGCAAATGTGTACTTGGCCATGGCGCCGATGTCGGCCCCGGCGGCAAACGCCTTTTCACTGCCGGTGACGATCATGCAGCCAATGTCGGCATCGTCGTCAAAACCTTTCAGCGCCTGGCCCAGCTCGTTCATGAGCTGGTCGTTCAGGGCGTTGAGCTGTTTGGGCCGGTTGAGGGTGACGATGCCCACGCGGCCTTCGGTGCGGGTGGTGATGAGTTCGAACGACATGGCTGCGGTCTCCTGTTTGACGTTACGTAAAGCGCCGAGCAGTCTAAACCAGTCGGCGCAGCCTGGGCGCTCAAGGGCTCTGGGCGACCGAACTCAGCGTCAGATCCAGCCAGGTTTCCTCGTTCAGGGTGAGCTTGATGCGTGCTGGCAGGTGTTGCAGTGCGGGCGCAAACCACATTTCCACGTTCACCTTGCCTCTGGGGTTGGCCAGTGGGCGGGGTTTCAGATGGAATGCCACCAGATTCCCCACAGGCGTTGCCAGCGTTTCCTGGGCCACCACGTCGTACGTCCAGTCGTCCACGCCACCGGGGCGCCCAAGGGTGACTCGCACTGCTTCTCCCACGGCAAGGCGGCGGCGAGCGGTGGCGAAGTCTTGGGCCAGCTGCACAAACTGGCTCGCCGCATCTTGCAGCTGTTGTGGGCGTGGCAGGCTGCTGCCGTCGTCTAGTTGCAACAACTGGTCGCCAAAACGCGCGCCGCGCTTTTTGCCCCGGCGTTCTTCTTCGTAGGCCTCGGGCCACAGGTGGGTGGGGGTGATGCGGCCCTGGCTGGTCATGCGCATGTTCAGCAGCAGGGCCACGCTCACATCCACCTGGGCCTGGTAACGCTCAGCCGAGCGCTGCCACTGCACCCGGGCATCGCCCGAAAACTCACCGCGAAAGTAGCCCTGCAGCTTGTAGCTCAGCCGTGTGCTGGCTGGCCAGGTGGCCAGCCACGCCTGATTGTCTGGCGCTGCAGTGATAGCTGACTTATCAATATCATCAAACGGCAGAGGCACTTTTGGCTCTGAATTTCGGTTGGCTGTGGGTTGCTCGGCTGGTTGAGGTGGAATGGCAGCCTGGGGCTCGGCAGGGGCGGCTGGCGCGGGGTCGGTCGCTGGCGGGCGGGTGGGTTCCGGTGGCGTTGCCGATTCAGCCGCCGACGTGAGCGATGGTTGTGGAGGGGGGGGCGTCGGGGCCGGGCGTGGTACAGCCCGGTTCGGTGGGCGGCGGGCGTCGGTGGCGGAGGGGGTGTGTGCACTGGCCGCAGTGGAAGCCAGGGTGCGCGCCTGAACCACCTGGCCAACGGTGGAGGTCGGGGGCGGTACGGCACCGTTGGCACCTGCAGGGTCTGGGGTCGGCAGGGTGCCCGGAGCCAGCGCTCGGTTGAATTCAGGCTCTGCCATCAGGGCGAGAGCAGCGGGGCCCGTGCCCTGCTGGGCCAGCCACGTCAGGCCCAGCAGGTGGGCCAGCAACACAGCCACGGCCAACACCGTCAGCTGCCGGACCATGTGTGGTGCCGCAGCTGGGGTTGGCGCTGGGGTGTCGGGCATCACCCCTGGCGGGTGGGCCATGTCGGGGTGGCGCCGGGGGTGAACTTCACCACTGTTTGGCCGGGTGTGGTGTCGCCCGTCTGGGGCCAGGCCAGGGGCAGGCGCAGCACCCGCCTGTCGCGGCTGACCAGGGCGTGGAGGTGGGTGCGTTGGCCCAGAACGGGGCCAATGTCGTCCAGTTTGTTGATGCGCCACACCTCGCTTGGGGCGCATTCGACCGCCAGCCATTCGTCACCGGCAGCCATGCCGGCCTGTTCGGCTGGTCCCCCGCGCAGCACGTTTTTGACGGTGATGCCACCTGCCTCGGTCACCCGCAGACCCAGGCGCTGTGCCAGGGGGGCTGGCTCGGTGTCCACCAACACGCCGTGGGTTTTCAGCAACTCCAACACCGGCAGCTCGGAGGTGCGGTGCACCCAGGCGTCGAGTTCGGCGTCCAGCGGCCTGCCTGCCAGTTGGGTCAACACCGCACGCAGGTCGGCCTCGGTCATGGGGCCGCCCTGGCAGCGGTGCCACAGGGCGCGCAGGGCATGGTCCAGGCTGGTGTTGTGCTGGCGCAGGGTCAGGTCCAGGCACAGGGCAACCAGCGCGCCTTTGGTGTAGTAGCTGACGGTGGCGTTGGGCGTGTTTTCCTGGATGCGGTAGTAGCGCGTCCAGGCGTCAAAGCTGGCTTGTGCCACGGTTTGCACCAGTCGACCGGGGGTTTGGGCGACCTGATTGGTGGTTTTGGCCAGCAGTTGCAGATACGTGGTGGTGTCGATCAGCCCGGCGCGGTGCAGCAGCAGGTCGTCGTAATAGCTGGTGAAACCTTCAAAGAACCACAGCAGCTCGGTGTGGTTTTCGCGGTCTAGGTCATAAGTGGCAAATTCCGCCGGGCGCAGGCGCTTCACGTTCCAGGTGTGGAAATACTCGTGGCTGATGAGTCCCAGCAAACCGGTGTAGCCGTCGGTGGCTTTCAGTGCTGCGGCTGTGTGGGTGCGCGGCAGGTCATTGCGGGGGCAAATGAGGGCGGTGGAGTTGTGGTGCTCCAGCCCGCCGTAGCCGTCGTGTGTGGCTGCCAGCATGAACAGGTAGCGGCTGAATGGGGGGTGTTCGCCTACTTCGACAGGTCCGTGCCAGAAGTCCATTTCAGCTTCGCAAATGCGCCGGGTGTCGGCCACCAGTCGCTCGCCGTCCAGCCAGGGGCCTGCGCCGCTGACCACGAAGCGGTGTGGCACCCCCCGCACATCGAATGTGGCGCTCCAGAACGCACCCATCTCCACCGGGGTGTCGATCAGCACGGTGTAGTTTGGGGCTGCGTAGGTGCCAAAGCCTGTGTCGTCTACCTGCACCGGGTCGAGGGAGGTGGCCAGGTGCCAATCCGGGTGCAGGGCAGGCGCATCCACTTGCAGGCGGTGGGGTCGTTCTTCCTGGCCCACCACACGCAGGCACAGACTGGTGCCGTTGAAAAAGCCGCGCGCATCATCCAGGTAAGCAGTGCGCACCGAGGCGTCAAACGCGTACACCTCGCAGCGCACCGTCACGGGTTGGCCCGGTTGGTGGCCGTTGAGTTGCCAGCGGTGCTTGTCCAGCTGCGTCAGCGCCACGGGCGTGCCGTTTTGCTGTGCCGACAGGTGTTGCATGTGCTGCGAGAACTCGCGCACCAAATAGCTGCCGGGTATCCACACTGGCAAGGCCAGCACCTGGGCCACGGCCGGTTCTGGCACGGTCAGGGTGACTTCGAACAGGTGGGCGTGGGCGTTGAGCACCGCCACACGGTAGTGAATGCCGGGTGTGTTCATACCGCGCCTGCGCCCACAAAACAAGACAGCGCAGCCACGGATGAGAGCTGGAAGCGCAGGGTGAGCCAGTGGCCCAGGCCCGAATCGGGGTAGGTGCGGCGGTCCACCAGGTAACACACCACCAGCAACAGGCCCAGCCAGGGCAGGGCGGCATATGCGGGCATCAGCACGCCGGGCCATGCCAGCAGCGAGGGCACCACACCCCACAGCAGGTGGAGCTTGGCGGCACGGTCGGCCAGCGGCGGGATGTCAGGCACACCTGCCTGTCGCACCCACACCAGGCCCCAGTGGATGCCTCCCAGAAACGACACGATCAGCGCCGCGTAGGCCACCAGGGTGAGGGCAACGTAGGGCAGGGCCTCTTCGGTCACCACCCACAGCAGCAGGGCAAACACCACAAAGGGCACCAGCCCGGCCTGGCCCAGGCGGCGGGCCAGGGTGTGCACGGGCACTTGGTGCAAGCGGTCAGTGGGTGAGGGAGGGGTGGGCGTTGGCACATTCATGCCGCCATTGTCACCAAACCGGCAAGCCCCCATGGGGCGGGTGTGCTGGGTTTATTTGGCTTCGGCCAGCATTTTTTCGAGTTTGTCGCCCGGAATGGCACCGGGTACACGGGTGCCGTCGACAAAGAAGAGCGTGGGCGTGCCGGTGATGCGGTTCTTTTTGCCGAAATCGACGTTGCGCTCCACGGCGGCGGTGTCGCAGGTGGCTTTGGGTGGCTCAATGTCTTTCACCATCCAGTTGGTGAAGGTCTTGGCCTTGTCTTTGGCGCACCAGATGGCGTTGGACTTGTCAGCCGAATCTTTGCTGAGGATGGGGTACAGGAACACGTGCACGGTCACGTTGTCGATTTTGGCCAGCTCGCGTTCGAACTTCTTGCAGTAGCCGCAATTCGGGTCTTCAAACACCGCCAGCTTGCGCTTTCCGTTGCCTTTGACGATGGTGAACGCGTCCTTGAATGGCAGCTGGTCAAACGGTATCGCAGTGAGTTTTTCCACACGCTCTTCGGTCAGGTTGGTCTTGGCCTTCGTGTCGATCAGCATGCCCTGAATGAGGTAGTTGCCCTCGGCATCGGTGTACAGAATGTCTGCGCCGTTCACCCGCACCTCGTACAGCCCTGGCATGGGCGTTTTGCTCACTTCATCGATTTTGGGCAAGTTGGGCAGGCGCTCAGCCAGGTTCTTGCGAATGGCGGCCTCCTGTGCCGACGCACCGCCGTGCATGGCCAGGCCCAAGGTGACAGTGGCCAGGGCAACGGCCAGGCAACGGGGAGAGAAACGTGCGTTCATGTGCGGCAGCGCAAGCGCTGTGGTTGAGGTTTGGAAAGGAAATCTGTGGGCATGCATGCCGTCGACGGTGACTGGAGTGGCGATGGCCGGCAAAAGTTCAAGTTGCTCGTCACGGTGTGCTGTGGCGCCCCATGGCCTGGCGGGTCAACCAAGTTTTGAGCGGGTGCAACTGGTTGACCCCGTTCATGCCCCAATTGCGCAGTGTTTGGGTCAGTCCGTTGCCGTGGTTGAACAGCATAAACAGGCCGTCGGTCAGACCGCCCATGGCCGCAAAGTCGGCCTTGCGAGCGCGCTCATAGCGGCGCAACAGTTTGGGGTCGCCCAGTTCACGCCAGTATTCGCGGGCTTGCAGCACATGGGCCAGTTTGGTCGCGTCGGCCAGGCCCACGTTGAGCCCTTGGCCTGCCAGGGGGTGCATGGCGTGCGCTGCATCGCCGGCCAATGCCACACCGGGCAGCACCCAGTGGGTGGCTTGTGACAGCTCCAGCGGCCAGGCTTGCGGTGCGTGTGTCAGGGTCATTTCGCTGGCGGGCAAGCCGCACAGGGCGGCCAGCTCTGCCACACAGTCGGTTGGCTCGGCGCTTTGCAGGCGCTGTGCTTTGGCCGCATCCACCGACCACACCAGTGCCACGTCGTGTCCTCCGTCGCCGCCCAAGGGGAGCAATGCGGCAATTTCCCCTGCGTGGAACCACTGGCGCGCCACACCGCCATGGGGCACAGCCATGCGCAGCCGGGCTGCCAGAGCTTGATGGGGATAGGGCTTGACCTCGTAGTCAAATCCAAATTCGGCCCGGGTGGCACTGCGGCGGCCTTCGCACACCACCGTCAGCGCGGCATGGGCGGGTGGGGCATCCAGCCGCTGCACACCGCTTTGGAAGCGCAGCGCGTCGGCCAGGCGCGCTTCCAGCGCAGGCACGTCAACGATCCAGTTCAGGCTGGGCTGCTGCACGTCGGTGGCGTCAAACGACAACTGGCCGCCTTTGTCGCCGCACACCTCCATGCGTGTGACCGGGGTGATCGTTCCGTCTGCCTCGGGCCAGCCGCGCACGGCGTCCAGGCACTGGCGCGAGGCGGCGTTCAGCGCGTAGGCGCGGATGTCGCCATGCCCATCGGGGCCAGGTGTGGCATGGGGAGGGCGGGCCACCAAGGCCACGCGCAGGCGCTGTTGCGCCAGCAGCAAGGCCAGCGTGCTGCCCACAATGCCGCCGCCACGAATGCACACATCAAAACGTTGGGTCATGCAGCCATTTTAGGATTGGGGCCATGAACTCGCCTCACACCACCACACCCACCGCCACAACTACCGCCCTTTCCGGCTTCGACGCACAGGGCCACATCGGCCAACTCTGGGTGCACCCCGTCAAATCGTGCGCCGGGGTGAGGGTGCCTGTGGCCCGGCTGCTGCCCACCGGGCTGGAAGGCGACCGCGAATGGATGGTGGTGGACGCCGAGGGTGAATTTGTCTCGCAGCGCGAGCTGCCACGCATGGCCCTGGTACAGCCCCGGCTGGACGACACCCATCTGTACCTGGATGCACCGGGACTGCCCACCCTCGCGCTGCCCCGTCATGCGCCCCGCACCGCATCCCCCATGACCGTGCGCGTGTGGGATGACACCGTGCCAGCACTCGACTTGGGCGATGCCGCGGCTCAGTGGCTGAGTCTGTGCCTGGGCCAGCAGCCCGACACCCCCGCCGGGTTGCGGCAGCTGCGCCTGGTGCAGTTCGACGCCGCCCGTGCCGCCAAACAACCGCGCCTGAGCAGCGCCAAGTGGACTGACGGCCAGGCCGTGCCCAACCAGTTTGGCGACGGCTTTCCGTTGTTGGTGGCCAGTCAGGCGTCACTGGACGAGCTGAATGCCCGCTTGTACGCCCAAGGGCAGGCCGCTGTGGACATGCGTCGCTTCAGGCCCAACCTGGTGCTGTCAGGAGTTGATGCCCATGACGAAGACCGTCTGGAAGGGTTGGCCATTGACGTGGAAGCCGACGGCAGCCCCCAGCGAGTGTTCGTCGCGCTGACCAAGCCCTGCGTCCGCTGCCCCATCCCTGACGTGAACCCCGACACCGCCGAGCGCGGCACCGCCGTGGGCGATGCGCTGGCCGCTTACCGCCGCGATCCCCGTTTGAACGGTGCCATCACCTTTGGCATGAACGGTTTTGCGCAGACCAGTCTGCCAGCAGCGGGCGTCTGGCTGCGCGAGGGGCAGGCCTTCGGCGGCAACTGGCGCTTTGATTGAGCGCTTCGCCGGAAACCCTGCCCAAAACCCATCGCATACACTCCCCGCTGCTTTTTTTGAGGGTTTCCCATGAGTTTGAAATGCGGCATCGTCGGCCTGCCCAACGTCGGCAAAAGTACCCTGTTCAACGCGCTGACCAAGGCTGGCATTGCGGCTGAGAACTACCCCTTTTGCACCATTGAACCCAATGTGGGCGTGGTGGAAGTGCCCGATCCACGCCTGGATGCACTGGCCAAAATCATCACGCCTGAGCGCATCGTCCCGGCCATCGTGGAGTTTGTGGACATTGCCGGTCTGGTGGCAGGTGCGAGTCAGGGCGAAGGCCTGGGCAACCAGTTTCTGGCTCACATCCGCGAGACCGATGCCATCGTGAACGTGGTGCGCTGCTTTGAAGACGACAACGTGATTCACGTGGCGGGCAAGGTAGATCCCATTTCCGACATCGAGGTCATCCAGACCGAGCTGTGCCTGGCAGATCTGGGCACGGTGGAAAAAAGTCTGCACCGGTTTGGAAAAGCTGCCCGCAGCGGCAATGACAAAGACGCCGCCAAACTGGTGGCCATGCTCACCAAGTGCCAGGCCGCGCTGGACCAGGGCAAGCCCGTGCGCACCATCGACTTCAGTGATGAAGAGCGCGCGCTGCTCAAGCCCATTTGCCTGATCACGGCCAAGCCCGCCATGTTTGTGGGCAACGTCAGCGAAACCGGCTTCGAAAACAACCCCTTCCTCGACCGCCTGAAGGCTTACGCCGACAGCCAGAATGCGCCCGTGGTGGCCATTTGCGCCAAGATCGAAGCCGAACTGAGCGAGATGGACGACGCCGACCGCCTGGTGTTCCTGGAAGAAATGGGCCAGACCGAGCCGGGCCTGAACCGCCTGATCCGCGCCGCGTTCAAGTTGCTGGGCCTGCAAACCTACTTCACCGCCGGCGTGAAAGAGGTGCGTGCCTGGACCATCCACATCGGTGACACCGCGCCTCAGGCCGCAGGTGTGATCCACGGGGACTTTGAGCGCGGCTTCATCCGGGCCCAAACAATTGCGTTCGATGACTTCATCACGTTCAAAGGCGAACAAGGCGCCAAAGACGCAGGCAAGATGCGCGCCGAAGGCAAGGAATACGTGGTGAAAGACGGCGACGTGCTGAACTTCCTCTTCAACGTGTAACCCCTTGGCGGCCTCCCGCCAGGCCTGCCGAACCAACGACCACCCTGCGGGGTGGTTTTTTTACGCCTTTTTGGCCTTCAGCGCTTTATCGTATTGCGTTTCTAGCTATGCCTGTTGCATGTTTTGTCACGCAATTGCACCCGGTGTGCCCACACGCTCAAGCCCATGGACGCCAGCATCACCCCCAGGCTGACCCAATGCAGGTCGGGCATGCGGTCGTGGGCAATCATCCAGCCGCCCAGGGCCGCGCCCATGGCCTGGCCGCCGTACATGGCCGAGGTGTTCAGCGACACCGTGGCGGGGGCCAGCGAGGGCGACAGCCCCACCAGTCGGGCCTGCTGGGCCGAGTTGGCTGCAAAGCAACCCAGCGCCCAAGGCACCATCACCAGCGCTGCCGTCCACACGTTGTGGCCCAGAGGCCACAGCAGCAGGCTCAGCGCCATCAGCCCCTGCGTCAGCAGCACGGCGCGCGGGGCACCCAGCCGGTCCACCTGGCGTGACAGCACCACGTTGCCAAACAAGCCAAACGCGCCGAACCACAGAAACAGCAGAGACAACGTGCCTGCTTCCACCCCGAGCGTGGTTTTGAAATAGGGCGAGAAGTACGAAAACAGCGTGAACTGCCCGAAGGCTGACAGCGCCGTCACGCCCACGGCCAGCATCAGCGGGGCAGACCCCAGGGTTTTGGCCCAGGCTTTGCGCGACAGGGCCACGGGCTTGATGCCGTCGGGCATCACCCGCCAAACCCACCAGCCACACACCAGCGCACCCAGGGCCACGCCGCCAAACGCCCAGCGCCAGCCCAGCGTGCCGCCCACCCAGGCCGACAGCGGCATGCCCAGCACCGACGCCACCGACCAGCCCAGAAACACAAACGTGATGGCCCGCCCGCGCTGCTCGGGTGGCACCATCAGGCCCACGCTGGCGGCGGCCTGCGGCGTGAACACCGCCGGCGCCACCATGGCCAGCACGCGCAGCGGCAGCAGGCTGTCGTAGCCAGGGGCCAAGGCACAAGCGCCCAGCAGCACGCCGTACCACAGCAGCGACCACGCCAGCAGGCGGCGGCGGTCCCAGCCCGCCACCAAGGCTGCCAGGGTGGGTGCACCCAGTCCCATCAGCACAGCCCCGGCGGTGATGAGAAACCCCGCCTGCGGCACCGACACGCCCAGCGATGTACTGATGTCGTTCAAGGTGCCGGGCACCACCATCACACCCGTGCCAATGACGAAGTTGCCCAGCAGCAGCGCCCACAGAGCGCGGGGCAACTTGGCGGGTGCGTTGGCGCGGGGCGACCGCACTGCGTAGCGTGCCCAGGGGCGTATGCGCTTCATGCCACCGCGCCTGGAAACACCCACAGCAGCCCGGCTGTCATGGTGATGTAGCGCGCCAGCTTGCCTACCGCCATGTAGGCCACGCAGGGCCAGAAGGGCAGTTTCAGCCAACCGGCCACTGCGCACAGCGGGTCGCCCACAGCAGGCAGCCAAGCCAGCAGGCATGCCTTGGGGCCAAAGCGCTCCAGCCATTGCAGCGCTTTCAGTTCCGCAGCGCTGCGCTCCAGGGCCGGTTTGACTTTGTGCACTGCGCGGTGAACCGCCAGACCCATCCACCAACTGATGGCGCCCCCCAGCGTGTTGCCCACCGTTGCAACGAGCACGGCGGGCCAGAACAGCTCGGGGTTGAGTTTGACCAGCGCAAACACCGCCGGCTCCGACCCCATGGGCAGCAGCGTGGCCGACAGCAAGGCCACCACAAACACCGTGCTCAGGCCCACCTCGGGCAGGCTGAACAGGTTCAAGAGGGTGGGAATCCAGGTGTCCATCGGATGGGGCTGTGCGGGCGGGATGCGAGTGCTTCAGTATAGGTAGCACGACCGGCGGAGGCCGCCGCCGGGGTGACATGGCCTCTGTCTAGAGCAGGTTGTGCCCGCTACAATCGTGCCTCTTTTTTCAGCAATTCAATCCGGGCCGTTGTCTTGACCGCCGCCGGGCGGCACCTTCCTCCTTTATGCGCATCGGCCCCTATCAGCTCCCCAACCGCCTGTTTGTCGCGCCCATGGCTGGCGTGACAGACCGGCCGTTCCGCAAGCTGTGCAAACAGTTGGGCGCGGGGTATGCCGTGAGTGAAATGGTCACTTCACGCCCCGACCTGTGGGACAGCCTGAAAACCTCGCGCCGTGCCAACCACGATGGTGAAACCGCCCCCATCGCTGTGCAAATTGCCGGCACCGACGCGGCCATGATGGCCGACGCCGCCCGCTACAACATCGACCGGGGCGCGCAGATCATCGACATCAACATGGGTTGCCCTGCCAAAAAGGTGTGCAACAAATGGGCAGGTTCGGCGCTGATGCAAGACGAGGCGCTGGCGCTGCAGATCGTGGAAGCCGTGGTGGGGGCCTCCGCTCCCCACGGCGTGCCCGTGACGCTGAAAATGCGCACCGGCTGGGCAGCGCAGGCGAAAAATGCCCCCTCCATCGCCCTGGCCGCCGAGGCCGCAGGCGTGCAGATGCTCACCATTCATGGCCGCACGCGTGAGCAGGGCTACAGCGGCTTTGCCGAGCACGACACGGTGGCCCACATCAAGAGCCGCGTGGCCATTCCAGTGGTGGCCAATGGCGATGTCAACAGCCCGCAAGCTGCGCGCGACACACTGGCCCGCACTGGGGCCGACGCCGTCATGGTGGGCCGCGCGGCGCAGGGCCGTCCATGGATCTTTCGCGAAATCGCCCACTTTCTGGCCACCGGCGCCGAACTGGCACCACCCACCCGCACGGAGCTGAAAACCTGGATGTTGGCCCACCTGTTGGAACACTACGAGCTGTATGGTGAGAACACCGGCGTGCGCAGCGCCCGCAAGCACTTGGGCTGGTATGCGCAGTCGTTTGCACACCCGGCCGACGACGGGGCCAAGGCGTTTCGCCAGCGCATCAACACCGCCACCACCTGCGACACGCAGTTGGCTGCCGTGACCGATTTTTTTGACGAATGGGACGCGCTGGGCGACTGGCCTGCCGCGCCCGAGCAAGCAACTTTGAAACTGGCCGCATGAGCACCACACCCCAACCCAACCTGCAAGACAGCGTGCGCGAGAACATGCGGGTGTACTTTGACGATCTGGGCGGCAGCGAGCCCACCAACCTGCACGACATGCTGGTGAAGGCCGTGGAAAAACCCCTGCTGGAGATGGTGATGGACCGCGCGCAGCACAACCAGTCGCGGGCCGCCCAGTGGCTGGGCTTGAACCGCAACACCCTGCGCAAAAAACTGCTGGAGCACGGCTTGGCCGAATGATGCAGCGAAATGTATAGCTGACAGCGCTCTATATTCAAGCGCTGGAGGCCAAAAAAGATTTCACTTTCAATTCAACTCCCCGTAAAGATTCCCATGCGAGCCCTGCTTTCCGTATCCGACAAAACCGGCGTTCTTGACCTGGCGCGCGAGTTGCACGCCCTGGGCGTGAGCCTCATTTCCACCGGTGGTACCGCCAAGTTGCTGGCTGATGCCGGGCTGCCCGTGGCCGAGGTGGCTGAGGTGACCGGTTTCCCCGAAATGCTGGACGGTCGCGTCAAGACCCTGCACCCCAAGGTGCACGGGGGCCTGCTGGCCCGCCGCGACACGCCCGAGCACATGGCTGCCCTGGCTGCACATGGCATTGACACCATCGACCTGCTGGTGGTCAACCTGTACCCGTTTGAATCGACCGTGGCCAAGGCCGGTTGCACGCTGGCCGATGCCATCGAGAACATCGACATCGGTGGTCCCGCCATGGTGCGCAGCGCCGCCAAAAACTGGAAAGACGTGGCCGTGCTCACCGATGCCAGCCAATACGCCGAGGTGGTGGCTGAGCTGAAAGCCAGCAAGGCAGTCAGCGATGCCACCCGCTTCAAACTGGCCGTGGCTGCTTTCAACCGCATCAGCAATTACGACGCTGCCATCAGCGACTTTTTGTCCGCAATCGACCTGTCCAACGGCCTGCCCGAGCAGGAAGCCGCGCCCGTGCGCACCCTGTTTCCCGCGCAAAGCAATGGCCGCTTCATCAAGCTGCAAGACCTGCGCTACGGCGAAAACCCCCACCAGCAAGC
>CAIYQZ010000055.1 GCA_903928495.1 uncultured bacterium
CTGTATCGCGTGCTTCGGTGGTGGCCATTTCGGCGCGCAGCCTTGCAGCCACGAGTTCGGAGGTGCGTTCGTCGACCAAGCCCTCCAGCTCTTGGCGGTGGCGCTCGAGTTCGCGCTCATTGGCCTTGAGCTGGGTGATGTCGCGCCAGATGCCCACCACCAGCAGGCGGTTGGCCAGCACCACGCGGTTGGCCGTCACAGATACATCGATCAGTGAACCGTCTTTGCGGCGGTGTTGGTTCTCGAAAACGATCGCCTGACCCGGCTGTATGGACTGCACTGCCTGACGCAATTCTTCCAAAGCCATGTTGCCTTGTATGCCAGCCAGCCCGAGTTGCAGGTACTCCTCTTCGGTGTAACCCAGCAACTCAGCACCAGCACGGTTGACTTGCACAAAGCCCAATGTGGCGGGGTCGATGACGTCAATGGCATCGGCCGCCTGCGTGACGATGGCTGCCATGAGCGTCTGGCTGTCGAGGTAAGCTTCTTCGGCAGCGCGTTTGGCGGTGATGTCGCGCGCCACGCCCAACACACCCAGCATCGATCCGTCGGCGTTGTAAATGGGCGCCTTGATGGTTTCCACCAGCTCGCGGTGGCCGTCAGCGACAAAGGTCAGCCACTCTTCGTTGACCGTGGGTTTGCCCGCCTGCATGGCGCGGAGGTCGTTTTCGCGGAAAAAGTCTGCCTGCTCGGGAAACAGATCTGCATCGGTGCGACCCAGCAAGCTGGCCTCGTCCATGCCCGCCAGTTGCTCAAACCGGGGGTTGCATTGCAGGTAGCTTCCATCGGGTGCTTTCAGCCACACCAGATCGGGCAAGCCCTGGATCAAGGTCTTGAGGAAGTGGCGCTCGTTGCGCAGTGCTTCCTGGGCCTTTTTGCGTGACCGCACCGAATGGTCAAACGCGAGCACCGCATGCGCCATGTCGCGCACCAGGGCCACGGGTTCGCGGGTCAACCGTTGCAGCGCTTCACGCTGCGGGTCTTCCAGAAGTGCTGAGCCCGTGGCCAGCGGTGTACCGGACTGGGTGTCAATGTCGTCAAAGTCGGTCTGGGCAGCGGGTGAGCCCGTGCGGCCGGCCAGTTGCCCCATGGCCAACGCCACGCGACCCAGGCTGCCCGTGAGCCAGTAGGTGGCCAGCAGCCACAGCGCACTCATCAGCACCAAGATGCTGATGCCGGTGGCCAGGGTGGTGCGCAAATGCTCTTGCCGCTGAATGGACATCTGGTTCAGCCGTTCGGTGGTCTCGGCCGTGATGGCCACCGCCAGCGCCTGGGTGTGCTCAGCAAAGGCCATGTATTCGTCAAGCGACTGGCGGGAATACCGTTGCGCCAGTGAGGGCTGTATGGCGACGATGTCGGTGGCCATCAGCAAGAACTTGCGGTAGGCCTGGAACACGTCCATTGAGTGGGCCAGATCGTTCTGGGCACCGCCGCCCATTTCAGTGCCCTGGTTTCGCAGCCAGGCTTCGGTGGGGCCGTGTTGGGACAGTCGCTCGACCACCTGTGTGTGGAACAGGTAGGCCTGCGCTTCGCTCAGCTGCTTTTTCTCAGCCAGCGAGAGCATTTCGCGCAATTTGCCGTGCGTCTGCAGCATGTCGGTGCCCAGTGCGGTGAGGCGGCTGATGGTCGTCAGTTGACGCTCGATGGACTGCTGTGTGGCTGACTGACGGGCTTCGATTTGCCTGAATGAATGCAGGCTGTAGGCGGCCAACCCGCCTTCCAGCAACAGCGTGGGAACGAAAAACAGCAGCATCAGGGTGATGCGGCTTTTCAGGGCGTAGGCAGGCAGGGACATGGCAATGGTGAAAAGTGACCTCGACCGGTGGCCGGTGCGCAGCGCGTGGCGATGGGATGAGCTGCGTCAGCGCAGCAGGCGGGCCCACATGTCGGGGTGGATGCTGGCCAGGTACGTGAAGCGGTTGTCACCCTCCGGCTGCAACACCACCACGGTGCCTTCCGGCTTGACGAAATAGCCGATCAGGTCGGCCATGTTGGGTGCGTGCGCCACCTGCACGCGGTTGGTGCCCTTGGCCACAGGGGCCGACAACAGCGCGCGGGTCTGGGCCAGGATGGGGGCTTTTTGCGCCGCAGTGAGGTGCGCCGTGTACATCAACAGCGGGTTGGTTTTGACTTTTGCACCAAACGCCAGTTGGGCGGTCTCGCGCGTGCGGCACAGCGGGCTGGCGTGTACCTCGCCCACGGGAATGCGCGCACGCCGAATGGCCTCACCCACCTGCTTGGCCACTGCGCGGCCTTGTGCATTCAACGGGCGCTGGGTGCTGCAATCGGACAGGTCCAGCTGGGGTTGGTCAGGTATGTCGTTGTTGGTGTTGCCATGCCGCATGTACAGCACGTAGCCACCTTTGCGCAGTTGGGCAAGCAAGGGTGGCATGGCCTTGATTTCGGCAAATTCAACCACTTGCGGCGTGGCACCAACACCCCCCGACGCTGCACTGCCAGCC
The DNA here is from genome assembly GCA_903928495.1 of uncultured bacterium. GTDB lineage: Bacteria > Pseudomonadota > Gammaproteobacteria > Burkholderiales > Burkholderiaceae_C > UBA2334. The sequence goes on from CAIYQZ010000055.1 coordinate 2,463, forward strand.
GGCAAGGCCCCCTGGCCAGGGGTCGACTGGCCCATGGCTGCGGTGGCAGCCACACAAGCGCACGCGCCCCAGACCAGGCGCCACCAAGGGGTCAATCGGCCTGCGGAGTGTCTGGCAGTGGGCTGAGAGGTGGGTTGGCTTGACATGGTGTTGTGTCGCTGGTGGGCAGCGCAAAAGGCAGCAGGTGTCGGGCCGGGTCATCGGCGAAGCTGTGCGCAATCTGGATGAACTCGTTGCGGATGGCAAAGTACGCGTCGACCACGTCGGGGTCGAAATGTGTGCCCCGCCCTTCGCACAGGATGCGCTCGGCTGATTCAAGCGTGAACGCGGCCTTGTAATGGCGGCGGCAGGTGAGTGCATCGAACACGTCGGCCAGCGCCATGAGGCGCGCCGCCACCGGAATGGCTTCTCCCGAAAGCCCCTGCGGGTAGCCGGTGCCATCCCAGCGTTCGTGGTGGCTGCGGGCCACCTGCTGGGCCACTGCCAGAAACGCCAGCGACGGTTCGTCGGTGGCCTGGTGGGTGCCGGGGTCGCGGGCTTGCACCACCCTGGCAATGGCTTCTTGCAAGGCATCCGCGCCTATCTGGGCGTGGGTTTTCATGATCTCGAACTCTTGCGGCGTGAGCTTGCCGGGCTTGAGCAAGATCTGGTCGGGTATCCCAACCTTGCCGATGTCGTGCAGGGGTGCAGCCTTGGCAATGAGACTGCCCAGGGGCTCCTGCAAAGCATCAGCAAAACGCGGGTGGGTGGCCAACTGGCGCACCAGTGCTGCCACGTATTCCTGTGTGCGTGTGAGGTGGTTGCCTGTTTCGTTGTCACGTTTTTCGGCCAGCAGCGCCAGGGCGTTGACGCTCACGTCTTTGATGAGTTCGTTCTCACGCATGCGGCGGGCCACCTCGCGCTCCAGGTGGCCGTTCTGGTCTTTGAGCCAGTCGCGTGCCCGTTTGAGTTCAAGCTGGGTGTTCACCCGGGCCAGCAGGATGGCAGGGCGGATGGGCTTGGCAACATAGTCCACGGCACCGAGCTGCAAGCCGCGGGTCTCGTCGTCGTCGGCATCCATGGCGGTGACAAAAATCACCGGTATGTCGCGCAACGCAGGGTCGGCCTGCAGGTGGTTGATCACCGCGTAGCCGTCCATGCCGGGCATCATGATGTCGAGCAGGATGATGTCTGGCCGCGGCTCTGAGGCCGCTGCAGCCAGAGCCCTGGCGCCGGAGTTGGCCACGCGCACCCGACAGGTTGGGCTGAGCAGTTCGCCCAATACGGTGAGGTTGGCGGGTGTGTCGTCCACCACCAGAACGGTGGGCATGTGTGCGGGTGCCAGTGGCTGCATGTCGCCATTGTTGGGCCGTTGGGCCGTTGGCGGTTGACGCTGGTCAAACAGATGGATGCGGCTTGCGATTGAGTTTTGATGCATTTTGTGCTTCCACCGCTTGACTGTGTTGAGTTTGTTGCTATGCAATAAAACTTACAGTGCTTTATCTGTCGCCGGGTGGGTTGCTGTTCTGGGCTTGCACTTGGCGCAGCTTGTCTTTTTTGCTGGGGCGCTTGCCTTTGACGCCGCCATTGGGGTCCAGCCCCCTGGGGGCTGACGGGGGAACCACGCACTTCGGCACACCGGTGTCATCGGCCTCGGGCTCAAAGCCGCGCACCACCTCACGCTTGAGTTGCAGGCCGTGGCGCTTTTCAATCAGGCGCAGGTGGTCTTCGGTGTCGGGGCACACAAAGCTCACGGCCAAACCGCTGGCCCCGGCGCGCCCCGTGCGGCCCATGCGGTGGGTGTGGTCGTCGGCGCTGCGGGGCAGGTCGTAGTTCACCACCACGGGCAGGTCGGTGATGTCCAGGCCGCGCGCGGCCAGGTCGGTGGCCACCACCGCGCGCACCCGGCTGAGCTTGAAATCGGCAAGCACCTGGGTGCGTTTACCTTGGCTCAAGCCTCCGTGAAACGGCTCGGCACTGATGCGCGCCTTGCGCAGCTTTTCAGACACGATGTCGGCCGCGTGTTGTGTGGCCACAAACACCAGCACCCGTTTCCAGTGTTCGGTGTCGATCAGGTGGCGCAGCAACTGTGTGCGGTGGCGCGTGTCCACGCTGATGGCCAGTTGCTCGATGTCGGGCGCGGCCTCTGCCACCGGGGCCACGTCGATGCGCACGGGCTCGCGCAGCAAGCCGTCGGCCAGGGCCTGCACCGCCGGGGCGAAGGTGGCAGAAAACAGCAGGTTTTGCCGCCGCGCGGGCAGCAGTTGCGCAATGCGCGCCCATTCGTCGGCAAAGCCGGTGTCCAGCAGTCGGTCGGCTTCGTCCAGCACCAGCGTGTGCACGCTGTCCAGCCGCAGGGCGTTGTGGTCCAACAGGTCCAGCAGGCGGCCGGGGGTGGCCACCACCACGTCGGTGCCTCCGCGCAAGCCGAGCATTTGCGGGTTGATGGACACGCCGCCAAACACCACCGTCACGCGCAGGCCCACGGGCAGGCGGTTGGCCACGTCGCGCAGGGTGGTGCCTACCTGCACCGCCAGCTCTCGCGTGGGCACCAGCACCAGGGCGCGGGCGGCCTTGGGTGTGGGTGTGGGGGTTTCCAGCAGGCGCTGCAGCAAGGGCAGGGCAAACGCAGCCGTTTTGCCTGAGCCAGTGGGGGCGCAGGCCAGCACGTCGTGGCCCGCCAGCACGGCTGGAATGGCCTGGGCCTGCACGGGGGTGGGCTGTTGGTAGCCTTTGGCGGCCATGGCCGCAAGCACGTCGGGCCGCAGGCCGGTGGAGGTAAATGGCATGGATGTAGCCGTTGGGGTAAGGGCAGCCAGTGTACGCACACCCATAATCACCCCATGCGAAAAACCTACCCCCTGCGCCCCGAAGGCAAACACCCCGACCGCGTGCTGGACGCCGTGAAGCACGACATCCGCAAATACCAAAAGCGCGAACGTCGCGTGCCCCTGCCCGCAGGGATTGATTTTTGGGACTTTGACTGCCGCTTTGGCCCCAGCAAAGAAGCCGCCGAAACGCTGCACCCCGGTGCATTGATGGCGGCTTTGGACGCCCTGGCCCAGGCCGGTGGCGACACGGCGTATGTGGAGCTGCTGGCCAAACCCGGCCACCGCAATGCCCGGGCAACAGACGCCAGCGCTCCCGGCCCCGACGAAGAGCCGCAAGCATGACAGCCCTGCTGGATTGCATCGAACTCATCACGGGCCCCAACCCGCAGGCCCAGCCTGTGGCCAGTGTTGTGGTGTTGCATGGCTTGGGTGCGGACGGCAATGACTTTGTGCCCATCGCCCAGGAGCTGGACTTGTCAGCCGTGGGCCCCGTGCGCTTTGTGTTCCCCAATGCGCCGGTGCGCCCCGTGACGATCAATGGCGGCTACGTGATGCGCGCCTGGTACGACATCTACCCGCCGAGCACCCAGCCCAATGTGCCGCGCAGGGAAGATGACGCGGGGCTGCGCCAGTCGCAAGCCCAGGTGCAAGCGTTGCTGGACCGCGAAGTGGCGCGAGGCGTGACATCTGAGCGCACGGTGCTGATGGGGTTTTCTCAAGGCTGCGCCATGAGCCTGCTGGCGGGCCTTCGCGCACCGCAGCGCCTGGCGGGCATCGTGGGTCTGTCGGGCTATTTGCCGCTGCCGCATACCACGGCAGCTGAACGCAGCGAGGCCAATGTCCGCACCCCGGTGTGTCTGGCCCACGGCAGTCACGACAGCGTGGTAGTGCCCAGCCGGGGTGAGGCAGCACGGGACGCGTTGCTGGCGCTAGGCCAGCCCGTGCAATGGCACACCTATGCCATGGAACACTCGGTGTGCGCCGACGAGGTGGCTGACCTGAACGACTGGCTGCTGCGAGTGCTGGCAGCCTGAGCGGTGCTCACATTCCCAATGACTTGAGCAGGTCGTCCGTGTCGTTGCCAGCGGCGGGCGCTGGGACCATGGGCGCACTGTCGGCGGCTTCGCGGGCCTGCTCCATCAGTTCATCGGGTTCGAGTTCGGCCTGAGGCACGAAGTCGTACAGGCGGATGAACTCGGTGCGGTCAATCGCCAGCTCCAGATAGAAGATGTGGTTGCGTGCCGTGTAGAACGTCACGCGGCGCGACTCGGGCTTGTCGAGGTTGGCGTCCACGCTCAGCACCACTTGTTTGTTCAGTACCAGCATCTTGGGCTGGTTCTGCGTGATCTGGGTTTGCAGCTCGCGGCGCACCTTGCTGGTGAAGTCGCCCAGCACCTGGTTCATCAGCTCGCCCATGACGTTGGCCACTTCGTCAGACGTGTGCGAATGTGCCAACTCGTCTTTGGGCATGCCCATGCTGACCATGTAGCTCTCGTAGATTTCCATGGCTGACGCGGCCGAGAAATTGATCACCACCAACCCCGAAAACCCGCCGTCAAACAGCACAAAACACCCGATGTCGGGCTTGAGGCAGGTTTTTGAAATGCGCTGCACCATGCCAGAGTAATGGATCTGGCTTTGCGTGGCCACGTTCAGCACCTTGGTGACCGAGTTGCACAGGCTCATCAAGATGTCTTCGGTGCCGTACACCACCGTGCCGGTGTTTGTGTCTTGGGTGGTCATGGGGTATGTCGTCCTGTGAATTGTTCAGATGCGCGCACAGCATAGCCCACGCCACTGCGCAACTGTTTTCCTGTGTATCAATGTCAGCCAAGTTGACGGTGTCAACTTGTTGCGATAGCATGTTGACGCCGTCAACTACCACGCCCTTTTGCCATGGACGATCCCACCGTGAATCACTCGCCCAGTCCTTTTGTTCAGCAGTACGGGCCGTGGGCCTTGGTCACCGGTGCGTCCGACGGCATTGGCCGTGCCATGGCACACGAGGCTGCACGGCGTGGGCTCAACGTGGTGCTGGTGGCCCGCAGGCAGCCCGAACTGGAGCGCCTGGCGGCCGAGCTGGCGCAGGCCAACGGGGTGTTGACCCGCGTGGTGTCGGTCGACCTGGGCACAGCCGAGGGGGTGTCCTCGGTGCACCAGCAAACCGCCGGTCTGGACGTAGGACTGGTGGTGTGCGCGGCGGGCTTTGGCACGGCAGGCCCGTTTCTGGCCAACGCGCTGGAGACCGAACTCAACATGCTGCAGGTGAATTGCGCGGCACTCACGGCCACCAGTTGGACGCTGGGGCAGCGGCTGGTGGCGCGCGGCCGGGGTGGGCTGGTGCTGCTGAGTTCGCTGGTGGCATTTCAGGGTGTGGCGCGCTCCGCACACTACGCGGCCACCAAGGCCTTTGTGCAGACCCTGGCCGAGGGGTTGCAGCAGGAATGGGCCTCTTCAGGTGTGCAGGTGCTGGCAGTGGCCCCTGGCCCCGTAGGCACCGGGTTTGCCCAGCGCGCCGGCATGGTCATGGGCCAGACCGACACGCCCGGTGTGGTGGCCCGCCAGAGCCTGGATGCACTGCCCGGCGGCGGTACCCTGCGCCCGGGAACGCTGGGCAAGGTACTGGGCTACAGCCTGGCATGCGCGCCGCGCTGGGCGCGTGTACGCATCCTGGGCCAGGTGATGCGCGGCATGACACGCCGCCCGTAAACCCTGCCAAACTGAACCCCGTGAAACCCGAACCGTTGCCCTTCCAACCACAGATGCCCGATGTGCAGGCCCCCATGCCGCCAGCGAACCAGCGCCCCGCCGACCTGAAAGAGGCCTGCCTGCAAGCCGCCCGTGAGGTGATTGCCGAGCAGGGTGTGGAGGGCCTGAGCATGCGAGATGTGTCTCGCAAGCTGCACATTTCGCACCAGGCCCCGTACCGGCACTTTGCCAGCCGCGACCACTTGCTGGCCGAAATCATGCGGCGCTGTTTTGTGGACTTTGCCCGGCACCTCGATGCCAGCGCTCACCCGCTTGAGACCCCAGCAGCTGGCACCGGCCTAGATCGCCTGGCCGCCATGGGGCTTGCCTACATGGACTATGCGGCAGCCAAACCGCTGGAATACCGGCTGATGTTCGGCACCCCTTGGCCCGAGCCCGCCAGCCACCCCGAACTGGTGAAGCACGCGGTGCACGCATTCGACATCTTGCGCAACCACTTGCGCCAGCAGCACGGCAGGTCGCCCGCCCAAACCGAGCGTGCTGACCTGGACGCCCTGTTCATCTGGAGCACGTTGCACGGACTGGCCACCATCATGCAGGCCAACGTGTTGCCGCACCTGGCGTTGTCAGAGCGTGTGATGTCGCAGGCACAAACCCACGTCATGCAGCACATGGGCGTGGCGCTGGCCGCCTCGGCCAATGGGGCGTCGGCGTGAGCGTGCCTTGTTTGAGCAATCCCAGCCGTGCCTGGGCTCTGGCCAGGGCTGGTGTGGTGGCTGGGTGCGTGGTGTTGCTGGCGGCCTGCGCCCCGTTCAACCACACGGGGCCCGACAGCCCGGTGCCCTTGGCTACCGTGCCAGCGCTTCAGCCAACGCCGCGCGTGGCCTTGGTGTTGGGCAGCGGCGGGCCGCGTGGGTACGCGCACATTGGCGCACTCAAGGTGCTGGAAGAAGCGGGAATTCAGGCCGACCTGGTGGTGGGCTCCAGCGTGGGCGCGCTGCTGGGGGCTTTCTGGGCCGACGGGGTCAGTGCACAGCGCATGGACGAGTTGTCGCGCGAGGGTGGGCCGCTCACGGTGTTTGACCCGTCGCCCTTTGCAGATCGGGGTTGGATCATCGGCCAGCGACTGCAAAACTACGTGAACGACAACCTCAGCACCACCCGAGCCGAACAACTGAAGCGCCCGCTGGTGGTGGTGGCCACGCGCCGGGCCGACAAGGCCCCGGTGTTTTTCATGCAGGGCAATGTGGGCGTGGCGGTGCGGGCATCCAGCGCCATACCCAAAGTGATTTCGCCCGTGGGCATTGAGGGAACGGAGTACGAAGACGGCGACGAATCGCTGCCCGTGGCCGTTCGAGCAGCCCGTGAGGCCGGGGCGCAGTTTGTGATTGCCATTGACGTGTCGGCCCGCCCCGGCTCGGCACCCGAAGGGGTCAACCCCGAATGGCTGGTGCGCGACGCGAGCCGCCGCAGCCGCATCGACCCCGAGGTGGCTCAGGCCGACTTTCTGATTCACCCCGACATGGGCTACTTCGCCAGCCCGCGCGAGGCCTTCTTCAACCGTGCCCGCCAGGCAGGTGAAGACGAAGCGCGGCGCTTGTTGCCTGCGTTGCAGCGCAAATTGAGGCAGGCGTTTGCGGAAACACAAGCCAAATAGCCTTCCAGCGCTTGAGGGGCGCCATTGTTTGCTATGCCAACCGCCCTATCATTCAAGCCATGACACCGACCTCGCCTGCAACGCCCCCCCAGCGTTTTCTGACCGCTGCTCTCTACAAGTTTGTGGACCTGCCCGACTTTGCCAACCTGCGCGAGCCGCTGGTGGCGCTGTGCGAGGCGCAGCAGGTGCGTGGCACGTTGCTGCTGGCGCCTGAGGGCATCAACGGCACCATTGCCGGGCCCGAAGCAGGGGTGCGTGCCGTGCTGGCTCACCTGCATGCCGACCCGCGTCTTGCCACCCTCACGCACAAGGAATCTTGGAGCGACAGGCACCCGTTCTACCGCATGAAGGTGAAGCTGAAGAAAGAAATCGTCACCCTGCGCGTGCCCGAGCTGGACCCCAACAAAACCGTGGGCCGCTATGTGAAACCACAGGACTGGAACGCCTTGCTGGCCGACCCGGACGTGGTGGTCATTGACACACGCAACGACTACGAAGTGGCGGTGGGCACGTTCAAAGGGGCCATCAACCCGAACATCAAAACCTTCACCGAATTGCCCGCCTGGCTGGACGCTCAGCCGGGACTCGAAGCAGCAGCCCCAGGCGAAGCCAAGAAAACCAAGGTGGCCATGTTCTGCACCGGCGGCATCCGCTGCGAAAAATCCACCGCTCTCATGAAAATGCGCGGCTTTGACGAGGTGTACCATCTGGAAGGCGGCATCCTGAAGTACCTGGAAGAAGTGCCGCCCGAGCAGAGCACCTGGCAGGGCGAGTGCTTTGTGTTTGACGAACGCGTGAGCGTGGGCCATGGCCTGAAACCCGGCCCGCTGGAACTGTGCCGCGCTTGCCGTTGGCCGCTGACCGAAGCCGACAAAGCCTCACCCCACTACGTGAAGGGCGTGAGCTGCGCGCACTGCCACGACCTGCAAACCCCCGAGCAAAAGGCGAACCTGGCCGAGCGCCAGCGCCAGACCGAGCTGGCCCAGGCCCGGGGCGAGGTGCATGTGGGTGCGCGCATGGCCCGGCGCGGGGGCGACCTGGAAGGCTGAGGTGTGCCGCTTGCACCCAGGAGACTGGGTCAGGGGTTGTGGGCCCGCCCGGCGGCCTGCGCCAACATTTGTGCCGTGAATTCGTCGGCTGCAAAAAACGATTCCACCGCCAGTTCCTGCAGGGTCACGTCGTGGGGTGTGCCGAACACGGTCACCGTGCTGATGAAACTCAGCACCCCGTCCGGGGTGCGCAGTTGCAGCGGCAGCAGCACGCCCCGGTGCTCGTGGGCCAGTGTGGGGCCGGGCATTGCGGCGGGCTGGGGATAGGCCTGCACCTCATCCAGCAGGGCCTTCAGGTGCGGGCTACCGGTGGTGTCGCACTGCTCGCCCAGGCGCTCCAGGATGTGCTGACGCCACTGCACCAAATTCACGATGTGCGGTGCCAGCCCCAGCGGGTGCAGGCTGAGCCGCACCACATTGATGGGTGTTTGCAGCAAAGTTGGGTCCACTCCCTGCAAGAGCAGGTCCACCGCCCGATTGGTGGCCACCACGTTGTAGTGCCGGTCAACAACCAACGAGGGGTTGGGCTCGTGGCTGCGCAACAGCAGGGCCAGAGATTGCTGGGCGGCAGCCATGTCGGGTTCGTCCAGCGTGCGCGTGCCATACATGGGGGCAAAACCTGCCGCCGTCAGCATGGGGTTGCGCTCGCGCAGTGGCACGTGCAGTCGCGCGGCCAGGCGCAGCACCATGTCGCGGCTGGGGTGGGCGCGCCCGGTTTCCAGAAAACTCAGGTGCCGGGTGGACAAGTCTGCGTTGTGCGCCAACTCCTGTTGGCTCAAGTGGCGGCGCAAGCGCCAGGTGCGCAGGTGCTGGCCAAAGCTGGCCGGAACGGCCTGATGTGGGGTGGCAGATTTGGTGGCTGCTTCAAGCTTGGCTGAGGTGTCGATGCCCATGCACCCATCGTAAACCGCACCCGGCGCGCGCGCCTTTACCTCCGAGGTCATTGCCGGCATGACCCGGTGGCTCAACACTGGCTGCACTCAAGCTGTTTTGACAAGGCGCTCACATGCAACGCATCCTTCTGGTTCTGACTGCTATTTTGTTGGGCGCAATCACCGCCGCTGCGCTCTGGCAGCACGGCTACTGGGGCCTGTTGGCTGGCCAGTTTGAGACCTGGGGTGGTGTCCAGGTGCTGGTTGATCTGGCCATTGCGTTGACCTTGGTGCTGGTGTGGATGTGGCGTGACGCGCAAGCCACCGGCCGCAACGTGTGGCCCTGGGTGGTGCTGACGTTGGTGGCCGGTTCGTTTGGGCCGCTGGGCTATCTGCTGACGCGGCAGGCCCACTCTCCACCCCCACCCACCACAATGCCTTCAGACTGATTCAGGCATAAAAGTGCCACCTGACGCTTGATGGGCGTCATTCAGTGCTACTCAATTAATAATGAACTCCACTCGCTCAGTTGCGAACGCACGCACCCGTGGCCCAAAGCTGCTGATGCTGCAAGCGTGGCGTTGAGGTGCGCCACCAACTGCTGGGGCGCAGGGTGGGCATTGCCGGCGCTGGTGTGGGCATCGGCCTCATGAGTCAGTTCACCCGCGCCAACAGCTGGCGCAGGCCAAAGGAAACCAGCAGCAAGCCAAACAACGATTCAAAGTACACCTTGAAACGCCTGAATGCCGCGCTGGCTTTGGGTGTTGACAGCACCAGCACCACCACACTGAACCACAGCGTTGCCACCACCAACACGGCCGCCAGCATGGCCAGCAACAGCAAGAAGCTGGCGTTGGACGGTGCTGCCGACGACAGGGCAGATGCGTAGTAAATGGCCGCTTTCGGGTTGGCCATGGTGGTGGACAGGCCTTTTGAAAAGTAGCCGAGCCACGAGCCCGATGCCGATTGCGTGCCGGACTCGGGCAGTGGCTTGCGCGCGCTTCTCAGCAAGCCCACACCCAGCCACAACAGGTACAGCGCACCCAGGGTTTTGATGAGCAGGAACAACGACGGGAAAAGCGCAAACAGAGCACCCACGCCCAACAGTGCTGCTCCAGCCCAGATGCCGTTGCCCAGCACCACCCCCGCAGCCACTGCCGCTGCGCTGCGGCGTGAGCCGGTGACCGCTGTGTAGGTGACAGCCACAAAGTCCGGACCCGGGCTCATGATGCCCAGGCAGGCAATGGCTGCAACGGTGGCTATGGCAATCAAGGTTTCCATGAGCGGGGCTCCAAATTGAGTGTGGCAACGAGAGACGATACGCGTTTCAGCGCCGAAGCCTGGTCAATGCGCGTCCCACGCGTGGGCAACGCCAGCGTGGATGTGTTCAGGCGCTGCGACCACTTCGTCTTCGGACAAATCGATCTCCACCCCCATCGACAGCAGCGTGCTGGCCGGCAGGCCGAACATGCTTTTGAACGTGCTGCTGAGGTGCGCAGAGCTGGCGAACCCGGCAGCATGGGCGGCTTCGGTCAAGTTGCCACCTGCCGCGACGGTGCGCATCACAGCTGCCATTCGCCGCCAAAGCCGGTAGCGGCGAAACGGCAGTCCAACCTCTGCAACGAAGCGAGCGCGGAAGCGAGATGGTGACAGGCAGGCAAGAGCGGCCGCATCCTGCAGGCGGTCGAAGTCTGCGGGGTGACGTTCGATCGCACGCACGACCCGTGCAATTCGTGCATCCCAAGGCAATTGGGACGTCAGCCCAAAAGCAGACAAAGCCTCGTCGAGTCCAAGCTGTGGGCCCGCCAGCCGCAGTCGCTCGCGGCTGTGCAGCAACTCCACTTGGGTCGTCGGGTGCCGACGGTCGGTGAGTGGATCCAGGTACAAAAAGGCCATCGGCCCGCGGCTTTGCAGGTGGTGCAGGGTCTCCGAAGGGATGACGCTCACCCACTCTGAATGCCAATCCGACCAACCCCCTTTTTTGGCCCATGTCCGCAGCTCAAATGGCTGCTGAAGGGATACCGCGATGGTCGTTGCCGCATTCAGGTGTGGGGACAGGGCGAGCCCGGGGCCGACATACATCGCGCGCGCTGGGCCTACGCAGATGCGGGGCAACACAGGCGATTCTTGAAAGCCTGCAACGTCTTTGCTGGAGATGATGACCGCATCGAATTCGCTTTGGGTGTTCTCCATGCAAGACAGTCCTGTTCTTTTCGCGATCGGCGGATGCACAGCCATCGGCACCGGCGCGGTTGCAGAACCCAACATTGTGACAATCTGGTTGGGCATTTTTCATCTCACCGCCGTTGGCCGCAACGGGCGCCGTGCTGGCAGTGTGCCGTTGTGCCTTGCGTCAACGCTGTGCTCACGCATGCTGAGGTTCCTGCCGTGAAAACGTCCACCGATTTTCAGGATTACCCCGGCGGCGCGTCAGTGGGTACAGCTGCCTGGGGCCGCGCCTGCGGCGGACGTCTGACGTTGGCGGAACAGTGCCGGTTGGCCATGCAGACCGTTGTCGCCCAGCTGCGTCTGCATTTGCGCGCCCCCAACACGGTGTCCGACAACCAGCGGCGACGCTGGAGTCGCCTGGACCCGGAAAGCATCGAACTGCCCGACACGTCAACGGTGGCCCGTGCGTTGGAGTTGGTGCAGCAATCGACGCCGTTATGGCTGTGCCGACACAGCCTGAGGACGTGGTCGTGGGCCGCGCTGCTTGGTCAAGCGGATGACCTGCGGCCTGACGCTGAGGTGCTGGCCATCTCATGCCTGTTGCACGACTTGGCGTTGCTTCCTTCCCACGAGTCGGCAGGGCCCCTGCGGTGTCCTTGCTTTGCGATTGAGGGCGGTCAGCGTGCGCACCTGCTACTGAAGGAACATGGTTGGGCAGATGCCCGTGCCATGGCTGTCGAAGAAGCGATCTGTCTTCACATGAACCCGCGGGTCATGCTGGACGCGGGCGTCGAAGCTCACCTTCTCCACGAAGCCGCTGCCATGGATGTCGTGGGGGCGCGGATGGGCGAGATTGACACCCTGTCGAGACAGGCTGTCCTGGACCGCTACCCGCGCACGGACTTCGTGCAACAAATGGCCGAGGCGATGCGACAACAGGCAGACCAGGCACCCGACACCCGTGTCCGTCTGCTGTGGCGAATGGGCTTTGAACGAGCCATCCGCCGATCCAAATGGCCCGAGTGATGTGTGCACCTGTTGTGCACACGCTGGCCGACCGATTTCGTTAACTCAGAGGAAACCCATGAAATACATCTCCATCGTCTCGCTGCTGGTTGCCGGCATCATTCACTTGTTGCCTTTGCCCGGCGTCGCCGGGTCGGGAGTCCTGGCGCGGCTGTACGGCATAGAAGTGACTGATCCGAACACGGCCATTCTTTTGCAGCACCGGGCACTGCTGTTCGGCGTGTTGGGTGTACTCATGCTGAGTGCCATTGCGCTGCCCTGGCTTCGGGTCACGGCGTTGACCGTTGGGCTGTTCAGTGCAGCCAGTTTCATCGTCGTTGCGATGGTTGTCGGCGGGTACAACCCGGCCATCGGCAGGGTGGTGGTCGCTGATGTGGTGGCGTCGCTCTTGCTGGCTGCGGGCCTCGTCGCCGAGATATGGCTGATCAACAGAAAGACGTCGTAGAACTCATTGACTTCGTGGGCCTGGCCATCTGTGTCCGCGACCTGAACACCTGGTGGTGTTGCAAGGGGCACGCGTGGGTGCTTTGTGGTCGCGCTGTGCCTCTGGGCGCGGCGCAACGCAAAATAGCGTGCAGTTTGGTTTTCAAGCCGACTTTGTACGACTTATTCATCACAGCAGGAGACACACATGGGCCACATGATTTCATTCCAACGCCCCGACGGGCAAACCGTACAAGGCTATTTGGCCGAGGCCGCCAACCCCGTGGGGGCGCTGGTGGTCATTCAGGAATGGTGGGGACTGAACGACCAGATCAAAGGCGTGACCGACCGCGCTGCGGCCGCAGGCTTCACCGCGCTGGTGCCTGACCTGTATCGGGGCAAGGCCACGGTGGAAGCTGAAGAGGCCCACCACCTGATGGACGGGCTGAACTTTGGCGAAGCCGCCGGGCAGGACGTTCGTGGTGCCGTGCAGCACCTCAAGTCACTCAAGCTGGGCAGTGGCAAAGTCGGCGTGACGGGCTTTTGCATGGGCGGGGCTCTGACGCTGCTGGCCTCCACCATGACGCCGGAGCTGGATGCCGCCGTGGTGTGGTACGGCATGCCACCGCTGGAATACGTGAATGCCTCCAACATCAAGGCCCCGCTGATGGCGCACTGGGCCACGCAAGACCAGGCTTTTCCCATTGCCAATGTCGATGCACTGGACGCCAAGCTGGCCGAGGCCGGTGTGCGTTACGAGCCCCACCGCTATTTGGCGCACCACGCCTTTGCCAATGAAACTGCGCAGGGCGCGGCCCGCATAGCCGCCACGCAGTACGACGCGGCCTGGGCCCAATTGGCGTGGGACCGCAGCATGAGGTTTCTGGGTCAGCACCTGGGCTGAGCCCTTTGAGCCACCGGGCTCCAATGCGTCAGCAGTTGGCGCGCCGGTGGTCGGCGGTGTGGGTGTCTCGGTAAGGCATGCCCGGGTCGCGCAGCGCACGGTGCTTGGTCACCCGGCCAGCCATGCGTTGTCGCCACATTTTGAAAGAGCTGGGCAACAGTTCGCGCCGCATCAGCCTGACCACGGCTGATTCGTTGAGCCCAAACTGCTGCTCAATGGTCTCGAACGTGGTGCGGTCTTCCCACGCCATTTGAATGACGCGTGACACATCGCCGGGTGGCAGGGCGCTGGAGCTGTTCACGCTGCGTCCTCAGGCGCTTTGCGTGCCAATTCAAAGTCCGGGTGTTGCCCTGTGAGCAACAGAAACATCGCAAACACGGGGCCTTGCATGTTGCGGTCGTCTGTCGGGCTTTCCAGCGCCTGCCAGGTGCGCGATTGCAGGCCACCCCGGCTGCCGGTTTGCAGCGAGTAGCCCATCAGTTCCGCCGCCTGCGCCTGGTTCAGACCGGCGGCCTGGCGAGCGGCTTTGAGCTGCTCGCCGCTGGGCGAAGGCATGGCCAGTTGGAACGGTGTGGACGAGGGGGTGGGAGCCGACATGGGTTCACTTGCCCTGCAGTTTGTCTTGCGTGCGGGTGTCAAAGTCGCTGGCGTCGTGCCGCTCGTGCAACTGGTGCTCCAGCGGGCCGGTGGCGCGGTTGACCATGCGGCCGCGCTGCACGGCGGGGCGCTGCGCAATCTCGTCGGCCCAGCGGATGACGTGGGTGTATTCGTGCACCGACAAAAACTCGCCCGCTTCGTAAGTCAGCCCTTTGACCGTGGCACCGTACCAAGGCCAGGTGGCGATGTCGGCAATGGAATAGTCGTCACCAGCCAGATAGCGGCTCTCGGCCAGGCGGCGGTTGAGCACGTCCAGTTGCCGCTTAACTTCCATGGCAAATCGATTGATGGGGTACTCCATCTTGCTGGGTGCGTAGGCATAAAAGTGGCCAAACCCTCCGCCCAGGTAGGGTGCGCTGCCCATTTGCCAGAACAGCCAGTTCATGCACTCCACCTTCTGGCGCCCGCTGGGCAGGAAGGCACCGAACTTTTCAGCCAGGTACAGCAGGATGGAGCCTGATTCGAACACCCGCACCGGCTCAGGGCCGCTGCGGTCCATCAGTGCGGGAATTTTGGAGTTGGGGTTCACATCCACAAACCCGCTGCCGAACTGCTCGCCCTGGTGAATGCGGATGAGCCACGCGTCGTATTCGGCACCGGTGTGGCCCAGGGCCAGCAGCTCTTCCAGCATCACGCCCACCTTCACGCCGTTGGGCGTGGCCAGCGAGTACAGCTGCAGCGGGTGTTTGCCCACCGGCAATTCTTTGTCGTGCGTGGCACCGGCAATGGGCCGATTGATGTTGGCGAACTGGCCGCCGTTGGCTTGGTCCCAGGTCCAGACGCGGGGAGGGGTGTAGTCGGTGGGTTGTGTCATGGCACCAGTGTATGCAAGCGCCGCGCCTGTTGCTGGCGGGGGTATGGCAAACCCGAGGACAATGTGGGCAACCAATTAGAAGCCAAATGGGCCTCCAGCGCTTTATTGGCGTCATTCTTTGCTATACCCGATAACCTCACACCGAGAGCACCATGGACATTCAAACCGCATTCAACAACTACTGGCCCTTCCTGGCGCTGGCTGCCTGGTTTGGCTACAAGTGGTGGAATTCCCGCCGGGTGGTGGCCCTGCTGCCTGCGCTCAAGGCGAAAGGGGCGCTGTTGGTCGATGTGCGTTCCCCGGACGAGTTTGGTGTGGCCAACGCACCGGGCACGGTCAACATCCCGCTGGGCGACATCGGCAACCGCCTGGCCGAGATCCCCAAAGGCGCCCCCGTGGTGCTGTGCTGCGCCAGCGGCACGCGCAGCGGCATGGCCAAGATGGTGCTGAAGAAAAATGGTTACGCCGAGGTGTACAACGTGGGCGCTTGGACCAAGCTGCTCTGACACCTGCAGCGTGTGCCCCTCAGGCCGGCTCGGCCAGCCTGACGGTGTTGCCACCGGCGTGTTTGGCTGCGTACATGGCGGCATCGGCCCGTGCCGACAGTTCGCTTTCACTGCGCCCATGCTCAGGGTAGACAGCAATGCCCACGCAGCAACCAATGCGTATGTCACGACCGTCGATGGGAAACGGACTCGCCAGGGCCGCGCGGATTTTCTCTGCCACGTGAAGGGCATCCTCGGCGTTGTCGATGTTGCGCAGCAGCACCACAAATTCGTCACCCCCAATGCGAGCCACCGTGTCCGATTCGCGAACGCATGCCAACATGCGGGATGCCACATCTTTCAGCAGCACTTCACCTGTGGCATGGCCAAACTGGTCGTTCACGGGTTTGAAACGGTCCAGGTCGATGTAGAGCTGCGCGCAGCGGGTGCCGTTTCTTTGCGCCAGTGCGAGGGTCTGGTTCAAACGGTCAGAAAACAGGGCCCGGTTGGCAAGCCCGGTCAGAGGGTCTTGCTGCGCCATGTGCTGCAGCAGGGCTTTGGTTCGTTCGTGCTCGGTGATCTCATCCGTCAACCGCTCGTTCACTGAAATCTCGTTGATGACGGTGCGCGACACCTGCAGCGCCTTCTTCATCACAACCACCTGCCAAGCCACCGCAGCCACCAGCAGATACAGGTAGTAGTCGTGACCGAGAACCAGGAGCTGCCACGCAAATTTGGCAGACAGCGGCACCAGGCTCACCGCGTTGATGATGAGGTAGTAGGCGGGCATGGCCGAGTAACCCAGCGCGCCGACCGTGACCAATGTGGACAGGATGATGAATATGTAGGTGTGCTGAAACTCTGTGTCCGCACTGGGCAGCAGAAAGCCAGCCAAGCCCCACAGGAGTGCAATGCAGGCACCCAAGCCAATGCGTGTCCACAGCAGCGTTTTGCAGTTTGCAACGGTGATGGCGATGCGTTGCACGCGCCGTTCATACAACACAACGGCCAGCAAACTGGCTGCGATGAGCCCAACCCACACGCCCAGAACGCTCGCAGAGGTGCCGCCACTGTGCAGCACGAGGCCGATCAACACCGTGCCGACAAAAATGCCGGCCATGTTTCCCTTGGCGAGCCCGAAAAACAGGCGCACCCGGTTCAGGTACACGCGCTCGTCGATGGAGGGCCTGTTGTCAGTGGTTGCCATGCGGCGCAGCCAGTTTCAACGCCAAGCGGTTATGCCGCTCCAGCAGCGGTCCCAGGTCCACGGTGGCCAGTTGGCCGTCACGCACCACCACACGACCATTGACCACCGTCCCGGCCGCCTGCGGGCTGGCGCACAGCAGCAGGCTGGCCACAGGGTCGTGCACGGCACCACCGGCAAAACCCAGTGTGCGCAGGTCCCACAGCACCACGTCGGCACACATGCCGGGCGCGATGTGGCCCACGTCATGGGCGCGGCCCAGCACCTGGGCACCGCCCCGGGTGGCGATGTGCAGCGCGTCGCGCGCGGTCATTTCGGCCGGGCCAAGGTCGCAGCCGAAAAAGGTGCGCTGCTCGCCTGTGGCAGGGTTGGTGCGGGTTTCGGGCAGCTGCAGGGCGCGGCCCACGCGTGCCAGCAGCAGGGCCTGGCGGGCTTCGTTGACCATGTGCGCCGCATCGTTGCTGGCGCTGCCGTCCACTCCCAGCCCCACGGGCACACCGGCGTTGAGCATTTTGCGCACCGGGGCAATGCCGCTGGCCAGCCGCATGTTGCTGCACGGGCAGTGAGCCACACCGGTTTTGGTGGCGGCAAACAGGCTGATGCCTTCGTCATCCAGCTTCACACAGTGGGCGTGCCACACATCGTGGCCCAGCCAGCCGAGGTCTTGCGCGTACTGGGTGGGCGTGCAGTTGAACTTCTCACGGCTGTAGGCCAGGTCGTGGTCGTTTTCGGCCAGGTGGGTGTGCAGGCGGGTGCCGTGTGCGCGGGCCAGCTCGGCGCTCAGGCGCATCAGGTCGCGGCTGACGCTGAAGGGGCTGCACGGGGCCACCGCCACGTTGGTCATGCTGCCGTGTTCGGTGCGGTGGTGCTGCTCGATGAGGCGTTGCGTGTCTTTGAGGATGGCGTCTTCGTTTTCCACCACCCGGTCGGGCGGCAGGCCGCCCTGGCTCTGGCCCACGCTCATGCTGCCGCGTGTGGCCACAAAGCGCATGCCTATTTGCTGCGCGGCGTGGATGCTGTCGTCCAGTCGCACGCCGTTGGGGTAGATGTACAGGTGGTCGCTGCTGGTGGTGCAACCGCTCAGCAGCAACTCGGCCATGGCCACCTGGGTGCTGACCTGCACCATCTCGGGCGTGAGCCCGGCCCAGATGGGGTAGAGCCCGCGCAGCCAGCCAAACAGCTCGGCATCCTGCACGGCGGGTATGGCCCGCGTGAGGCTCTGGTACATGTGGTGGTGGGTGTTCACCAGCCCCGGCGTGACCAGGTGGTGCTCGGCGTTCAGTGTTTCGCCGCGCCCGCTGGCAAGGTTGGCGGCGTGTTCCGCCGCCAGGTCGGCGGGCAGCTCAGTGGCAGACCCCACCCATTCAATGCGGTGCCCCCGGATGAACAGGCTGGCATCGCGCAATTCGCGGCCAAGGGCGGGAGTGGAGTGGTCCAGTGTGGCAATGCACCGGGCGTTGCGGATCAGCAGGGTAGAGGTTGCGCTCATGCGGCCAGCTTACCGGAGGCTGGGCAATTCACGGTTCCAGTTCCGGGCTGACGCCGGCCTGGGTGGCTGGCGCCAGCAGTGTCATCAGCAGAGCCATGAGTTCGTCGCTGGTCACTTCCAGTGAGGCCAAGCCTGTCTTGGCCCCTGCCCAGTCGCCTTCGCTGTGCCGCTGGCACAGGGCCGCCGCAGTTTGGTGCAGCTGCAGGTGCTGCTCTTCAATGCGTTGGCGCGCGACCGGTGAACCCAGCTTCCAGGCACCGGGCGTTGCCAGCCAGCTGCCAAAGTGGCACT
Organism: uncultured bacterium; assembly: GCA_903928495.1. Lineage (GTDB taxonomy): Bacteria > Pseudomonadota > Gammaproteobacteria > Burkholderiales > Burkholderiaceae_C > UBA2334. The sequence continues at coordinate 21,022 of CAIYQZ010000055.1, forward strand.
GCTCGGGGTGCAGTTCCGGAGGCTGGTCGCGTTCGCCGGTGAGGTGTGTGCGCATGGCCTGCATCCAGGCTCGGTGTTCCACGCAGGCTGACAGCACCGGGCGGTGGTCTTTGTCCAGCACGGGCACGTTGTGCCAGGCGGGGTGCGGGCGCCAGGCGGCAGCCCACTGCAGGAAGTCTTGCCCGGGCATCGGTCGGGCCACACCATAGCCTTGGGCGCATTCGCAGCCGAGTTGCAGCAGCATGTGGCCGTGCTCGGTGGTTTCAACACCCTCTGCAATCACGTGCCTTCCAAACGCGCCGGCCAAGCCGATCACACCCTCCAGAATGGCCAGGTCATCGGGGTCATCGAGCATGTCTCGCACAAAGCTCTGGTCAATCTTGAGTTGCCTCACCGGAAGGCGCTTGAGATAGGTGAGGGAGGAATACCCCGTGCCAAAGTCATCCAGCGCAAACGCCACACCGATGGCCTGGCAGGCGGTGATCACCTTGGACACATGGATCACGTCTTCCAGGGCGCTGGTTTCGAGCAACTCCAGTTCCAGATCTCCGGGGGCGATCTCCGGGCGGTCGGCCAGAAAGCCGGACAAGCGGCTCACGAATGCGTCGTCCTGCAGTTGGCGGGCGCCCACGTTCACGCTGACCGGAATGCGCAGACCCGCACGGTGCCATTCACTCAGTTGCAGAAGCGCTGTCTGTATGACCCATTCACCCACCGACACCGCCAAAGGGTGGTCTTCGATCACCGGCAAAAACACGGCGGGTGCCAGCAGGCCGCGCTGAGGGTGTTGCCAGCGTATGAGCGCCTCGGCCCCGATGATGGCGCCGGTGCGCATGTTGACCTTGGGCTGGTAGTACAGAACAAATTCGTTCTGCACCAGCGCCTGCCGTATGCGGTCCAGGCTCTCGTGGCGGCCCCGCACGCTGCGGTCTTGTGCGTCGTCAAACACGTGGTATCGGTTTTTGCCGGCCAGCTTGGCCTGGTACATGGCCTGGTCGGCCTGACGCAGCAGCTTGTCTGCGTCCACGTCGTCGGCTTGCGGGTAAAACGTCACGCCCACGCTGGCAGATACCTTGAGTTGCAGTTCTCCCAGTTGCACAGGCTGGCTGGCTGCGCTGAGCAGGCGGCTCAGTGTGGGCACGCTGTCAGCGGCGTCCTGCAGGTCTACCAGCACCGCCACAAATTCGTCGCCCCCCAGGCGTGCGAGGGTGTCGCTTTCACGCAGCATTTGCTTCATGCGGCCCGCCAATGCCAGCAACATCTGGTCGCCCACTTCATGTCCGTGCGCATCGTTGATGGCCTTGAACCCGTCCAGGTCCACATAGGCCACGGCCAACAACTGTTTGCGCCGCGCGGCCAGCGCAAGTGCCTGGCCCATGCGGTCGCTCAGCAGCACGCGGTTGGGCAGGTTGGTGAGGGCGTCGTAGTGGGCAATGTGCTCGAGCTGGTTCTGATGCTCTTTGGTGGCGGTGATGTCCGAGAACAAGGCCACGTACTGCTGGGCCTGGCCCTGGGCATCGGTCACCTGGCTGATGGTGAGCATTTCGGCGTAGACCTCACCGTTTTTGCGGCGGTTCCAAATTTCGCCGTACCAGTGCCCTTCGCGGGCCAGGGTGTCCCACATCTCGGCGTAAAACCGTTTGTCCTGCCGCCCAGAGTTGAGGATGTTCGGGTTGCGTCCGACGACCTCGTCGCGTGTGTAGCCGGTGATGCGCGTGAAGGCATCGTTCACGTCAATGATCAGGCCGTGGCGGTCGGTGATGGTGATGCCCTCACGTGCGTGCGTGAACACGCTGGCCGCCAGGCGGAGTTGTTCGGTGGCCTGTGCACGTGCCTGTATTTGTTCAGCCAATTGGTCGCGCTGGGCCTCGACCTGCTTTCGCAGTTGCTCCCGCTCCAGCAGGTTGCGGATGCGCTGGCGCACCGTGCCCACCTTGATGGGCTTGGCAATGTAGTCGGCAGCACCCAGCAGCAAGCCAGTGGTTTCCGATTCGGTGTCGCTTTGGCCGGTGACAAAAATCACCGGTATGGCTTGCAGCACGGGGTCCGCCTTGATGAGCCTGCAGGCTTCAAAACCGTCCATTTCGGGCATCAACACGTCGAGCAGGATGAGGTCGGGCATGTGCTCGCGTGCCATGGCCAAGCCTTCGGCCCCCGAGGTGGCCGTGAAAACGTCAAACTCTTTGTCAAGGGAGAGTTTGAGCAGTTTCAGGTTCACCGGGGTGTCGTCAATGACAAGGATGCGTGGCCTGGGCGCAGTCATACCCACACTTTATGTCAAAGCAGGCATTTCTTGCATCAAGCGCTGCGGATGGAAAGGGTTTTGCAAGCTGCCTCGCAGGTTCAAACGACTATGCTCTGCCCTCTGACCCCACCTGGCACATGACCCACGACACGCTGTCCACGTTGTTCGAGCTGCTGCCCATCGGCGCCTACCGCACCACGCCTGCCGGGGTGCAGTTGCGCGCCAATGCAGCACTGGTCAGGCTGAACGGGTATGCCAGTGAGGCCGAGATGCTGGCAGGTACCCAGGCGCTGGACAAAGGCTGGTACGTGCTGCCCAGCCGGCGCCAGGAGTTCAAGGACCTCATGGCCCGCCAGGGGCACGTGGTGGATTTCGTGTCGGAGGTGTACCGGCACAAAACCCGCGAGCGCATCTGGGTGCGCGAAACCGCCCACACCATACGAAACAGTGCGGGTGTCGTGCTGTACTACGAGGGCACGGTGGAAGACGTCACGGCCAGTGTCCAGGCCCAGCAAAACCTGGCTGACAGCGAAGCGCTCTGGCGCATGGCCCTGGAGGCGGCCGGGGATGGCGTGTGGGACTGGTACCCGGACAGCGGGCGGGAGTTTCTGTCACCCAACCTCTTGCGCATGTTTGGTTTTGAGCCCGGCGAGTTGCCCGATGCGGCCGCCGAGCTGGACCGCCGCACCCACCCCGACGATGTGGCGCAGATGCTGCGCGACCGCGAAGCCCATTTCGAGGGGCAGACCCCGACGTACATGAACGAGCACCGGGTCCAGTGCAAAGATGGCCAGTGGAAGTGGATCCTGACGCGTGGGATGGTCGTGAGCCGCGACGCGGCTGGCAAGCCGCTGCGGGTGATCGGCACACACACCGACATTTCGAAGCGAAAACAGGCCGAGGAGGTCATCTGGCGACAGGCCAACTTCGATGCACTCACTGGCCTGCCCAACCGTCGCCTGTTGCGCCACCGCCTGGAGCATGAGCTCCATCGCTCCGATCAGTTGAACCGCCCGCTGGCGGTGATGTTCATCGACCTCGACCACTTCAAAGAAGTCAACGACACCTTGGGGCACGATTGCGGCGACGTGTTGCTGGTGGAAGCGGCCCGCCGCATTCAGGGCTGCATTGGGCCCACGGGCACCGTGGCCCGCATGGGTGGTGACGAATTCACGGTGCTGCTCACCGATGTGGAGCACGGCGCTGAACTGCCATTGGCCTTGCAGCAGCGCCTGCAAGCCGTGCTGTCCGCACTCAGCGGGCCGTTTGCCGTGGGTGCTGGCGATGTGTTTGTTTCGGCCAGCATTGGTGTGGCGCTCTGCCCTGCCGACGGCGACACACCGGAGGCCCTGTTCAAGCACGCCGATCAGGCCCTGTATGCAGCCAAAGGCGCCGGGCGCAACCGCTACCGGTTCTTCACGGCGGCAATGCAGGAAGCGGCACAAACCCGTTTGCGGCTGGACGCCGACTTGCGGTGTGCCCTGGAGCGCCAGGAGTTCGAGGTGTACTACCAGCCAGTGGTGGCAATGGACAGCGGGCGCGTGTACAAGGCCGAAGCCCTGCTGCGCTGGCATCACCCCACCCGGGGTCTGGTGGGGCCGTCAGAGTTCATTCCTGTGGCTGAAAGCAGCGGACTCATTGTGGACATTGGTGACTGGGTGTTTCGGCAGGCCGCTGTTCAGGTGGGGCACTGGCGGCAAACGTTTGACCCTGAGTTCCAGGTCGGGGTGAACAAATCCCCTGTTCAGTTTCACCAGAAGGCAGCGCTCAAAGGCTCGTGGATGGACTTGCTCACCGAGCTGGGCTTGCCTGGCAAAGCGCTTGCCATCGAGATCACCGAGGGGCTGCTGCTCGACACCAGTCCGGCTGTGACACAGCACCTGACCAGCCTGCGGGCGTCGGGCATCGACCTGTCGCTGGACGACTTCGGTACAGGATATTCGTCGCTCAACTACCTGCAAAAGCTGGACATCGACTTCATCAAGATCGACCAGTCGTTTGTGCGCAACCTGCAGCCTGACTCCACCGACTTGGCGCTGTGCCACGCCATCATCGCCATGGCTCATGCGCTGGGCATGCGGGTGGTGGCCGAGGGCGTGGAAACCGAAGCCCAGAACAAGTTGTTGTTGCAGGCCGGATGCGACTATGCCCAGGGCTATTGGTATGCCCGCCCCATGCCCGCAGCCGAGTTCGATGTGTGGATGCGGGAGCGCCCTCAGGCCACCCAGTAACCTGGCTGTGCATACACCGCCCTCAGGTGTTGCACAAAAAACCGCACCTTGGCCGGCACATGCCGCTGCTGCGGGTACACGGCCAGAATGTCGTAGGCGGGCAGGGCGAAGTCGTCCAGCACGGTGACCAGTTCGCCGCGTGCCAACTGGCTCTGGATTTCCCAGGTGGAACGCCAGCCCAGGCCCAGGCCCTCGCTCACCCAGCGGTGCAGCAGCTCGCCATCGTTGCAGTCCAGCCGCCCTTGCACCTTCACCGTCACGGTTTTGCCGTGTTGCTGGAAGTACCAGCCCCGCTGCTGGCCTCCCTGCAGGTTGAAGGCCAGGCAGTTGTGCTGGGCCAGGTCGTCCAGCGCCTGGGGGGTGCCGTGCTGGGCGAAGTAGGCCGGGGTGCCGCACACCACCCTCTGGTTGGCGGCGAGCTTGATCGCCACAAAGTTGGGGTCGATCTCGCCACCGATGCGGATGGCCAGGTCGTAACCCTCGCGCACGGTGTCCACCACGCGGTCGGACAGGTTGAACGACATGCGCACCGCCGGGTTGGCCGCCAGAAAACCGGGTGCGTGCGGGGCCACATGCAACCGCCCGAAGGCCGCCGGGGCCGACACGATCAGGTGCCCTGTGGCCTCATGCCGCTGGGCCGACACGCTGGCCTCGGCTGCATGCCACTGCGCCAGCAGGCGGCGGCACTCGTCCAGAAAACTCGCACCTTCTTCGGTGAGCGCCAGCCGCCGGGTGGAGCGGTGCATGAGTTTGGTGCCCAGGCGGCGCTCCAGCGCGTCAATGCGCCTGCCCATCATCACCGGGGTGATGCCTTCCTGCAGGGCTGCCGAGGCCAGGCTGCCGTGCTCCATCACCTGCACAAAGGCTTCGATCTCCTTGAAACGGTCCATGGTGTGCCTCTGGGGTTGATTGCGTACTGAAAGTATAGAAAAACACGATTGGCAGTGCCATTCCAGATTTTGGGTTTGTTTTCTACAGTCGGCTCCAGTTGTTTTGAAAACCCCAAGGAGTACTTGCCATGACCCGTATGACCGCAGCCGAAGCCGCCGTGTGTGTGTTGGAAAAAGAGGGGGCCTTGCAGGCCTTTGGTGTGCCGGGTGCGGCCATCAACCCGTTTTACGCCGCCATGAAAAAACGCGGCAGCATCAGCCACGTGTTGGCCCGGCACGTGGAAGCGGCCAGCCACATGGCCGAGGGCTTTACCCGCGCCCGTGCCGGCAACATCGGGGTGTGCATTGGCACCAGCGGCCCGGCGGGCACCGACATGATCACCGGCCTGTATTCGGCCATTGCGGACAGCATTCCCATTCTGTGCATCACCGGTCAGGCCCCGCGGGCGCGGCTCTATAAAGAAGACTTTCAGGCGGTGGACATTGAAAGCATTGCCAAGCCCGTGACCAAAATGGCCGTGACGGTGCGTGAGGCCGCGCTGGTGCCCCGCGTGTTCCAGCAGGCGTTCCACCTGATGCGCTCTGGCCGCCCCGGCCCGGTGCTGATCGACCTGCCGTTTGACGTGCAGATGGCCGAAATCGACTTCGACCCCGAAACCTACGAGCCCCTGGCCGTGTACAAGCCCACCGCCAGCGCCAAACAAATCGACAAGGCGCTGGACCTGTTGGCTGCGTCAAGCAAACCCCTGCTGGTGGCCGGTGGCGGCATTTACAACGCCGACGCGGCCGACCTGTTCAAGGCCTTTGCCGAAGCCGCCGGGGTGCCCGTGGTGCCCACGCTGATGGGCTGGGGCGTGATCCCCGACGACCACCCGCTGATGGCCGGCATGGTGGGCCTGCAAACCAGCCACCGCTACGGCAATGCCAGCATGGTGGCCAGCGACTTCGTGTTCGGCATTGGCAACCGCTGGGCCAACCGCCACACCGGCTCGGTGGAGACGTACACCAAGGGCAAAAAAATTGTCCACATTGACATCGAACCCACGCAGATTGGCCGGGTGTTCGAACCCACCTATGGCATTGCGTCTGACGCCAAGTCGGCCCTGGAGCTGTTGCTGGCCGGGGTGAAAGCGCGCAAAGCCGCCGGTACCTGGCCTGACTTTGCCGAGTGGGCCGAGCGCTGCGCCGAACGCAAACGCGTGATGGGCCGCAAGAGCCACTTCACCGAAGTGCCCATGAAACCCATGCGTGTGTACGAAGAAATGAACGCCGTTTTCGGGCGCGACACCACCTACGTCAGCACCATTGGCCTGAGCCAGATTGCGGCTGCCCAGTTTTTGAACGTGTACGGCGCTCGCCAGTGGATCAACTGCGGCCAGGCCGGGCCACTGGGCTGGACCATTCCCGCCGCGTTGGGCGTGGCCGTGGCCAAACCCAACGCCACCGTGGTGGGCATTTCGGGCGACTACGACTTCCAGTTTTTGATTGAAGAGCTGGCAGTGGGTGCGCAGTTCCGCATTCCCTATGTGCATGTGCTGGTCAACAACTCGTACCTGGGCCTGATCCGCCAGAGCCAGCGCGGGTTTGACATGGACTTTTGCGTGCAACTGGCGTTTGAGAACCAAAACATCCCCGAGGATGCCGAAGGCAACCTGCGCAGCTATGGCGTGGACCACATGACCGTGGTGCAGGGCCTCGGCTGCAAGGCCCTGCGCGTGACCGACCCCGAAAAAGTGCAAGGAGCTTTGCGTCAGGCGCAGCAAATGGCGGCCGAATTCCGGGTGCCAGTGGTGGTGGAATGCATTCTGGAGCGGGTGACCAACATCGCCATGGGTACCGAGATCGACAAGGTCAACGAGTTTGAAGCCATTGACTGCCGCCACCCAGAAGGCCGCGAAGGCCTGGTGGCCGCCGGTTTGCTGGATTGATGTGAATCACTTGATAGCTAACTGTTGAATACAGTCAAGCGCCAGAGCCACTTTTTATACAAAACCATGCCCCAATTTGCCGCCAACCTCACCATGCTCTTCAACGAGCATCCGTTCCTCGACCGTTTCGAGGCCGCCGCCCAGGCTGGCTTCAAGGCCGTGGAGTTTCTGTTTCCCTACGACTTCAAGGCCGAAGACATCAAAGCCCGGCTCGATGCCCACGGCCTGAAGCTGGTGCTGCACAACCTGCCCGCTGGCAACTGGGCGGCGGGCGAACGCGGCATTGCCTGCCACCCGGCGCGCATTGCCGAGTTCCGCGAGGGTGTGTTGACAGCGCTGGAATACGCCGCCGTGCTGGGCACGCCGCAGATGAACGCGTTGGCCGGCATCAAACCCGCCGACGTGACGGATGAAACCGCCCGCGCCACCCTGCTGGGCAACCTGAAATTTGCGGCGGACAAGCTGGCAGAACGCGGCATCAAGCTGCTGATGGAGCCCATCAACACGTTTGACATTCCAGGCTTTTTTGTCAACCGCACACCCCAGGCGCTCGCCATCGTCAACGACGTGCACTCCATGGGTAGCCGCAACCTGTTTTTGCAGTACGACGTCTACCACGCACAGCGCATGGAAGGCGAACTGGGCGCCACGCTGAAACACGCGTTGCCGTTCATTGGCCACATTCAGCTCGCAGACAACCCCGCTCGCAACGAGCCGGGCACCGGCGAAATCAACTACCGCTACCTGTTTGGCCTGCTCGACCGCCTGGGCTACCGCGGCCACATCGGCTGCGAATACAAGCCGCAAGACGCAGGCCCCGGTGGCACCGTTGCTGGCTTGGGCTGGGTGGCCGCGCATGGCTGCACGTTGTGAAACACATCTGAAAAAGAGAAAAAAATGACCAAAAGTGGATTGAAAGTGGGCTTCATCGGCCTGGGCATCATGGGCGCGCCCATGGCCGCCAACCTGCAAGCTGCAGGGCACGTGATGTTTGTGTGGGCCCGGGGCAAAGTGCCAGCTGCGCTGGCCGACAACGGGGCCACCGTGTGCACCAGCGCTGCCGAGGTGGCCAAACGCGCCGACTTCATCATCACCATGCTGCCCGACACACCACAGGTGGACGAGGTGCTGTTTGGCGCCGGTGGTGTGGCCGAGGGGCTCAAGGCAGCCGGAGGGGCAGGCAAAGTTGTCATCGACATGAGCAGCATCAGCCCCATGGCCACCAAAGACTTTGCGGCCCGCATCAACAAACTGGGGGCCGACTACATCGATGCCCCCGTGAGCGGTGGTGAAGTCGGTGCCAAGGCCGCCAGCCTCACCATCATGTGCGGTGGGCCCGAAGCCGCCTTTGAACGCGCCACCCCGCTTTTCCAGGCCATGGGCAAAAACATCACCCTGGTGGGCGGCAACGGCGACGGGCAGACCACCAAGGTGGCCAACCAGATCATCGTGGCGCTCAACATCGAAGCCGTGGCCGAAGCCCTGCTGTTTGCCAGCAAAGCCGGTGCCGACCCCGCCAAGGTGCGCCAGGCGCTGATGGGCGGATTCGCTGCCAGCCGCATTCTGGAAGTGCACGGTGAACGCATGATCAAGCGCACTTTCAACCCCGGCTTTCGCATCGAGCTGCACCAGAAAGACCTGAACCTGGCGCTGCAAGGGGCCAAAACGCTGGGTGTCAGCTTGCCGCACACCGCCAGCGCCGCGCAACTGATGCAAAGCTGCGCTGCGCACGGCCTGGGCGGCGCTGACCACTCCGCCCTGTGCCGCAGCCTGGAGATGATGGCCAACCACACGATTGCGCCAGACGCGGCGGGTTGACGCGTTCGCCAGACAATCGGCACATGACCATCGACCCCACTTCAGACCCAGCGGGCTTCTTGCGCCACCTCTACAACGTGGCCGTGGCCCGCGCCCTGCCGTTGCACAACACCGCCGCATGGTTGCCAGCGCCGCCAGATCCAGCCAAAGGCCGTACCTTGGTGCTGGGCGCAGGCAAAGCGGGTGGGGCCATGGCCCAAGCTGTGGAAGCCCTGTGGGCAGAACACTGCCAGCGCCACGGCGTGCCCGGGGCACCGTTGTCGGGTCTGGTGGTCACCCGCTATGGACACACACCGCCGCGTCCCGAGGGGGTGCTCGCACTCATTGAAGTGGTCGAAGCTGCCCACCCGGTGCCCGATGCCGCCGGGCTGGCCGCCGCCCAGCGCATCCTGGCGCTGGCCACCGGCCAGGAAGGCGCAGCACTCACCGAGCACGACCTGGTGCTGTGCCTCATCTCCGGCGGCGGCTCATCGCTGCTGACCTTGCCTGCCGACGGACTGACACTGGCCGACAAACAGCGCATCAACCGCCAGTTGCTCGACAGTGGTGCCGACATCACCCAGATGAACTGCGTGCGCAAACACCTGTCGGCCATCAAAGGCGGCAGGCTGGCTGCTGCCTGTTACCCCGCCCGCGTGGTGACCCTCACCATCAGCGACGTGCCCGGTGACGACGTGAGCGTGATTGCAAGCGGCCCCACCGTGGCCGATGCCACCACCTGTGCCAACGCACTTCAAATTTTGAAGCGGTACGGCATTGACCTGTCTGCGCCAGTGGCCGAAATGCTTCACAACGGCACGCTGGAAACCCCCAAGCCCGGCGATGCCCGCCTGGCCCGCTGCGAAACCCACCTGATCGCCACGCCCCAGCAAAGCCTGGAGGCGGCAGCCCAGGCCGCCCGCGACGCAGGGCTGAACGCCTACATCCTCAGCGACGAAATCGAAGGCGAAAGCCGTGAGGTCGGCAAGGTGCACGCCGCCCTGGCCCGCAGCACGGCACAAGGCAAAACCGCGTTTCAAACCCCCTGCGTCATCCTGAGCGGAGGCGAAACCACGGTCACCGTCAAACCCCGAGAGCCGGGCAGCCCCAAGGGCAGAGGCGGCAGGGCAGGGGAGTTCTGCATGGGCCTGGCCCAGGCGCTGAATTCCCATCCCGGCATCTGGGCGCTGGCGGCAGACACGGACGGCATAGACGGTGTGGAAGACAACGCCGGGGCGCGTGTGGCCCCCGACACACTGGCACGTGCTGCCAGCCAGAGCCTGAAGCTGGCTGACCATCTGTCCCGAAACGATGCCTACGGGTTCTTTGAGCCCTTGGGTGATCTGGTGGTCACCGGGCCGACGCACACCAATGTGAACGACTTTCGGGCGATGCTGGTGGTGTGAATGCGGCGCTGGTCTGCCCGCCACGGTTTGTGTGCAACAGGCAAGCGGTTGGCGTTACCCGGTGCCGGAACCTTGCGAACTGCAGGCCGCTGACAGCTCGTTCATCAAAGCCAAACCACCTGCAATGTTCAGATTGGCATCGAATACCCCCGTTGAATAGATGCGCTCAATGAACTTGAACCAAATCAACCGTGTTTTGAGGAAGTTCAACTCCCTGTATTTGTGTTCGACAAAGCCCGCAGCAACAAATGCCCTCAGGTGTTCATGCAATACGCTGCGCGACACGTTGGCCAGCTCGGCTATCAATTGGTGGGGTGACTTGAGTGCAATGGACTTGATCTGATTGCCTGTTTCACTCAGACTCATTTCGTTGCCGATGATCATTGCATGATATGCCAAGGCCAGCATGATGCGAAATGTGGGTGATCCCTTTCTGAGCGCAAATTCCGCCAGACGAAGTCGGTTGGAGCGTGTGGCTGAGAACTTGTGCATTGATAGCCGGAAATTGGGTTCCCGAGCCAATGCATCGTGATACAGGTTGATCGGGACATACGCAAGAGTGCATTCGGTGATCGTCACGAAATTGACCACTTGCGGTATGTTTGCCAATGCAAGGTTCTCGTTGATCAGTGTGTTCGGCGCATACAGTGAATAAAACTGCCCCTGGTCAGGCTCATGCGGTGATCTGAGGCCGATGAGGCCTTGGTGAATGTAGATCAAACTATCTGCTGGCTCACCACGACGGGAAATGACCTGCCCTGACTCAGCGTCTTTGTAACGCGTGTGCATGGAAAACTGCTGAATTGCCTCCGGACTCAGTTGAAGATCTTTCAGGAAATGAATGAACTGCCTGATCATGCGGGCACCCAGTCTGTTTGCCTCAGGCTCCAACGCGGCCGGTACCCCCAATTGAATGGCTCTGTAGAGCTGGGTGGTGATGCGGTTGCCCACAAGCCTGCCAATTCGTCCACATCTGCTTTGTAAGGCACGCGGGGTGCCATTCGCATGGCATGGACCATCCACCGCCATCGGTCTGTGTCAAGCAGTGTGATGTGGCGGTACCCTTTGCTGAGCATGCCATGCAACTCCATTTGGGTCAGCATTGTCGTCATGCGCGGGCGGGACAATTCGCAGAATTCCGCCAATCGGTCATGGCTGAACTGAAGTTCAAAACATTCTGTTTTGCACAAGCCATTCAGGAACACATGCCCATTGGGTGCATCAATCAGTTCAAACAAATGACACAGTCCATGCAATGCCCTGAAGGCTGCGGAGCCATGCTTCAGCGCCAAGGACATTTCAATGTTGCGCCATGACCAAATTCCGGAGCATTCCAACATGCAGGTGGAATAATCGGAAGGTGTGTGCAATAGATCCAGCGCCGCATCTCTTTCAATGCTGACAATGATCGAATCCCTCAGAAAATGGCGATGCTGTGGAAAATATTCATTTGAAAGAAGTTTTTCCTCACCAAACCATGTGGCCGAGGAAACATAAAGCACCTCACTCGATGCCGCCGGTTCAGATACGGGTTTGCTGGCCATCAGCCCATCTGCCAGATAGTGAAGGCCCCTGCGAAGACTTGCATCTTCAATGATGAACGCCTGCTCTTTTGAAAATGCGCTTGTTCTGGAGTGCGTCGATGCTTCAAACGCCTGCTGTCTGGGCACACCCATTTGTTGTAAATACGAATAGAGCCAAGCGCTGTTGAATTCCATGAGCACAGTCAGGTCTGATGCCTGATAAATGGATGAATGAACACAAGTCAAAAAGCGATGGGTGATCACAAAGGGCAGTTGCCCTGCCGTGGGTTGTGACACCTTGTCTCACCTCGAGGGTCATCTTATGGCCGGATGCTTGCTCGGGGCAAGGCGGGCTTTGACAACATTCCGGCCAATTGTTCCGCGTTGAACATTTCAGGGCTGCCGTGAAAGCGGACCAGGTCTTTTAAGGGACGGCAATGTTCACAACGGAACAATGTGCCCGGTTGCCCGTTTGCACAGGTCAGATACTGGATTTTTGTGCATTCAGGGGGTAAGCAATGACAACATTCCAGCACTTTGCTGGCCGCTCCCTTTACAGCGCGGCCATCAAGCGTTGGGCCGCTGCGTCAGTGCTGGCGCTGTTCGTGGCCATGGGCGCAACGTCGTGGGTGGCGTTGAAGTTTGTTGATGAAGATGTGGCGTTTGTGTCGGCAGAGATCGACGGCGTTGGTGTGCTTGAGCGCTGGGTGCCTGTGTCCATGGAAAGGCAGGCTGCTGCGCTGAGGGGTTTGGCCAGCGCCGTCAACAAAAGGGCCGAATCACCGTCTGGCAAAGCAACCGCGCTTGACTCAGCCGTGGCGGACTTGCAGCTGCACTTGAGCACCACGGGCGATCCGTTGCAGTTTCGACCTCTTTTGCTGGACTTTTTGGCTGACCGGTTGGCGTGGGGTTTGGACGGCGCGGGGCCCATGGCCGAATGGTTACCCATGTCGCGCCCGGTGTTCCGCGAGATATCGGAGCGCTCCAAACTGGTGTTGGATGGTGAACTGCAAACATACGCGCTCATGGAGGCGTTGATGCTGACACTCCCGCAAATTCAGGACGATTTTGTGTTGCTGTGGGCCCAGGCGATACATGCGTCTGCCGGCGGAGGGTTGCCTGAAGGGGCGCGACTGGCCGAGTTGCAGCGGGCAGCCAGTGGTTTGTTCAGCCGCACCGACGAACTCAGGCGCTATTTGCTCCACACCCGTGGCAGCACCGATCTGGCCACTATTGCCGATGTTCCTTTGGCCGAGTTGGATGCGTTTGAGACCCTGTCTCTGTTGTTGGAGAAAACCGCTCTGCAACGCGTCAGCACATCTGGCCAAGACGTCGAGTTGAGCGGCCAAGCTGCCATGACACACCTGACGCGCATGTACGGCGTTTTGCTGCCAAAACTCTCGGTTCAGTTGCACCAGCGTGCAGAGGCCCTTGCTACCAGCCGGTGGTTGGTGATGGTCTTGATGGGTGTGGGCGTGTTGTGCGTCGTTGCAGCCTTTTTGGGCATACGGCGGGCTGCAAGACAACACCTGGTGGAACTTGGCGTCATGCACTCCCAGCTGCGCATTGCCGCCTGTGCTTTTGAAACGTCTGATGGCATGTTGGTGCTGGATGCCCAGGGGGTGGTCCAGCAGATCAACACGGCGTTTGTGGGCATGACGGGTTATCCACCGGACAAACTGTTGGGCAAGACACTTGCCGAGTTGGACGAGTCGGCCAAGGGTCAGGTCAGTTGGCTCGCCCTTTGGGAAAGTGCCAGGCGCCAGGGATTCGTCGAGAGGGATGTACCGCTGATCGCTGCCGACGGGAGCGAACGCCACATGTGGTTGCGGGTGTCCACCGTGCGCAGCGAATCTGACTTGACCATGGCATACGTGGCAGTCATGACCGATCGCACTCGCCAGCTGGCTACGGACCAAACCATTCGGCGACTGGAGTTGCAGGACCCACTCACCCAACTGCCCAATCGCAGGCAATTTCTGGAGCGGCTTGACAAGCACCTGGCCGGTACCAAAAAGCGGCTTGGAGTCAGTGGTGCGGTGCTGTTTCTTGACGTTGACGGCTTCCAGATGGTCAACGATGTGGCCGGGCATCACGTAGGCGACCAACTGCTGCGCCAGGTTGCTGAGCGGTTGTCCGTCAAGGTACAGGGCCATGGATTGCTGGCCAGACTGGGTGGCGACGAATTTGGCGTGTTGCTGAACACGGTTGACAGCCCTGGCGATACCGTTGCTCTCGCCACCCACATGGCCATGGAATGCTTGAGCGCAATCAACGAGCGGATGGAATTGGACAGTTGCTCTTAGCATGTGACCGCCAGTGTGGGTGTGACCCTGACGAACCACACCGATTCCGTGGTGGATGTCATGCGGCGGGCTGACTTTGCAGTGTTCGCAGCCAAGTCTGCAGGCAAAAACACCTTCCGCTTCTTCGATGCGGCATCGCAGGCCGATCTCGTGTATCGGTCTCAGCTGATGGTGGATTTGCGCAGCGCGTTGCAAAAAGAACAGTTTGTGCTTTGGTACCAGCCGCAGGTAACGGACGACGGGCGCTGGGTTGGCATGGAAGCTTTGGTGCGTTGGCAGCACCCCGAATATGGGTTGATTCCGCCGGCGACCTTCATTCCGCTGGCTGAAGAAAGCGGACTCATTCACCAACTGGGGAGTTGGGTGCTGCGCACGGCGTGCCAGCAATTGGTTGCATGGTCAGCGGACCCTGAGCGCGAGTTGCTGACGATCTCGGTCAATGTCAGTGGCAAAGAGCTGCAACAACCCGATTACGTGCAGCGTGTGGTCGACATCCTTCAATCCACCGGGGTCAACCCGCTGTGGCTCAAGCTCGAGCTGACCGAGACCCTGTTTGCGGGAGACATAGAGAACATCATCGAGAAAATGCAGGCTTTGCACGCTCAGGGCATTGGCCTTTCGATAGACGACTTTGGCACAGGCTATTCCTCTTTGTCGTATCTGCGGCGGCTGCCCATCGACGAAATCAAGGTTGACAAGTCATTTCTCGAAGGCGCTTTGGTCAATCCCAAGGCGGCTGCCATAGTGAAATCCATCATCAGCGTGGGCTTGAACATGGGCCTGCAAGTGGTTGCAGAAGGCGTGGAAACTGTCGCACAGCGCAACTTCCTGAAGGAGCACCGGTGTCGGGTGTTTCAAGGCTACCTGTTCGGTCGACCTGGTCCGGCCGATCAGCCAGCACCAGCATTCACCGTTTTGACGGACGCTGCTGTTTCCCGGGAAGGGGGGGGCGTTTGAGCACCACGCGCTCCCAACAATCGCCAACGGCATCTGCCACTGGACTGCAGCCCGAGGCAGGCCATCAGGTGCTTCACCACTTGCTAGCACTTGGCACGGCGGACATGACTGCATTGACGCTGTCATTGGAGCGGGCCCGCTTGGCGGTCGAGTGGATGAAGCAGCTGGACCAGTACCAACACAGCAGCGTCATGGTCGATCGTCCTCTGGCCAGCGGCCAGGCGCCCGATGGCAGTGCGCAACTGCACGAACAATTACGTGTGACCCGTGACGTTACACACGGGTTGCTGTCCGAAATGGCTTTGTTGACACTGCGCATCGAATCGCACAGCCTGTTGATGGCGGCTGCCCAGATGGAGCGTCGTCAGGCGGCAGAACTGCGTGGCAGCAGTTGACTTAGACCTCTGTGCATCAAATCAATGCTTTTAAAAACTATAGCTTGATATTTAATACCAAAAAGCGATATAGCCAAATTCAAGCAAACATTTCCAGTAAAACGGGGTGCCAGACATCGTCTTCAATGCGCCCCATTTTTTTGCCCAATCGCAGCTTGTCCACGCAGCGGAGTTGGTCGAGCAGGATGCGCGCGTTCTTGTGTTGAAACACCACCTCGGGGCGGCACCCCAATGTTTGTCCGGCGCTGGTGATGGGCGCAATGATGACCCTGGGCAGTGCTGCGTTCATGTCGTCTGGCGACACCACCAATGCCGGGCGAGTTTTTTGAATTTCGGTGCCAATGGTCGGATCTAGGTTGACCCAGTAAACCTCGCCGCGCAGTACAGCAGCCTTGGCCGCCCTCGTCACCATACCCACTCGCTGTCATCTGCGGTGGTAGCGTTGTCCCAGTTTTGGGTTTCCGCGGTTTCTTCCGGATGCGCGGTAGCAGCGGCAGCTTGATCGAACCAGCCATCGCGCGGTATGCGTTTGACAGGCCGGATCACGATTTGCCCGTCTTGCAACTGCATGTCCACCTGGTCTTCGATTTGGCACGAGGCCAAGAAAGCCGCAGGGATCAAAACCCCCCGGGAATTACCCACTTTGCGCATGGTGGTCAGCATGGCACATTCCTCTTGAAAAATAATAACAAAATTATAACTTTTGCTGTGTGTTGATGTTGGCTCGGGTGTGGGTCCCACTGAACTGGGGCGTGAAATTCAGGCATCTGCAAGGAGCGCCCCACGCGCCGCAGCCAGTACCTCGCGTGTCAACCCGTCCAGCCACGCAGAGGTGGCACGTGCCTGCTGCCAGTGCAAGGGCACGTCCAGCGGTGTGCCGGGCACCAGTTCCACCAACGCGCCGCTTGCCAGATGAGGCGCGGCCAGTGCATCCGGCAGCATGCCCCAGCCCATGCCCGCCAGCGCTGCGGTCACTAAAGCAGTGGACGAGGGCAGGGTGTGCTTGGGCAGTTCCACATGCTGCCCGCACACGCCTTGTACCCAGCGGTTTTGCAGGGTGTCTTTGGTGTTGAACTCCAGGCTGGGGGCTTGTGCCAGGCTTGATGCATCCACACCCGCTGACAGGTGACGGGCCACAAAGGCCGGGCTGGCGGCGGCCAGGTAGCGCATGGCGCCCAGCGGGCGGCTGTTGCAGCCGGTGGCCGGGGTGGCGTGGGCAGTCACGGCGGCCAGAACTGCACCACTGCGCAGCCACTCTGCGGTGTGGTCCTGGTCATCCACCGCCACGTTGACCAGCACCGGGGCCTGTGCGGCAAATGTGGCCACGGCGGGTGCAAACCAGGTGGCCAGGCTGTCGGCGTTCACCGCAATGGGCAAGGTGGCGCGTGCCACGCCGCTGGGGGCGAGGGCGGGGAGGTTGTCGTGCAGGTCTTGCTCCAGCAGGCGCACACGGTCAGCGTGCTGGCACAGGCTGCGGCCGGTGTCGGTTGCGGTGCAGGGTTGTCCGCGCACCACAAGCGCGCAGCCCACGCGTTCTTCCAGCAGCCGTATGCGCTGCGATACCGCCGATGGCGTGACGTGCAGGGCGCGGGCCGCCCGCTCAAAGCTGCCCTCGCGCACCACAGCGGCCAGGGCGAAGAGGGAGGCGTAGTCGAACATGGATTCAGTTTTGCTTCATAGGGTGTAGGAAATGTAGTTTGTCTTAACTGGTGAGCGCAGGCAAGCTTCGCCCCCATGAACGTTTCAACTGGTTTTTTGCCTGCATTCGTGCAGGGTTTGGTGCTGAGTCTGGGCCTGATCGTGGCCATTGGGGCGCAAAACGCGTTTGTGCTGCGCCAGGGCCTGCGGCGCGAACACGTGGTCCCCGTGGTGTTGTTTTGCGCGGTGGCCGATGCACTGCTGATCACCGCCGGGGTGCTGGGCATGGCCCAGGCTCTGGGTGATCGGCCCTTGTTGGCTCAGGCGCTGGCGCTGGGTGGTGCGTTGTTTCTGGCGCATTACGGCTGGCAGGCGCTGCGCCGCGCGCGGCAGGTGAACCACTTGCAGGCGGCAGACGGCGGTGCGCCCATGGCCCTGGGTGCCGCGCTGGCACAGGCTGCAGCGTTCACGCTTCTCAACCCACACGTTTACCTGGACACCGTGCTGCTGGTGGGCAGCATCGGCGCTCAGCAGCCCGACAGGTTGCAAGGCTGGTTCGTGGCGGGGGCCAGCACTGCCAGCCTTGCGTGGTTCACCGCGTTGGGTGTGGGGGCGCGCTGGCTGGCCCCGGTGTTTGCCCGGCCCCGCGCCTGGCAGGTGCTGGACGGACTGATTGGCCTGACCATGTGGGTGCTGGCCGCGCTGCTGGTGCGCCACGTTTGGACGGGTTTTTAAGCAGCGAAGACCAGCCGATGTACGTCAGACCCGAACACCAATTCACCGACCCGGCCGCTGCGCTGAACTTGATCGACGCTCACGCGCTGGGTACCTGGGTGTGCCATGGCCAAGATGGTTTGGTGATCAACCACTTGCCCTTCTGGTGGGACCGCCATAAAGGCCCGAACGGCACGCTAGTGGGCCATGTCGCACGTGCCAACCCTGTGTGGCGCACGCTGGGGGCGGCCACCGCGTCGGTGGTGGTGTTCCAAGGGCCGCAGGCCTACATCACCCCCGGTTGGTACCCCGGCAAAACCCAGCACGGCAAAGTGGTGCCCACTTGGAACTACGCCGTGGTCCACGCACACGGCGTGGCGCGTGCGGTGCACGAGGCCGACTGGAAACGGGTCATGCTGGAGCGGCTTAGCCACGCCCAAGAGGCGGCCCAAGACCAGCCCTGGCGGGTGAGCGATGCGCCGGTCGACTACATCGACGGCATGCTGCGCGCCATCGTGGGCATTGAGATACCGATTGACCGGCTGGAGGGCAAGCTCAAAGCCAGTCAGGATGAAGACCTGCCTGACCGGCTGGGCACGGTGTCGGGCTTGGGAACCGCTGCCACTGATACCGAGCGGGCCATGGGGTACCTCGTGGCGGCTGCCTTGAAAGGTTGAAAACCATAGCTGTGAGCTGAATACCAAAAAGCGCTGGAGGCAAAATTTAAAGATGTCGGTCTGGTGGGGTGATCGACAGGTCGCGCATGACCGTCCCGTACACCAGCGCAATGGCATCCCCCATGGGCAGCAGGAGCTTGGCCACCACGGTGCTCACCACTTGGTTGATGCCATACCGTGCGGGCGAGGGCCACACTTTCACGTCCCCGCCTTCAAGACCCTTGTAGAGCTTCAGCATGACCATCATGGGGGCATGCCGGTCACACTCCCCACACCACGTCTTTGCCTGCCGCCGAAGCTTCCTTGAGCATCGTCACCAGTGGCGCTGCGCGTTGTCGAAGCTGAACAGAGTCACGTTCCGGCACATACTCGTCGCTGTCCTCTTCCGGTGCGGCGGCTGGTGCCGCCTCGCTGTCGGCCACGGCCCGGGCGAGGGCATCCAGAGCAGCCGGCATCTGTGCGACTGTGATGACGCCCTTTGGCTCAGGTGTTTTGCCCATGATCCTGAGCAATAACTCGCCTGTGGCCTGGAGCATGACGATGTCGGCCGTGGCCTGGGATTTGAAGCGGTAGAGCATGCATTGCCTTTGGTTGTGGACTTGAAACAGGGTCAGCAGGCCATTGCGCCGGACAGCAAGGTCAGCGCATCTTGGCGCCAGTGTTGCAAGGCAGTGAAATAGCCCTCCCACACGCAACCGTTGCAGCCTCTGCCGCAGCATGTGGTTGGTTCGGGTGGCGGTGGGCGCAATGTCAGCCCGCCAGTTCCAACCGCTGGCCCAGCATCCAGACCACTGCCCGGGCCGTGTCCAGATCGGACATGGCCACAGTGCTTGGGTCGTGCCGCACAAAGCGTGGCACTGCGGTTTCGCCCACTTGCACGCACTCACTGAACATGGCGGTGGGCCGAACCCACAGTGCGTATTGCTCTGTGCCGTTGTCACCGTACAGCGCGCGGTAGATGGTCATGCCTTGCAGCGTTTCGCTGCAGCGCACGGTCTGGAGCACCTCGTACCAGCCACCTTTGTAGTGGCGGTAAAGGCCGGCAGGCAGTGTGGTCAATGGCGGGAGGCTGTCATTGCTGTTCATGGCATTCAGACTTTACGCCTTTGTTTTTCAGCGGTTGCCAGCTGACCAACGGCGGCTGCAGCGGGACGGATGGTCACGCGTGTTTGTTGTAATTTGGGCAGGAGTACGCCATGTCAACTGCCCGCCCCGCCACACGTCCCTTGCCCGCCAAGGCCCCTGATTGTGTGGGCACCGTCCCGCCCTTTGCGGTGGCCATCCCTGCCGTGCTGGGGTTGACAGCCTGCGGCGGCGGTGGGGATGCGACCACGCCTGCGCCCGCGCCTCCTGCTCCTGCCCCAAGCCCGGGACAGCCCGCGATACCGCCAACAGCAACCGAGGCTGCTCGGTTCCTGGCGCAAGCGTCTTTCGGCGGCACCGCTGCGGACGTGGCTGCGGTGCAGTCGCTGGGCTTTGATGGTTGGCTCAACGCCCAGTTTGCCCTTCACAGAGACCAGTCGCATTGGGACTGGATGGTGGCCAATGGCTATGCCGTGGTTGGCAACACCAACAGCTTTTCGGGCGTGGACAACACGCTGTGGCGCAAGCTGATGTCGTCGCCCGACGTCCTGCGCCAACGTGTCACCCTGGCATTGAGCGAAATTTTTGTCATTTCCATGGACGGCTTGCCGGTCAACTGGCGCGGAATGGTCGCCGCCAACTACATGGACACACTGGAAGCTCACGCCTTTGGCAACTACCGCCAGCTGCTGGAGGCTGTGACCCTCTCCGTGGGCATGGGTGTGTACCTGAACATGCGCGGCAACCAGAAAGCCGATGGCAAAGGCCGCGAGCCCGACGAGAACTACGCCCGCGAAGTGATGCAGTTGTTCACAGTGGGCGTGACGCAGCTCAACGCTGACGGCACACCCAAAACCACCAACGGCGTGCCGCTGGACACTTACACACCCGACGACATCAGAGGCCTGGCCCGCGTGTTCACTGGTTGGGATTACGACCGTTTTGACCGCAACGTGCCCGATCACGCCGCGCGGCCGATGGTGTTCACTGCCAGTCGCCACTCGCCTGAGGCCAAGTCGTTCTTGGGCGTTAACTTGCCTGCCGGCACCGATGGTGTGGCTGAGCTGAAAACCGCACTCGACACCCTGGCCAACCATCCCAACGTAGGGCCTTTCATCGGCAAGCAGCTCATCCAGCGCCTCGTCACGAGCAACCCCAGCCCTGCCTATGTGGCCCGCGTGGCCGCCGTGTTTGCCAACAACGGCCAGGGTGTGCGGGGTGACATGCAAGCCACCGTGCGCGCCGTGTTGCTGGACACAGAGGCACGCATGCCCAACACCAGCCCGGCTTGGGGCAAGTTGCGCGAGCCCATGGTCCGGTTGATCCAGTGGGCGCACACGTTTGGGGTCACTTCTCCGTTGGGCATGTGGAACGTGGGCAACACCAGCAGTGCATCCACCCGTTTGGGGCAGAGTCCGCTGCGTTCGCCGTCAGTGTTCAACTTCTTCCGCCCTGGTTACGTGCCCCCCAACACATCGCTGGGCAGCGCCGGGTTGCTGGCCCCAGAGTTCCAGATCACCAACGAATCCACCGTGGTGGGGTATGCCAACTGGATGCGCACCGTGGTGGCCAATGGTGTGGGCGAGGTCAAGGCCGACTACACCCCCTGGGTGCCCCTGGCCACGGACCCAGGCGCCCTGTTTGACCAGCTCAACCTGCTGCTGGCGGCGGGGCAGCTCACTGCTGCCACCCGTGCCACCGTGGTGAATGCCGTCACGGCGATGGCGGTGACCAGCGACACGAACAAACGCAACCGCGTGATGGCCACGGTTTGGCTCATCCTGTGCTCGCCCGAGTACATCGCCCAAAAGTGAACCGGAGATCCCCATGAGCCGTTCGATCCACACCCGTGTGCCGCAAGGTTTGGCCAATCTTCAGAGACGCGAGTTTTTGCGCCGAGGAGCGTTGTTGTCCGCCGCCGGTGCCGCTGCCCCTTGGGCGCTGTCGCTGGCGGCCATGGGCGAAGCTGCAGCTGCTGGCCCGGTCAATGACTACAAGGCCTTGGTGTGCGTGTTTTTGTACGGTGCCAACGACCACGGCAACACCGTCGTGCCGTACGACGCCACCAACCACGCCGCATACACCAGCCTGCGCGGGACACTGGCCACGCCACGGGACCAGTTGCTGGCGTTGAACGCAACGCCCGGCTTGCCCAGCGGCACCCAGATGTCCCTTGCACCCCAGCTCACAGGGCTCAAAGCATTGTTCGACGCCGGGCGCATGGGCGTGGTGCTGAATGTGGGGCCGCTGGTGGTGCCCACAACGAAGGCGCAATACAACGCCAAGAGCGTCCCCCTGCCACCCAAGCTGTTTTCCCACAACGACCAGCAGTCGGTGTGGCAGTCCAGCCTGGCAGAGGGTGCGACATCGGGTTGGGGCGGGCGGCTGGGTGACCTGTTCCTGAGCCAGAACAGCACCAGCACATTCACCTGCATGAACGTGTCGGGCAACGCCGTTTTCATGGCTGGTCAACAGGCGGTTCAGTATCAGGTCAGCAGCACGGGGGCAGTCAAACTCAGTGCCACCACGGGCACCAGTTTTGGTTCTGCGGCAGTGTCGCAGGCCCTGCAAACCTTGACCCAGGCTGCCAGCACGCACTGGCTCGAGGCAGAACACACACGGGTGATGAAACGCGCAGTGGAGGCCGAGGTGCAGTTGTCGGCCGGGCTGGCTGCGGTGCCGGCCCTGACCACCCCGTTCAACACCGCCAACCCACTGGCCACGCAATTGCAAATGGTGGCCAAAACCATTGCCGCACGCGCTGCCCTGGGCACCAAGCGCCAGGTGTTTTTTGTGTCGATGGGCGGGTTTGACTTGCACGACAACCTGCTGGCCCAGCACCCAGGCTTGCTGACCAACGTGTCCGACGCGCTCAGCAGTTTCTATTCGGCCACGGTGGAGTTGGGTGTTGCCAGTCAGGTGACCACGTTCACCGCGTCAGACTTTGGGCGCACGCTCACCAGCAACGGCGATGGATCCGACCACGGTTGGGGAAGCCACCACTTTGTGTTGGGTGGTGCAGTGGCGGGGCAGCGGTTTTACGGCACTTTGCCCGCCATGGCAGTGAACGGCCCAGACGACGTGGGCCAGGGCCGCTTGCTGCCCACCACCAGCGTCGACCAACTGGGCGCCACCCTGGCCACCTGGTACGGCGTGCCCGCCAGTGAGCTGCCGCTGGTGTTCCCAAACATCGGAAACTTTGCGCTGGGCACGTTGCCCTTGTTTGGGTGAAGCTGCTGCAACGGGCTTGCGATCAGCCCCCCCAGCCACCCCAAGTCAGGTGTGGTGGGTTGGGCTGCCAAGGTGCCACCGGGTAGCGTGCCAGCCCCGGGTAACAGCGGCTCCACACCCAGGCCACCATGGCCAGCGTGCCGACCCCCACCAACACGGGCTGCCAAAGCGCAGACCAGCCCGCATGCAGGTGAACCATCAGCAGCGGATTTGCCCCGGCCGGGGGGTGCACAGTGCGGGTGGTCAACATGAACGCCAGAGTCAACGCCACGGCCAGGGCTTGCACTTGCAATGAGTCCCCCAGCCAGTGGTAGCAGGCAATACCAATGAGTGCGCCGCTCAGGTGCCCACCGAAAAGTGCGCGCGGCTGTGCCGCAGGTGCTTGGGTGAGGCCAAACAAAAACACGGCTGAGCCCCCCAACGAGGCAAGCAAAAAAGGATTCACCCGGGGGCCGGCCAGCCACAGGGCCAGGGTTATGCCGGCCGAAGCACCCGCAAGGCACCAAAGCAAGCGGGGCATCGCATACGCGTGCCAAGGTTTATTGAACATGTACTGATTCAGCAAGAACCGCACCACTCAAGCTTCAGGTGAAGTTGGAAGCGGGGTGCTCAAAGGTCCGCAGCGCGCCAGGGGTATGAAATGTCAGGGTTGCCGTCTGTTCGCGGGTTGGTGATGAGGGTATTCAAGCGAAAAATGCTGCCAACGCTTATTGGTATTGGATATCTAGCTATTGAAATTTTCCAGGTTTGAGCCCCTTTGAAGGGGCGAGGCAAAAGGCCGCCTGGCGCGACCTTTTGCCTCTTGGGGAGATGCCGCGTCAGAAGCGGTGCCGCACGCCAACCTGGATGCCGTTGGAGCTGCCTCCAGCCACGGGGCTGTTGAAGCCGAGGGCGGAAGCACCGCTGTTGGATACGGCGGTCAGGTGACCGTACACCGCTGTGCGCTTGGACAGGTTGTGGCTGGCCTGAAGTGTGTAGATTTTGGCGTCGTCGAGTGCGCTGGAGCCATTCGCGTTCTTGGCCTGTGCAACACCTGCAGACAGCGTGGTTTCACCCATCTTGAATCCCACAGACACGCCATATACCTTCAGTTTCTCAGCAGCTTTGTCTTCCTGGTCGAAGTAGGCTGTGAGCTTCACGGTGCCGAAGTCATAGGAGCCCACGGCCAACAAGGCGTTTTTGGGCTGTTTGCCAGCAGCGGTTCCGTTGTCATCCAGTACACGCATCAGGCTCAGACCTGCTGTCAGAGGTCCGCTGGTGTGAATGGCATGAACACTCATTTGCTTGTTGAAGTCTTTGCTCGTGTCCGTGCTTGCGCGTTCCTCGCCCAGACTGTACTGGGCCTGAACCGTGGTGCCGCCGAAAGCGGGCGAGAGATAGGTGATCGCGTTGTTGACCCGGTTGTAGTCACCGTTGCCAATGACTGGAACCACGCTCAACACGTCATAGCCCTTGGTGCCGACCAGGCCTGCAACGTCGTCCATCGGTGAATACTGGCGGCCCAGGCGCACTCCGCCAAACCCGCCGGTCAGTCCCACAAAGGCCTGACGTCCGAATGCACGACCGCCTTGCCCGCTGGTGCCTGTGTCGGCATTGAAACCGCTTTCGATCTGAAAAACGGCTTTCATGCCGCCGCCCAGGTCTTCAGCGCCTCGAAGGCCCCAGCGTGAACCTTGCTGTTGGCCTGAAGACACGCGCATCACCGAAGTGGCTCCTTTGACGCGTTCGACGGCCACGTCCACCACGCCGTAAAGGGTGACGGATGACTGGGCTTGGGCCAAGCCGGTGCAAAGGCCCAACGCGGCCAGAGCAATGATCTTTTTGTTCATATTGGATGTGATGAAGAGTGTGATGTGAGGCTTGTCCACTGGGGGCAGACATGGCCGGCGAGGCGCACTTTGAGTGCCCTCGTATGCTCCGTTGGGCACCTGTCAATCGACTGTCAGACCGGTCGGTGTTAACCCTAGTGCCGTTGCAAGGCTCCCAGCACCCGCTCTGCGGTGGCGGGGGCGTCCAGCACCAACGGTCCGCCCAATCTTGCTTTTGCCCGAGCTTGCGCCACCGCATCGCGCAGGGCTTCCCACACGCTGATGGCGAGCATGAAGGGGGGCTCGCCCACGGCTTTGCTGCCACCGACGTTGTCTTCGCGGTTGGCTTCGTGCCACAGGGCCACGTTGAAATGCTCGGGCACGTCCCCCGCCGCCGGAATTTTGTAGGTGCTGGGGGCCTTGGTGCTGAGGGCTCCGGGGTTGCGGGCAGCATCGGGCGCTTCCCACACCAGTTCTTCGGTGGTGAGCCAGCCCATGCCCTGCACAAAGCCGCCTTCGATTTGACCGATGTCGATGGCGGGGTTGAGGCTGTGTCCCACGTCGTGCAGGATGTCCACGGCGAGCACCCGGCTTTCGCCTGTGAGGGTGTCAATGGCCACCTCTGTGCAAGCCGCGCCGTAGGCAAAGTAATAAAACGGACGCCCGGTGAGGGTGTGTTTGTCGTAGTGAATTTTGGGTGTGCGGTAAAAGCCGTCGCTCCACAGTTGGATGCGATTTGCATAGGCCGCGTGCACCACCTCGTCAAAGCGGCGCATGGTGGTGGGCGTGCCGATGTGGCCCGCCCCGTCTTTCACAAAAAACCGCACTGCACCGGCTCCACAGCCGTCCAGTCCGGCCACAAAGGCAGCCAGGTTGTCGCGCACGTTGCGGGCTGCAAACTGGGCGGCGCGGCCGTTCAGGTCCGTGCCGCTGCTGGCAGCGGTGGCCGAGGCGTTGGGCACGCGGGCGGTGTCACTGGCACTCACCTGCACGCGCTCGAACGGCACGCCCAGCTCGTCGGCCACGATCTGCGCCACTTTGGTGTGCAGGCCCTGACCCATTTCAATGCCGCCGTGGTTCACGAGCACGCTGCCGTCGGTGTACACATGCACCAACGCACCGGCCTGGTTGAACAGTGTGGCAGTGAAACTGATGCCAAATTTCACTGGGGTCAGTGCAATGCCGCGCTGAATGATGGGGCTGCTGGCGTTCCATTGGGCAATGTCAGCCTTGCGTTTTGCATAGCTGCAAGTGCTCGCCAGCTGTGCGATGAGGGGTGAAAGAATGTTGTCTTCCATCGGCATCCGGTAGTGGGTGATGTTGCGACTGTCTACGCCATACAGGTTGGCCAAACGCACGGCCAGCGGGTCTGCCCCCAAGTGGCGGGCTATGTCGCCCAGGATGGTTTCAATGGCAATCACCCCCTGCGGTCCGCCAAAGCCCCGGTAGGCGGTGTGGCTCTGGGTGTTCGTTTTGCAGCGGTAGCTGTTGATGGCCACATCTTCCAGAAAGTAGGCGTTGTCGGTGTGGAACACGGCGCGGTCGGCCACGGGGCCCGACAAGTCGGCGCTGAAGCCGCAGTGCGCCAGTTGGGTGATCAGCAGGCCGCACAGCAGGCCCTGGTCGTCAAAGCCCACGGTGTAGTCGTAGCTGAAGGGGTGGCGTTTGCCGGTGATGAGGAAGTCGTCGTCCCGATCCAGCCGCAGCTTGACGGGGCGGTTGGTTTTCTGGGCGGCCAGCGCGGCCCACACGGCCAGGTGACCGGCCTGGGTTTCTTTGCCGCCAAAGCCGCCGCCCAAGCGGCGGCATTCCACCCGCACGCGGTGCAGGGCCAGGCCGAGGGCGTGGGCCACCCAGTGCTGCACCTCGCCGGGGTGTTGCGTGCTGCTGTGCACCAGCCATTGGTTTTGCTCCAGCGGCAGGGCGTAGGCAATTTGGCCTTCCAGGTAAAAGTGCTCCTGCCCGCCTACCTCGAAGCTGCCCGTCAGCGTGTGTGGGGCGCAGGCCAGGGCTGCCGCAGCGTCGCCCCTGGCCACATGCACCGGCGGCAACACATAGCTTTGCGCGGCATGGGCCTGGCGGGCGTGCAGCACGGCGGGCAGGGGGGTGATGTGGGCCTTCACCAGGCGGGCGGCGCGGCGGGCGGTGTCCACGTCGGTGGCCACCACCAGAGCCATCACCTGGCCCACATGCTGCACGCTGCCGTGGGCCAGCACGGGTTCGTCGTGTGCGAAGGCGGCCAGCATGGGGTCGCCGGGCACGTCGGCGGCGGTGAGCACGGCCACCACGCCGGGCAGGGCCAAGGCAGCAGATGCATCAAGCCCGTGCAGGGTGCCATGGGCCACTTGGCTCAGCACCGGGGCAGCGTGCAGGGTGCCTGCCACTTCGGGGATGTCGTCCACATAGTGCACCGCACCCGCCACCTGGGCGGCGGCACTTTCGTGCGGCGTGCTGGTGCCCATGCTGGGACGGGCGGTATGTGGGGCGGTGTGGGGGGCGTTCGGGACGGCGGTCATGCGGTGGCTCCGGTGAGGGTGGCCAGGCTGGTGTGCTCCAGGTTGGTGTGTGCCACACCGCTGCTTTCCAGCCAGGTGCGGTGCAGCAAGGCCGCCAGCGCCTGGCGGCGGTAGGCAGCGCTGGCGCGCATGTCGGAAATGGGGCTGAACTCGGCCTGCAGCACCTGCGCGGCTGCGGCGGCGGTGTCGGCGTTCCAGGGTTGGCCCGTCAGCGCGGCCTCGGTTTGGGTGGCGCGCACCGGGGTGGCGGCCACACCGCCCACACCCACGCTGGCGTGTGCCACGATGCCGTGTTGCAGTGTCAGCTTCAGGCCCAGGCATACGGCCGAAATGTCGTCTTCAAACCGCTTGCTGATTTTGTACACGCGCATCCACTCGCCGTGCAGCTGTGTGGCCCCGGCCAATGCCGCATTGGCGGGTGGTGGCACGAGGATGTGGGTCAGCACCTCGGTGGGGGCCATCACGTTCTGGCGGTAGCCGGTGTAGAGCTGCTCCAGCGGCAGCTCGCGGGTTTCTGTGTGGCGGGTGTCGGGGTTCCAGCACATCAGGCGCACGCTGGCGCCCAGCGCGATCAGCAGCGGCATGCTGTCCCCAATGGGAGAGCCGTTGGCCACGTTGCCGCCCAGCGTGCCTGCGTTGCGCACCGGCAGGCCCGCAAAGCGGCTGGCGAAGGTTTCCAGTTTGGGGCGCGTGGCAACCAAGGCTGCAAAGGCATCGGTGAGTGTGGCTGCGGCACCGATGCTGAGCCCTCTGTCGTTGCTGAATACCTGCGCCAACTCGGCAGTGCGGGTGAGGTCGATCACCGCTGCCGGGGTTTGCTGGCCCTTGGTGATCCACAGGCCCACGTCGGTGCAACCCGCCACCAGTTGCGCCTGGGGCAGCGTGGCGCGGGCTTGCAGCAGCGCGGTCAGTGTGGTGGGTGCTTGGTAACTGGGTATGAAATGTTTTGAATAAAAAAGTGCACATGGCGCTTGATGGTATTCATTTGTTTGCTCTAATAAACGCAAGACTTCCGCACCCTGCCCAACGGCCAGTGGCGCGTTCAGCATGGTTTGGGCGGCGTCCAGAATGGGGCGGTAGCCGGTGCAGCGGCACAGGTTGCCCGAAAGGGCTTCGAGCGCCTGGTCGCGGCTGATGGGCTCCGGTGCGTTGCCGCTGTGCTGCGCCTCGTCCACGCGGGTTTGGTACAGGGCGTACAGGCTCATCACAAAACCGGGGGTGCAAAAGCCGCACTGGCTGGCGTGGTGTTGCACCAATGCCTGTTGCACGGGGTGCAGGCCTGGCCCTTGAGATGAGGGGGTCGCTAGGTCTTCCACCGTGGTGAGTGCCCGGCCATGGGCCGAGTGGGCCAGGGCTATGCAACTGTTCACCGCGCGGTGGTGCAGGCCGCCCAGGCCGTCGGGCTCGCTCAGCACCACGGTGCACGCACCGCAGTCACCCGAGCGGCAGCCTTCTTTGGTGCCCGTCAAGCCCAGGTCCTCGCGAAGCACCGCCAGCAAGGTGCGGTGGGGCGCGATGCCGGGCAGGGCCTTTGACTGGCCCCGGTGCACAAAGCGCAACACGGGGTGGGCGGGCGATGGGGTGTTTGGCGTGCCTGTGTTCATGCGCGGCAGCTTAGGGGGACAGCGCACAGCGCGTATAACCGCAGCCATATGAACCGCATGGCCGTATTGGTATGACACCACAACCCGTCTTCGACAAGATCGACCTTCATTTGATCAAGGTCCTCCACACCGTGTTGTCTGAACGCAGCGTTTCCCGAGCCGCCGTCCGCCTGGGCATGCACCAGCCTGCGGTCAGCAGCGCTTTGAAGCGGCTGCGTGGCATTGCAGGTGACCCGCTGCTGGTGCGATCGGGCTCGCACATGGTGCCCACCGAGGCGGGGCTGCGCATGCTGGAGCCGGCCGCGCACATCTTGCGCAGTGCCGAAACCCTGTTTTCCGACGCGCGGGGTTTTGACCCCGCCACGTCGCAACACACGTTTTCAGTGGCCGCCAGCGACTACTTGGACCCGCTGTTTCTGCCCCAACTGGTGGCGCAGGTGAAACAAGCCGCACCGCTGTGCCCCATTGAAATCCATTCGCTGTCGGGCCAGTCGGACTATCGGCACCGGCTGGCGCAAGGCGAGGTGGACGTGGTCATTGCCAACTGGCCGCAACCCGCAGGCGATTTGCACTTGGGCCGTTTGTTTGGTGACGAGGTGGTGTGTCTGGTCAGCCACAACCACCCGGCCGTGCGCCGGGGCTGGACGACCGCCGACTGGCTGGCCGCCGAGCACATTGCACCCATGCCCACCCACCCCGGCGCACGGGGCGTGATCGACGACCACCTTGCCGAGCAAGGGCTGACGCGCCACATCAGCACCCGTTGCGCCCACTTTGGGCTCATTCCTGGCATGGTGGCATCAAGCTTGCTGGTGTTGACCACCGGGCGGCAGTATTGCGAGCGGTTTGCAGGGCATTTGCCTGTGTCGATCCTGGTGCCGCCCATCGCGTTTCCCCGCTTGATGTACTACCAGTTGTGGCACCCGCGCACACACCACTCCAGTGCGGCGCGGTGGTTGCGCGAGCAAATCAAGGCTGTGGCAGCGTCGTTGCGCAAATCCCCATAATGGTGCCCTTCTAACCCGAGACGTGTCAGTGAACCCATCACCTCCACCCAGGCTGCTGTTGCGCGGCATCACCAAACGCTACCCCGGTGTAGTGGCCAACACCAATGTGTCGCTGACGGTGCAGCCTGGCGAAATACACGCTGTGCTGGGGGAAAACGGCGCGGGCAAATCCACGCTGATGAAAATCATTTATGGCGCGGTCAAGCCCGACGAGGGCGAAGTGCTGTTCAATGGCCAGCCCAGCCACATCCGCAACCCGCAAGAGGCACGGGCGCTGGGCATCAGCATGGTGTTTCAGCACTTCAGCCTGTTCGAGGTGCTGACCGTGGCCGAAAACGTGTGGCTGGGCCTGAGCAAAAGCCTGAGCCTGGCTGAAGTCACCGCCCAAATCACGCAGATTGCCGCCGAATACGGCTTGGACTGCGACCCCGCCCGCCCCGTGCACACACTGAGCGTGGGAGAAATGCAGCGGGTGGAAATCATCCGGGCGCTGCTGACGCACCCGCAACTGCTGATATTGGACGAGCCCACATCGGTGCTCACCCCGCAGGCGGTTGAAAAGCTGTTTGTGGTGCTGAAGAAACTGGCGTCGCAGGGCTGCAGCATTCTGTACATCAGCCACAAGCTGCACGAAATACGCGAGCTGTGCACTGCCTGCACCGTGTTGCGTGGCGGGCAAGTCACCGGTGTGTGTGACCCGCGCCAGGAAAGCAACGCTTCCCTCAGCCGTCTGATGATCGGGGCCGAGCCTCCGGCGCTGACAGCGCGCACGTCACAAGCTGGGGTGGCGGTGCTGACCGTGCACAACTTAAGCTTGGCCAAGGCCGACCCCTTTGGCACCGACTTGTTGGGAATTGACCTGCAAGTGCGTGCGGGCGAGGTGGTGGGCATTGCCGGCGTCTCGGGCAACGGACAGGGCGAACTGTTGCGCGCCCTGTCGGGCGAAGACCCGCGTGCACCTGCGGGCAGCGTGCGCATGGCCGTGGGTGCTGTGGCGGGTGCCGCAGTACCCGACAGCGCCAAGGGCCGCGAGCACGACATGTCAGCCTTCAGCCCCGCGCACCGCCGCAAGCTGGGCTTGCACTTTGTGCCCGAAGAGCGGCTGGGCCGGGGTGCGGTGCCCACGCTGGGGCTGGCGCACAACCTGCTGCTGACACGTCGCGAGGCGGTGTCCCCTGGCACCGGCTGGCTGAACCTGGGGCTTTTGCGCGACCAGGCGCAAGACATCATCACCCGCTACAAGGTCAAGGCATCAGGCCCGCAGGCGGCGGCCAAGTCGCTGTCCGGCGGCAATTTGCAAAAGTTCATCGTTGGCCGGGAAATCGAGGCCAAGCCTGCGTTGCTCATCGTCAGTCAGCCCACCTGGGGGGTGGACGTGGGGGCAGCGGCGCAGATTCGGGGCGAGATTCTGGCCCTGCGCGACGCAGGCTGCGCCGTGCTGGTGGTGAGTGAGGAGTTGGACGAGTTGTTTGAAATTTCTGACCGCCTGCACGTCATGGCGAAGGGGCGGCTGTCGCCCAGTCTGGCCCGTGCTGAGGCCACGGTCGAGCGCATTGGCGAGTGGATGTCGGGGCTGTGGGACACGCCGGCTGCTCAAACGTCGGAGGTGGCCCATGCTCAAGCTTGAAGCCCGGCCCCAGCCCTCGCCGCTGTGGAGCTATGCGTCGCCCATCCTGGCGCTGGTCATCACCGTGCTGATCGGTGTGGCGCTGTTTGTGGCGCTGGGCAAAGACCCGGTGCGGGGCCTGCAGGTGTTTTTCTGGGAGCCCATCAAAAGCGGCTATGCGCTGAGCGAGCTGATGGTAAAGGTCACGCCGCTGCTCATCATTGCGCTGGGGCTGGCCGTGTGTTTCCGCTCCAACGTGTGGAACATCGGGGCCGAGGGGCAATACATCGTGGGCGCCATCGCGGCCGGTGGCGTGGCTCTGCTGGCCGACAAAACCACCGGCCCGTGGATCGTGCCCGCCATTCTGGTGGCCGGTGTGGTGGGTGGCATGGCCTGGGCTGGCGTGACGGCGCTGCTGCGCGACAAGTTCAATGCCAGCGAGATTCTGGTCAGCCTGATGCTGGTGTACGTGGCCATTCAGTTGCTGAACTTCATGGTCTACGGCCCCTGGAAGGATCCCCTGGGCTACAACTTCCCGCAAACCAAAACCTTTCAAGCGGTCACGCAAATCCCCCGGTTGTTCACTGGCTCTCGTGTGAGCATTGGCTTGCTGCTGGCGCTGGCCGGTGTGGTGGCGCTGTGGGTGTTTCTGTTCCGCACCTACGCGGGCTTTGCCCAGCAGGTGGGTGGGCTGGCCCCGGCCGCGGCGCTTTATGCCGGGTTTTCATCGCGGAAGGCGCTGTGGATTGCGCTGCTGGTCAGCGGTGGTGCGGCCGGGCTGGCGGGTGCACTCGAGGTGGCCGGGCCCATCGGGCAGCTCACACCGTTTGTGCCAGCCGGCTACGGGTTTGCAGCCATCATCGTCGCGTTTGTGGGGCGCCTGCACCCGGTGGGCATGGTGTTTTCGGCCATTCTGATGAGCATGTTCTACATCGGCGGCGAGCTGGCCCAATCTCGCCTGGGGTTACCCAAGTCCATCACTGGTGTGTTCCAGGGCTTGCTGCTGTTCACGCTGCTGGCCTGCGACACGCTCATTGCCTACCGCCTGCGGTGGGTGAAATAAACCATCACCGGAACCCCATTCCATGGACTCCTACGCACTCCTGATGGCCGCAACGCTCAACGCGGGCACGGTGTTGGCCATCGCTTCGCTGGGCCTGCTCATCAATGAAAAGGTGGGCATCGTCAATTTGGGCGCCGAGGGCATGATGCTGTGCTCTGCGCTGGCCGGTTTTGCGGCCGTGGTGCACACCGGCAACCCTTTGGTGGGGTTTGCTGCGGGCATGGCGGCCGGTGCGCTGATGGCCGCCATTTTTGGTGTGCTGGTGATTTGGCTGAACACCAACCAATATGCCACCGGCCTGGCGCTGAGCCTTTTTGGCGGGGGCTTTTCGGCCTTTGCTGGCACCAGTTACGTGCAGGCGCGGCTACCCGAGCAAACGGCCTGGGCCGTCCCCGTGCTGGGCGACATCCCGTTGCTGGGTCCCGCGTTGTTTCGCCATCACCCGATGGTGTACGTGGCCATGGCGCTGACGGTGGGGCTGATCTGGTTTTTGTACCGCACCCGCACCGGCTTGGTGCTGCGCAGCGTGGGCGAAAGCCCTGAATCTGCCCATGCGCTGGGCTACCCGGTGCGCCGCATCCGCCTGGCGGCGGTGGTGGCTGGTGGGGCGCTGTGCGGGCTGGCCGGTGCCTACATTTCCACTGTGTACACCCCCTTGTGGGTGGAGGGCATGGTGGCTGGCAAGGGCTGGATTGCCCTGGCCCTCACCACCTTTGCCACCTGGCGCCCGGCACGGGTTTTGCTGGGGGCTTACCTGTTTGGCGGCGTGACGATGCTGCAGTTCCATTTGCAGGGCGCGGGTGTGAATGTGCCGAGCCAGTTTCTGACCATGCTGCCCTATGTGGCAACCGTGGTGGTGTTGGCGCTGATTTCCCGCAACCCGGCATGGATCCGCGTGAACATGCCCAGCAGCATTGGCAAGCCGTTTTACCCGGGGTCCTGAGCGTCGTGGCCCCATAATCTTTTCTGTCGACAGTTTTGTTCCCAACCCCCGGTTCTTCACAGGAGTTCGCATGACCGACCAACAAAAACGTTCCTTGCTCAAAGTGGCTGCGCTGTCCGCGCTGGCCTCTGCCACGCTGATTGGCTGTGGCAAAAAGGAAGAGCCAGCACCTGCGCCCGCCCCCGCTGCTGCCGCGCCTGCGCCTGCCAAGGCCGAGCCGCTGAAGGTGGCCTTTGCCTATGTCGGCCCTGTGGGTGATGGCGGTTGGACCTTTGCGCACGACAACGGTCGCAAAGCTGTCGAGAAGGAGTTTGGCGACAAAGTGGTCACCAGCTTTGTGGAAAACGTGCCTGAAAGTGCCGACGCTGAGCGTGTCATCCGCGACATGGCCTCCCAAGGCAACAAGGTCATTTTTGGCACCACATTCGGCTACATGGAGTCGATGCTGAAAGTGGCGGCAGACACGCCCGGCATCAAATTTGAACACGCCACAGGCTACAAAACTGCGCCCAACATGCGCACCTATGACAGCCGCACCTACGAAGGTGCCTACATGGCAGGTGTGATCGCTGGCAGCATGACCAAGAGCAACACCCTGGGCGTGGTGGGCTCCATCCCAATCCCTGAGGTGATCCGCAACATCAACAGCTTCACGCTGGGTGCTCAGTCGGTCAACCCAAAAATCAAGACCAAGGTGGTCTGGGTGGGCGAGTGGTTCAACCCACCAAAGGAAACCGAAGCCGCCACATCGCTCATCAACGGTGGTGCAGACGTGCTGTTCCAAAACACCGACTCGTCGGCCGTGCTTCAAACCGCCGGCAAGATGGGCAAGCGCGCATTCGGTTGGGACTCCGACATGTCTGCCTATGATCCCAAAGCCCACCTCGGCTCGGCTGTCATCAACTGGGGCCCTTACTACGTGAAGGCCGTGGGTGATGCGCTCAACGGCACCTGGAGCACGGGTTCCGTGTGGTGGGGCGTGAAAGAAGGCGCCATCGACATGGTGTCCATTGCCGAAGACGTGCCTGCCGACATCAAAACCAAGGTGGACGGTATCAAGGCTGGCCTGAAAGACGGCAGCTTCTCCATCTGGAAGGGCCCCATCATGGGCCAGGACGGCAAAGAAGTGCTCGCCAAAGACGCTGTGGCCGACGACAAGTTCCTGGGCGGCATCAAGTTCTACATCAAGGGCGTTGAAGGCAAGGTGCCCGGCGGCTGATCACCGTCTGATGCGTTGAACCGTCACAGGCTGTCCTGCCTACCAAGCAGGGCAGCCTGTTTCATTTTGTTGTGCGCTCTTTGGCTATGAAAGCTTCACTGGAACACATGCTCTGGCACCCCGTGGTGGCCCTTGCTGACTTGCAGGCAACCCCAGTGGCAGTGACGCTGCTGGGTGAGCCCCTGGTGTTGTGGCGCGACGGGGAGGGCCAGGCACATGCTTGGACCGACCGTTGTCCGCACCGTGGTGCGCGCCTGTCGCTGGGGCAGGTGGTGGAGACGGACTGTGGCGGCAGGCATCTCGCATGCCCTTACCACGGATGGCAATTTGCGCCAGGTGGGCAATGTGTGCTCGTCCCCGCCCGTCCCGACTGGACCCCACCTCCGGGCCATGCTGCAGGCATCCATGATGCGCAGGAGGCCCATGGCCTGTTGTGGGTGCGGCTGGTGGCTCCCGATGCAGGGGCACCCCTGCCCGATGAACTGACCCGGCCACCTCCGTTCGAACCGGGCTCCCTCCCTGGCTGGCGCAGCGTGGTGTGTGGCCCGTACGCGGTTGCCACCAGTGCTCCCCGCCTGGTGGAGAATTTTCTGGACATGAGTCATTTCGGTTTTGTGCACAGCGGCTGGCTGGGCGATGCCGCACACGCACAAGTGGAGGCAGGGCACATTGAAGAGACGGCCACAGGCGTGAGAGCCAGCAACTGCCGAGCCTGGCAACCCCAGGGCTATGCAGGCGCTGACGGCGGCCAGTTTGTGGCCTATGACTACGCAGTGCTGGGGCCGTATGCGGCCACCCTTCAGAAAAATTCGGTGGCGCCTGACGGCCCCCGCAACGCGATTGCCCTGTTCATCAACCCCGTGCATGACGAAGCTTGCACCGTGTGGTTTGTGATGTCTACCGTCAATGACCCGTCCACCGACGAATCGTTGCGGGCATTTCAGGATGCCGTGTTCGCGCAGGACCGCCCGGTGGTTGAGTCGCAAACCCCGGTGCGTTTGCCGATCCACAAGGGCAGTTCTGTCGATACCGACGTTCCGCCCGAGGTGCACGGCCCGTCTGATCGCCTCTCCGCTGCATACCGCCGTTGCCTGGTTCGCTGGGGTGTGACGGTTGGCGTTTGCTGAACCCTGAGCAATTGGAGAATTGACCCATGACCCTTGCCACACCACACCTACCCACCGTGTCGGCTCAGACGCTGGCTGCTGTTGAACTGGCCCTGCGCATCCCGAAGGCTGAGTTGCACATCCACATCGAAGGCTCGCTGGAGCCCGAGCTGATCTTTGCGCTTGCCCAGCGCAATGGGGTGGCCTTGCCGTACCCCAGCGTGGAAGCGTTGCGCACGGCCTATGCGTTCACCGATCTGCAGAGTTTCCTGGACATCTACTACGCGGGTGCCAGTGTGTTGCTGCATGAGGCCGATTTTTTCGACATGGCCTGGGCCTACTTTCTGCGCGCACAGGCTGACCACGTTGTTCACACCGAGATCTTTTTCGATCCGCAGACACACACCGCCCGGGGCGTGCCCATGGGCGCCGTCATCAGTGGTTTGCAGCGGGCGTGCGAGCAGGCACGTGTGCAACTGGGCATCAGCAGTCATTTGATTTTGTGTTTCCTGCGCCACCTCAGTGAAGAGGATGCCATTGCCACGCTGGAGGCGGCTTTGCCTCACATGGGAAGTTTCATCGGTGTGGGCCTGGACAGCAGTGAAGTGGGCCACCCGCCGGAGAAGTTTGACCGCGTGTTTGCCCGTTGCCGTGAGCTGGGGCTCCGTGTGGTGGCCCACGCCGGGGAAGAGGGGCCGCCCGACTACATCTGGCAGGCGCTGGACGGGCTGAAGGCCGAGCGCATCGACCACGGCGTGCGGTGCCTGGAAGACCCGGCGCTGGTCGCCCGACTGGCGGCGGACCGCGTGCCACTGACGGTGTGCCCGTTGTCCAACCTGAAGCTGTGTGTGGTGCGCGACTTGGCCGAACACCCCATGAAGCGCCTGCTGGACGCGGGTTTGTGCGCCACCGTCAATTCAGACGACCCGGCCTATTTCGGGGGCTACATGAACGCGAACTTCGAGCAGACTGTGAGGGGCCTGAATCTCACCCAGGACGACGTGATCCAGTTGGCCCGCAACAGCTTTGAAGCCAGTTTTGTGAATGACGAGCAGCGTCAGAAATGGATTGAAAATCTGGAGCGAACTGTTCAATTGGGTAAAGCGCTGGGGGCTTGAAACATTACTTTTCTGGGTTGGGAAAGTAAAAGTCTTGCTCGTCAACTTGAATGCCCATCGCGGTGTACCAGTCTCGGTCCAACTCGTCCGCATCCATGGCAGGGCAAGGCAGATTGGCCATCAGCTTGCCCTTGTGTTCGACGGCCACACCCTGCAGCGCCAGAGGCTCGCCTTTGGGGCCCCAGCGGCCGATGCCGGTGTACACCACATAGGCGTAAGAGCCTTTTCTAAAGCGCAACCAGCTGCCTCCGCCGCCAGCGTAAGTCGCTGTCTCGCCCGTTGCAGTCAGTCGAGGTGGCGTTGCCTTTTCGGGCAACGTCATTTCGGGCTGCAGCCCACCGGAGAGCTGGCCAAACCGGTAGTGCACGGAGCCTTTGTTGGCTGAAGCATCCGGGCTGACGCACACCGACACGGTTTTTTTGCCGGTGCGGCAGGTGAACACGTTGGTTTCTGGTGCTGTGGACCAAGACTTGGGCTCCTTGGCGGTTACCGCCGTTTGTGAGGCAGCGGTGCCTGTCACGGCACACAGGGCCATGACGAGGCAAGCGCACACGGCGGGCAGTGCGGGGCGGGAATAGGTCAGGTCAACGTATCGGGTCATTGCCGGGTCGAAGGAATGGATCGGGTGGATGCAGGCACAGCGCGTGTGACCAGCGCCACAGTGTCTGTTTTGGTGCAACGCGTGTTGCCCTCGCAGGCGGCTGCCATCACCGTCGCTGTGGTGTAGCTGAGCGTTACCTGGCGGTTAAGCAGCTTTTCTGGTGCCTCGCACAGATCAAAGTCTGCCATTTCCCGGTGGACTCTGCCCGCTGCATCGACCAGCTCGATGTGGCAGGCTGTATCGCCGTTCTCCATGCTGATCACCATTCCTTGGGCCAGCTTGCGCTGGCTGCCCACGGCCACTGTCGGCGACGGTGGCGCGAGTGCCGCTTTGCGCACAGCTGCGGCAATGTTTTGTGTGGTCGATGCTTCGGTTTGTGCGAACCGGTCGTTGGGTGCCACCGGTGATTTGGTCATGCCGGCGAGCATGTGCACCAATCGCTCTTGCTGGAAGTACAAGCGGTGTTCGCTGCTCGTTTTGACTTTCCCGCTGGCGGTGTAGCCCTGGGTCGTGCGCAGGGCAAACACCAGCGCTCCCGCGGTGTCAAAGTACAGATCGGTCAGCACGTTGCCTGAATCGTCCGGGTCGGTCACTGTCAGTTTGCGCACCTGCCCCTTGTCAACCGATGCGACCACTTCGCTGGTGTATTCGGTTCCTGGCACGCGCGCCAGAAAGCGTTGAGTGGACATGCGTTGGGTGCCCTGGTTCACTTCCGCGTACACCGAGCGCGCATGTGCCAATGCGTCGGGTGGTGCGGCCCGCGTGGGTGCAGACAGTGCACAAACCGCCAGCACACAAAGGCCACCCGAGCGAAGAATGTGAGCTGACAGGGCAAACAAAGCCATGGGGCCTCCGTGAGGGACTGCTGATTCGGGAACGGGGCCAGCCGTACAATCCGGCGCCCGCTGGTGCTTCCCCAGCGGGCATTTTCATTCACGGAAGCCATGTCGAGGAACACCATGTACAAAAACCTCGCAGCCACGTTCGTGGCCGCTTGTTTTTCCTTTTCTCTTTCTCCTGCAGTGCTCGCGCAAGCGCCCAAGCCACCGACGCAAGCTGCGTTTGTGTACGTGTCGCCCATCACCGAAGCCGGCTGGACGCGCCAGCACGACGATGCCCGCAAAGCCGTCGAGGCTGCGCTGAATAAGCCCGGTCAACCGCCGCAGGTGGTGACCCGGTTTGTGGAGAACGTCGCCGAAGGCCCTGATGCCGAGCGCGTCATTCGTGACCTGGCCC
The DNA here is from genome assembly GCA_903928495.1 of uncultured bacterium. Lineage (GTDB taxonomy): Bacteria > Pseudomonadota > Gammaproteobacteria > Burkholderiales > Burkholderiaceae_C > UBA2334. The sequence continues at coordinate 59,870 of CAIYQZ010000055.1, forward strand.
GCAGCGGGGCAGACGTGATCTTCACGCCCAGCTTTGGGTACATGGAGCCCACGCTCAAGGTGGCTGCCGAGTTTCCCAACGTCAAGTTCGAGTCCATCACCGGGTACAAAACCGCGTCCAACGTGGCAGTGGCCAATGCCCGCTACTACGAGGGCCGCTACCTAGCCGGTGTGGCGGCAGGCCGCCTGGCCTCTCAGGCTGGCTACGTTGCGGGATTTCCCATTCCCGAGGTGATTCAGGGCATCAACGCCTTCACGCTGGGCATGCGCTCGGTCAATCCTGCGGCACAGGTGCGGGTGGTGTGGCTGGGCGAGTGGTTCAACCCACCCCGCGAGCGTGATGCTGCAATGACCCTGATGAACCAGGGGGCCGAGGTGCTGGTGTTCCACACCGGTTCCACTGCCGTGATGGCCGCTGCACAGGAGCGGGGCAAGCTGGCCGTGGCGTACCACTCCGACATGCGCAAAACTGCGCCTGATGCCCAGGTGCTGGCGGTCACACACCAGTGGGGCGACTACTACACCCGCCGCGTACAGGCCGTGCGCAGCGGTGCCTGGCAGACCGACAGCCTGTGGGGTGGTGTGAAGGAGGGCATGGTGCGCGTGGATGCCTTTGGCCCCAAGGTGCCTCAGGCCGTACAAACCGAGGTACTGGCCCGCCAGAAAGACATCGCAGCAGGCCAGTTGCACCCGTTCCATGCGACGAAAGACATGCGTGACAACACAGGCAAAGTGGTCATACCGGCTGGCAAAACGCTGACCGATGCACAGATTCTGTCAATGAACTGGCTGGCCGATGGGGTTCTGGGCAAGTTGAACCCCTGAGTGGGCTGTCAGGCGCCGCGCCCTCGTGTTTTGGCCAACTGGCCCGTCAGGACCCTGGGCAGGTCATGGGCCAGCGAGTGTTTTTCCACCACTGGAATGCCATCCAAAGCAAAGGCATAGGGTGCGCGCTGCTCCGCATCGAGCGAAGTCACCACCATGAGTTGCATGCCGTCAAAGAGACGTTGCGACCGCAGGCTGCCGATGAGTGTGGCGCCGTCGATGCCGGGCAGCAAGATGTCCACGATCAACACATCAGGCCGTACCGCGCCGCACAGGGCCAAGCCCACGATGGCGTCACTGGCCACATGCAACGACACATCGGGGTGCGTCTGTTGCAGCAACAGCCGTATCAAGCCCTGAAAGTGAGCCGAGTCTTCGATCAGCACCACAGTGGGTTTGTGCGAGTCGGTTGACCTGCGTCGCACCGGCCCCGGTCTGAGGTCGCTGGGTTGGGCCAGTGCGTCGGGGTGTGCCGATGCAGTACCCGAGGTTTTGGCCAGCCACTGCGCCACCGATTCGCGGGAAATGCGCCGATGCCCGCCCGACGTTTTCCAGGCTTGCAGATCGCCTCGGTCAACCATCAGTTGCACGGACCGGACTGCCAAACCCAGTTGGGTGGCCACTTCACGGGTGGTCAGGGTGTCGCTGGGAGAAAGGGTGACGGCTGAAGCGGGGGGGCGAGACATGGCGTGAATGTAGCGATTTTTCCGGCATTGTCCCTGAAATTGAATAAATTGATAAGCCCTCATCCCTCCGAAGGGTCTCAGGCCTGCGTTATTCTGTTTGGCATGAAAGCTCTGCGCGCAGCCCTACTTCGTTTTGACGACCATGGCCACACGGTTTATGAGGCAGATGGCGCCCTGGTGCTGGCTCCTGATGCGCAGGGTCGTCAGCGCGTGCTCGATGTGGGCCCCGCTACCGAGGTGCTGCACCGCCATCCCCAGGTGGTCGTCACACACTTGCCGGGTCGCCTGCTTGCACCGGGGTTTGTGGACATGCATGTGCACTATCCGCAGGTGGATGTGATCGGGTCCCCCGCTTCGGGCCTGTTGCCCTGGCTGGAGAACTACACCTTCCCGCAAGAGGCGCGCTTTGCCGACCCGGCGCACGCGCAGGCCGTGGCCCAGGTGTTTCTGGATGAGTTGCTGCGCAACGGTGTGACCACCGCGCTGGCCTTTGCCACCTCGCACCCGCAGTCTGCCCAGGCCTTGTTCGAGGCGGCGCAGGCGCGTCGGTTGCGGCTGATCACTGGCAAGTGCCTGATGGACCGCCACGCGCCCGACGGCGTGCGAGACGAAACCGAACAAAGCCTGATCGACAGCGAGGCCTTGATTGCTCGCTGGCACGGTGTGGATCGCCTGGGCTACGCCATCACCCCGCGTTTTGCGCCCAGTTGCTCCGATGCTCAAATGCAGGGCGCGGGCGAACTGGCTGCCCGCCACCCGGATGTGTGGATCCAGTCGCACGTGGCCGAAAACCGCGACGAAATTGCCTGGGTGCGCCAGCTATACCCCCAGGCGCGCAGCTACCTCGACGTTTACCGCCACTTTGGCCTGCTGCGCAACCGCGCGGTGTACGCGCACTGCATCCACTTTGACCAGGCCGACCGGGAACTGATGCGCAGCAGTGGCGCAGCAGCTGCCGTCAGCCCCACCAGCAACCTGTTTCTGGGCAGCGGCTTCTTCGATTTTGAGGCTGCCGAGCGAGTGGGTTTCCTGCACGGGCTGGCCAGCGACGTGGGCGGCGGCACCTCGTTCTCGCCGTTCGAAACCATGAAGGCCGCCTACTTTGTGGGTCGCATGGCGGTGGAGCAGGGCGGGGTTCACAAGCCTGGGCTTAGCCTCACACCGGGTCAGCTGTGGTGGCAACACACCGCAGGCGCTGCCCGTGCCCTGGGGCTGGAGGGCGTCGTGGGCAACCTGGCCCCGGGTTGCGAGGGCGATGTGCTGGTGCTCAATCCGCAGGCCACACCGCTCCTGGCCCGCCGCACACAAGCAGCCAACAGCCCGGAAGAGCTGCTGTTTGCGCTGATCGTTTTGGGTGACGACCGGGTTGTCGAGAAAGTTTTTATTGCCTGAATGGCCCTTGTGGCTTGCTGATATTGGCTTTCAAGCTATGAATTTGCTGTTGATTGCTGACAGGGTCTTTGTGTTGCAACAGACTTTCCGGCAGGTGTGCCTTGCCTACAATCTGATGTCTATTTCCCTGGGCAAGATATGAGTATCAAGAGTGATAAGTGGATACGCCGGATGGCCGAGCAGCACGGCATGATCGAACCGTTTTCGCCCAAGCAGGTGCGCGAGGCAGATGGCAAAAAAATCATCAGTTACGGCACCAGCAGCTACGGCTACGACATTCGCTGCGCTCCCGAATTCAAGGTGTTCACCAACATCCACAGCACGGTGGTCGACCCCAAGAACTTTGACGAAAAAAGCTTTGTCGACTTCCATGGCGACAGTTGCATCATTCCCCCCAACAGCTTTGCGCTGGCCCGCACCATGGAGTACTTCCGCATCCCGCGCAACGTCCTCACCATCTGCCTGGGCAAAAGCACCTATGCGCGCTGCGGCATCATCGTCAACGTCACACCTTTCGAGCCCGAGTGGGAGGGTTATGTGACGCTGGAGTTTTCCAACACCACTCCCTTGCCTGCCCGCATTTACGCGGGTGAAGGTTGCGCGCAGGTGCTGTTCTTCGAGAGCGACGAGGTGTGCGATGTCTCCTACAAAGACCGTGGCGGCAAGTACCAGGGCCAGGTGGGTGTGACCCTGCCCAAGGCCTGACGGTCAACGGCCATGCTCTTCAAACACCCATCGCCTGACCCGCACGACACGGCACCCGACACGCTGCCACAAAGCCTGGTGCCCGGCGGGTTGATGGCCGGGGGGCGGGTTCGCGCCAGCCTCCAGGCCTTGTCGCCAGCGCTGGAGCGACAGTTGATGGTGCTATCGGCCGTGTGGGACACCACAGGCGATGCCTTGATGGTCACGGACGAACGCAACACCATCGTTGCCGTCAACCCTGCGTTCGAGCGTGTCACGGGCTATGCCGAACACGAGGTGGTGGGCCAATCGCCGTCTTTGCTGGCATCGGGTTCGCACAATGCGGCCTTTTACGAGGCCATGTGGTCCAAGCTGCAGTCTGAGGGGCACTGGGAGGGCGAAGTGCTCAACCGCCGCAAGAGCGGTGTGGTGTACCCCGAGCACTTGCGCATCCAGGTGTTGCGCGATCCAGCCACCGGCGAATTGCTCAACCACGTGGCCATGTTCGCCGACATGTCGCTGCAAAAAGCCGCACAGCGCAAGATGCAACGCATGGCCAGTTACGACCAGCTGACCGGCTTGCCAAATCAGGTGCTGTTGCGTGATCGGGCGGAGCAGGCGATGGCGCAGGCCCAGGCGGGTGGCTTTCAACTCGCGATGCTGGTGCTCGATCTGGACCATTTCAAGGCGGTGAACGACTCCCTCGGACACGCCGGCGGCGATGAACTGCTGCGCCAGATCAGCCGTGCGCTGGTGGAGGTGGCAGCCCCAACGGAGACCGTGAGCCGGCGTGGGGGCGACGAGTTTGTGTTTCTGTTGCCCAAAGTCGATATCCAGACCTTGCGGCTCGTCGCGCAGCGTGTGCTGGTGGCATTGGCCGACCCGTTCCTGGTGAGCGGCCAAGAGGCGGTGGTGTCGGCATCGGTGGGTGTGGCCGTGTACCCCAACGACGGCACGGATTTCGATGCACTGCTCAACAACGCCGAATCTGCCATGTACAAGGCCAAGGAGTCTGGGCGTCGTTGCGTGCGGTTTTTCACCGAGCAAATGAACCAAGGCGCGCGCGACCGCATGGCCTTGCTCGGCGGGCTGTCACGTGCAGCCGATCGCGGTGAGTTGCGCCTTCACTTCCAACCGCTGGTCAACCTCAGCACCAGCGAGGTGATGGGTGCCGAGGCTCTGGTGCGCTGGGAGCGCCCCGGCTTTGGGTTGTTGGCCCCAGCACTCTTCATTCCCGAGGCAGAAACCACGGGCCTCATCGTGGGCATTGGCGCTTGGGTGCTGCATGAAGCGTGTCTGCAGCAGCGCCGCTGGTCCGAGTCTGGCCTGGGTCATTTGCACATGGCCGTCAACGTGTCTGCGCTGCAGTTCCGCCAAGGCATTCTGGAGCGCCAGGTGACCGAGGCACTGGCCGAAACAGGGGCAGACCCCAAACGGCTGGAGCTGGAACTCACCGAATCGACATTGATGGTGCAGCCGGAAGAAGTGATGGACACACTGCTGAGCCTGAAACGGCGGGGCGTTCAACTGGCCATCGACGACTTTGGGACTGGGTACTCCAGCCTGGCCTACCTGCGCCGGCTGGCGGTGGACAAAATCAAAATCGACCAGTCTTTTGTGCGGGACATCACAGTGGACGCCGATGGCGCGGCCATTGTCCGGGCCGTCATCCAGATGGCGCGCTCACTGGGCCTGCGTACCTTGGGTGAAGGAGTGGAGACACAGGTCAATCGACGTGCACTGCAAGTGCTGGGTTGCGACTACGCACAAGGCTATTTTTTCGGCAAACCAATGCCCGCCGATGAGTTCGAACAGTGGGTCAACCGCGCACGCCAACCACCGCTGGCCACACCCTGAACCCTTGCCTTTGAGGCAAGGTGCGACAATACACCCCAATGAGCGACTCTTTTTCCCAACTTTCGCTGGCCCCCGCGCTGGCACGTGCCGTGGCCGAAATGGGCTACGAATCCATGACGCCCATCCAGGCCCAAGCCATCCCAGTGGTGTTGCAGGGCCGTGATGTGATGGGTGCTGCGCAGACCGGTACCGGCAAAACTGCCGCTTTCTCGCTGCCACTGCTGCAGCGCATGATGAAGCATGAGAACGCCTCCACCTCGCCCGCGCGCCATCCGGTGCGCGCTCTGGTCCTGCTGCCCACGCGTGAACTGGCCGATCAGGTGGCCCAGCAAGTCAAGCTGTATGCCAAGTACACCCATTTGCGCAGCGCAGTGGTGTTTGGCGGAATGGACATGAAACCGCAAACGCTGGAGCTGAAAGCCGGCGTCGAGGTGCTGGTGGCCACCCCTGGCCGCTTGCTGGACCACATTGAAGCCAAAAACTGTGTCCTCAACCAGGTTGAATATGTGGTGCTCGATGAGGCTGACCGCATGCTGGACATCGGCTTCCTGCCTGACCTGCAGCGCATCCTGAGCTACCTGCCGAAGCAGCGCACCACGTTGCTGTTCTCCGCCACTTTTTCCCCTGAAATCAAGCGCCTGGCCAACAGCTACCTGCAAGACCCCGTCACCATCGAGGTTGCGCGCTCCAATGCCACGGCATCCACGGTCGAGCAACGTTTCATCGGGGTCAGCGACGACGACAAGCGCCGTGCCGTGCACCAGGTGCTGAAAGAGCGTGGTCTCAAACAGGCGTTCATTTTTGTCAACAGCAAACTCGGTTGTGCCCGTCTGGCTCGCTCGCTGGAGCGTGAAGGCCTGAAAACCACCGCACTGCACGGCGACAAGTCACAAGACGAGCGCCTGAAGGCGCTGGAAGCCTTCAAGTCTGGCGCTGTCGATTTGCTGGTGTGTACCGACGTGGCTGCACGCGGCCTGGACATCAAAGATGTGCCTGCCGTGTTCAACTTCGACCTGCCCTTCAATGCCGAAGACTATGTGCACCGGATCGGTCGCACGGGTCGTGCCGGTGCGTCAGGGCTGGCAGTATCGCTGGTGTCACCCAGCGATTCGAGGTTGTTGGCAGACATTGAAAAGCTCATCAACGCCAAGGCAGAAGTTCAGCCGTTTCAGATCGACGACACCACCCGACCCATGGGGCGCATCAACGATGGCCAGCGCCACTGGCGCTCTGAAAACGCCGAGCGTGATGGCGGCAATGAGGGCAGGGTGCGCCGCCCTGAACGATCTGAGGCAGCGGCAGACACTGGTCCGTCTCGTTCAATGTCGCGGCCTCGCGGCGCTTCCCGTGCGCCGACAGACCCTTTCTTCGACAAGCCCTACGAGCCCAGCACGGCGCAGCCCGACGGAAAACCCAGTTGGGAAGCAGCTTCCAAGCCGGTGGCGCGTGCCATTTCCGCCAACATCAAACCCCGCAAGCGCGTGGCGGCTTTGTTTCAGCGGGCCGCACCTGCCGCACCCATCGACGCGCCAGCAGCACAAGACAGAATGGAAACCCGCCAGCAGGTCACGGCCGATTGAGGGCCTTGTTGCTCTTCTTGTCTTTGCCCGGTTTCTGGGCGGCATCGCAACGAACCGCGATGCAATCCGGAGGTGTCGGTTGACCGTCGAGGCCTGCAGGCTGGAAATGTGCGGCCGTCAGGCAACCTCCCCATACGCATCCCGTGTCCAGTGCCAGCAGCCCAGGCCGTTGCAACCCCTGCAGGGTTGACCAGTGCCCAAACGCCACGGGCTGTTTGGCGGTCTGCCGGTTTGGCACGTCAAACCACGGCAGGTAACCCGCCGGTTGTGTCCCCAGCTCGTCTTTGCTGTCGAATTCCATCTGCCCCTCTGCGGTACAAAACCGCAGCCGCGTGAGGGCATTGACCACCACGCGCAGCCGGTCGGCCCCGGCCAGGGAGTCGGTTCAGCGGTCCGGTTGGTTGCCGTACATCAGTTCCCAGAACGATTCATGGTCCGAGCCGGCAATGGCTGCTGAAACCTCATGTGAGAGCGCAACCGTTTGTGTCGCCGTCCATTGCGGCAACACACCCGCATGCACCATCAGCCAGCCATGTTCCAGCCTTGCCAGGGGTTGCTGCCGCAGCCACTGCAGCAGCACGGATGCATCACTGGCTTCAAGGATGGGGCCCAAGGTGTCTTTGCGCCCTTGTTTTCGCACACCGTGCACGACGCCCAACAGGTGCAGGTCGTGGTTGCCCAGGATGCAACGAACGGAGGCGCCACCTTCCATGGCCCAGCGGAGCACAGCCAGTGACTCGGGTCCCCGGTTGACCAGATCGCCCAGCAGGTATGCCGTGTCCCTGCTGGGTGAAAAATCGATCTTGCGCAAGAGGAGTTGCAACGCTGAGTTGCAGCCCTGCACATCGCCAATCATGTAAAGTGCCATGCCCAAATTATGGATGTCCTTCTCATCATCTTTCTCACACTGCTGAATGGCGCGTTTGCCATGTCAGAGCTGGCGTTGGCATCGAGTAAAAAGGCCAGGCTGTTGGCCTTGGCCGAGACTGGCGACAAGGGGGCGCAAACAGCCCTGAAGCTGTTGGAAAACCCCACGCAGTTTCTGTCATCGGTCCAAGTGGGCATCACCTCGATCGGCATGCTGAACGGCATCGTGGGTGAGGCCGCCTTCAGCGGCGGACTGGCCACTGCATTGCTGGGCTGGGGGCTGACGCAGGGCACCGCGGAGGTCACGGCCACAGCCGTGGTGGTGGTGGTCATCACGTTCGTCACCATTGTGTTTGGCGAACTGGTGCCCAAGCGCATCGGCCAGTTGTATCCGGAAGCCGTTGCGCGTGTCGTGTCGCGTCCCATGGACTGGGTGGCGCGTGGTGCCAGGCCATTTGTTGCCCTGTTGAGCACCACCACTCAGGGCGTGCTGCGCTTGATGCGCATCAACACCAACGCCGTCCAACACGTCACGGAAGAAGAAATCGAGGCCAGCCTGGAAGAGGGCGTGGGCGCAGGCATCATCGAGCAGCATGAGCACCAAATGGTGCGAAACGTGTTCTTGCTCGATGACCGGTTGTTGGCGTCCATCATGCGGCCCCGCGCCGACATCAAGTGGCTGGAGGCGAATGACACCCTGGCACAGGCGCTGGACAAGGCCTGGCGCACGGGGCATTCGTGGTACCCCGTGTGCCGCGAAGGGCTGGACGATGTGGTCGGGGTGGTTCACGTGCCACGCATCATGGAGTTGCGAGCGGCCCAGAAGGCAGGCGAGCCCGTTCACGACCAACTGCAGGAGCATATGCAGCCTGCGGTGTTTGTGCCTGAGACGCTGTCGGGCATGGAACTTCTGGAGCAGTTCCGAGCGCAGGCCACCCGGATGGTGTTTGTGGTGGACGAATACGGTGAGGTGCAGGGTCTGCTGACCCCCCTGGACATGCTGGAGGCCATCACCGGCGAGTTGTCGCCCGAAACGGCGGTGGATGCCTGGGCCATCCAGCAGCCAGATGGATCGTGGATGGTGGACGGCGCCATGCCCGCTCAGGAACTGAAGGCCCGCCTCGATCTGGACGAACTCCCCGACGAGGACAAGGCCCGCTACAACACCGTGGCCGGGCTGATGCAGACCATTGCAGGCGATTTGCTGGCTCAGGGCGATTCAGTGGAATGGGAGACCTGGCGGTTTGAAGTGCAAGCACTGGAAGGGCGCCGGATCGACAAGGTGCTCATCCAGCGGCGTGCGGCACCGTCCCAGGCCGGTGTTCGAACATCCAGTCTTTGAACGCTACGGCAGCGGCAGACAGTTTTTTGCCCTGCGGATACACGACGTGCCAGCTGCGGATCAGTGGAAAACCCACCACGTCGAGCATCACCAGTTCCTGCAGCGCCAACTCGGACACCACAGTGGTTGCGGACAACACGGCCAGCCCCAACCCACCGGCCACGGTTTGTTTGATGGCTTCGTTGCTGCCCACTTCCAGTCGGTTTTTCAGTGTGATGCCGCGTGCCGCGAAGAATCGTTCCGCAGTCAGGCGCGTGCCTGAGCCGGGTTCCCGCAGGATGAACGGCTCCTGAGCCAACCGTTCGGGTGCAATGCCCGTCTGACCCACCAGCGGGTGTCTGGGCGGCGCCACGAGCACCAGCGGGTTTTTGGCGAACTCTTCCGTCACCACGTCCATGTGCTGAGGGGCCTGGCCCATGATGTACAGGTCATCCTGGTTCTGGGCCAGGCGTTGCAGCAGGTTTTCTCGGTTGCCCACCACCATCGCCACTTCAATGCCAGGGTGCGCGGCACAAAACCCGCCCAGCAGCTTGGGCACCGTGTATTTGACCGTGGTCAGGATGGCAATTTTCAGACTGCCCTTTTCGACCCCGCGCAAGGCCAGCAGGTCTTGTGAGAGCCGTTCCATGCGGCTTTCGATGTCGGCGCAGGCCTCTGACAGCGTGCGACCAGCCGCTGTGAGGAAGATTTTTTTGCCGAGTTGCTCGAACAGCGGCTGCCCCACCGTGTCTGCCAACTGCTTGACCTGCAGCGAGAGGGTGGGGGGCGACAGGTGCAATTCTTCAGCCGCACGCGCAAAGCTGCTGTGGCGCGCGACGGCCAGAAAAATCCTCAGCTGGTGCAAAGTGGCGTGCCGGAGGTTCATGTGGCAAATGGTAGATAAAAGTAAACCATAACGATAAAAACATTTTACTTTTATTAAATATTGCTCGGTTTCACAATCCGCACCAGTTCAAAGCAAGTCCGACCATTTTGGAGCGCTTTGAGCACCAAAGTGACCCACTCACACAACCTGAACAGGAGCAAGCATGGCAACGAAAACCTACAACGCTGGTGTCAAGGAATACCGAAGCACCTATTGGGAACCCCATTACACGCCCAAGGACACCGACATCCTGGCGTGCTTCAAGATCACGCCCCAGGCCGGTGTGGACCGTGAAGAAGTGGCTGCCGCCGTGGCCGCTGAATCATCAACCGGCACTTGGACCACTGTGTGGACCGACCTGCTGACCGACCTGGACTACTACAAAGGCCGCGCCTACCGCATTGAAGACGTGCCTGGCGATGACACCTGCTTCTACGCATTCGTGGCGTACCCCATCGATCTGTTTGAAGAAGGTTCAGTGGTCAACGTGTTGACCTCACTGGTGGGCAACGTGTTCGGCTTCAAGGCCCTGCGCGCACTGCGTCTGGAAGACGTTCGCTTCCCCATCGCCTACGTCAAGACTTGCGGCGGCCCTCCCCACGGCATCCAGGTCGAGCGCGACGTCATGAACAAATATGGCCGTCCTTTGCTGGGCTGCACCATCAAGCCCAAGCTCGGCCTGTCGGGCAAGAACTACGGCCGCGCCGTGTACGAGTGCCTGCGCGGTGGTCTGGACTTCACCAAAGACGACGAAAACGTCAACAGCCAACCGTTCATGCGCTGGCGCCAGCGTTTCGATTTCGTGCAGGAAGCCATCGAGAAGGCCGAGCGCGAAACCGGTGAGCGCAAAGGCCACTACCTGAACGTGACCGCTCCTACGCCTGAAGAGATGTACAAGCGCGCCGAATACGCGAAAGAAATCGGTTCGCCCATCATCATGCACGACTACCTGACCGGTGGTCTGACCGCCAACACCGGCCTGGCCAACTGGTGCCGCGACAACGGCATGCTGCTCCACATCCACCGCGCCATGCACGCTGTGCTCGACCGCAACCCCCACCACGGCATTCACTTCCGCGTGCTGACCAAGGTGCTGCGTTTGTCCGGTGGCGACCACCTGCACTCAGGTACCGTGGTGGGCAAGTTGGAAGGCGACCGCGCTTCCACCCTGGGCTGGATCGACATCATGCGTGACGAGTTCAACAAAGAAGACCGCAGCCGCGGCATCTTCTTTGACCAGGACTGGGGCTCCATGCCTGGCGTGCTGCCCGTCGCATCCGGCGGTATTCACGTGTGGCACATGCCTGCACTGGTCAACATCTTCGGCGACGACTCCGTGTTGCAGTTCGGCGGCGGCACGCTGGGTCACCCATGGGGCAACGCTGCAGGTGCAGCAGCCAACCGCGTGGCGCTGGAAGCTTGCGTCAAGGCACGCAACGAAGGCGTTGCAGTGGAAAAAGAAGGCAAGGCTGTGTTGTCTGACGCTGCCAAGCACTCGCCCGAACTGAAGATCGCCATGGAAACATGGAAAGAGATCAAGTTCGAATTCGACACCGTGGACAAGCTCGACATTGCCCACAAGTGATCTGGCAGACGACACCGTCAACCCTGAATTGAAAGGAATTTGAAATGCAAGACTACAACTCACGCCTGTCCGACCCTGCCAGCCGCAAGTTCGAGACCTTCTCTTACTTGCCAGCGATGACCACCGAAGAAATCCGCAAGCAAGTGGAATACTTGGTGAAAAAGGGCCTGAACCCCGCCATCGAACACATCGAACCCCAGTACCTGATGGACTCTTACTGGTACATGTGGAAACTGCCCATGTTCGGTGAGACCGATGTGGACAAGGTGCTGGCCGAGTGCGAGGCTTGCCGCCAAGCCAACCCTGACAACCATGTGCGTCTGATCGGCTACAACAACTTCACGCAGTCGCAAGGCGCGTCCATGGTGATTTTCCGCGGCAAAACCGTGTGATTCCCCGCCGACAGGTCACACACCGTGACTTGGCGGCAAATGCCTGGGGCCGGCCAAACGCCGGTTCCAGGCCCAGACTCAAAGCACTCCGGCCATGATGAAGGTCGAGTGTTTTGAAACTGGTGCAACACAAACCCGCATGGAGACTGGCATGAGCAACGCACTCGACGCCTACCGCGTCGCCCAAGAACCGTACTACCGTCCTGTGGCCGATGAAGTCAGCCTGTACGAGGCCGCCTATTCGGTGCGCATGCCCATGATGCTCAAGGGCCCGACCGGTTGCGGCAAAACCCGGTTTGTGGAATACATGGCCTGGAAGCTGCAAAAGCCGCTCATCACCGTGGCCTGCAACGAAGACATGACCGCGTCTGACCTGGTGGGCCGCTTCCTGTTGGACGCCAACGGCACGCGCTGGCAAGACGGACCTCTGGCCACTGCCGCCCGCCTGGGTGCCATTTGCTACCTGGACGAAGTGGTGGAAGCCCGACAGGACACCACCGTGGTGATTCACCCGCTGACCGACAACCGCCGCGTGTTGCCCCTGGAAAAGAAGGGTGAACTCGTCAGGGCTCACCCCGATTTCCAGATCGTCATTTCCTACAACCCGGGCTACCAGAGCCTGATGAAGGACCTGAAGCAGTCCACCAAGCAGCGTTTTGGTGCCCTGGACTTCAATTACCCTGAGCACGATGTCGAAACCGAAATCGTGGCGCACGAAACCGGTGTGACCACCGATGTGGCTGGCAAACTGGTGTCGATTGCCGAGCGCGCCCGCAACCTCAAAGGTCACGGGCTGGACGAAGGCATTTCCACCCGCATGCTGATTTACGCGGGCAGCCTGATTGCACAGGGCGTGGCTGCGCAGGCGGCTTGTCGTGTGGCCTTGGTGCGCCCCATCACGGACGACCCCGACATGCGCGACGCCCTGGACGCGGCCGTGGCCACGTTCTTCTGAGCGGGCCACTGCCATGTCCATCCACCTGGACGAACAGACCGAGTGGCTCCAGGAACTGGAACCCGCGAGCCGTGCGCTCATGTTGCACGCCTGGCCCGATGCGGCCAAGGTGTTTTCCGCCAGAGGGCTGGACAACTACGCCAAAGGGGCCGTGGCGCTCCGTGGCTTGGGCAAGGGCCCAGGGCTTGTGCAGGCCTGGATCGAAGCCGCTCCGCTGGTGGCCAAAGACGTGGGCGAAGACGTTGTGGGCGACCTGGCCACATCGGCACTCATGTTGGCCTCCAAAACCTCAGGTTCGGTCATCGAGCTGGTGCTGAGCACTGCGCCCACGGCCGCCCGGCGCCTGGCCGATGGCGCGGTGTTTCAGCAATATCTGCAGTTTTTGAACACCACACTGGCGCAAGCCCCCCGTGGCGTGCGTCCCATGCTCGACAAACTGGACGTGCTGCTGGGTCAATTGACCCTGGGTGGTCTGCGCCGTTGGGCAACGTGGGGTGCGCACGCTCACCGCACCAACTACGAAGAGCAAATCCGGTACTTCGGGCTGGACTCGAAAGAGTCGATGGCCGTGCTGCAAAACGAGCGCAAAGGCACTTTGTTTGTGGATGTGCAGCGCCGCATCAACATGTACCTGCGCGCCCTGTGGGGACGCGACTTCTACATGCGCCCCACGGCGGGCGACTTTGAATCGCGCGAGGGCTACAAGCCTTACGTGGAGGACTACCTCATCCACCTGCCCGATGCCTATGACGCGGTGCAAACCGACCGTGGCACCGTGGCTGCGGGCGAGTTGTACCGTGCGTCTGCGGCCCATGCGGCGGCCCACCTGGTGTACACCCGGCAGCCCATTTCGGCCGAGTCGTTGAACCCATGGCAAATGGCCTGCATCGCGCTTGTGGAAGACGCGCGTGTGGAAACCCTGGCCATCGCCCAGTTCCCCGGACTGCGTGACCTGTGGGCCAGCCTGCACACGGCAGAACCCACCAGCAACCGCACGGCAGGCGATTTTTTGAGCCGCCTGGCCCGCGCCCTGGTGGACCCCACCTGTACCGACGACCACCCCTGGGTGCTCGAAGGCCGCAGCCAGTTTGCCCTGGTGCGCGAGCGTGTGCTGGCCCATCCGCACGACAACACCGTGTCGTGGGAGGTGGGCGTGGCCCTGGCCCACAGCTTCCGCGAGAAGGTGGGTTTGTCGTTTCAGCCGCGGACCGACGTGCAGACAGCGGTGTACCGTGACGACAACCGTTACTTCTGGGCGTTTGAAGAGTTCGATTTCGACAAGGCCACAGAGGCCGGATACGACTCCGTCAAGCAAGTGCGCAAATACGTCAACCTGATGGAGTTTGCCAACGAGGTGGACGTGGAAACCGCCGGAGACGACGCCCAGGAAATCTGGGTGCTGGGTACAGAGCTGTTCCCTTACGAAGACATGGGTGTGTCGTTCAACGCATCGGAAGGCCGTGAACCCCTGATCGACCCTGTGCATTACGCCGAGTGGGACCATCAGATTCAGCTGGAGCGCCCCGCCTGGGTGACGGTTCAAGAGCGCCACCCCAAAACCGGTGATCCAGCGGTGGTGGACGCCATCGTGGCCGAGCACCGTCGCCTGATCGGGCGAATGAAATACCTGCTGGATGCCATGCAGCCCCAGGGTGTGCAGCGCATCCGCAAGCTCGAAGATGGCGACGACATCGACATCAACGCCGCGCTGACCTCCATGGTGGAGCTGCGCATGGGCCAGCAGCCCGACCCGCGCATCATGATGCGCAGCGTGCGCAAAGTGCGCGACATTTCCGTGCTGGTGCTGGTGGACTTATCCGAATCGACCAACGACAAAGTGGCCGGCCAGGAGCAAACCGTGCTGGAGCTGACCCGTCAGGCCTGCGTGCTGCTGGCCGATGCCATTGCCAAGGTGGGCGACCCGTTTGCCATCCATGGCTTCTGCTCCGATGGCCGCCACGACGTGAACTACTGGCGCTTCAAAGACTTCAACCAGCCCTACGACGACGTGGCCAAGGCCCGCATGGCGGGCATGCAAGGCCAGCTGTCCACCCGCATGGGTGCGGCCATCCGCCACGCTGCGGCGGCGCTCAAGGCGCAGCGCTCTGCCAAAAAGCTGCTGCTGGTCATCACCGACGGTGAACCCGCCGATGTGGACGTGCGCGACCCCCAGTACCTGCGCCACGACACCAAAAAAGCGGTGGAAGAGGCGGGGCGCAACGGTGTGCTCACCTACTGCATGAGCCTGGATCCCCGGGCCGACCAATACGTGAGCCGCATCTTCGGTGCGCGCAACTTCATGGTGGTGGACAAGGTGGAGCGCTTGCCCGAAAAACTGCCTTTGCTCTACGCAGGCCTGACACGCTGACTGCTATACAGTCCAACACATGAACGCACCACAAACATACTCTGGCTTGGACAACGAAGAGAACTTTGGCATCACCCTGATCGGCCGCCTGATACGCGATGCCTGGGTGTTTGGCATCGCCCCTGAAGGCGAAACCTTTGCAGGCCGCCGCCCCGGCGAGTTGCAGGTGTTGTTTGAACAGGTGCACAAAGCGTGGGAGCCCTACGCCCAGTTGCCCAGCCGCTTGCCCCCCGAGCTGGCAGAGCGCCATGCCCGCATCCACGGCGACGCCATTGCCAAAGCGAAAGCCGCCGGATGGAGTGCCGAGCTGGGTGACGACGACTGACATTCAGTTCTTGTTTGTATAGCTGAAAAAGCAATACAGACAAGCGCTGGAGGCCAAAAAGACTTCAATTTTCGCGCTGGTCAGTGTCCGGGCTTTCCGTTGCCCCAGTGGTGGGCTCCGTGCGCAACAGCAGCACCATCAACCAGGTTCCCAGCACCGCGTTGCCCAGCGCAAACAACGCGAGCAAGAGCATCACACCCACGGGCAGGGCCTTGGTTTGCACCATCCAGACCAGTGCGGCCGACAGAAGGTTCAGCGCCACCCACAGCCAGAACCTGGGGTTGCGGGGTTGGAAAAGACGGGTGAGTTTCACAGGGTGTGTGTCCTGAATCGGGATGCCGTAGCCTAAGGATGGTGTTCAAAACCCCGGTCAAGCCCGAATGGTGTGAGCGAGGTGCGCCGGGAACAATGGCGTCATGACCCAACAAGAACTTGGCCTGAACCTGAGCACGCGGCGCACGCGC
>CAIYQZ010000056.1 GCA_903928495.1 uncultured bacterium
CGCAAACTCCCAGAAATCAGCTTGAATACACCAATAATCTGAGAGATATTTTACCGGAATCAGCCGAAATATCGTTATGAATCAATGATTTATGAATAAATCAGGGCCGACTAGGTAGTCTGCCCACTTCTGCATCATTTTGCGCCTTGCTGGCAAGTGCGCCGTCCGGTTGTAGGCCCGTCCGTTAGGGTCTTTGACGGTGTGTGCGAGCTGGTGTTCGATTAGGTCAACCCGCATCTCCAGCACTTCATCCATCAGCGTTCTTGCTGTGGCCCTGAAACCGTGCCTGGTGTGTACTGTGTTGGCATACCCCATTCCCCGCAATGCGCCATTGATGGTGTTTTCGCTCATGGGGCGCAGTCCAGTGCGAATGCTGGGGAACACGTACTTGCCGCCGCCTGTAAGAGGTTGAATGCTGCGCAGCACCTCCACGGCCTGCTTGCACAGGGGCACGATGTGGTCGTTCTTCATCTTCATCTTGCTGCCTGGTATGCGCCACTCTGCGCCGTCCAAATCAATCTCTGCCCATTCAGCCGTGCGCAGTTCGCCTGGCCTCACAAACAGCAGCGGTGCCAGCTTCAGCGCCGCCACGGTGGTGGGGTGGCCCGTGTAGTCGTAGATTGCCCGTAACAGCTTGCCAACGTCCTTGGGGTCGGTCAGGGCGGCGTGGTGTTCTTTCACCTTGGCCTTGAGTGCATCTTTCAGATCGGCAGTCACGTCACGCTCTGTGCTTCCTGTCACCACTGCATAGCGAAACACCTGTCCGCAAAGTTGCTTGATGCGGTGGGCGGTGTCGATCGCTCCCCGCGCCTCCATGCGCCTGACAACTTTCTCCAGTAAGTCACGCGGGCCTATGGTGCGCATTGGCATCTGACCGATGTGGGGGAACACGTCTTTCTCGAGCCATGTTCGCACCTTGCCTTGCGTTATGGCAGCCCGGTTCGCTGCGGTCTTTTCCAGCCAGTCTCGGGCCACCACCTCGAAGGTGTTCGCTGCCTCTGCCAGTTTCGCTTGTTGTGCGTCTTGTTTGGCTGCGCTTGGGTCTTTCCCATCGGCCAGTAGTTCGCGGGCCTCCTCGCGGCGTTTACGGGCTTTGGCAAGGGACACGGCAGGGTACACACCCAGCGCCAGCGTTTTACGCTTTCCCAGATGACGGTAGTCAAGTCGCCAATAGCGGCCGCCCTGCTTCACCAGCAGGTACATGCCGTCACCATCAGTGTGCTTGTCTCCGGTAGGTTTTCCACTCCACTTCACTTGCTTCACAAACGTGTCTGTCAGCGCCATGTTCGCCCCTTGTGATGACGGTATCTAAAGTGAGCGCATCGACTGATACCGCCTCTGATACCGTCAAAGTACCGCCATGGGATGGTATGGAATGAGACGGTCTGAGGCAACAAAAAACCCGCTGACCTATGAAAATCAACGGGTTATGAGGTGTTTTGGCATGTCCTGAAACAATCAGGTGGTACCACCAACAGGAATCGAACCTGTATCTAGCGCTTAGGAGGCACTCGTTCTATCCATTGAACTATGGCGGCGGGCGGCGCGGATTCTACCTGCCAGGGGGCAGTGGCTGAGACTGGCTCTCAGTCGTGTTGCACGGTGAAGATCAGGTCCAGCGCACTCTCCTGCCCGGCCTGCGCGCGCACGGTCAGGCGGCGAGACACTTCATAGAACAGGCTGACCGCGCCAACGGCGCTGTTCAGGCTTTGCTCATAGGCCACATACACCTTGCTGGACAGGCGTTTACCCAGACTGATGGCTGTGGTTTGGGTGGTGGTGCCGTCGCTGTTGAGTGTGGTGCCTCCGCGCAGCGAAATGTCGTCCAGGCCCAGTGCGGAGGCCAGGCTGGCATCCATGCCCCGGCCGTTTTTGTCGGTCAGCAAGGCCAGTGCGGCTTGCTGCAACACCGCAGCCTCTGCCCCTACGCCGGTGGCTGGGCGGCCCAAAACCAGCCAGGCGAGCTTTTCGCTGTCGGGCAAGTCAGGGTTGGCGTAGAGGGCCACCCGTGGCGCGCGGGCGCTGCCCGTGATGCGTACGCCCACTTGCTGGTCGTCGGAGCTGCTGCTGGTGGGGTTGGCTTTGCCGCGCAGTGCCAGCACATCCAGGCTCGGGTCGTCATAGGGGCCGGAGAAACGCAGCACGCCGTCTTCAATGCGCAGAGGCTGACCATAGGCACGGTAAGTGCCATTGACCGCGCGCACTTCGCCCAGCACCTGGAAGCTGTTGGTCCTGGGCGGGCTGCTGACGGTCAACTCGCCACTGAGCCGGGTCTGCAAACCCTGGCCCTGCAATTCGAAACGTGGTCCCAGATCAACCTGGACCAACACATCCGTTTTCATGGCCACGCTGCTGGTGGTGGCTGTGGGGGCAACACGGTTGAGCCGTACCACCACGTCGGAGCCCAGTGCTGGCGCTGTTTCGTCTGGCAAAGTGAACTGGGCCTGATCAGCCTTGAGGGCACCCCGCAGAGTCAGCAGGCCTTGGGTCAGATGTGCTGTGGCTTGTCCGGACAGTGTGAGCCTCCGATCGGCACGGGCAGATACCCGAAGCCGCTGCGCCTTGGCTTCCAAGGTCAGGCTCGGAGGCGCAGCCTTGACGGTGCCCGTGGGGGACGGCCACATTGCGCTGCCAGTGAGCTGCAGTGTGCCGCCGGTGGCCGCACCGCCAGCGCCCTCCAGGCTGAACTGCGTGATTTCCATGCGGTCACCGCCCAAAGTGGCGCGCAATGTGCCGTTGCCAAAGGCCAGCCCTTCGACCACGGAGCGGAGCTCCAGCGCATCCGCTTGCAAGTCGCCGTGCCAGTCGGGCTTGCCCACGGTGCCGCTCACTGTGGCGTCCAGGCCGAGGCGCCCGTGCACCCGCCAGCCGGGCGGTGCCAAGCGTGACCACACGCCAATGTCTGACATGTTGGCCTGAATCTGCCCTGTCAGCGGAGCATTGCGCTGTGGCAACCAGTCTTGCATCCGGGTGTGCGGCCCAGGGGTGAGACGGCTGGCCCACAGCGCCTGCACCTTGCCTGCACGGGCACTGTCCCATTGCCAGTTCAGCGAGAGGTCTTCTCCCTGGGTGCGCAGTTCGGCCTTGGCCTGGGTCAGGCCCAGGGGCAGCGTGAGGGACCGGGGGGTGTTTGTGGGCGTGGGCTCGGCGCTGGCGGGCAGGGCAGCCTCGTCTACCTGCAGGTCGCCGCTCTGGCGCTCCAGCGTCAGGCGGGTTTGTGGGGGTTGGTTGGCTTGACCCGACCAGGCCACTTGCCATTGGCCCTGCAGGGTGAGATCACCCCCGATGCCCGCAGCCTGGAGCCCGTCATTCAGCTCTGGCAGGCCCAGCCGAGCCAGGACAGGGGCCCAGCCGTCCAGACGCAGGCCCGTGAACTGCCCGCTGCTGGCCACGCCGTCGGCCCCCCAGGTGCTGTCTTGCCAGGCCAGCGTTGCGGGGGAGGGCTGTGCGGCAGCCCCGCTGTGGTTGTCCAGGGCCTGCAGACGCAGGGCACCGGCGCCCAGGCGCAGGGCGTCATCTCGCCCGCTCAACACCAGGGCGCCAGCGTTGCCCACGCGCAGCGCGGGTTCTGCCTGTCTGGGCCCCAGGGCTGCGGTCAGTTGCGACACAGTGACACCCCAGGCCACAGGTGTGCCGTCAGGCGCGCCGCCCAGGCCCGCCCAGCCGGTCGCACGGCCTTGCAGGGTGGTGGACAACTGGGCCTGCAGCCGGTCCTGGTAGATCCGTCCAGTGGCACTGGCTTGCCAGTTGGCAGCGCTGCCGCTGAGGGCCAGGTTGAGGCCCTGCGCGCCCCAGGCTGCGCTGTCAGCGGTGGCCGGTGCCTGCAATTGCTGAACTTGCGCTGTGGCATTGACTTGCAGCGCAGGGCTGCGCCAGCCACCCAGCCACTGCACACTGGCCTGCCCCTGTGCTGAGGGCAGGGCGCCTGCCCATGCGGTGGCGGTGGCGGGGAGAGTGGCCAGCCACTGGTTGAATGCAGCACCGTCGTCCAGCGTCAGCCCCAGCCGGCCTTGCCCGGCATCGGGGGCCAGCAGGCCCTCGCTGGTGACGCGAATGCCAGGCGCTTGCAGGCGGGCCTCGCCGTCCCATGCGAGGGTGGATGGGGTGAAATTGCCCTCGGCTTGCAGGTTGCTGCCGTCCCATGTCAGCCGAAGGTCGGAGAGGTTCAGGCGTTGTCCGTTCCATGAAATATCAGATGAAATACTGGCCTGGCGCTTGATTGGTAAGTAAAGGTTGCTTCTGTTTTTTGAACCACCGGGCAGCGCTTGAGCCACAAAGTTGAGCGTTGCCTCGGTGCTGGCTTGGGTGTTTTTGGCACTGCGGGGACGCTGCTTGGCCCGCGCGGTGCCATTGAGCTGAGCGGCAGGCAGCCGGGTGTCGAGTTCGGCCAGCCGGATGCCCTGGGCCAGCAGCTGTCCCTCCCAGGCGCTGCCTTGCCACGTGCCTTTGCCTTCCAGGCGTCCATTGCCTGTGCTGGCATTGAACTGCGTGACCCGTCCGTCAGCGGTGCTGCCTTCGGCCTGAAGCGACAGGCTGGCCACGGGCAAACGGCCGGCGTCCCATTCGCCGGGGGTGCCATTGGCCAGCGTGGCCGCGATGTTCCAGCGCGTGGGGCCGGGGTTGGCTGCGCCCGGTGCGTTCAGTGGCGCCGCATCGGCTGCGCCAGACAACTGGGTGGCGGGCAAGGTGGCCCAGAAGGTGGACAGGTCCAGCCGGTGCAGTTGGGTGGCCAGGCTGAGCAGTGGCTGGGCTTGCCAGGGCTGCAAGCGTGCGGCGAGTTCGGCCCGAGGGCCGGGGCTGGGGCTGTCAACCTGGGCGTTCAAGGCCACGGTGGCCTGTGGCCCGTACACATCGCCCGAGGCTTGTGCACTCACCTGAGCCTGCCAGCCCGGGGCGGGCTTGTGGCCCGCTGCGGCTGGCCTCTGGGGGCTTTTGATGGTTCCGGTGATGCGCGCCGACAGCGCCATGGGCTCTTCCGTGCCCACGCTGATTTCGCCCTGGTACTTGCCTTGTGCCACAACCCATTCCTGCAATCTGAGGTGGTGTTGACCCTCGCCTTGGGCATCCTCGCCGTGCGTGTACCGGCCCTGCACACGCTGCGAGACCACGCTGGCGGGGCGCTTTGGGTGACTGCCCCAGGAGATGGGCCCGATGTCGAAGTCCACGTTCAACGCCAACGGCAGGGCCAGCGAATCGGGCGGCACGGGTGCCTCTGTGCTGCCAGGGCGCTGGTCGGTCACGCGCACAGCGCGGGCCTGCAGTTCAACGGCCAGCGGTTGGCCCAGCAGCAAGGGCAGAAAGTCCCAGTGCAGGCGTGGCTCGTCCGCCACCACCGTCAGTCCATCGCTTTGCCAGGTGACCTGTTGCGCACGGCCGCCGTCGCGCAGGGTGGCGTCGAGGTCGTCCCAGGCCAGGCTTTCCAGTTCAGGTACCAGAGGTTCAGCCAGGGCCAGGGTCTGGCGCAGGGAGCCCTCGGTGCCGGCCCACAGCCACAACGCAGCGGTGAGCGCAGCGGCAGATGCCAGCACGGCACCGGGCAGCCACTGTGTGAAGCCAGCCAGCACCAGCACCAGGGCGCGGCTCAGGCCTTTGGTCCAGCGCCAGAGGGTGGCTGCGCTCAAAACGCGAACCCCACCGACAGGTGCAGGCGCAAGCGCCGGGTGTCAACACCGTAGGCCAAGTCCATTTGCAGCGGGCCCACGGGGCTGTTGTAGCGCAGGCCTGCACCGACGCCCACTTTGGCGCTCAGGTCGCTGGCCTGGTTGGCAACGGAGCCCACGTCGACAAACAGGGCGCTTTCCCATGCCGTGCGCGTGCCGTTGGACCAGATGGGGCGTTGCCACTCCACGCTGGCCACGGTCAGCAGCCGACCCGGGTTGATGGTGCCATCGGGCTGGTGGACGCCGATGTTGCGCAACTTGTACCCGCGCACGGTCTGGTCGCCGCCGGTGAGAAACAGCTGTGATTCCGGCACCGGCGTGGTGGTTTTGGCTATGACGGCGCCGCCCTCCAGCCTGGCCGACAGGCGGCCGTTGCGGTCGCCGGGCAACGGCCACAGGCCCTGCCAGCGCGCATGGGTGCGAAGGAACGGCGCGCCTGTCTGTGCCACCGTCCAGCCCACCCCGACCTCTGCCGCCAGGCCGTGCCCACGGGTGGGGAAGGGCATGTTGTCGAACTGTCGGCGCGCCCAGCCAAAGTTGGCGCTCACTGCCTGTCGTGCCTCCGGGGCCAGGGGGGCAACCACGGGGTCGCGTGCCAGAGAGCGGTCGAACTGCACGAAATAGGTGCGGTCCAGGGATTCTTCGTTTTTGGCCTTGCCCAGCCGGTACTGCTGGCTGGTGGTGATGGTGCCGTTGTCATCCTGACGGCTGGCCTTGGCCCCGGCCACCCAGTGCCAACCGTCAGGGCCCACCGGGCTTCGCAAATCTGCTTCCAGTGTGCGGTGGTCGCGTTCCAGCTTCACCTTGGTGTGGGCGCTCCAGTTCAGCCAGGGTATCTGGCGCCAGTGGTGTTCGGCGCTGATGCGGGCACCGTTGTCGGTGCTGCCGCCCACACCCAGCACCCACTTGTGGCGCAGGGCCTCGCGCACCTTCACGCGCACAGGGGTGCGGTCGGCGGGGCCGTCGGTGTCCACGAACACAAACACCGACTCAAAGTACCCGCTCTGGGCCAGGCGCTGCTGCGCAGACTGCAGTTGCGCGAGGTCGTACGGGCTGCCGGGCACCACGCCTGACAGCTCCACCATATGGCTGACCCAGTCGGCCTCGTAGCGCTGCAGACCTTCCACCTGCACACTGCCAAAGGTGAATGCAGGGCCTGGATCGATCTCCAGCGCCAGGTTGACCGTGTGTGTGTCGCCGTCCACATCGGCCAAGCTGCCTTGCAGGCTGGCGGCAGGGTGGCCGGTCTGGGTGAACGCGCGCAGGGCAGCGGCCTTTGCGTCGTCCCACGCTGCCTGGGTGAAAGCCTGGCCACTGGGCAAGGTCCAACTGGAGCGCAAGCGTGACTCCATGGCTGCATTGTGGTCGGGCGGTTCATCGGCCCGGGGCTGCACGGCCAGCACCACGTTGCCCACCCGCGCCTGCGGCCCTGGCTCCAACACCAGGGTGATGTCTCCCAGCGGCGGGCCCGAGGGTGCGGGTGCTGAGAGGGTGGCCGTCGCATGGGCCGAGAAATGGCCCTGCGTGCCCATGAGTTGCCGCGCGTCGGCTGGCAATTCGGACACCAGGCGCTGCAGTTCGGTGGCGTTGAGGTCGGCGAGTGTCTTGAAGCGCTGGATGTTGAGGTGTTTTTGCAGCAGCCCGGCAAATTCGGCGGGGGCCTGGATGCGCAGGGCAAAACGGGGGGTATTTGCCGCAGGGGCGGGGGCCGCCACCTGTGGCGCTTGGGCGTGTGCCGTGGCGGCCAGCGCACCCAGCGCACAGGCAAACACGCAGGCCCAGGCCCGGCTCTGCCAGCCGCCTTGCGCGCCGTGGGGGCGGATCACTTGGAGAGCAGGCGCATCGTGTCCTCCAGGCCCTTCAGGGTCAGCGGGTGCATGCGCTGGCTCATGAGCTGCTGGATGATGCTGATGCTTTGGCGGTATTGCCACATGCCGGGTGGCTCGGGGTTGATCCATGCGAACTGGGGAAATGCGTGTGTGAGGCGTTGCAGCCATTCTGCCCCGGCCTCTTCGTTGTTGTATTCCACGCTGCCGCCGGGTTGCAAAATTTCGTAAGGACTCATCGTGGCGTCGCCCACAAAAATGAGTTTGTAGTCTTTGTTGTACTTGCGGATGATGTCCCAGGTGGGAAACTTCTCTGCAAAGCGGCGGCGGTTGTTCTTCCACATGTAGTCGTACACGCAGTTGTGGAAGTAATAGAACTCCAGGTGCTTGAACTCGGCCTTGACGGCAGAAAACAGCTCTTCCACCCGGTGAATGTGCTCGTCCATGGTGCCGCCCACGTCCATCAGCAGCAGCACTTTCACGTGGTTGTGGCGCTCGGGCCGCATTTTGATGTCCAGCCAGCCCGCATTGGCCGCCGTGCCTTTGATGGTGCCGTCCAGGTCCAGCTCGTCTTCGGCGCCAATGCGCGCAAACTTGCGCAGGCGGCGCAGCGCCACCTTGATGTTGCGGGTGCCCAGCTCCTGCGTGTCGTCGTAGTCGCGGTAGGCCCGCTGGTCCCACACCTTGACGGCACTTTTGTTTTTGCTGGCCCCACCGATGCGGATGCCCTGCGGGTTGTGCCCACTGTGCCCAAACGGGCTGGTGCCGCCGGTGCCAATCCATTTGCTGCCGCCTTCGTGGCGCTCTTTCTGCTCTTCCAGCCGTTTTTGGAGCGTTTCCATCAGCTCGTCCCAATCCATCTTGGGGGCGTTGGCTTTTTGCTCGTCGGACAGGATGCGTTCCATTTCCTGGCGCAGCCAGTCCTGCGGGATGGGTTTGGTGAAGTCGGCCACCATCTCCACGCCTTTGAAGTAGGCCGCAAAGGCGCGGTCGAACTTGTCGAAGTGTTTCTCGTCCTTCACCAGCGCCGTGCGGCTGAGGTAGTAAAAGTCGTCCATGCTGCACGCGTCGGGGTTGGTGGGCCCCACCACGTCGGCCTTCAGCGCCTCCAGCAGCGTGAGGAATTCCTTGACCGAGACCGGCAGCTTGGCATCGCGCAGGGCGTAGAAGAAAGGAATCAGCATGTTTTTTTGCCTCTGGCGCTTATCTGTATTGACTTCTTTGCTCTAACAAATACAACAGCTGCGCCTTGGCCTCAGGCCATTCTCCGCTGCGCATGCTGTACATCACGGTGTCGCGGATGGTGCCGTCACGCCGCAGCGCGTGGCCGCGCAGCACGCCGTCTTTCTTCGCGCCCAGGCGCTCGATGGCACGTTGGCTCGCAAAGTTGAAGTTGTCGGTGCGCCAACCCACCACAAGGCAGCCCAGGGTTTCAAAGGCATGTGTCAGCAGCAGCAGTTTGGCCACGGTGTTGACATGGGTGCGCTGACAGCGCTTCGCATACCAGGTCCAGCCAATCTCCACGCGTTTCACGGCGGGCACGATGTCGTGGTAGCTGCTGCAGCCCAGCACCTCGCCAGTGGCGGAATCAGTCACTGCAAACGCAAAGCGGTTGCCAGCTTCGCGCATGGCCAGCGCGTCTTCGATATAGCGTCGGGTGTTTTCAGGCTC
This sequence comes from uncultured bacterium, assembly GCA_903928495.1. GTDB lineage: Bacteria > Pseudomonadota > Gammaproteobacteria > Burkholderiales > Burkholderiaceae_C > UBA2334. The sequence continues at coordinate 9,158 of CAIYQZ010000056.1, forward strand.
GGGCACCGAGGTGATGCGCAGCTTCCACAGCTCGCCATCGGCGGCTGCGGCTTGCAGGCCGGTTTCATCTTCCAGTGCGAGCGGTCGCAGGGTGATGCCGTGGGCGCTGAGAGTGATGGGTTCTACAAAGGCCATCGGGCTGACACCTCAGTTTTTGTAAGGGCCATTTGATTTGGCATCGTCTTTTGCAAAGTGGGCTTTCTGCCACATGCGTGCGAGGTGCAGGCCTGCACCACCACACAAGCCTACGGCCAATATGCCCATGATGCTGGTGCCGCTGTAGCCATCTGCAAACAGGTCCCACCCCATGAAATGGGAGAGCCAGTAGCCAGACAAGGCTCCGCCGACAAAGCCCACTGCATCGGAGATGCCTTGTTTGAGCATGCGGTTCAGTTGTGCGTCCATGTGAGTTCTTTCAGTGTGGTTGGGGGCAGGTGCGCCGGAGGCACGTGTGTGGTTTACCTGTTCCGTTGGTTCATGAACACCAGCTTTTCAAACAGGGTCACGTCCTGCTCGTTTTTCAGCAGGGCGCCCACCAGCGGGGGCACGCTGACTTTCTGGTCGGCGCTTTGCAGGGCTTCCAGCGGAATGTCTTCGGCCATCAGCAGTTTGAGCCAGTCGAGCAGTTCGCTGGTGCTGGGTTTCTTTTTCAGGCCCGGCAGGTTGCGGATGTCGAAAAAGGTTTTCATGGCCGCAGCCAGCAGTTCTTTTTTCAGGCCAGGGAAGTGCACGTCCACAATTTGCTGCATCACCGGCGCGTCGGGGAACTTGATGTAGTGGAAGAAGCAGCGGCGCAAGAAGGCGTCGGGCAGTTCTTTTTCGTTGTTGGAGGTGATGAACACCAGTGGGCGGTTCTTGGCCTTGATCAGCTCGCGGGTTTCGTAGCAGTAGAACTCCATGCGGTCGAGTTCACGCAGCAGGTCGTTGGGGAATTCGATGTCGGCCTTGTCGATTTCATCGATCAGGAGCGCCACGGGCTGGTCGGCAGTGAAGGCCTGCCACAACACACCCTTGACGATGTAGTTGTTGATGTCCTTCACCTTGTCGCCACCGTCAAGTCCGGACAACTGGCTGTCGCGCAGGCGGCTGACGGCGTCGTACTCGTACAGGCCTTGCTGCGCCTTGGTGGTGCTTTTGATGTGCCACTGCAACAAGGGCATGCCCAGTGCCTGCGCCACCTCTTCGGCCAGCATGGTTTTGCCAGTGCCGGGCTCGCCCTTGACCAACAGCGGGCGTTTCAACGTGATGGCTGCGTTGACTGCGAGCATGAGGTCGGCTGTGGCAACGTAGTTCTGGGAACCCTGGAATTTCATACAAATGTCCTGTGTGGTGGGTGGGCCTATACAGCGGGCGGTATCATGGAAAACAATGGCAAATGCCGATAACCGAGTCTATATAATTGAACGTTGATTTTTATCAATTGACTTCATTGCGCTCAAAAATGAAACCACTGTTGCCCAAGCCGATTTCCCTTCTTGTCGCAGGCGCGACCTTCTTTTTGACCGCTGTGGCTGCTCACGCACAAGCACCCGCCGGTGACGTCAAAGGCGGTGAAACCAAAGCCGCCATGTGCATCGGCTGCCACGGCATCATCGGGTATCAGAACAGCTTCCCTGAAATTCACCGCGTGCCCAAAATTTCGGGTCAATCCGGTGCGTACATCGTGTCCGCACTGACAGCGTACAAAAAGGGTGACCGCAAGCACCCTTCCATGCGTGGCATCGCCGCCTCCTTGTCCGAGCAGGACATGGCTGATCTGGGCGCGTTCTACAGCGGTCATGCCGGCAATGTGACGGCAGCCGAAGCACCTTCCAGAACGGCTTCCGTGGCTGTGGCCGCGTTGCTGGAGAAAGGTGCCTGCAATTCTTGCCACGGTGCCAACTTCAGCAAGCCCATCGACCCCAGCTATCCCAAAATCGCTGGTCAGCACGCCGACTACCTGTACGTGGCCCTCAAGTCATACGCTGTAGATGGCAACCATGTGGTGGGTCGCTCCAACCCGATCATGGGTGGCACAGCCAAGCAGTACAAGTTGTCAGAGCTGAAGCAAATGGCCAACTACCTGGCGTCGCTGGACGGCGAGCTCAAGACGGTGCCCCAATCCAAGTTCCGCTGATCTGGTGCAGGTACCCGGCAGAGCGCCAGGCGCTCTGCATTCAAGGCCACCCTCGGGTGGCCTTTGTGCTTCTGCTCAGGGTCGGCCCACCAGCAAGTAGATGCCTGTGTCTTGTTTGGGGGCGTGCATCAGGCCAAAGTACACCGGCCCGATCACGGTGTCTGCACCCACGTACAGGCTCATGCCCCACTGGGTCTTGTTTGTGCTGCGCGTGGCGGCCTCATTCCAGACCTTGCCCATTTCCAGCGTGCCTCCCACAAACAGTGCACGCGAGATGATGGGCTCCGCCGCCAGCCGGCGGTAATAACCCAGTCGCCCGAACACAATGTGGTTGCCCGCCAGTTGTCCCGGTTTGTAGCCCGACAGGTTGTGGAAGCCACCCAGTGAATACTCGTCAACGGCCCCCAGCAATTCGTCGCTCACGCGGGCTGCGCGCGCGTGCAGGTTGAAGGTGTGGACGCCCCATGTGTAGGCACGCGTGCCCGTCACTTCCAACTGGTTGAAGTGCTGGTCCACCGAGCCTTGTTTGCGACGCCCGGCAGCCAATTCACCGGTCAGGCGGTGGCCTTCCTGGGGAAAGTGTGCGTGGTCGAGCTGGTCTGACACAAACCGCGCACGCGCACCCGTCTCAGTCCAATTGACTTCGTTGTCCCTTCCGTTGGTGACAGAGTCCGACGCCAGTTCAACAGTGACGGCGCGGCGCGCCACAAACACACCCAGCCGCATTTCACCCAACGCACCTGCCCGGCCCACGGTCCAGCCATGGTCCAAGCCCAGGCCCAGCTTGCGTTTGCCCAGCAGGGCCAGTGACTCACCGGTGGCCGCGTAGAGCATGACCTTGGTTTTGCTCACAGCAACGTGGGCGGACACGAACCTGTCTCGCTCGCCGCCCCAAGGGTGGTACAGCTCGGTCATCAGGCTGCTGGTGTTGCCAATCTCCAGCTGGTTGCGCCACTCGGTGCCGTTGGGCGTCAGCCAGTGCCTGCGGTGATTGATCTTGAGGTTGAACTCGCCTTCACCCTGGAAGTCCGTGCGCAACGACAGGCCCACACGGAAGTAGTTGGGTCCCCAGTTGTTTTCAGCGAGCTTGAATACCAGGCCCTCGCCTGCTGCCCCGGCGGCATTGCGCAACTGGTAGTCCACACGTTCGTAGTCACCACTGGCGGTGAGTTGTATCAGGTCATCTTCCAGCACAGCCATGTCTATGGGGTGCCCGGGTGCGGTGTCTACCAAGCGTTGCAGTTGTTGTGCTCGTTCCTTGGGAACCCCCTCGAATTGCACAAACGCTAGGTGCGTAGCAGCGGTCTGCTGCAGGTTACGGCGGGCATGCCATTGGGCGTAGTTCGCCTCGTCCACCGAGAAGCGCTCCAGCGACGCCGTGATGGTGCGGGCGTAATCGCTGCCCAGTTTCGCAATGTCTTTGGCATTGCCGAAACTGGCCGAGGTGAAGGAGCCCAAAGGTGGAGAGAGCAGCAGGTCGGCAGGGGTGAGCGTGGCAATGCTGCGCTGAACGTTTTGTTCGGTCAGGATGTTGACCATCTGGGCTGTCACACCCAACACATTGCCCAAGGTCTCACGCCCAGCCAGTGGGGTGCCAATGTTCACGGCAATGACAACGTCGGCCCCCATTGACCGTGCCACCTGCACGGGGAGGTTGTCCACCAGACCGCCGTCGCCCAGGATGCGGCCATTCATTTCCAATGGCGCGAACACGCCGGGAACCGACATGCTGGCTCGCAGGGCACCCGCCAGGTCGCCGTCCGCCAGGACCACAGGCTCGCCGGTCTCCATGTCGGTGGCCACCGCACGGTAGGGTGTGGGCAGGGCGTCGAAATGGGCCAGGTGTCGCGTATGCAGGGTGTAGCGGCGCAACAGCCATTCGAGCGACCGGGTGGAAATGGCGCCGCTGGGCAGGCGGAACTCGCCATCGCGGAAACCCAGCGACAGCACCGGCGACATTTGCAGGTCGTCTTCCTTGTTGCGCTGCGACAGCGTTTGCCGGGGTGCACGGCTCTCGAAGAGCCCCCCCCACTCGATGGCGATCAGCTCCCGCTCCAGCGCATCGGGGGTCATGCCACTGGCATACAGCCCTCCGATGATGGCCCCCATGGACGTGCCCACCACCATGTCGACCGGCACGCGTGCGGCCTCCAACGCCTTGAGCACCCCCACATGAGCAAAGCCGCGTGCCCCACCCCCCGACAACACCAGTGCCACTTTGGGGCGGTGCGGCTTGGCGGCAGCCGGGCTGTCAGCCGCCGATGTGGCCGCCCAGCCTGACCCTGCACAGACAATGCAGCAGGCCAGAAGCGCCATGCGCAACAACACCCGAGGTGTCACTTGCGTGGTGCGGCAGCTCCGTGTTTCGTGGTAACTTGGACTGTTCAGTGCCTCGTTGCCCACCTTGATACATGTATTGCTCATGACCGACATTCTCATTCACCACGAAGGCGGCGTTGCCACCCTGACCTTCAACCGGCTCGACAAGAAAAACTCCATCACGGCTGCGATGTATGCCGCGCTGGCCGATGCCGTCGAGGCTGCCACAGCAGATCCCGACACCCGTGTGCTGGTGATCCAGGGACACGAAACCATCTTCAGCGCCGGCAATGACATTGCCGACTTCCTGAACAACCCGCCCGCCACGGCCGATTCACCGGTGTTCCGCTTCCTACGGGCCATCAGCACCTGCCCCAAGCCTTTGGTGGCCGCCGTGTGTGGACCAGCGGTTGGCATTGGTACCACCCTGTTGTTCCATTGCGATCTGGTCTACGCGGGTGACAACGCGGCGTTCTCCATGCCGTTTGTGAACTTGGGCCTGTGTCCCGAGGCTGCATCCAGCCTGTTGGCGCCAAAGCTGATGGGTTACCACCGCGCGGCCGAGGCTTTGCTGCTGGGCGAGCCCTTCATGGCCGAGACTGCCCTGGAGGTGGGATTCGTCAACCGCGTGGTGCCCCCGTCTGAAGCCAGCGCCGTGGCGCAGTCCGTGGCACGCAAGCTGGCTGCCAAACCCATGGCCAGTCTGGTGGAAACCAAGCGTTTCATGAAAAAAGGCCAGGCCGCCGAAGTGGCTGCGGTGATGGCGGAAGAAGGTGAAAGCTTTGGCCGCATGTTGCGTGGGCCAGCCGCCCGCGAAGCCTTTGGTGCCTTCATGGACAAACGCAAACCCGACTTTTCCAAGCTGTGAGCAAATCCAAGTTACCCGCCATACCGGTGGTGTTTGAGCCGGAGTTCGTGGATGCCCTGAAAGACATCTTCGAGCAACGCATCGTGTTCAACCAGGTGCTGGGGCTGAAAATTGTCAGCATTGCGCCCGAGCGGGTGGTGGGCCGAGTGGCCATGCAGCCCCAACTGGTGGGGCACTTTGCCTACAACCGGGTGCACGGCGGCGTGATCAGCGCCAGCCTCGATGCATTGGGTGGTTTGGCCGTGATGGCCGCCATCGGTGCCCGGCACATGGATGAACCCGTTGCCCAGCGACTGCACCGCTTTGGCAAGCTCGGCACCATCGATTTGCGGATTGACTACCTGCGCCCCGGCATTGGCGATGCCTTCGAGTTGCGCGCAGAAGTCATGCGCTTGGGCTCCCGTGTCGCCAGCACCCGCATGGAGTTCCTGGGCACAGACGGCAAGCTGCTGTCGTGTGGCAGCGCAGCGTACATCGTGTCCTGACGCCTTCGGGCGCCGTTTGACCCTGGTCAAGCTGCGGGGGGCACCTTGCCGCTAAGCTGCGCTCCCATGCACACCGACACCACTTCCGCAGGCGCAGCCCGCCATTTCGACATTGCCATTGTGGGTGCGGGCCCGGCGGGTCTGTGCCTGGCACAGGCACTCAAACCCCTGGGGCGCTCGGTGGTGTTGGTCGAGCAGCATCCGGCCAGCAGCCTGGAAAACCCTGCCTTTGACGGCCGCGAAATCGCGCTGACGCAGCACAGCGTTCGCCTGCTGACCGACCTCGGCGTGTGGCAACACCTGCCATCAGCAGATGTGTCGCCCCTGCGGGACGCGCGGGTGCTCAACGGCCCCAATCCGTTTGCCATGACCATCAGCCACCGGGACGCACCACCTGTGCGTGGGCAGGCACCCAGTGAGCTTGGTTTTCTGGTGGGCAACCACCACATTCGCCGCGCGGTGCATTCAGCTGTGTTCGATGGCCCCGGTGCGCCCACCCTGCTCGCTGGGCAGGCGGTGGAGCGCGTGCACACCACGCCAGACCATGCCCACCTGACGCTGACCAACGGCCAGACGGTCACTGCGGAGTTGCTGGTGGCGGCCGACAGCCGCCATTCACCCACCCGTCGCGCCTTGGGCATCGCGGCCGATCACCATGATTTTGGGCGCAGCATGTTGGTGTGCGCCATGACCCACGATGAGCCGCACCACCACGCGGCTTGGGAGTGGTTCGACCTCGGGCAGACGCTGGCCCTGCTGCCCATGAACCCGTGTCCGGCCACGGGTATGCACCGCTCTTCGGTGGTGCTCACTCTGCCGGGTAGCGAGATGGATGCGGTGCTGGCGCTGGGCGAGGCGGCATTCAATGCCGAGATGCAGCGCCGTTTTGCCAACCGCCTGGGGGCCATGTCACAGGCCAGCACCCGTCACGTCTACCCTTTGGTGGCCGTGTATCCGCGCCGCCTGGTGGCGCACCGGCTGGCTTGTGTGGGCGATGCCGCGTGTGGCATGCATCCGGTCACGGCCCATGGTTTCAACCTCGGGCTGCGCAGTGTGGAGGCCCTGTCTGCCGGGCTGTCCCAAGCCGCCCAGCGGGGCTTGGGTCTGGCCGATCCGTCGGTGCTGGCCCGTTACGAGCGAACCCACTGGCTCGCCAGCCGACCCACCTACCTGGCCACACAGTGGGTCACCCAGCTCTACACCCAAGAGGCCGGACCGGCGCGCCTGCTGCGCGATGTGGCGTTGCGCCTGGGTCAGGGTTTTGCCCCGTTTCGCCGCGCCGTGGCAGCATCGCTGACAGGAGCTTGATTTATTCTCGGGGGCATGTCATTTGATGTGAACCTGCTGCCCCGAAGGGCCGTCCTGCCCACAAGGCGCGCAGTCGCTGCAGGCGTGCTGTGCGCTCTGGCCCTGGCAGCCTGCCAACACCCGGCCACCGTCACCCCCGATGCACCCGACGACCGCGCACCCGCGGTTCAACCCACGGTGCCCGGTGGGGCCTTTGAAGGTTGGTTGCCGCGCCCCATGCCCAGCAAGCGCTGGGCCGACTTCCGGCCCGTCGTACAAGATGGTGTGGCGGGTCTGGAGTTGCAAGCCAATGGCACGTTGAGCCTGCTGCACCGTGTGCTGGAGCCTCCGCGCACCGATGTCCAGCGCGTGGCCTGGTCTTGGTGGCTGGGTAAGGAGTTGCCAGAGGCCGATTTGGCTCAGGCCGACATCAGTGATTCACCCGTGCGCCTGCTGCTGGCCTTCGACGGCGACCGCGACCGCCTCACGGGCCGTCAGGCCATGGCATCAGAGTTTGTGAGGCTGTTGACCGGCCACGAACTGCCGTTTGCCACACTCACCTACGTCTGGACGCGGCAGTACGCGCCCGGCACGGTGTTGCACAACCCCCGCTCGGACCGCATCCGTTACCTGGTGGTCGAGCAGGGTGCGGCCCAATTGGGGCGCTGGTTGTCATACGAACGCGACATACAGGCCGACTTTCGCACCGCCTTTGGCGAGGCACCCGGCCCGTTGGTGGGCGTGGGTCTGATGACCGACACCGACAACACCAAGGCCAGCACACGCGTGGTGTACGGGCCCGTCACTCTCAAACCCTGACGGGCATCAGGGCGCAGGGCGGGGAATGGGGCGGGGCTTGCCCTGGCCGTCGATGGCCACATAGGTCAGTGACGCTTCCGTCACTTTCACGTAGCGGCCCTGGCTCTGGAAACGCTCGGCGTACACCTCCACCTGCACGGTGATGGACGTGTTGCCAATGCGGCTGACGCTGCTGAAAAAGCTCAGGATGTCGCCCACCCGCACCGGCTGCTTGAAGATGAACTGGTTCACCGCCACAGTGGCCATGCGGCCCTGCGTGTAGCGCGCGGGCAGCACGGCACCGGCCAAGTCCACCTGCGCCATCACCCAGCCGCCAAAAATGTCGCCGTTGGCGTTGCAGTCGGCTGGCATGGGAATGACCTTCAGCACCAGCTCTTTGTCTGTGGGCAATGGCACGCCGTGTGCAGGGTCGTGGGCGTGGGGGTCGATGGAGGTGGATTGGGGGGTGTTCATCGCAGGTGGGCGGGTTCGGTGGTTCAATGCGGGCTTGCCTGTTTGCGATTGTCTCCCTGTTCTCCATGCGCCATTTGTCTGCCACCGCCCCCACAGCATCCCCCACACCCGCTGCACCGGCTCCCCGCCGCTCCGACTGGGCCACTTTGCAGCGACTGCTGCCCTACCTGTGGACGTACAAGTGGCGGGTCATGCTGGCGCTGGGCTTCATGGTGGGGGCCAAGGCAGCCAATGTGAGTGTGCCGCTGCTGCTGAAGGAACTGGTCGATGCCATGACCCCCGCTGTGGGCCGGGCCACCGGGCTGGCGCCGGGCATGGAAGGCTTGCTGATCGTGCCCGTGGGGCTGTTGCTGGCCTACGGTGCGTTGCGGTTTTCCACCAGCCTGTTCACAGAGCTGCGCGAACTGGTGTTTGCCAAAGCGACCGAGGGCGCCACGCGCAGCATTGCGCTGCAAACCTTCGAGCACCTGCACGCGCTGAGCCTGCGCTTTCACCTCGAGCGCCAGACCGGTGGCATGACCCGAGACATTGAGCGCGGCACGCGCGGGGTGCAGTCGCTCATTTCGTATTCGCTCTACAGCATCGTGCCCACGTTCATCGAGGTGGCCATGGTGCTGACGCTGCTGGGCGTGAAGTTCGAGGCCTGGTACGTCTACACCACGCTCGGTGCCCTGGTGCTGTACATCACTTTCACCGTTTGGGTGACCGAGTGGCGCACCCAGTTCCGCCGCGAGATGAACGAGCTCGACAGCAGTTCGCACAGTAAGGCCATCGACTCGCTGCTGAACTACGAAACGGTCAAATACTTCAACAACGAGGCGTTTGAGGCCCGGCGCTACGACACCAGCCTGGAAAAGCTGCGCAAGGCCCGCATCAAAAGCCAGACCACGCTGAGCCTGCTCAACGCGGGGCAACAGCTCATCATTGCCACCGCTTTGGTGGCCATGTTGTGGCGCGCCACCAGCGCAGTGGCGGCGGGGCAGATGACGTTGGGCGATCTGGTGATGATCAACGCATTCATGATCCAGCTCTACATCCCGCTGGGCTTTCTGGGCGTGCTGTACCGTGAAATCAAGCAAAGCCTGACCGACTTGGACAAGATGTTCACGCTACTTGAAAAAGAGCGAGAAGTGGCCGATCATCAAGCGGCAAAGCCACTTTTCATTGAAAATCAGCCATCGGTTGCATTCCATGACGTGCGTTTTGGCTACCAGGCCGACCGGGAAATTCTGCATGGTGTGAGCTTCGAGATTCCACCCGGCAAAACGGTGGCTGTGGTGGGGCCGTCGGGGTCGGGCAAGTCCACCCTGGCTCGGTTGCTGTACCGGTTTTATGACGTCAGCAACCCCGGCGACGGTGGCCGGATCGAGATTGCCGGGCAGAACATCACCGCCGTCACCCAGGCCAGCGTGCGCCAGGCCATCGGCATCGTGCCGCAAGACACCGTGCTGTTCAACGACACCATCGAATACAACATCCGTTACGGAAGGCCCACTGCCACCACCGCCGAGGTGCACGCCGCCGCCCGCGCTGCCCGCATCCATGACTTCATCACTGCGTTGCCTCAGGGCTACGACACCCCGGTGGGCGAGCGGGGGCTGAAGCTGTCGGGCGGCGAAAAGCAACGCGTCGCCATTGCCCGCACGCTGCTGAAGAACCCCCCCATCGTCATCTTCGACGAAGCCACCAGTGCGCTGGACTCGGCCAACGAGCGCGCCATCCAGGCCGAACTGCGCACGGCCGCCGCCAACAAAACCACGCTGGTGATTGCGCACCGGCTTTCCACCGTGGTCGATGCACATGAAATTCTCGTTCTGGAGTACGGCCACATCATCGAACGCGGCACCCACGCCGAGTTGTTGGCTGCCAACGGTCGCTATGCAGGCATGTGGGCTCTGCAGGAGAGCGCGGCCTGAAGTTCGGGCATGTCCCCGTTGTCACAAAGGATCGCATCGGTGCACACTCCGCCAACCTGCCCATGACCACACCTGCCCAACCACCGGCCTTTGCTGACCAGACGGATGCGGTCCTCGTGGCCTCCCGCGAGGTGCGGGCCGTGTTTGAGCACGCGTCTCTGGGCATTGCGCTGACGCGCGACCGGGTCATCATCCGGCACAACCGCGTGTTCGGCGCCCGCCTGGGGTACCAGCCCAACCAGTTGGTGGGTCAGCCCGCCACGGTGCTGTTTTCGTCACCGGACGACTACCAGTTGTTTGGTCAGCAGGCGGGGCCGATACTGGCATCGGGTCAACCGTACCGGGGCGAGCGAAGCTTTCTCACCCAGGACGGACGGCCCATTCAGTGCGTGGTGTCTGCGTCTGCCGTAGACCCCGAACGTCCGGAACTCGGGACCATCTGGATATTCGATGACGTGACCGCCGAGCGCCGGCAGCAACAGGAACTCAAGGAGGCATTGCTGCGCATTGAGGCGATCATGCGCAACGCCCCGCTGGGCATCATCTTCACGGTCAATCGCCGCATCACCGACTGCAATGCCCATTTCAACGCCATGTTTGGCTACGGATTGGGCGAGGCGCTGGGTTTGCCGGGTGCGAGCCTGTTCCCGGATGAAAAGGTGTACGCAGACCTGGGGGCCTACGCCAGTCCCCGGTTGTCTGCCGCACAACCGGTGGACCTTGAGATCCAGATGCGCAGGCGCACGGGCGAAGCGTTCTGGGCACAGTTGATTGGCTATGTCGTCGATGTCCAAGACACCCAGGCAGGCACGATCTGGATCATTGCCGACCGCAGCGAAGCCCGGCTGCAGGCAGACCGGTTGCAGCAAGCCCTGAACGAAAACCAGGCGATTTTCGACCGGGCCGCTTTGGGCATGGTGGTGCTGCAGGGGCGCACGGTAGTGCGCTGCAATCCCCAGATGGAAGCCATGTTCGGCTACCAGCAAGGCGAAATGGTGGGCTCGTCCACGCGCGATTGGTACACCGGCGAAGAACAGTTTCGCTGGGTGGGGCGATATCTGTACGCCGCCCTCAATGAATCGGGCTCTGTGACCCACGAACTGGAGCTGCAGCGCCGCAACGGCGGCACGTTCTGGGCGCGCATGACCGGGCGCCGCCTGGGGGACAACAGTCCCATTTCAGGCGGCTCGCTGTGGTTGCTGGAGGACATTTCAGACCGACGCACTACCGAAAACGAACTGCGTGCCGTAACGGCCCTGAACCAGGCCGTGTTCGAAAGTGCCAGCGTCGCCATCATTGCCACCGACCGATCCGGTGTCATCCAGCTGTTCAATGCAGCCGCACAAAAAATGCTGGGCTATACCGCAGACGAGGTGCTGTTCAAGCACACACCGGCCCTGATTCACCTGCCCGATGAAGTGGCGGCATACGCTGACGCCCTGTCTGTGGAGTTCGGCCGTGTGATCGAGCCGGGTTTCGAGGTGTTTTGCCTGCGTGCCGACATTCATGGCAAAGACGAGCGCGAGTGGACTCATGTTCGCAAGGACGGCACCCGGTTCCCGGTGTTGCTGAGCGTCACCCCGCTCAGGCGGCCCTCCGGCGACATATCGGGCTACCTCGGGCTCGCCACCGACATCACCGAGCGCAAGCAGGCCCAGCACCTGATCGAACAATCCCAGGCCGAACTGGAGGCCCAGGTCCAGTTGCGCACGGCGGAACTCGCCCAGTCCAATGCCCGATTGCAAGCCGAAGTGGCCGAGCGCGGACACATGGAGCGACAGATGCGCGACATGGCGCATTACGACGCCATCACCGGATTGCCCAACCGCAACCTTCTGCACGACCGCATCCTGCAGGTGCTGGCCCATGCCAAACGCACCGATGAGTTGGCTGCGGTCATGTTCCTTGACTTGGACCGTTTCAAGAACATCAACGACACGCTGGGTCACATGGTGGGCGATGCCTTGCTTCGCCAGGTGGCACAGCGCCTGTCCATGGCCCTGCGCAACAGCGACACGCTGGCCCGCATCGGCGGCGACGAGTTTGTGGTGGTGTTGCCCCACATCAGCGGCTGCGACCAGGCGGTGCTGGTGGCCGAAAAGCTGATTTCGGTGCTGGATGCCCCCATGGTCGTTCAAGAGCACTCCCTGCACATCAGCACCAGCGTCGGCGTGTGCCTGTACCCCCAGGACGGCGAGGACAAGGACGTGCTGCTGCGCAATGCCGACACGGCCATGTACCAGGCCAAGGCAGCAGGGCGCAACACCTACCGCCTGTTCACCGAACAAATGAACCAGGAGGCCGACCGGCACTACCGCATCGAGTCGGCCCTGCGTGTGGGTGTGCGGGACAACGAACTCCGGCTCATGTACCAACCACTGGTGGACACCGTTGGCAACCGCGTGTTCGGTGTGGAGGCGCTGGTGCGCTGGCAGTCCGACACCCTCGGCCTGGTGCCGCCGGGGCGCTTCATTCCCATTGCGGAAGAGACCGATCTGATCGTCGACATCGACAGTTGGGTGCTGAAAACCGCCTGCGCCCAGGCCGCTGTGTGGCGCAGCCAGGGGCATGATCACCTCACCCTAGCCGTCAACCTGTCGGCGCGGCAGTTCCGCCGCAAGGATCTGGTGGCCTTTGTTGCCAGTGTGTTGGCTGACACGGGGCATCCCCCCCACTTGCTGGAACTGGAAATCACCGAGTCATCATTGATGCACAACGTGACTGACGTGATTCACACCCTGGACCAACTGGTGGCACTGGGGGTGAAGCTGTCCATCGACGACTTTGGCACCGGGTACTCCAGCCTGGCTTACCTGAAGCGTTTTCCGGTTCACAAACTCAAGGTTGACCAGTCATTTGTGCGCGACATCGGGCAGACCAACAGCGATCTGGGCATCGTGAAAACCGTGATCGCGCTGGCGCAGACCCTGCAGCTCGAACTGCTGGCCGAAGGCGTGGAGAACCAGGCCCAGCTCATGACTTTGCGCGCGTTGGGTTGCGAGCGTTTCCAAGGCTACCTCTTCGCCAAGCCCATGGCCGCCGAGCTGGTGGAACGGCTGTTTCATCAGACGGCTGCCGATCTCCCCGCCTCTGACATGGCGCTGGTCTGATGGCCAACCCACCCGACTGAACGGAACTTTTCATGGAAACCAAATGGTTTGAAGACTTTGTCAGCCTGGCCGAAACGCGCAGCTTCAGCCGCTCGGCCCAGTTGAGGCATGTGACTCAGCCGGCGTTTTCGCGGCGCATCCAGTCGCTGGAGGCCTGGGCTGGCACCGACCTGGTTGACCGCAGCAACTACCCCACCCGTCTCACACCGGCCGGGCAAACTTTGTACGAGCAGGCGGTGGAAATGTTGCAAGCCCTGCAAACCACGAGGGCCATGCTCCGATCGCACACCGCCACAGCCAGCGACACCATTGAATTTGCCGTGCCGCACTCGCTGGCATTCACGTTTTTCCCGGCCTGGTTGTCGGGCCTGCGCACCGTGTGTGGGTCCATCAAGAGCCGCCTCATTGCCCTGAATGTGCACGACGCCGTGCTGCGCCTGGTGGAGGGCAACGCCGATTTGCTCATTGCCTATCAGCACGTCTCGCAACCCATTCAGCTGGACCCCAACCGCTACGACATGCTGCCCCTGGGTCAGGAAGTGCTGGCCCCCTATGTGAAGGCCGACACCCGTCCCGAACACCTGGGCCAGCCCCTGTACCGCCTGCCGGGCACAGCCAAGCAGCCCGTGCCTTACCTGGCCTACGCACCCGGTGCCTACCTGGGGCGCGTGGTGGAGGCAGCGCTGAAGCAGGCCCCTGCCGCCGTGCACCTGGACCGCGTGTACGAAACCGACATGGCCGAGGGCCTCAAAGCCATGGCCCGCGAAGGCCACGGCGTGGCTTTTCTGCCGCTGAGCGCGGTGCAGAAAGACATTCAAAGCGGCAAGCTGGTGTCGGCTGGAGCGGGGCTGGACATGACGCTGGACATCCGCATCTACCGCGAGCGCCCGGGCGTGCGCCTGCATGAACGAGGTGGAGACCGCAGTTCCACTGCGCCTCAGGCTCCCCGCGCCGTGGACCGGTTCTGGGACGACCTCAAGCGCCAGCTTGACGGCGCAGGGTGAGAAAATGCCGCCATGACCTCTGCCGCAACCCCTCAATCCGTTCAACACCTCACCATCACCCGTCCCGACGACTGGCACCTGCACGTGCGCGACGGCGCCGCTCTGCAAGCCGTGGTACCCCACACCGCCGCGCAGTTTGGTCGCGCCATCATCATGCCCAACCTGCGGCCCCCGGTGACGACTGCCGAACAGGCGCTGGCCTACAAGGCGCGCATACAGGCTGCAGTGCCCGCAGGTGTGCAGTTTGAGCCGTTGATGACGTTGTACCTGACCGATAACCTTCCGCCCGACGAAATTGCCCGTGCCAAAGACGCTGGCGTGGTCGCCGCCAAGCTCTATCCCGCCGGTGCCACCACCAACAGCGATGCGGGCGTGACCGATCTGAAGAAGACCTACAAAACCCTGGAAGCCATGCAACGCGCCGGCCTGCTGCTGCTGGTGCATGGCGAGGTCACCAGTTCAGACATCGACCTGTTTGACCGCGAGGCCGTGTTCATCGACCAGCAGCTCATCCCGCTGCGCCGGGATTTTCCCGAGCTGAAAATCGTGTTCGAGCACATCACCACCAAAGAAGCCGCGCAATACGTGACGGAGGCAGGCCCGTATACCGCCGCCACGCTCACCGCCCACCACCTCCTCTACAACCGCAACGCCATCTTCACCGGCGGTGTGCGCCCCCATTACTACTGCCTGCCCGTGCTCAAGCGCGAAACCCACCGCGTCGCGCTGGTGCAAGCCGCCACCAGCGGCAGCAACAAGTTCTTCTTGGGCACCGACAGCGCACCGCACCCTGCACACCTGAAAGAACACGCCAGCGGTTGTGCCGGTTGCTACACCGCCCACGCTGCGCTGGAGCTGTACGCGGAAGCTTTTGACAGCGTGGGTGCACTCGACAAGTTGGAAGCCTTCGCCAGTTTTAATGGCCCCGCCTTCTATGGTTTGCCCGTGAACAGCGGCACCGTGACCCTGCAGCGCGAAACCTGGACCGCGCCCGAGAGCTACCCCTTTGGCGAAGCCATCGTCAAACCCCTGCGTGGGGGCGAGTCACTGGCCTGGCGGTTGGTCAATTCGTGATAGCTGACAACTCAATGCCATCAAGCGATAGGTGCCAATTTGGCTTGTGACTCAGGCTGTCAGCCAGTAGAGCACCTGAACCTGCCCGCAGTGGACTGGCACCGGCCCTGGTTGCAACCAATGGCCGGTGTGGGCCAGGCGGTGGCGCAGGGCCTGGGCAGCGGTTCCGCAGCCGACGCATTGAACGCCGTTGCCACGCAGGGCTGCCCCGTGCGGTTCAGCGCCGCCGATGCCGCCCCGCCCGGCGAGGCGTACGAGGCCTTCATCCGCCGCACCGCCCAGGTGCCCACCCGCAACAATCTGCACGACTTGTTCAACGGCCTGGTGTGGCTGCGCTTTCCGCAATCCAAGGCGGCGCTCAACCGCCTGCAGGCCGAGGCCATCGCGGCTCAGGGTGTGGGCGCGGTGCGTGGGCCGGTGCGCGATGCCATCACCGTGTTTGACGAAAACGGTGCGCTGTTGCTGGCCCCACCTTCGGTTTCTGCCGTTTTGTGGCCACTGTTGCTGGCTCGCGACTGGCGCAGTCTTTTCGTCACGCACCGCGCACTGTGGGCACAGGCACAACTGGTGCTGTTTGGCCACGCGCTGATGGAACAACTGGTGTGCCCCGGCAAACCCCTCACCGCCCATGTGTGGGTGTTGCCGTTTGAGCCTGCTTCAGACGCTGGCGCTGACCCGCTACCTGCACTGGATGCCGCACTCGCTGCCGACCTGTCTGCGGCCAGGCTGCAGACAAAACCCTTCACGCCACTGCCCGTGTTGGGTGTACCGGGCTGGTGGCCTGACAATGACTCCCCAGCGTTCTACGCCGACACCTCGGTGTTCCGCCCGCCCCGACACTCAGTTACCGCTGCCACCCTGCCATGACACCTGCCACCTCCGCTTCAGACACACCTGCCCACACCGACTGGGCTGAACGCTTTCGCGCAGAAGGTGTGCGCGACGTGGAATGCCTGTTTGCCGATGTCACCGGCTACCCGCGCGGCAAGCTGATGCCCGCTGCCAGTTTTGCGCGCGGGCAGGAACTGCGCATTTGCCAGGCCATTCCCATGCAATGCGTCACGGGCGAGTATTCGTACAACCCCATCTTCCCCGACAGTGACCCCGATGTGCGCCTGGTGCCCGACATGACCACGCTGCGCCGCGTGCCCTGGTCATCGGTGCCGCGCTATGTGGCTGTGCACGACTGTGTGGAGCTGACCGGCGAACTGTGCCCGTTTGCCCCGCGCTCCACTCTCAAAACCGTGGTGGCCCGCTACCACGCGCTGGGTCTGCGGCCCGTGGTCGCGCCTGAAATCGAGTTTTATCTGACGGCTGCTGTGACCGACCCCACCCAGCCGCTGGCTGCGCCCGTGGGCCGGGGAGGGCGCGCCGAGGTGGGCCAGTCGGCCTTCAGCATGAACATGCTCAACGAACTGGCCCCGTTCTGGGACGAGTTCCATGCCGCGCTGGATGCACTGGGTGTACGCTCCGACACCTGGATCCACGAGGTGGGCCTGAGCCAGTATGAAATCAACCTGCTGCACGGCGACCCGGTGGCCGCTGCCGATCAGGCGTTTCTGTTCAAGTACGCGGCCAAAGAGGTGGCGTTGCGCCACGGCCTGAACGCCGTGTTCATGGCCAAACCCATGGCTGGCCAGGCGGGCAGTTCCATGCACCTGCACCAGAGCGTGGAAGACATTGCCAGCGGCCAGAACATTTTCAGCAACGCAGACGGCACGGCCAGCGAGCGGTTTGCGCACTACATCGGCGGCCTGCAGGCCTACACGCCCGACTTCATGCCGCTCTACGCGCCCAACGTCAATGCCTACCGCCGCTATGTGTCGGGCAGCCAGGCGCCGGTGAATGTGCATTGGGGGCATGACAACCGCACCGCAGGCCTGCGTGTGCCACACAGTGCACCGGTGGCCCGGCGGGTGGAAAACCGCCTGGCCGGGGCCGATGCCAACCCCTACCTCGCCATGGCTGCCACGCTGGCTGCAGGCCTCGCGGGGATGGAGGAGCGTTGCGCACCCACCGAGCCGCTGGCCGACAATGCCTACGACAGCGAGCGGCAACTGCCCCACACCTTTGATGCAGCGCTGACCCTGATGCGCCAGAGCGCGCATGCGCCACGCTTGTTGGGTAAAGATTTTGTGCAGGCCTATCTGGCCGTCAAAGGCCTGGAGCATGACCACTACCACGCGGAGATCACCGCCTGGGAGCGACGCTTCCTGTTGCCACAGGTGTGACCCCAGCGCGGCACGATAGGCCAAACCATCAAAAAATCCAGCGGTGCGGGTCAGAGGGTTCTTGAAGAAAAGACTGAACGTCCCCAGCTTATATTCCGTTTATTACTAACCGTGGAGTTGCCATGAAACGCATCTTTCTTTTTGTGCTCACCAACCTGGCCGTGATGGCCGTGTTGCTGATCACCACCCGCCTGCTGGGCGTGGACCGCTTCCTCACAGCCAATGGCCTCAACATGGGGGCGTTGGCCGGGTTTTCGCTGGTCATGGGTTTTGGCGGTGCCATCATTTCGCTGCTGATGAGCAAGCAAATGGCCAAGTGGTCCACCCCAGGCTTCACCTTGATCAGCCAGCCGCGCAATGCCGATGAAGCGTGGATCGTGGACACCGTGCGCCGCTTTGCCGACAAAGCCGGCATCGGCATGCCCGAAGTGGGCATTTTTGAAGGCGACCCCAACGCCTTCGCCACCGGTGCCAACAAAAACAACGCGCTGGTGGCCGTGTCCACCGGCTTGTTGCACAACATGACCCGTGAAGAGGTGGAGGCCGTCATCGGCCACGAGGTGGCCCACATTGCCAACGGCGACATGGTCACCATGACGCTGATCCAGGGCGTGATGAACACGTTTGTGGTGTTCCTCAGCCGCATCATTGGTTACGCGGTGGACAGCTTCCTGCGCAAGGGCGACAGCGAGAACACCGGCCCCGGCATTGGCTACATGATCACGACCATCGTGATGGACATCATCCTGGGCTTTGCCGCAGCCATCATCGTGGCTTGGTTCAGCCGCCAGCGCGAATTCCGCGCCGATGCGGGCGCCGCCCAACTGATGGGCCGCAAGCAGCCGATGATCAACGCGCTGGCCCGCTTGGGTGGCCTGACCCCCGGCGAATTGCCCAAGAGCATGGCTGCCATGGGCATCACTGGTGGATTGGGCAAGCTTTTTTCCACACACCCCCCCATTGAACAGCGCATTGCTGCTTTGCAAGCCAGCTGACACCGGAAGGTTTCACCCACAAAAAAGCGACTCCTCAGAGTCGCTTTTTTGATGCCGTTTGCAACCGTGTCAGCGCCAGCGGCGGTCACCGTCCCATTGCCTGCCGGGGTTGGCGTAGCCGTAGCTGCCGTTCACCCTTCCATGCGAGTGGTGGTGGGTGGTGTACGGCTGGCGGCGGTCAGACGACACGTTCAGCCAGAACTGCGTGTTGGGCATGCCCACATAACCGCTGGGGCGCACATAGGTCACAGGAGGCTGGAGGTAGGTGGTTTCCTGTGTGATGACTGTTGGCCCCAGGAACACCGGCGCGGCACTGACAGGGCTGACGTAGGTGGAGCCAGGTTGGGGCTGGCTGGGCAGCACGGGTGACACCCGCAGTTGCACCCAGGCACCAGGGTCTTGAGGCATTTGCACCGTGTACTGTTTGCCCGCGTATTCGTAGGTGACGTTGTAGCCCTGCGTGCGGGTTTCGTAGGTGGTTTCGGTGCGGCAGTTTTGCACCTGTTGGGTTTGGGGCTGGCCGCCGCCTTCGATGTTGTTGCCCAGAATGGCCCCGCCCACGATGCCGATCATGGTCGCCACCGCGCGGCCCGAGCCGTCACCCACGGCGTTGCCCATGGCACCGCCTGCAATGCCGCCCATCAATGCCCCGGCGCCGGATTTCTGGCCGTCGCGGGTGATTTGCTCCACTGTGCATACCTGACGTGGCACGGCCACCTGGGTCAACACGGGAATGCTGCTGATCACCCGGCCCATTTCGGCGTTGCCGGGCGGGTTGGGCGTGTAGGCCTGCGTCTGTGCAAATGCGGGGGCAAGGCCAAAGGCGGCCACCAATGCGGTCAAAGCCAAGGCTGGTGTGTGTGTCATGAGGTTCTCCATCGGTGCGGCCAAGCATGCCACCCCAGTGTGAAGGGCAGACCGCTGGCGTGTAAGAGATTGTTACCGGCCCAGCAGTTCCCGCGCCACTGCCTCGGCCACTTTGATGCCGTCCACCCCTGCCGACAAAATGCCGCCCGCGTAGCCCGCGCCTTCGCCCGCCGGGTACAGCCCCGCCACGTTCAGGCTCTGGAAGTCGTCGCCGCGCGTGATGCGCAGCGGCGACGAGGTGCGGGTTTCCACACCGGTCAGCACGGCGTCGGCCATGTCAAAGCCTTTGATCTTGCGGCCAAACGCAGGCAGCGCCTCGCGCATGGCTTGAATGGCGTAGTCGGGCAGCACGGCCGACAAATCGCCCAGCTTCACGCCGGGTTTGTACGACGGCAACACGCTGCCAAACTGGGTGGACGGTTTACCGGCCACCAGGTCGCCCACCAGTTGGCCAGGGGCCTCGTAGTTCTGGCCCCCGGCCTCGTAAGCGCGGCTTTCCAGCGTGCGTTGCAACACGATGCCCGCCAGCGGGTGGGTCTGTCCCTTGTCGCTGAGCGATTGCGCTTGGGCCAGGTAGCGGTTGCCATCAGCCTCGCCGAACGCTGCGTGCCAGGCAGGCGCGTCCAGCGGGTAGTCGCGCGGCTCAATGCCGACCACCATGCCAGCGTTGGCGTTGCGTTCGTTGCGGGAATACTGGCTCATGCCGTTGGTCACCACGCGGCCCGGCTCGCTGGTGGCGGCCACCACGGTGCCGCCGGGGCACATGCAAAAGCTGTACACCGCCCGCCCGTTGGCGGCGTGGTGCACCAGTTTGTAGTCTGCCGCGCCCAGCAGCGGGTGTCCGGCATGGCGGCCCCAGCGGGCGCGGTCGATCACGCTTTGCGGGTGCTCAATGCGCACGCCCACCGAGAACGGCTTGGCCTCCATGAACACACCGCTGTCCCACAACATGGCAAACGTGTCGCGCGAGCTGTGCCCCAGGGCCAGCACGGCGGCTGGGGTGGGCAAAGTGGTGGTGATGCCGGTGGCCAAGTCTTGCACCTGCAGGGCCTTGATTCTTCTGTTTTGAGAGCTGTCTTCGCTTGATGGAATTGCGCTGGAGGCCGAAAAGTCTTCAAATTCAACGCCCACCACCCGCTGCTGAAAACGGATGTCCCCGCCCAGCACAATGATTTTTTCGCGCAGCGCTTCCACCACTTTTACCAGCTTGAACGTGCCCACATGGGGGTGGGCCATGTAGAGGATGTCGGGCGGGGCACCGGCGTCCACAAATTCCTGCATGACCTTGCGGCCCAGGTGGCGGGGGTCTTTGATCTGGCTGTACAGCTTGCCGTCAGAGAACAGGCCCGCGCCGCCTTCGCCGAACTGCACATTGCTTTCTGCCTTCAGGGCCTTGTTGCGCCACAGGCCCCAGGTGTCTTTGGTGCGTTGGCGCACGGGCTGGCCACGCTCCAGCACGATGGGTTTCAGCCCCATCTGCGCCAGGGCCAGCGCGGCAAACAGGCCGCAGGGGCCAAAGCCCACCACCACCGGGCGCTGGCTGGGTGCGGTGGGCCAGTCAGCGGGGGCTAACGCGGGTGCACGCCACACCATGTCGGGGGTGGCTTGTATGTGTGGGTGCGCGGCGTGGCGGGCCAGCAGGGCTGCTTCAGTGCTGGGATCGTCGAGGGTCACGTCGATGATGAACACGGCCAGCAGGTCGGCCTTACGGGCATCGAAGCTGCGCTTGAACACGTGGACCGATGCAATGGCCTCTGGGGCCACACCCAGCGTGTGCGCCGCCAGGGTGTGCAAGGCGGGCAGGGGGTGGATGCGGGCCGGGTCCAACGCCTCGGCGGCAGTGGGCTGGTCGGCATCGACGGCCAGGCGCTCCACCACGGGCAGGGCAGACAGCGGGAGTTTGAGTTCGGACAGTCGGATCATGGGCGGTTCCTGAGGGGCTTGTGGTCATCAAGCAAAAGGAGGCGCGGCTGGCCGCGACGCGGGGGCGATAATAGCGCCGTGAAGCTGGCCAGACCGCCGCTGGTGCACAGTGCCGAAAGGCCGCACTGGAGGAACGTCCGGACTGCACAGGACAGCGCAGGAGGTAACACCTCTCCACCGACAAGCTCTGCGGGTTCGCCCAAGGGGCCCTAAGGTGAGGATCAGAGCAACAGAGACGAGCCGATTCAGTTCGGGTGAAACGGGCAATCTCTGCGCGCAGCAATACCAAATAGGCCGGCGTTGACGTGGTTCCGCGGAGCTGGCGGGTAGGTAGCACCGAGCCGGGTGGGCGACACCCGGCACAGATGAATGGCGGTCACCGGCAGGCAACTGCCGCACACAAAATCCGGCGTATCGGCCAGCTTCACACTTTTTTCAACACGCTTCGTTTCAGAAGCGCTCGTACCCCAGCAAAAACCGCCACTGCCCTTCGGGCAGGGCAGCCAGTGGCAAGCGGCCGATGCGGATGCGCTTGAGCGCCACCAGCGCCAACCCCGCCTGGTCGCACAGTTGCACCGTTTGGCCGGGGTGGTAGCCCTTGTATGCGATGCGCAAGCGGGTCGATTCAGGCCCCGTGTGGTTGATGCTCACCTTGGCCGCCTGCATGGCGCGCCCGTCCACCACACTCGATTCGTTCAGCCGTTTCAGCGCCTGCGGCGACACCTCGCCTTGCACTTCGGCAATGGCTTCGTGCTCGACCAGCGAGGCGTCTTCCACCAGTTTGCGTTGTATGCCGGCGTGCTGGCTCCACACCACCAGACCGCTGGCGGCGGGCTCCAGCGGCGTGACACACACGAGGTTGGCCAGGTGCTTCTTCAGCAGCGCCAGGCCCGAGCGGTCGTTGGCCATGTGGCGCTCGGCCACCAGCAGGCGCAGTTGCCCGGCTGAGTCGACCCCAGCGGGTTTGTGCAGCAGCAGGGTGGCGGGGGCAATGGGCTTGGCTGCACCGGTGCCGGCCACTTCGACGGTTTGCTGGGGCAACACGCGGGCGGGTGGGTCTTGCACCACCACGCCGTCCACGGTCACGCGGCCGCTTTCAATCAGGTGCTCGGCCTGCGCGCGGGAGCACTCGGTCAATTCGGCCACACGCTTGGCCAGGCGCACACCGGGCAGCACCTCGGGTGTTTTGGGAGCAGGCGGTGTGCGCGGCTTTTGAGGTGCACGGCTGCGGGGTGTGTGGTTGTTCATGCCAGGCCCAGGGTTTGAATGCGCTGCACATGGGCCAGCAGGGATCGCTCGGCCACAGGCCACAGGCGCTCGGGCACGTCGCCGTAGGCGTGGCGCACCCAGTCTTGCACGCTGCCGTCGGGCAGGGCCTGCAAGGCGGCCACCACCTTGGCTTCGCGCTTCAGGCGGTGGGCTTTGAGGTGGGCAATGGCCTGCGGCGCGTGGCCCAGCACGTAGCCGTGGGCGGGCAGGATGAAGCCGATGTCGTGCTCGGTACAGGCCAGTGCCAGGGTGTCGAGCGAATCGAGGTAGTCGTTCATGTTGCCATCGGGCGGGTCGATGACGGTGGTGCTGCCGTTCAGGATGTGGTCGCCGCTGAACAGCAGGCCGTCTTCCAGCAGCACCAGGCACACGTGGTTGGCTGCATGGCCAGGGGTGTGGATGGCCTTCAGGGTATGAGTCAAATAGGCATCTGACGCTTGATTAGCAAGGGTAATCAGCTCACCATTTTGAAGTTCTTTGTCGGGCGTGAACCGGCTGTTGGCTCGCGAGGTGGGGGCACTGCTCAGCCCCAGAATGGCCGGGGTACGCCCGGTTTGGGCGGTGCACAGGGCTTGCAAGGGACGGGCCCCGGGGGAGTGGTCGGGGTGCGAGTGGGTGCACACAATGGCCTGTATGTGGCCCCCGGCGGCGCGCCACAGGCGTTCGATGTGCTCGGCATCGGCCGGGCCGGGGTCGATCACCACATGGCCGGTTGCCGGGTCGCCCACGATGTAGCTGTTGGTGCCCGGCCCGGTCATGAAGCCGGGATTGGGCGCGGTGAGGCGTTGCACATTTTTCAGCAACCGCACGGGGCGTGTTGGGTCCCAGTCCAGAGGGTGGCCCAACTGGCCGTCAGGGCAGACCAGCGCCAGTTCGCCAAAGGGAGGTTCGTGCTCCATGTGGCGCGATTCGTTGCCACCGGTGAGGGCGGCGCGGGGGCAACTGGTGAACAGCGGTTGTTCGTGCTGGCAGGCCGCGAGCACAGCGTCCACATTGGCATACCGCCGCAGGTGCTCCAGTGTGCGCACAGTGGGGAACACCATGAAGAAACGCCCCGCCGCGTGTTCGGCCAGCGCGTGGGCGGGATTGACCCAAACGGGTTCAAATTGTTCGCCGTTATCTGGCACGGGTATCTGACCCGGGGGCATGCGCGCCACCAGAAACGGCACATCGAAACGTTTGGGCAGGTCCCGGTCGGTGATCCAGTGGCACAGCAGGTACACCTCAGCGCCTGCCAGGGTCAGCCCCCGGCCCTGGCACTGTTCATTGAATGGGGCGCTGCGGTCCATCGACGCCACGTCGTTGGTGGTCGCCCAACTTCCATCGGCGTGGTGCGCCAGCAGGACACCGACCTCTTCAAAACACTCCCGGATGGAGGCCACGGCTTGGGTGAGTGCCTCGTCGCTTTGGGTCTTTCGCCTCGTGGACAAGGCCTGGGCCTGCGAGTCGCTGGCCTGAATGCCGCCACCCGGAAACACATAGGCCCCCGGCACAAAACTGGCCGTGGCACTGCGTCGGGTCATCAGCACCTCGAACCCGTCGGGTGTGTCGCGCAGCAGCAGAACGGTGGCGGCCGGGCGGGTGGCAGCAGGGCTGCGCGGGGGATGAAGCTGTTGGGTATGACGGACCATGACGCATGGTAGCGGCAGCGCGTTGAGCGCGTTGCGCTCTGGTTTGTGCAATTCATCACCCGAGCTGAAATGCAGTTGGATGGTTTTGGCTGCCGACTTTGATGAGTTTGGCTGGGTGGGGCTAAACTCGGCCGCTCAATTTTGGAGTCCCTCGTGCCACCACGCCTTTTAATCGTCGACGACAGCCGTGTGTCCAGAGTGATGATCCGAGCGCGGGTACAAGCTGCTCATCCAGACTGGTTGGTGGACGAGGCTGCTTCTGGCGACGAGGCCTTGATCAAGGTCGAACAACTTGCACCCAATTATGTGACCATGGATGTCAATATGCCTGGCCTGAACGGGTTTGATGCAGCCGACCAATTGCACAAGATCGCTCCGAACACCCGAATCGTCATGTTGACTGCCAACATCCAGGAAAGCAGCCGAACACGGGCCGAATCCATCGGGTTGAGTTTCGTTCAGAAGCCCATCACCGACGCCAGCATGCTTCAAGTGTTTGCTCATCTGACAGCACAAACATGAAATTCGATGAACTGGCGTTGGATGCGCTGACAGAAATTTTCAACATGGGGGTGGGGCAGGCTGCGCACGCGCTGAGCCAGATAGCGGGGGAATCGGTGCTGTTGACCGTGCCCCGTGTGTCGGTGCTTTCTCGCGCGGAGGTAACGGAGCATGTGGGTGCATCTGGCATGGATTCCGTCAGTGCTGTGCGGCAGCGCTTCACAGGCACCATCAATACAGAAGCCGTGCTGATGTTTCCGGCGGACAGGGGCCTTGAACTGGTGCGAATGATGGTCGGCGGCGAATTGCCGTTGGAACAACTCGCAGAAATGGAGCAGGAGGCCCTCGGTGAAGTTGGAAACATCCTGCTGAATTCAGTGATGGCGAGCGTTGCCGATGCGTTGAAGATCGAGCTTGACGGTGCTTTGCCCAGCGTAGAACTGAGCCAAGTGCAAAAGGTGCTTCAAGATGAGCGCGACCCCAGCGGGCAGATTTTGCTGATCGATATTCAGTTCGAAGTGGCGTCCCGAGAGGTGCAGGGACTGCTTGCCTTCTGGCTGGACGTGGCCTCACAGGGATTGCTCGAGCAAATGCTGTCACGCTTTTTGGAAGAAGCGGGTTAATGACAGCGCTGCAGGCCAACGCTTCACTGGTGGATGTGGTGCCTGGCGGTGCCGAGCCTTGGCCGCTGGTGGCACTCATTCACGTACAGGCGGGCATCGTCATTTTGGACGAGGCGTCCCGCGTGGTGTTTGTCAACGAATGGTTCCTTCGCCGCAGTGGCAAGCTCTCGGACGAACTGATGGGCCATCGTCTGACCGACGTTTTCCCGAACCTGATCGGCAGCTATTTTTCTTCCCGCCTGGCGTTGAGCGTCAAAACGGGCTTTCCCGCCATGATGTCTCACAGCCTGCATGCGCCGCCTTTGCCTCTGTACATGCCTCACCTCGTGGGGCACCCGCCGGCGTTGTTGAGCCAGACTGTGCACATCATTCCCATGGGTAAGCGGGCGGCACGTCAAAGTGGACGAAGCCTGACGCTTGTGCAGGTGACCGATGTCACACCGACGGTGCGTCGTGAGCACCTCTTGCGCACCAGAGCGGACGAAATGCAGCTGATGGCCCGCGTGGACGCTCTCACTGGGGTAGGCAACCGTCGCGACTTTTCTGAATCTTTGGAAAACGAGGTTCGAGCTGCAGAGCGCGCAGGGGAGCCCCTGGGCCTGTTGATGATTGATGTAGACCACTTCAAAGCCTACAACGATCACTACGGACACCCCAAGGGTGATCAGTGCCTCCGAGACGTGGCCGCGCTGCTCAAGCGCGTGGTGCGTCGCCCCCGTGACCGGCTGGCCCGCTATGGCGGTGAGGAGTTTGTGGTGCTGTTGCCAGGGACCCCACTGCAAGGTGTGGTGGAAGTGGGCCGTGAAATTCTGGAACACATGCGGCGTCTGGCTCTTCCCCATGCGGCGAGTCCATCTCTTGACATAGTCACTGTCAGTCTGGGCGCGTCAGCCCTTGAGCCCGCACGCAAGGAAGACGGCGCCACATTGCTGCGCCATGCCGACGAAGCCTTGTATGCCGCCAAAGGCGCGGGGCGCGACCGCCTGGCCAGCCAGACGGGCGGCGTGACGGAGTTTGTGTTGTGAGCACAGCGATTCCATTCACCAAAATGCAAGGTGCGGGCAACGACTTTGTCGTGCTCGATGAAACAGCGGGCTCTTTGGGCCTGAACACGGCGCAGTACCGTTTTCTGGCCGACCGCCACTTTGGCGTAGGGGCTGACCAGATCCTCACCGTGCGGCCGTCAACCCGAGCGGATGCCGACTTCGCCTACGTCATCCACAACGCCGATGGCGCCGAGGTGGAGCACTGTGGCAATGGCGCGCGGTGTTTCGTGCGCTTTGTGCGGGAACGTGGGCTCACCACCAAAGACGTGGTGCGTGTGCAGGTCAAACACGGCGTGATCGAACTGAGGATGAATGCGGACGGCCGCGTCACCGTGGACATGGGCCCACCCATCTTTGATCTGGTGCGTGTGCCCTTTGACCCCACCGGCTTGGAGCCCGTGGCTGAAAAAAATTGGTTGGAATGGCGCCTACCGCTTGACGATATTGGTGTTGAAGCTATCAATGTTGCGGTTGTGTCCATGGGCAATCCGCATGCCGTGCAGCGAGTTGACGACGTGGACACGGCACCGGTGTCCCTTGTGGGGCCACTGGTGGAGCGCCACGCCGCCTTCCCAAACCGTGTGAACGCCGGTTTCATGCAGGTGCTTGACCCGGGCCATGTGCGTCTGCGCGTGTTCGAACGCGGCGTGGGCGAAACCCTGGCCTGCGGAACCGGCGCGTGTGCGGCTGTGGTGGCGGGTGTGCGCCTCGGGTGGTTGAAGGGCCCTGTGAATGTGGACACGCGCGGGGGTCAACTCACCATTGACTGGACTGTGACGCCGACTTTCGATGCCCATGTGTTGATGACTGGCCCGGCCACCACCGTGTTCAGCGGCCAGATTGAATTGCCCCCGGCGTGAGCCGTTTTTGACCCACACTTGTTGTCATGAGCACTGCGATACCCACCGATACACAGACCCTGTCGCCCATCACTGAGGACGACATTGCCAACTACTTGGTGCAAACCCCTGACTTCTTCGATCGTCATGCCGAGGTGTTGTCAACGGTTGAACTGAGCAGCCCGCATGGCAGCCGTGCCGTCAGCCTCCAGGAGCGGCAGGCAGGTCTGCTGCGTGAAAAAATCCGGGCGTTGGAACAGCGAATCGTCGACCTGATTCGCCACGGTCAGGACAACATGGCCATTGGCGACAAGCTTCAGGGCTGGACGTTTGGACTCCTCAAAACCGCCGATCCAGGGCAACTGCCTGCAGTCATTGCACGCGACCTGGGCTTGTGCTTTGCAGTGCCGCAGGTCGCTTTGCGTGTATGGGGTGTCGCACCTGCCTGGGCAGACGAGCCTTTTGCACAGGGTTGCAGCGACGACGTGCAGGCATTTGCCTCGTCTCTCACCCAGCCCTATTGCGGCAGCAACCCGGGCTTGGAAGCCACAGGCTGGCTGGACGACCCTGCGGCCGCCCGTTCGCTGGCGCTGATAGCCTTGCGAGAAGAGCCCGGCGCCAAAGCGTTTGGTCTGCTGGTGCTGGCGTCTGGCGATGCCCAGCGGTTTGCACCTGACATGGGCACCGATTTCCTGGAGCGCATCGGCGAACTGGCCAGCGCCGCTCTCTCGCGTTTGCGTGGGTGACTGCACCTGAGCCCACTGGGCAGGCGGCAGTCGCGCAAGCGCCTCTTGCCCGCCTGAGTGTTGCCGACCAGTCTCTGGTTCAGGCGTATCTGCTGCACGTGACGGTGGAAAAGCGCCTGGCGCAGCGCACCGTGACGCTCTACACCCTAGATCTGGAAAAACTCGCAGCTTGCGCAGTGGCAGCGCAGGTGGGCCTGCCTGCTGTGCAAGGGCACCACGTGCGCGGTTGGGTGGCCCGCATGCACGCCGGTGGGCGCAGCGGGCGTGGCATTGCCCTCATTCTGTCGGGGTGGCGCGGCTTTTACGTGTGGGCTGGTCGTTCGGGCCATGTGGCGCACAACCCCGTGGTCGGGGTGCGTGCGCCCAAGTCACCCAAACCCTTGCCCAAGGCTCTGGGTGTGGATGAATCGGTGCAACTGGCCGGGTTGGAGCGCTCAGGAGTTGACCCGGTGCGCGAATCGCGCGACCAGTGCATGGTGGAGTTGCTCTATGGCTGTGGCCTTCGCCTGGGTGAACTGTTGGGTTTGAATGTGACCGGTGCTCACCCACAGCGGGGGTGGCTGGATGTGCAAGCTGGTGAGGTGCACGTGCTGGGCAAGGGTTCCAAGCGACGCACCGTGCCTGTGGGCGCACCAGCCGTGGCAGCGGTACAGCGATGGCTGGAGGCGCGCCAGGCGTGGTTGCCCCCGACAGCCTCCCAAGTCGCAGACACGCCAGACGGGGAGGCCCCGTTCGAGGCGCTGTTTGTGAGCCGTCAAGGGCGGCGGTTGTCGGCGCAGCAGGTGCGTGTGGTCTTGCGTCAGCGTTCGTTGCAGGCTGAACTGGCCTCACCCGTGCATCCCCACATGTTGCGGCATTCGTTCGCCAGCCATGTGTTGCAGTCCAGTGGTGATTTGCGGGCAGTGCAGGAGCTGTTGGGGCACGCCAGCATCACCACCACTCAGGTGTACACATGGCTGGACTTTCAGCATTTGGCACGCGCCTACGATGCAGCGCACCCACGCGCACGCCGGGCAGAGGGCGCTGGCAGGACAGCCCCTGGGGGTAAGGGTAAGTCCGATCCGGATTGAGCCGCACGGGCACGACAATCCCCGCTCCCGACGTTGGGTTGTATTTATCGGAGTATGCGCAATGAAAGTTTTTTCCCTCTTCAAAGCTCTGTGGCTGGCCGTGGGCCTGGCCCTCAGTGGTTCGGCGGTGGCTGCTGACGAACCGGTGAAAGTGGTCTATCACATGAGCGAGGGCATTCCCCAGGCATCCAGAGCAATCAACAACATTCGCAATCACCTGGCAGCTGACCCCAACGTGAAAATTGTGGTCGTGGCCCACGGGTTGGGCATTGATTTCCTGTTGAAGGATGCCATGAACCAAATGGAGCAACCCTTCGGCCCCGCCATCGCAGACCTGGCCAGCAAAGGGGTTGAGTTCCGCGTGTGCAACAACACACTGGTGTCACGCAAAGTTGAGCTAGGCCGTGTGGTGGCGGACGCCAAGGTCGTTCCCTCCGGCGTCGCCGAAACCGCCAACCTTCAGGCCAAACAAGGCTTCGTCTATCTGCGGCCCTGATCGGGCTGACGGGCTGGGGTGGCTGCCCCAGCCACACTCAGTCCCGGGTGGCGCGGCGGCGCAATGCGTCTAGGTAGGTCTGGCCATCGGGTGGGCGGCCGGCATGCTGGCTTTCCCACAACATCTGGCCCAGGCATTCCATCGCCTGGTGGTGGGCGTCATGAAGCGAATCCAGTCGCGCCGTCAGCAACTCCACCGCCTGTCGAACACCGGCTGGTTGGTCGATGGAGCACTGCTCGCTGATCGACAGGTGCATGGACAGGTGCAAAAACGGATTGCTGGCGCCAGCTTCCGGCTCGGCCATGCGCCGCAAGGCGGTCTCTACGTCAGACAGATCGGCGTGGAACTCGGGGTGTTCATCGATCCACTGTGCCGTCAGCACTTCTATGGCTTCCATCGCTTCGCCACTGCGTTGTTTGCGGTACACGTCACAAAAAAAACGCCGGACGTCGGCCTGACTCGGGTTGAACATGGCGGATTTTGTAGTGTTAATTCGTTGATAGACAAGCGGTAGAGGCTATTTTGGTGATTTTTTGTTCTCAGGTGGCTCAGGTGGCTCAGGTGCGCCAGGCGGGCAGGGCCCAATTGCGCCAGATGGCCAACGCCCGCAAACCCGCCGTCACCACCAGGCAAGCCAGCAGGGCGACCCAACCCGGTGCCTGCGTTTGCCAGATGCCCAGGTAGACCCAGCCACCCGCAAACGCACAGATAGCGTAGGGCCGGTGATCGCGCAGCACGGTGGGTATTTCGTTGCAGACGATGTCGCGCAGCACACCGCCCAGTACCCCGGTGACCAAGCCCATCAGCACGGCCACCAGGCCGGGCATGTGGCTCAGCAGAGCCAGGTGCATGCCACTCGCGGTGAACAGCCCCAGCCCAAGGGCGTCGGGCCAGAAGATGGCTTTTTCCGTGAGTTGGAAGTGGCGCTGCCGCAGCACCAGCATTGCCAACAATGCCAGCGCCAGCACGCCCCACAGCAATTCCACATGGCGAACCCAGAAAAACGGGCGCTGGCCCAGCAGCAGGTCGCGCACGGTGCCACCTCCAAACGCGCTGAGAAACGCCACTGTGCACACCCCCACGGCATCGAGCTGTTTGCGTGCAGCTGCCATCACCCCCGACAGCGCGAACGCTGCAGTGGCCGCCACTTCCACCAGCAGCCGCAGGGTTTCGCCCCAGTGTTGAACGGTTTTCATGTCCGGGATTGTCGCCTCGGCTACGCGGCGCTTGCGCCGAACGGGGCACACTGCCCGCGTCTGTTGCTGCGTACGGAGGATGAGATGCCAGTTGTTGTCGTTGCCAACCCCAAAGGAGGGGTTGGTAAATCCACGGTATCAACGCAACTGGCTGGCTATTGGGCATCTTGCGGCCCGGCGGTGATGCTGGGTGATGCAGACCGACAGCAGTCGTCCCGCCTGTGGCTGGGTTTACGGCCTGCGCAGGCCAGGCCCATTTCCACCTGGGAATTGTCGGCCGATGACGTGGTGCGCCCGCCCCGTGGTGCAACCCATGTGGTTCTGGACACGCCTGCCGGGTTGCGAGGGCGGCGCCTGAACGATGTGCTGCGGTTGGCCACGAAAGTGTTGGTGCCTTTGCAGGCCAGCGTCTTCGATATGCATGCGACCCAGGAATTCCTCACCGAACTGGCCGATCGCAAAAAAGCCCACAAGTTGCCTGTGGGCGTGGTTGGTGTGCGCGTGGACGACCGAACCATTGCTGCTGAAAAGTTGCGTGACTTCGTCCAGTCCCTGGGCTTGCCGGTGTTGGGGTATTTGCGGCACACGCACAACTACCTGCACCTGGCGGCGCAAGGGCTGACACTGTTTGACGTGGCCCCCGCCCGCGTTGCGCGTGATCTGGAGCAATGGCGGGATCTCTGTGAATGGGTGGATGCGCCGTGAGAACCTTTGAAACCCTGGCCGACCTGAAAGCCTGTGTGGGGGAGCAAGTGGCCAGCAGCGAATGGCTGACCGTGACGCAGCAGCAGATTGACCTGTTTGCCCAGGCCACGGGTGATCACCAGTGGATTCACACCGATGTGGTTCGGGCAGAGAAAGGACCATTCGGGACCACCATTGCGCACGGATTTCTGACCCTGAGTTTGCTGCCTCAGATGATGGAGTCTGCGGTGCACATCACGCACTCCAGCATGGGGGTGAACATGGGGCTGAACAAGGTGCGCTTCACGTCGCCAGTGCCTGTGGGCAGCCAGTTAAGGGCGCAGCTGCGCCTGGTGTCGTTTGACTGGATCGATGGAGGCGGCTGCCAAACGACCTGGGGGGTGACGGTCGAGCGCCAGGGGCAGGAGAAACCAGTGTGTGTGGCCGAGATTCTGGCGCGGCGTTATCCCTGAGTGCCTGCTGGTTCGGCGTTTCCAAACCCTAGTTGTCGCCAGGCTTCATATGTGGTGACCGCCACGGCGTTGGACAGGTTCAAGCTTCTTTGACCCGGCCGCATGGGCAGTCTGAGCCACTGGCTTTGCGGTATCTGCTGCCTGATGTCGTTGGGCAGACCCTGTGTTTCCGATCCGAACACCAGCCAGTCACCTGGTGCGAATGCAGTGACATGTACCCACCGGCTTGCACGGGTAGTCATGGCATGTATGCGCCGTGCATCGGGTTGGGCGGCCAGCAGAAATGACCCCCAGTTGTCGTGGATCTGGACTTGCGCGTACTCGTGATAGTCCAGGCCCGCGCGTCGAAGTTGTTTATCGTCCATGGAAAAACCGATGGGCTTGACCAGATGCAAATTGCAGCCTGTGTTGGCACACAGGCGAATGATGTTTCCGGTGTTGGGGGGAATCTCAGGGTGAACCAGTACGACGTTGAACATGTGAGATGGAACCAGGCAGGGGGACCGTGGCGGGTGTTTCAGGTTGCCGGTGTGCGTGCAAACACCAGCGCGTGCACTTCACGAGCTCCTGCGATTTTCAGGGCTTTGGCCGCAGCACGCAGTGTGGCACCTGTGGTCATGATGTCGTCAACCAGCAGCACTCGCGATTGGTGCAAGCGCTCCCCTTCCGAAGGCTGCACGCTGAAGGCTGCGTCAAGGTTGTGCAAGCGGTCTTCGCGGTTCAGTTCATGCTGGTGGGGCGTGTCCATGACCTTGACCATCGGGGATGCAAGCCGTTTGCCTGCACGGCAGTCAAGCGTGGCCTTTTGCAACGCTTGCGCCAGGAGCCACGCCTGGTTGTAGCCGCGTTCGCCCAGGCGTTTTGGGGTGAGGGGCAGTGGAGCCAGTGTGTCGCACAGATCCAGCAGCGTGCGGGCACCTGGCGCATCGGCCATGAGATGGGCAAATGTGTGGGCCCATGCGGTGTCGCCATGAAACTTGAAGCGGGCCATCAGGTGCTTCCACGGATAGCCGTAGTCCACTGCTGCCACGGTGCTGTCGAGCCAAGGGTCCGGTCTCGCGCA
The DNA here is from genome assembly GCA_903928495.1 of uncultured bacterium. Taxonomy (GTDB): domain Bacteria; phylum Pseudomonadota; class Gammaproteobacteria; order Burkholderiales; family Burkholderiaceae_C; genus UBA2334. Next base: position 42,262 of record CAIYQZ010000056.1, read on the forward strand.
CATTCCGCAATGCCCGCTGGAGGTGTCGCCCAAGCGCAGCGCACACCGTTTGCACCGGGCTGCGGTGTCAGTGAAGGCCAACAGGCACTCCCGACAAATGGGCTGGCCCAGCGGTACCGCCGGCCAGGTGCCGCAGACGTGGCAGGCGGAAGGGATACAGACACCCCAGTTCGGTCGGGGAATGGTGGCAAGCCAGGACATGTCGCCTCACTATACTGAGATGGCAACCGTGACCTCATGAACCCATCCCTCGAAGCCTCTCCCCTACTGACATCTGCCGAAGCGGCTGTGCCTGGCATGGACCCCGCTGCCGTGGAGCGTTGGGCGCGGCGCCAGATGCGCGTCAGTCCGTGGCTACACGAAGAGGTCGGCAGCCGCATGGCACAGCGCTTGGCCTGGATCAAAGCCCAACCCTCGGCGTGGATGAGTTGGGAGCCAGTGCATGCGGGCATACAAGCCCATCGGACTGTGGCCACGGCTTACCCAAAAGCGCGTGTCCTCGTTCAGTCCCGCGTGGGCGAGCACACACTTGACGTGCTGAAGGCGGCGGCGCCCGAGTCTGCAGGCCTGATGGGCCGTTGGCGTTACACGGCGCCCTCGCTTGCTGATGCGGGTGTGGCGGTTGACATGCTGTGGGCCAACATGGCCCTGCACACCACACACTTGCCACAGACCATGCTCAGGCGATGGCATGCAGCTCTGAAGCCGGCTGGTTTCCTCATGTTTTCATGCTTGGGCCCCGACAGCTTGGCAGAAATTCGTCGGGTTTATGCTTTGCTCGGATGGCCTGTCCCCGCACATGCCTTCACAGACATGCACGACTGGGGCGATATGTTGGTGCAAGCCGGTTTCGCTGAACCTGTGATGGACATGGAGCGGATCACTCTGTCGTACTCCGGTTCGTCTGCATTGCTGGATGAATTGCGTTCTCTGGGGGGCAACCTGAGCTCCGAGCGTGCGGCGGACTCGCGAGGCCGCCAGTGGCTGGCGGGCTGGCATTCAGCCATGGAGGAGCACTTGCCGAGAGACGCCGATGGGCGTCTTCTGCTGTCTTTTGAGGTGATCTACGGTCATGCCCACAAAGGCCAACCGCGGATACCCGTCGCCCAAACAAGCGCGGTGCCGCTTCAGAGCATGCGGGACATGTTGGGTACCCAGCATCGCAGAACCCGCTGACACATCAACAAACCCTCTATCTGATGGTTGTTTGATCCAGTCCCCCCTCTGCAGTTCGTTACAATTGACTTAAATCAAGGCCTCCACTGGGAGCCTTCGCTAGCGGTCGACTGCGTGCATTTGTTGAAGCTGAGGAGACTTGGGTGTCAGTAGCAATTCGCGATTACAGGTTTGCCACGGTGTCTCCCCAGGGGGTGGAGTGGAAATTGAAACGCAACTGCTCAGTGAGCCCTGCGCAGATGCGCGGTGTATTGGTGTTGCTGGGCAGTGTGTCGCTGTTGGTTGGTGCTTTCTTTTGGATGCAAGGTGCCACGCTCGTGTTGCCTTTCGCCGTTTTGGAAGTGCTGGCTCTGGCGATTGCAGTGGTTGTGTTTGCAAAACACGCTGCGGACGTGGAGCGCATCAGTTTGGCCGGTGGTCGCCTGGTTGTGGAGTTGGAGTCGGGTGGCAAGTCCGAGCGTGCAGAGTTCGCACGCGAATGGGTGCGAGTAGAGCCGCAATCTGGCGACGGCTCGTTGATACACGTGTCTGGACAGGGGCAGACGGTGGTGGTTGGCCGGCATGTGCGGGCTGATCTCAGACCGTTGCTTGCAAGGGAAATCCGGCAGGCGCTGCGAGGCGTTTGATGTGAGTGTTGTAGGTGGTGGGCGAAGGGTTTTCCCCATCGAAAAAACGTGAATTTTTGGTGTAATCGGTATTGATATAAATCAATGCTTATATTAGAGGCGAACAGAAGTGAGCAAAACAAAGACACGAAGCCCATCAGAGCGGTCGGTAGTGCAGTCGGTTTTTCGCGCAGTTGCGCATGGATCTTTGGTGTCGGCCGCTTGGCTGTCCACCGCTGCACACGCTGCCGTGAATGACCTGCCAGGAGGTCCAGCGGTCAATCAACTGAACTTTGCGCCGGCAGCAACCAAGATTGCTGAGGAGCAGCATTGGTTGCATTGGTTCATGATGGTCATTTGTGCGGTGATCTTTGTGGTGGTGTTCGGGGTGATGTTCTATTCCATCGTCAAGCACCGGAAGTCTGTCGGGCACAAGTCGCAGGAACTGGCCGAGCCGATTTGGGTTGAGCTGGGCTGGACGATCGTTCCGCTGCTGATCGTGATCGGTATGGCGTTGCCCGCCACCAAAGTGCTGGTGGCTCAAAAAGACACCACAAACGCTGACCTGACCATCAAGACCACTGGCATGCAGTGGAAGTGGGGCTACGACTACATCAAGGGAGAAGGCGAAGGCATCAGCTTCATCTCCACCCTGGACAACGCCCACCGCGCCATGTCGGACAGCGGCAATCCTCCACCCACCGACAACTACCTTTTGAAGGTTGACAACCCAATGGTTGTGCCTGTCGGCAAGAAAATCCGTGTCATCACCACCGCAAACGACGTCATTCACGCTTGGATGGTGCCCGCTTTTGGTGTCAAGCAGGATGCGATCCCTGGCTTCGTTCGGGACACGTGGTTCAAGGCCGAGAAAGTGGGTGATTACTACGGTCAGTGTGCAGAGTTGTGCGGCAAGGAGCACGCCTACATGCCGATCCACGTGAAGGTGGTGTCTGCCGAAGAGTATTCAGCTTGGGTGGATGGGCAAAAGAAAGCCATGGCTGCTTTGGCTGACGACCCCTCGAAAACATGGACTGTTGCTGACATGGTCAAGCGCGGTGAATCCGTTTATGCTGCCAACTGTGCCGCGTGCCATCAAGCCAACGGCAAGGGCGCGGGGCCAATTAAGGCCCTCGACGGTGCAGCCGTGATGTTGGATGCTGATCACACCAAAGCGATCAATGTGCTGCTGAACGGTCAGGCCAACGGTGCCATGCCCGCCTGGAGGCAATTGAGCGACACGGAAATTGCTGCTGTGATCACGTACGCCAAAAACAGCTGGTCCAATAAAACCGACCAAGTGGTACAGCCTGCCGAAGTGGTCGCCGCTCGCAAGTGAGCGTCCGGTTCCCGTTTTTCTGAGTTTTCAAGGATTTAAACATGAGTGCAGTACTCGGTCATCACGACGATCACCACGCACACGACCACGACCACCATGCCCCCACGGGCTGGCGCCGTTGGGTGTACGCCACCAACCACAAGGACATTGGTACCCTGTACCTGTTGTTCAGTTTCACGATGCTGATGATCGGTGGCGTGTTGGCATTGGGTATCCGTGCCGAGTTGTTCCAGCCGGGTCTGCAGTTGGTCAATCCCGAACTGTTTAATCAACTCACCACGATGCACGGCCTGATCATGGTGTTCGGGGCCATCATGCCGGCGTTTGTGGGTTTTGCGAACTGGATGATTCCGTTGCAAATCGGCGCATCTGACATGGCCTTTGCTCGGATGAACAACTTCAGCTTCTGGCTGATGATTCCTGCTGGCTTGATGCTGGCCGGTTCCTTCTTCATGCCCGGCGGCGCACCTGCTGCGGGTTGGACCCTTTACGCACCGCTGACGCTGCAAATGGGCCCCTCGATGGATGCAGGCATTTTCGCGATGCACATCCTGGGTGCTTCGTCCATCATGGGTTCAATCAACATCATCGTCACCATCCTGAACATGCGCGCTCCCGGCATGACATTGATGAAGATGCCCATGTTCTGCTGGACCTGGTTGATCACGGCCTACTTGCTGATCGCCGTGATGCCCGTGCTGGCCGGTGCCATCACGATGACACTGACCGATCGTCACTTCGGAACCAGCTTCTTCAACCCCGCCGGTGGCGGTGACCCAGTGATGTACCAGCACATTTTCTGGTTCTTTGGTCACCCAGAGGTTTACATCATGATTTTGCCGGCCTTCGGCATCATCTCTGCTGTGGTGTCGGCCTTCTCTCGCAAAAAGCTGTTTGGCTATGCCTCCATGGTTTATGCGACCGGCTCGATTGCGATCCTGTCGTTTGTGGTGTGGGCTCACCACATGTTCACCACTGGCATGCCCGTGACCGGACAGCTGTTCTTCATGTACTCCACGATGCTGATTGCAGTGCCAACCGGCGTGAAGATTTTCAACTGGATTGCGACCATGTGGAAAGGGTCCATGACCTTCGAAACCCCCATGCTGTTTGCTGTCGGGTTCATTTTTGTGTTCACCATCGGCGGTTTCACGGGCTTGATCCTGTCTGTGGCTCCGATTGACATCCAGATGCAGGACACCTACTACGTCGTGGCCCACTTCCACTACGTGCTGGTGGCTGGTTCTCTGTTTGCTTTGTTTGCGGGTGTGTACTACTGGTTGCCCAAGTGGACTGGTGTGATGTACAGCGAAACACGTGGCCAGATTCACTTCTGGTGGTCGATGATTTCGTTCAACATCACCTTCTTCCCCATGCACTTCCTGGGGTTGGCAGGTATGCCACGGCGCTATGCTGACTACCCGATGCAGTTTGCAGACTTCAACGCGATCGCATCCGTCGGTGCATTTGCCTTCGGCTTCGCTCAGGTTTACTTCTTCCTCGCAGTGGTGTTGCCCGCCATGCAAGGCAAAGGTGAAAAAGCTCCTGCCAAACCTTGGGAAGGTGCTGAGGGCCTTGAGTGGGAAGTGCCCTCTCCCGCACCATTTCACACGTTTGAAAATCCTCCCAAGCTCGACGCAACGGCCACGCGTGTGGTGGGCTGAAAGTTCTTGCCATGACGACACCCGAGCAAAAAAGAAACAACACCCGACTGGGCCTCATCCTGGCGTCCGTGGCTGCGGTGTTTTTCTTGGGGTTCATGGCAAAGCTGGTGTTTCTCGGCAAGTAATGCAACGAGCAAGTCCATGGCATTGATCAAACACAACGTTCAGATGCTGGGCAAACTGGCGGTCATCACAGCTGGCATGTTCGGCTTTGGCTACGCTCTGGTGCCTCTTTACAAAGCGATTTGTGAGGCCACGGGTATCAATGTCTTGGCTTTGTCCGAGCGTGAGGTGCCAGGCCTGAAATCTGCTTTGCCCAAAAACACCCAAGTGGATGAGTCGCGGACCATCACCGTGGAGTTTGATGCGAATGCACGTGGCCCCTGGGACTTCAAGCCTGCGACACGGTCGATGGAAGTTCATCCTGGGCAGTTGATGACGGTGATGTATGAGTTTCAGAACATCCAGAACCGGACAATGTCTGCGCAGGCCATTCCAAGTTATGCGCCACAGCAAGCGATGTCGCATTTCAACAAGCTGGAGTGTTTTTGTTTCAACGAATACACCTTGGCTCCCGGTGAAAAGAAGCAATGGCCGGTGGCTTTTGTGATCGATCCCAAGTTGCCCAAAGATGTGAAGACAATCACGCTGTCTTACACATTTTTTGAGGTGGGTGGTAAGGTTCCCGCCGCTCCCGTGGCCATGAGCACCCAACCGGTGTCCGCCACGAAAGACGGTGCATGACGGATGACGTGCCTCACAAGCGGAAGTTTGCTTTTCTGGCAACCGTTTCCGCAGTGTTGTGGGCTTTTCTGGGGGTGCGCCGCAGGGCGGACTACCAGAAGGATATAGACAAGCTCAATCCACTGCACCTCATGGCAGTTGGGCTGGTGCTTGCGCTGGTGTTTGTGGTCGGTTTGATTGTGTTGGTGAATTGGGTGGTGGCCTGAAAACAGGGCACCATCGTAGGGCTGGTGGCCTTGGTCGGCCAGTCCCAAGAGTTTGAGTCAGTAAAACAAGCAGGAGTAAGCATGTCAGCAGCAGCGCACGGCACCACGCCGTACTACTTTGTTCCCGGGCCATCCAGCCATCCAGTGATGGCGGCGATTGGCCTGTTCTTTGTGATCCTTGGAGCAGGTCAGTGGATCAATGGTTCGGGTTGGGGTGCCTACTCGCTGGCATTTGGCATGGTTTGGTGGCTGGTGATTCTCTACCTTTGGTTCAAGGATTCAGTGGCCGAAAGTGAAGGCGGTTTGTACGGGCACAAGATCGACCTGTCGTACCGCTGGAGCATGAGCTGGTTCATTTTTTCAGAGGTGATGTTCTTCGGTGCGTTTTTCACCGCATTGTGGTGGGCCCGCGTGCACTCGGTGCCTGCGTTGGGCAACATCGAAAACGCGTTGATCTGGCCTGACTTCCAAGCTGTTTGGCCATCCAACGTGGCAGGAGCGACTGCATCGCCGGCGGGCATTGTGGAGCCCTTCCAGACAGTTGGTCCGTTCTGGCTGCCGACGATCAACACCGCGTTGCTGTTGACATCCGGCGTCACGCTGACGATTGCGCACCATGCATTGCAAGCTGGAAACCGCACCAAGACCATTGCATACATGTGGATGACGGTGCTCTTGGGCGTGACTTTCCTGTTTGTCCAAGGTTATGAATATGCCCACGCCTGGGGTGATTTGAACCTGAAGCTGTCTTCAGGCATTTTCGGGTCAACGTTTTACATGCTGACTGGCTTCCACGGCTTCCACGTGTTTGTTGGCATGTTGATGCTGCTGTTCATCACCCTGCGTTTGCAAAAGGGCCACTTCACGGCGCAGCGCCACTTCGGATTTGAAGGCGCAGCATGGTATTGGCACTTTGTGGACGTTGTCTGGCTGGGCCTCTACATTCTGGTTTACTGGATGTAATCCTCGCAGGTTGTTCGGGCACTGCTTGTGTGCCCTCACACCGCTCATGCAAAAAGCGCCCTTGGGCGCTTTTTTGTTGTGTCTTGAGAGGGTGGTGCTTTGCCCTGGAGGCTTTGTACGTCAGCGCCCGGGTACGATACCGGTGGGTTGAATCCAACCCATCCAGTAGCTGAACAACACGATCACAAACAGCAAAATCGAAAAACCAACGCGAAACGCCAGGGCCTTGGCCATGTTGCTCGCTTTTGCGGACGGGTCCATCGCATTTTTATTGCCACGCATCATGAAGACCAGCGCGGCCCCCAAGCTCCCGAGAATGGCCACAAAGGCTGTGATCACCAAATAAGTCATGCCTAGGATTATCGTCTGATGGGTTCTTCATCGTCACGCAGTCGCTTTTGGGTCGTGCTGATTGCAGCTTTGGTGTTCACCGCTCTGACCGCATCCCTGGGTTTCTGGCAGTTGCGCCGCGCAGCATACAAAGAGCAACTGGATGCGGACATCACAGCCAGCCAGAAGCTGACCCCGTTGATCAACCGTGACATCCGAGGATCGGACGACTTGGGCGCATGGGTGCACAGGCCCGCCGAGTTGTCTGGCCGTTGGGTTTCGCAGGCCACGGTGTTTCTGGACAACCGACAGATGGACGGACAGCAGGGCTTCTATGTGATCACGCCCCTCCAACTGGAAGCCGACGGTCGCTGGATTCTGGTGCAACGCGGTTGGTCGCCCCGTGATTTCACCGACCGCAGTCGACTGCCGACGGTTCCCACTCCAACCGGCATTGTGGTGGTGTCAGGCAGAATTGCGGCCGCACCCGGCAAGGTCTATCAGCTCGGAGAAGACGGTCTTGGCCCGATTCGGCAAAATCTGGCGGTGGCTTCGTTCGCACAAGAGCACAAAGCTGTTGTCCTGAACGGGTCTTTGTTACAGCTGCTTCCGGTTGAAGGTGCCGAGGCCGATGGGCTGTTGCGCAACTGGCCGCAAGTGGCATCCGGCGTGCACAAGCACCACGGATATGCCTTCCAATGGTTCGGCCTGTGTGCCCTGATTGTCATTCTGTATGTCTGGTTCCAAATCATCTCCCCCCTCCGAAGCATCCGCAAACAGTCCCGCACACTTTGATGAACCGCTGTCTATGACCGTGCATTCGATGCCGCAACTGGGTAGCGAAGCAGTTCATCAGTCTGGGAACACGCGCTCGGCCAAGCTGAAACTGTTGTTTCTGCTTCTCGTCAGCCTTGCGCCGGTTCTGGCGTCATATTTCACCTATTACGTGCTCCGCCCTGAGGGGCGCCGCAACCATGGGGAGTTGATCGAGCCTCAGCGAGACATGCCGGCGCTGGTGGGTAAAGATGTGCGGGGGCAGACACTGCCATTGCATCAGCTCAAGGATCAATGGCTGCTCATCAGCGTGGCAGACATTGCATGCGATGACTCGTGCGAAAAGCACCTCTATCTGAGCCGGCAACTGCGCGAATCATTGGGCAAAGACAAAGAGCGGCTCGATTGGGTCTGGCTGCCCATGGGAGATGGTGATGTGCCAGAACGCCTGTTGCCCGGTTTGACTGGCGCGCAGGTGGTCCGTCTTGCCGAAGCTGACATCGGTGCCTGGCTTCAGCCAGCGCCTGGCCACAAGCTGGCTGACCACCTGTATGTGGTGGACCCCATCGGGAACTGGATGATGCGATTCCCAGCGACAGCTGAACCTGCCAAAGTCCGCAAAGACTTGGAGCGCCTGATGCGCGGTTCTGCATCCTGGGACCTTGCAGGGCGGCCCTGATGCAGTATCCACAACTGTATGACATGGGCCCCACAGCGCAACTGATGTTGATGGGGTTGCTGGTGGCTGGTGGGCCGTTGGTGTGGGTCTGGCGCAAGAGCCGAGGGGCATCACCTGGGCGACGCTTGCAGTTGCTCACAGCGTTGACGCTGTTTCTCACCTTCGACCTCGTGCTGTTCGGTGCTTTCACGCGGCTCACCGATTCCGGTTTGGGCTGCCCCGACTGGCCAGGATGTTACGGGCATGCAAGCCCTCTGGGCGCAGCTGGCCACATCAATCAAGCCGTTTCGGTGTTGCCGGATGGTCCGGTCACACATGGCAAGGCCTGGGTCGAAATGATTCACCGTTACCTGGCAACTGGGGTGGGGGTGCTCATCCTGGCCATGACCTTGTGGGCATGGGCCTTGCGTCGTCAGTTGTCGGTGTCGCCTTGGTGGCCCACGCTGACCCTGTTCTGGGTGTGCTTGCAAGGGGCCTTCGGTGCACTGACGGTGACCATGAAGCTGTTTCCGGCCATCGTGACGCTGCATTTGCTCGGCGGCATGGTTCTGTTGGCCTTGCTGCGCAAACAGGCATTGCATTTTGGCCAGAGTCTCCACCCAGCCGCGACCGGAACCCCGCCGCATGAACTGCAACCTGGCCTGTACAGGCTTTGGCTGGTGGTCACGGGGCTGGTGTGGCTTCAGATTGCCTTGGGCGGATGGGTCAGCACCAACTATGCAGTGCTGGCTTGCTCCGAATTTCCGTCATGCCAGGGAAGCTGGTGGCCTGACATGAACTTTGCCGATGGCTTCACGGTGTGGCGAGCATTGGGGGTTGACGCGCTCGGACACCCCTTGCCGTTCTCTGCACTCACGGCCATTCACTACGTGCACCGGCTCAGTGCATACCTCGTGTTCATCGGCATCGGCTTGCTGGCTTGGAAGTTATTTCAGGTCAAGTCATTGCGCAGTGCCGCGAAATGGCTTGTCATGCTTGTGCTCTGGCAATTTGCCACCGGTTTGTCGAATGTCATCCTGGACTGGCCGCTCCTTGCGGCAGTGGCCCACACAGGCGGTGCCGCAGGTCTGGTGATTGTGCTCACGGGTGTGTGGGCCGCATCGCCCGTTCAAGAACCGTCCACGGTCCCCACTGTCAGTTCCCAACGATTGCACGCATGAGTTCCGCTCCCCCATCCCCCATCGCAGCCCCCACCGCATCGACGTGGCAGCAGTTCTATGCATTGACCAAACCACGTGTGGTTCAGTTGATCGTGTTTTGTGCGCTGATTGGCATGGTACTGGCCGTACCGGGAGTGCCAAGCTGGGCGCAAGTCAAACTGGCAGCCCTGGCCAGCCTGGGCATCTGGCTCGTGGCAGGAGCTGCGGCCGCCTTCAACTGCGTGGTCGAGCAGCACATCGATGCCAAGATGAAGCGCACTGCCTGGCGGCCCACCGCGAAAGGCGAACTGACCAACCCGCAGACGCTGGCATTTTCAGCGGGGTTGTGTGCAACAGGATCGGCGTTGCTGTACTTCGGGGTCAACCCCATCACCATGTGGCTGACGTTTGCCACGTTTGTGGGTTATGCCGTCATTTACACCGTCATTCTCAAGCCACTCACGCCCCAGAACATTGTGATTGGGGGCGCATCTGGTGCCATGCCACCCGTGCTCGGTTGGGCAGCCATGACCGGAGATGTAGGACCGGAAGCGTTCATCCTGTTTCTGATCATCTTTTTGTGGACACCGCCGCATTTCTGGGCGCTGGCGCTCTACCGCGTTGAGGACTACCGTAAATCGGGGCTCCCCATGCTGCCCGTGACCCACGGATCCGAGTTCACGCGCCTGCAGATACTGCTCTACACCTTCATTCTGTTTGCAGCGTGTCTGATGCCTTTTGCGTACGGCATGAGCAGTTGGTTGTATCTGGCGGTGGCTGTGGGGCTGTCGGTCGGGTTTTGCCTGTACGCATGGTGGCTCTATCGAGATTACTCAGACGCTCTGGCCCGAAAAACCTTCCGTTTTTCGCTCATCCACCTGTCGGTTCTGTTTGCAGCCTTGCTGCTGGACCACTACCTGTTGCCCTGAGGTGATGCCAGTGAACCCGTTCCATACTCGCCGAGAGCTGCTGTCATCCATAGCAAAGATATCAATGCTAGCAAGCGCTGGAGGCATGATTTCTGCTTGTTCTGACGCCAAACCCGCTTTTGCAGGCGTCGACCTCACCGGGGCTGATTACGCCCAAGGCTTTCAATTGCCCGATCACAACGGCCAAATGCGAACGCTGGCCGACTTTTCGGGCAAAGTGGTGGTGGTGTTCTTTGGTTTCACACAGTGTCCCGATGTGTGCCCCACCTCGCTCACCGAACTGGCCGAGACCAAGAAACTGCTGGGCGCGCAGGGCGATCAATTGCAGGGGCTGTTCATCAGCGTCGACCCGGAGCGGGACATCCCGGAACTGATGAAGGCCTACATGGCCAGCTTCGATCCAACCTTCCTCGCCCTGCATGCCACCGCCGAACAACTGGTTGGCTTGGCCAAATCGTTCAAGGTGTATTACAAAAAGGTTCCGGGTTCTTTGCCGACCAACTACACCATGGACCATTCAGCGGGCAGCTACGTTTACGACCCCAAGGGCCGCATCAGGCTTTACCACCGCTATGGCAGCGGTGCTGCCGCCCTGGCTGGCGACCTCAAGCTGCTGTTGGCGGAAAAAGGCTGAGCCGCGTCAGTCCACCCGGGCACCGCTGGCCTTCACCACGGGGCCATATTTGGCACGCTCTGCAGCCATGAACTGACCGAATTGCTCTGGCGTGGTGGGCGTTGGCTCGGCTGACAGGGTGGCAAAGCGCGCCTTGAGTTCGGGTGTGCCCAGTGCGTCGGTGATCGCTTTGTTGAGCTTTTGCACCACATCGGCTGGTGTGCCTGCGGGGGCTAACACGCCCCACCAGGTATCAATCTCAAAACCTGGAAACGTTTCGGCCAGCGTTGGCACGTCAGGCAGGGCGGCACTCCGCTTGGCGGTTGTGACTGCCAGCGCCTTGAGCTTGCCCGAGCGGATGTTGGGCGTGGCCGTGGCCAGGTTGTCGATGTTGAAATCGACCTGGCCACCCAGCAATGCCAGTTGGGCAGGATTGCCGCCGTTGTAGGGAATGTGCAGAGCAAAAATGCCTGCCTTTGCTTTGAGCAACTCGCCTGCCAAATGCCCTGCGCTGCCGTTGCCGCCTGAACCAAAGTTGAGTTTGGCCGGGTTGGCTTTGGCATAGGCCACCAGATCGGCCAGCGTGTTGATGCGCAGGCGCTGTGCCGTGTCAGCATTCATCACCAGTACGTTGGGCACTCGTACCAGTTGGGTGATGGGCGCAAAGTCTTTGGCGGCGTCGAATGGCAGTTTGCTGAAGAGCCACGGGTTGATGGCATGCGTGGCCACCGCAGCCAAACCCAGTGTCAGGCCGTCAGGCGGCGCTTTGGCCACCAGGTCAACACCGATGTTGCCGCCTGCGCCGGGCTTGTTTTCCACCACCACGGTGCCCAGGCTGTCCTTGAGTCGCTCAGCCAGCACTCTGGCCGTGATGTCCAGCGGACCACCGGCACCGTAAGGCACCACGATCCGCGTGACTTTGCCTGCCTGCGCCCACGCCAGGCCAGGCAGAAGAGTGGAACAAGCGGCCAGTGACAAAGCAGCAAGCAAATGGCGGCGGTGCATGGTGAGTCTTTCAAGGGTTGGATTTGTCGGCAGCCGAAGTGAATGAGTCTGCATAAAAAGCGTCTGGTGGCAAGTTGCGCAAACCGGTGAAGTCTGCCCGAGCGCTGTCGATCACCACAGGCGCACCGCAAGCGTACACCTCATGCCCGCTCAGGTCTGAAAAATCGTCCATCACTGCGCGGTGCACAAAGCCTGTGCGCCCCGTCCAGGCATCTTCCGGCAGTGCATCCGACACCACAGGGACATACGTCAGGTGGGGCGCGTCGGCAGCGTGTGCCTGCATCCACTCGTGCATGTAGAGATCGGCCGGACGGCGGCCGCCCCAATACACCGTCACTGAGCGGTCAATGCCCTTGTGCTGCATGTGCTCCAGCAAGGCTTTGATCGGGGCGAAGCCCGTGCCCGACGCCAAAAAAACCAGTGGCTTGGCGCTGTCTTCACGCAGAAAGAAACTGCCGTAGGGCCCTTCGATGCGAAGGATGTCTTTCTCTTTCAGCGCGCCAAACACATGGTCGGTGAATTTGCCACCCGGCATGTGCCGGATGTGCAATTCCAGACCCGCCGGGCTGCCCTGGTTGTGCGGGGCGTTTGCCATGGAGTAACTGCGGCGGTCTCCATCGCGCAGCAAGAACTCCACGTATTGCCCTGCGTGATACTGAAATGCATCTGCGGCCGGCAGTTGCAGCTTCATCACCACCACGTCAGGCGAGACGCGGGTGACCGAGCTGACGCGCACAGGCATTTTTTTGATGGGAAAGGCACCCGCTTCGGTCACCTGTCGTGAAGTCAGCACCACATCGCCCTGTGGAACGGCACAGCAAGTCAGCACATACCCTGCCGCTTCTTCCTCGGCCGAGAGGGCTTTGGCCTGGTGCGCTCCGTGCACCACCGAGCCGCTTTCCATGTGGCACTTGCATGACCCGCATGCGCCGTCTTTGCAGCCGTACGGCAGACCAACGCCGTCACGTATGCCTGCGGCCAGGAGAACCTCACCCGGTTGCGCCACGAAACTGCGCCCGCTGGGCAGCACTGAAATCTGGAATGTCATACTCGATCGATCAGGTGCGGGTGAACCCCGCGTGGTGCCCCTGAACTGGGGCGGCTATGGCTGCGGATTGTCGCAAATCGGGGTGTCTCATGGCGTTGCTGGGTGCTTTGCCGTCGCGTTTTCGGCGCGAGCGTTTGTTGGTGGTCGGGTGTGGTGATGTGGGCCAGCGCGTCGTGCCCCTGGCGCGCCGTGGCATGCGCGTGCTGGCGCTGACCTCAACGCCCGAACGGGTACTGGCCCTCAGATCGTTGGGTGCCACGCCCCTGTTGGGCAACCTCGACGACCCGGCCAGTCTCAAGCGGTTGTCAGGGCTGGCCACCCGGGTGCTTCACCTGGCGCCGCCGCCCAGCGATGCCCAAGCCCACTGGACCACCGATCCGCGCACGCAGGCCATGGCGCGTGTGTGGTCTCGCCGGACGCCGCCCAGGTCCTTGGTGTACGGGTCCACCAGCGGCGTGTATGGCGACTGCGGCGGTGCCTGGGTGGACGAAACCCGCACAGTGGCACCCCACACGCCCCGGGCGCAGCGCCGAGTCGATGCTGAGCGGCTGTTGCGTTCTTTGGGGCAACGTGTGGGCATTCCCACCACTGTGTTGCGCATTCCTGGCATTTACGCGCCTGACCGCGTGGGGGGCACGCCCAGGGAGCGTTTGCTGCGGGGCACGCCGGTGCTGTTGGCGCAAGACGATGTGTTCACCAACCACATCCATGCCAATGACTTGGCGCGCGCGTGTTGGTTGGCTGTGTGGCGCACACAGGGGCAGCGGAGTTTCAACGTCAGTGATGACACCGAACTGAAAATGGGCGACTACTTCGATCTGGCGGCCGATTTGTTCGGCCTGCCTCGCCCTCCACGCATCGGCCGCCAAGAGGCCCGCTCTGCGTTGCCGCTGGCCTTGTTGAGCTTCATGAGCGAATCGCGCCGCTTGGACAACCGCCGCATGAAAGCCGAACTGGGTTTGCGCTTGCGCTATGCCACGGTGCGCGAAGGGTTGTCGGGAGGCGACAACGCGCCGGACAAAGAAAAAGCGCCGCAGACATCAGTCAGGGGCGCTTGATTCAATTTTTCAGAGACTGCGTGACCACCCCTTGAAGGTGGTGCGGGGGCCGCACTCACACTTCGCCTTGAAACCCGCATTGAATAAGGCTTCCTCTTCGCTGGGTGCAAAATGTGCCCCCAAATGTGCCCCCAGACCGCGAAGGATACCCCCCCCCATGCCACTCACCGACGCCAAACTTCGAACCCTCACCAAACCCGGCAAACACTTTGACGGAGGCGGGCTGTACCTGGAGCTGACCAAGGCGGGGGGGCGTTACTGGCGCTTGAAGTACCGCCACGCCGGAAAGGAAAACCGGCTGGCGCTGGGTGTGTATCCAGATGTAGGCCTGAAGGATGCCCGGGACAAAGCCGACGCCGCCCGCAAGCTGATCCAGTCAGGCACCGACCCTGCCGCCGCCCGCGATGCCGACCGGGCCAAACAAGCACACGATGCAGCCAATACCTTTGAATCCGTGGCCGCTGACTGGCTGGACCACCAGGCCAACCGCTGGAGCCACGACACCAAGGGCCGCATCTGGCAAACCCTGAAGGCAGACATATTTCCCGAACTGGGGCAGCGGCCCATGGTGGGCATCAAGCCTGCCGAGGTCATGCGCGAGGTGCAGCGCATCGAGGCCCGGGGCGCATCCGACCAGTCCGGGCGGGTTCTCCAGCGGGTGAAGGCCGTGTATCGGTGGGCGGTCATCCATGGGCGTCTGGAAAGCAACCCCATGTTGGACCTGGTGCCAAGTGAAATTCTGAAGCCCCGCGAAGTCACCCACCGCCTGGCGCTGTCTGACCGAGATATCCCCGACTTCATGGCCAAGCTGGATGCATACCAGGGCGACGCATCCACCGCCCATGCGCTGCGCCTGCTGATCCTGACCGCCACCCGCCCCGGTGAGGTGCGGGGCGCACGCTGGGCAGAGTTCCACCTGGATGAAGCGCTGTGGATTATCCCAGCCGATCGCATGAAGATGGGGCAAGAGCATCGCGTGCCCCTTTCCCGTCAGGCCCTGGCAGTGCTGGAGACCATGAAGGCAATCAGCGGTGACAGTGCGTTGGTGTTCCCGTCGCCTTCCTATCGTTCAAAGCCCCTGAGCGAAAACACCTTCAACAGTGCGATGGCCCGCATGGGATACAAAAACATTGCCACCGCCCACGGTTTCAGGAGCCTGTTTTCCACGGTCACCAACGAGCATGACCGCACCATGGGTGACGTGGTGGAACGTGCCCTGGCCCACAAAGACCGCAATAAGGTGCGTGCCGCCTACCTGCGATCCACCCTGCTGGCTGACCGTGTGGCCCTGATGCAGTGGTGGGCTGACTACCTGGACACCCGCACGGCCCCCAACGTCATCCCCTTACCCCAGCGTGCAGCCTGACCCGCCCGCCACCAGCGCCAGCCGCACGCTCCAACAACCGCCCAAGGCACATCAGCCGGGCGGTTTTTTTACGTCTGCGCCTGTGCTGGCGGGGGTGTTCAAACCGATTTACCCTGGCATCTATTTCCCATTTTGGTGGGAACAATGGGAACCTGTAGCGTGAAAGTGAATGCCAGTAACGGTTTGCGGAAAATGGGTGACGGGAACCTTAGTGGGAACCAAGTGGGAACCCAAACGGGAACCTTTTTATATGATGAAAGAAATTCAATCATTCATACATATACAAGGCCCTTTTTCCTGTGGCTCTGCCTACGGTTGAGGCGGTTTTCAGGTTCCCACCTGCCCACTTTTCACACCCTGTCAGGCTGCACCTGGTGGGTGGTTATGCCTGCGCCTGACAGGCTGGCTGGGGAACCGGGCGTGTGTTGACTGCCGACCACGGCCCATGAATCGGGCCAGCTCGTGCCTGGTGCGGTGCCTGTTGCTGGCGCTGGGCACATGCGGACAATTGCGGAAATGAGCGCCGGGGCTGCTTCGCTGGCCACCTTTACCGGGTGCGCGGTGATGGGCTGGAGCTGGGTTTGGCCGTTGCCTGTGCATACGTGTGCACCGGGCGCTTGCAGTTGACATGGCTTAACTGGTGACCAGCGCCAGCACGTGCGCACACCTGGTGGTGTGAGTACACTGACTTGTCCCCATCGTTGGGGACTCGCTTCTCCTCCCTGAGCGGGCCTGCTTCGGCAGGATTCAACCCGGCCCCGTGCCGGGTTTTTCTTTGGGCGAAAAAAAGCCCGCAAGGCTTGCGCGATGCGGGCTTGATGGGTGTTCGCGTTCAGTTGAAGTTGAACAGGTCACGCATGGTTGCATGCAACTGTTCTTTGTCGGCCTGGCTCCATGTGTCATAACTCGGGTCACACGGAGCCGTGGCCGCCAGCTCACCGGCGCTCACCTGGTTGATGACCTCATGCAAATGGTTGTCTTGTGCAGCAGCTTGGGCAATCGGCAATTTGGCGGATGTGTCTGTGTACATCACAAATCCCTTTCGTAAAAACTCGCTGTTGAACTGTTCGAATGAACGATCTGGGGCGAGGTTGTTTTCACCCGTACGATAGTTGAAAAACCTTACAGTTCCCCCCGTAAGGCAATCAGCCTGCATGGCTGTCTCGACGGCACGGCGTGCATCACGGTTTTCAAGCCAGCATCGTCGGGCATCTTTGTAGCCTGTTCCCGCAAATCCTGCACCGTCTGGCACCGTGTGGTAACCCTGTTCTGTGATGAGTTCGCCTGTGGTGAGCGAGACAATGGATATGGCCATGCCATCGGTGGGCATTGACGCCACGTTGACAGACTTTGGGTAATGGGCGTTCAGCGATATGGCCTGCTTCCATGCGTTGATCACCTTGCTGTTGCCACCGAACATCAGCAGCTTGTCTCCCACGGTGATGATTTTTTGGTAATCCACATCATCAACGCCAATGATCATGGGCCTGCCGTGTGGCCTCAGGTCAATGGTCCACCGTGAATCCGTCGCCATTTCAAAAGCGACACCGTCCCTTACATTGGTTGTCATGCGCCCATTGCCTCCGTGCGTATGTTGTGGGCGTGGATTGTGCCCATAACGTTGGCGTACCTGCTGGCGCTGTTTTCCGGTGCTGTGCAGCCAACACTTCACGCAGCCACCTAACCCCGGTCAGCGCCCCATTTGGCCCATACTTGAGCCACATTCAAACCAGCAGGGCCATGTGATGGGTGCATTTTTTCTGTTCGCTATTGTTGTCATCATCTGCTGTGGGCTGGTGATGGCCGGGGTGCCGTTCTGGCTGCTGGCCGTGCTGGGTGGCATTGGCTTTGTGTGGCTGCTGGCATCCGCCATGAACATGCCACCACCCCAGCCCAAAGAAAAAAGCACCCCATCGGGTTGCCCGTTCCTGGACAAACTGCCCTAGAATTCGTCCCAAGTCGAAAGGCCCGGTGCTTAAGAACACCATTCGCAAAGCGGTTGCACACCCCCACCGAGAAGCGGGGTTTTGTCACGTCCTGAATTTTTGAATGCGGCCCTGTGCCGTGTTCTAAATACCCCCGAAAAGGGGTATTTGAGGTTTTGGACTGGATGGCCAGAGTGGCAACACCTGGCGCACGTCTTTGCGCGTGTTCTTAACATCCAGTCCACCCGTTGTGCGTAAGAACGCAACTGGTGGTTTCAGTCTCGCAAAGGAGCATGAAGCCATGACGAACATCGTCACCCTGGCCAGCCGCAGTGCTGCGCCCATTTCCCCAAACGTGAACGCCGTTCACCAAATGTCCCGTAACGGGACATCTACCGCCCCCGCTCAACATGTGGACGCAGCCCACATGTCACCAGCCAGCCCATCAGAGTTCGACCTGGTGCGTTTGCACATGGCCGCAGTCAACGCCCTGAGCCATGCACTGCACCAGCTCAACGGCCCTGACTGTGGGCCACAGATGTGGGCCGCTGCAACCTCCCGTGCTCATCGTGGCCTGACTTCTCTCAAGCAAGCCAGTGCCCTGGTCAACCAGGTGGGGGGTTGAGCCATGGCAAGCACCAGTAAACCCACTGCCCGCGACTTGGGCATCCTGACCGGTCATATCGACATTACCCCGGCTGGATGCGACCTATACGCAACAAGCGGCGAAACCGCTCGCTGCCCTGATGTGGTGCTTCTCAATGCAAACGCAAGCGCCGCCCAGTTGCTGGGCTTTGCCTATGGCCGCTGCCGTGAGCTGGCCATGCTTGCCAACCTGGCCTCAACCAGCGATGAAGGCGAAGGCGAATTACGCCAGTGCACCGAACACCTGTGGATCGGCCTGGAAGCGCTGCTGACGGTGCTGGACTGCATGCACACGCGGATAGGTGGTGCGGCATGAGCGCCCCCTTTCACATTGACGTGGGGAGGGACGTGCTACCCATGCTCCGGCTTGTGCAATCTGCTGTTTGCATGAGCCGGATGCTTGGGGAGGTCCACCACTTCAGGGCGATTGACCCAAAGGTGCATAAAGCCCTCATGGGGATTCCGACAAGCATCGATGCTGACATTTCAGATGAAGTTTCTGAAGTACTGGAAACCGTTATTTCGATGCTGACCGTCATCGAGGACAGCAAAGGGGGTGCGGCATGAGCAAGGCAAGCACCGGTATTCGCATTGACCTGGAATTGCACGTATTGCCCGTGCTGCACCTGGCACGCATGGCCATTGCATTGGAGGATGCCTTGCGTGAGGTGGATGAAAGCCGAAAGATTCTTCCCGGCCTGCATGAGCATCTGAAGGCATTGGGCTGCATGACTGACATTGGCCAGTCAATTGCACCCCATGCCGACACGGCAATCCTGAGTGCCATACACCTGATCGAGGCCTATGACAGTGATATGCGAGCCGGGGGTGTGCAATGACCACCCGCCACATTCAACCTCACCAGTCGGCAACCCTCAAACGCTTTCGCACCCTGCAAGCCCAGTTCGCCATGCGTGGGCGTGAGCTGGTGCGCAGTGTGCGGGCAGACGATGGCCGCGTGTCGTACATCGTGACCCGTGCGGGCGACTACCGACACTTCTCCCATTGGCATGACCTGGAAGCGCACTTGCGGGCCATCCAATGACAGTTCGCACCCAGCCTAACCCCCGGCTGATCCCCGGTGGTGAAAAGCGGTTTCCCTTCCCGCCTGGCTGGGTGCACCTAATTGAAGGGCTGCACCCTTGGGGGGTCTATGACCGTTGATTTGAAGTGGGCAGACGCCATGGCTGTGGCTGGGCAGGCATTTGTCGTAGATGAGAGAAAAGCGGGATGGCCTGATAGGTTGATGCCGCACCAGCTTGCCCGCTTGCAAAGGCCATTTTCCAATGGCGACAAAGCGGCTCGTAACCTCTGCTTTGCATTGGGAGGGGCGATTCAGCAGGCTTGTGAGGCCGGACAGTTGGCGCACACCGTTACATCCAAGGTGGTGCAGCGCCAGTGGTCAAAGGATGTTCCTGTGCGTTTTGAGTCCATGTACTACGACGGGACCATTGGGAAAATTCGAACTGTTCATGGTTCAAAAAATGTGGACGTGAAAACGCTTCATATTGAAGCTGTGGCGTTCGCAGAATGGCTCCACAAGCAAGGCGAGGAACCCAGCCAACACATCGCCCACTGGTTCAAGGTTCGTGGGGTTACGAGGCTTCATCCGATTGAAGCGACCGCCACCAGCGCCAGCAACGTGGTCTCGCTGCGTGAACCAGCGCCAGCCATCGAACCCGAGGCCGGTTGGACGAAAGCCACCAAAGAGGGTGAACACCTGGTGGCAGAACACGGGGATGGCGACAGGCGATTGGTGCAACTATCCACCCTGTTCCGTTGGGTAGTAGACCGCTCAGACGCCCCCCCATCTGTTGCCCTGGAACGGGCGCTGGCGCTGGTGGCAGACATTCCAACGGGTGCTCTGTACCTGTTGCAAAAAGAGGGATGGCCCGCAACCTTTACAGAGGGGCAGGCATTGCCCGGATTCAGCGAGTCTGGTTATGTGGACCTGGAGGCGCCAGCCGCCCCTAGTTACGGCCATGGCATGAAATCGCTGATCGATTTGATGCATGAAGTTTGGGTAGATACCCAAGGCGGCAACATCAATGCCGATGTTGGCGGTTCTTGGTTGGATCATTTGCCGGGTGCGCATGAGTATCTGTGTCGCCTGGCAGTCCCTATCCAAGTTGCGCACCGCTTGTGGGGCTGGGGGCGTCTTGAAGCGCCAGCAGTTGACGCTGTGGCCAAGCCATCAGCCGCCCCACTTGCCAAACCAACGACCTGGGCCTCATTGGTTGCTTGGCCTGTTCGCAAAGAGGCCGGGTTTGTATGGACCGATGACTTTTGCGGGATTGTTGCCAAAGAAAAGCAACGTCGGAAATTGCTCTCGCACACCTGTATCGCAGAAGCCATGGGCAAAGAGTTGGGGTGCTCGTCAAAGTGGATCAACGAATTGATTCAAAAGATCGGGAGACCTGGGAAAAGAGAACAGGCGCTGGGTAGCACCATTCACCGCATCAGTGGCACCAAGGGCGGTCGCTAAGGCCGTGCGATGGGTTCCGATACGTTCTACGTCAAGCCTAAGAAAACCAGCGCTGGCGCTGGTTTGCGGGGCGGAACCCAAAAAGAAGGCGACGGCGGGTGGTTCCGATTGGGAGAGTTCCCTGCATTCGTTCTTGCCCCACACCGGATGCAAGCGAATCCGAAACGCACAGGAACCCGCCAAATGAACATCGCCACCACATTGCCGCCTGCACAGGCACCCAGCCCCATCCGTTCAACAGCGCCAGCATCTGCACCAGGCGTGCACCTGGTGCACAGCAGCAAGCCCGTTGTGCCCCGTGACCGCCTGTTGCGCCTGGCAGAGGTTGAAAGCCTGGTGGGTGCCAAGCGCTCCACCATTTACCAGCTCATGAAAGAGGGCAAGTTCCCCAAGCAAATCAGCGTGAGCCGCCGATTCGCTGCCTGGCCTGAGTCTGCTGTATTGCAGTGGGTGCAAGACCGCATTGCAGGCTCACAGGAGGCCGCATGAGCACCGGCCACGTCTCCGAGCTGAACGCATTCAACCTGGCTGTGATGGCCAAGGATGCAGCAGCGGTCCGCATTCAGGATGCCTTGGACAAGTTCCGAGACGCTGGTTTTGACCGATTCCAGCGCCAGCCCGAGAACCTGGACTGGATGAGTGACCAGACGGCTTTGTTGTATGCCTGCCTCAATGATGGCCGTGGTGTGCTCGATGCCCTTGATGGCTTGGTGGTGGCTGGCCGTGCGGCTGTTGCTGCCCCGCTTTGCAGGCCGCAACCTGACGCCATTGCAGCAATGGACATAGCCGTTGATCGCCTGGCCAGCACAGAGGCAGCGGCCCTGGCTGCGTTTGGTGTGCTGGATGCCACCGTGCGCCAGTTGGTGGCCAGCATGCAAACCGCCGATACACAGGCCCGAATCGCTGGTTTCGTGAGCGACACGCTACAAGCCTTGACCCTTGCAGCGGAGCAGCTCGAAACGTACCAGGATGCCGCCGATGACGTGGTGGTGACCGCTGGCGCTGCTATCGGAACGATGGAACAGCAGTGTCCCGAAGTTGTTCCACCTGAATGTGTTGCGGCACTGCCTGCGTTTGATATCGCCCTTGAAGCGCTCATTCATGCCGTTCATGAACAGGAGGTTACCCCCGCCCTGTTTGAAGCCGATTGTGAACAGCGCTTTTCGGCACACCCCGAGCTGCTGGCATGGAGCCGCCCCATATTCGCCGCCATGCGGGAGCGCTTACATGGCAATGGTGGAATTTTCGATCTTGTTGACGGCTTGGTGACCGCTGCTGCAGATGCGTTTGAAGGGCTGGGCGTGTCCTGGAGGGAAGGCCATGGCCTTACCGCCGCCGCCGTTGCCAAGTCCGGTGATATCACTTCTGCCTTTCTGAATGCCCGCGCATCACAGAGGCGAGCTGTGCAAGGCCTGGGGGGCTGATATGCCCACACCCATCCAGTTCGATACCCGCCCCGACCAGGCGCACCGGGTGGCGCTATTCCTCGAAAAACACCCCCGAGCCACAGCCAAAGAAATCGACGCTGCATGCGACGTGGGCTGCGTTACCAAAGTGCTGTCTGACATGCCCCGCCTGGGCTATGGCTTGGCCCGCGATTGGCTGGACGTGCTGTGTGTGCGCGGCCAGCGGACCCGCCGTGTTCGCATTTACCGCCTGCTGCATTGGCCCCATGACGTGCCTGACCTGTTTTCACAATGAACCCAAGCAACCCCGCCACCCCCGAGCTGATCCGTTCCGCATTGGCTCATGTGTCCGCCCTGGTGGCCCGTGACGAATGGGCCAAAGTAGCCATGGCCATCAAGAGCGAGTTTCCAGACGAAACCGGCTTTGATCTGTTCGACGCGTGGAGCCAGACCGCTGGTGACGTGTACAACGCCAAAGCCACCCGCGACACCTGGAAAAGCGTTCGGGCCAGCGGTGGCGTCACAGTGGGCACACTGCTGCACCTGGCCAAGCAAAACGGCTGGGAGGCACCCAAGGGCCAGCAACCGGCCAGCGAGCCCGATCCCGAAGCCTCCGCCCGTCTGGCCCGTGAGCGTGCCGAGCGTGCACAGGCAGAGCGAGCCAGCATCGAGGCCGCTCAGGCCAGTGCAGCACAAGCCGCCGCCGATCTGTGGTCCAGCGCCAGCGACACGGGCCACAGCCCTTACCTAGAGCGCAAGGGCGTTGCCGGTGTAGGCGTGCGCTACCTGCCAGATGGCACGCTGCTGGTGCCCATGCGCGACGTTGACGGGGTGTTGTGGAACGTTCAATGCATCGCCCCACAAAAAGCCCCCGATGGCACAGACAAACGTTATGGCCCGCCACGTGTGAGGGGCGGCCGCAAACAGGGCCTTTGGCACGTGCTGGGTGCATTGCCCTTGCCCGATGTTGCTGACGCTGCTGGTGGCCCGTCTGATGCGCCTGCTGTGGTGTTGCTGGCTGAAGGCTACGCCACAGCCGCCAGCCTGCACATGGCCACGGGGCATCCGGTGGCAGTCGCTTTTGATGCGGGGAACCTGGCAGCAGTGGCCAAGGGCCTGCGCCAGCTTTGCCCTGGTGCGCTGCTGGTGGTGTGTGGCGATGACGATGCCGACACCGAGGCCCGTACAGGCACCAACCCGGGCCGAATGAAGGCCACAGCAGCGGCCAAGGCCGTCAAGGGGCTGGCGCTGTTCCCCGATGGCTTGCCACCTGGTGGGAGTGACTTCAACGACTTGCACGCCCACGTGAGTGGTGATGCCGGTTTGGCTGCGGTGCGTGCCATCGTTGAGGGGGGATTGCAGGGTTACCAGACTGCACAGGCCAAACGCGAGCCCGAGGGCGGTACACACCATGCAGCAACCAGCGCCAGCGCCAGCGGTGCAGGTTCAGGCGACACGGGGGGCGGTCATGGCGGGCAGGGCGGTAACCCGTCTGAACCGGCGCCCGACTGGGATCGTTTTCACGTGACTGACAAGGGCGTTTTTTACAACGGCGTGGACCGGGACGGCAAGCCCACGTCCCCTGAGTGGGTGTGCACACGCTTGGACGTGGTAGCCCTGACGCGTGACCAGGAGGGGCAGGGCTGGGGCTATCTGCTGTCATTTGCTGACCCAGTGGGCAAACCCAAACAATGGGCGATGCCTGCCCGCATGCTGGCCGGGGACGGTGGGGAATACCGGGCCTTCCTGCTGGGGATGGGCCTGCGCCTGTCATCCAGCGCCCGTGCCCGCAATCTACTTACACAGTACATACAGACCCGGCAACCCGCTGAGCACGCCACCTGCACTGACCGTGTTGGCTGGCATGGTCACTCGTTTGTGCTGCCTCACGAAACCATCGGAGGCGATACGGAGCGCATCGTTTTTCAGACCGAGAACGCCATGGAGAACACCTACCGCGTGCGGGGCACCGTGGACGCATGGAAGGAGCGTGTAGCGGCCCTGTGCGTGGGTAACAGCCGCCTGGCCTTTTCGGTGGCCTGCGCCTTTGCTGGCGCTGTTTTACGGCCTGCAGGCATGGAGAGCGGGGGATTCCACTTCCGGGGCGATTCATCCAGCGGCAAAACCACCGCCCTGAAGGTCGCCGCAAGCGTGTTCGGTGGTGCCAGCTACCTGCAACGCTGGCGCACCACAGACAACGCCCTTGAGGCGATTGCAGCCCAGCACTGTGACGGCCTGCTGATCCTGGATGAGCTGGCACAGGTTGACCCCAAAACAGCGGGCGAATGCGCCTACATGTTGGCCAACGAGCAGAGCAAAGCCCGTGCAAACCGTGGCGGTGCGCCCCGTGCCCGCCTGTCCTGGCGCTTGCTGTTTCTCAGTGCGGGCGAACTTGGGCTAGCCGACCACATGGCAGAGGGCATGAAGCGCACACGCACAGGCCAAGAGGTGCGCATGGCAGATATTCCCGCTGATGCTGGCGCCGGTATGGGGGCATTTGAAGCATTGCACGGCCATGATGGCGGTTCCGATTTTTCCCGACACCTGACGGGGCAAGCGGCCAGCGTTTACGGGGCAGTGGGCAATGCCTGGTTGCATTGGTTGACCGAACATGCCGACACCCTGAAGGCCCGCATACGGGCCGATTCGGATGCACTGGCCCTGCAGTTCGTGCCCGACACGGCCAGCGGTCAGGTGCACCGCGTGGGGGCACGCTTTGCGTTGGTGGGTGCAGCGGGTGAGCTGGCGACAGAGTCGGGCTTGACGGGCTGGCCCAAAGGGGAGAGTGTGCGGGCCGCACGTGCGTGCTTCAATGCCTGGCTGGCTGCACGGGGTGGCACAGGGAATGGAGAGGTCACAGCCATGCTGCGGCAGGTTCGCCAGTTCCTGGAAGCCAACGGGGAAGGGCGGTTCACCTGGTGGCACCGTGCGGCAGATGACCACAACGCCAAGACATTGCAGCGGGCCGGGTTCAGGCGCATGGTCAACGAGCAAGGCGAACCCATCAAATCCAACAGCCAGCACATGGGGGAGTTTGGCGACAAGATGCACCCGGTTGATGGGGAGGGAACATCGTCAGAGTTCTTTGTGTTACCCGAGGTGTTCCGTTCAGAGTTGTGCAAGGGCTTTGCGCACGAAGCCGTGTGCAAGGTGCTGGCTGATTACGAGTGCCTGGTGATGAATGAGCCGGGGCGGCATGCCAAAAAGGTCAAACTTCCCAGCCTTGGGCAGACCCGGTGTTATCACATTCCGGCGAAAATCTTTGAACTTGAGGTGTGACGGGCAGTTTGTGTGCGTGTTGACCGCTGCTTTTCAGCGGTTGACCGTTTCGCAAACCCATATGAATCAACAGCTTACCTGCTGGCGCTGCTTCCCTGATAGGTGGAACCTATGCTGAAGCATGATGTACGACACGACTTAACATAATGAATGTCGTAGAACATACGGGATATAAAAGCAAACTATCGTTCACCTATCGTCTACACGGCTTATCATTCGAGCATGACAAATACCCAGTTTACAGAGGCTTTGGTAGTCCTTGGCATCAGGCAGAGCGACTATGCCAGACTGATCGAGGTCACGGGAAAGTCAGTGAGTGCCTGGGCAACTGGCCGCGTGCCCGTACCTGGTGTGGTCGCCCGGCACCTAGAGGTGTTAGCCGCTCTGAATGCCCTGCATGCTGCCCATGTGCTGGGGCTGAAGCCAGCGCCATCCGTTGAGGGTGTGCGGGTGGATGACCTTGCAGGGTTGCTGGCTGCTGCCGACATGCCCCTTTCACCTGGCGACGTTACTAGCCAGTGATGCGCCTTGCGGTGGTTTCGTAGCCCTGTGCTGGCGGTGGCCAACCTTCAGCGCATTCCAACAGTTTCGGTGCCTTGCCCTGGTGCTGGCCAGCCTCCAGCGCTTCCCAACAGTTTCGGTGTGGCCCACGCCCATGGCCTCAGCTCCAGCGCCTTGCCGTGGTTCCGTAGCCGTGTGCTGCTGGTGCTGGCCTCCAGCGCATCCCAACGGTTTCGGTGTGACCCATGCCCATGGCCCCACCTTCAACGCCTTGCGGTGGTTTCGTAGCCCTGTGCTGGCGGTGGCCAGCCTTCAGCGCCGTGCCGTGGTTCCGGTGTGTCCTGGTCGTGGTGGCTAGCCTCCAGCGCCTTCCAACAGTTCCGGTGCTGCCCATGCCGCTGGGTGCGGTGCGTGGCCTGTAGGCCGTGCATGCGGGTGCCGCCAATGGGGGGCGGTGTGGGATTCTTTCCGCGCTACTGGTGGCCATTTGGCATTCAGTCCAGTGGTGTGGATTGGGCGAGTGATTGATAAAAACTATTTTGATGTGCCATTTACATGAATCTTACGCTGCGTGACTACGTGCCGCTGTTACTTGGTTTTCGTTGGCAAGTTGCATCTGATCGGGGGCTTCATGTGGTTTTTGCTGAATAAACAGGCAAAACAGGGGGTGCAGGTTCCCACGTTCCCACCTACTGGGAACCAGGTTCCCACCTCTGATGGGAACCTATTTTTCTCAATTAAATCAATGGGTTAAGTGAGTTATGCACAACAGGTTCCCATGGTTCCCACTAAAAAAGAACGACACCCGGGGGGAAGGTGCAGCCGGAAAAGTTCGGGATATGTTGGGCCATCAAGAAAAACTATCATGGCTGGGTTTGGCTTCACTTGGTGCCTGGCCTCCACCCCCCCCTTTCGGGTCCTTCTGGGCAATGTCCTGGTACGGGTAATTCAGACCCCGTGCTCGCGCTAGCCGGTCGATTTCGGAAGAAGTCCGTTTAACAGTCCGAACGGTTCTCGTAGTCCGATCAGCCTACGGCAATCAATGCACCTCGTCGGCCTGGCGCTATCGGTTGTGCGTATCCCATCAGACCGGGGGGAGGCCAAATCTCTGCCGCTTCAGCCTGCAGACCGACCGGTTCCCCAAATTTTCACGTGCGCAAGTTTCGGGCTTTTTTTGTTTAGGTTTCGATGGGGGGGTGGACCCTGCGCCTCCCCTGGAGGGACATTTCAAATGTGCCCCCAAACCGGGGATTTGTGCCCCCAAATGTGCCCCCACATTGCCCCGGCTTGAAGCGGTTGTATGTGGATGCTAGCGGAAACGAAATCCGCTTTTTCTCAGACTCTGTTTAGGTGTCCCGGATGCTTATGGAAGCATCCGGGCCTAAATGTGGTGCCGGGGGCCGGACTCGAACCGGCACGGTGTTTAGCACCGGCAGATTTTGAATCTGCTGCGTCTACCAATTTCGCCACTCCGGCAGCCGTCTGGAAAACCGAAATTATGGCACAGTGGAAGACCCGTTTTTCCACACACCTCAGAACATGACCGCATCAAGCCCCCAAGTCCGTTATGCCACCCTGGAAGATGCCATCGGCAAGACACCTTTGGTGGCTCTGCAGCGATTGGGCGCAGCGGAATGCGCAGCCAGGGGCAACGTCATTCTGGGCAAGCTCGAAGGCAACAACCCCGCTGGTTCCGTGAAGGACCGACCTGCTGTGTCCATGATCAAACGCGCAGAAGAGCGGGGCGACATCAAGCCCGGCGATACTCTGATCGAGGCTACCTCGGGCAACACCGGTATTGCCTTGGCCATGGCTGCGGCCATCAAGGGCTACCGGATGGTGCTGATCATGCCAGAGGACCTCAGCATCGAGCGGGCGCAGACCATGAAGGCGTTTGGGGCTGAACTCATCCTCACACCCAAAAGCGGCGGCATGGAATATGCCCGTGACTTGGCAGACCAAATGGCGGCGAAGGGCAAGGGCAGGGTGCTGGACCAGTTTTCCAATGCCGACAACCCGCGGGTTCACTTTGAAACCACGGGACCCGAGATATGGGCAGACACGCAGGGCCGTGTCACGCACTTCGTGAGTGCCATGGGCACCACTGGCACCATCACCGGCGTGTCCCGCTTCCTCAAGTCCCAGAGCCCACAGGTGCGGATCATTGGTGCCCAACCCAGTGAAGGCTCTCGCATTCCTGGCATTCGGAAGTGGCCCACAGAATACCTGCCCAAGATCTACGACCCGGCCAATGTGGACGAACTGATGTACGTGAGCCAGGCCGACGCGGAGGACATGTGCCGCCGCATGGCACGGGAGGAGGGCATCTTTGCCGGCATTTCAGCCGCAGGGGCTTGCCACGTGGCCCTGGAGGTGTCGCGGCGGGTGGAAAACGCGACCATCGTGTTCATCGTGTGCGACAGGGGTGATCGCTACCTTTCGACCGGGGTTTTCCCGGCCTGATGGCGGGTCCCGAGCGCCGTCCCCGTAGAATCCGGCACCTCTCGAGGACACATCATGCAAACCGACAAAGAATTGGACGCCCGGGGACTCAACTGCCCATTGCCCATCCTGAAAGCCAAAAAAGCTTTGGCAGACATGGTCAGTGGCCAGACACTCAAGATTGTCGCCACCGACGGCGGTTCAGTGCGCGACTTCCAGGCGTTCGCCAAACAAACCGGCAATGACCTGGTGCATCAGGAGAGCACCGGCGGCGAGCACATCACGGTGCTCAAGCGCCGCTGAAGTCCGGATGAACCGCCGGGGCAGTTGCCCCGGCTGAACACGCCATCAGCCCAGACGGGCCAATTGCTCTTTCACTTTCGCCAGGGTGGCGGTGAAATCGGCGACGCGTTTTCTCTCTTGCTCCAGAACAGCTGCCGGTGCCTTGGCGACAAAGGCCTCGTTGGCCAGTTTGCCGTGCGCTTTGGCGATCTCGCCTTCCAGGCGAGTAGCCTCTTTGCCCAGTCGTGCCTTTTCGGCGGCCACATCCACTTCCATGAACAGGCACACCTTGGCCTCGCCTACCACCGCCACGGGGGCAGCCTGTGCGGCAGCGGCCCAGCTGGCTTCATCGGCAAACACCTTCACTTCATTCAATTTCGCGAGTGCTTGCAGCACAGGGGCTGCGCCGGTCATGAAGGCCGTGTCGCCGACCACAAACAGGGGCAGACGGGTGGCGGGTGACACGCTCATTTCGCCACGCAGGTTGCGGCAGGCATCCACCACCGATTTGAGCTTGACCACGTAAGCCTCTGCAGCCTCGTCGATGCGCTCGGGCTGGCTGACTGGGTAGGCGGCCACGCTGACAGACGGGCCACTCCGTCCCGCCACCGGTGCCACCTTTTGCCACAGCTCTTCGGTGATGAAGGGCGTGATGGGGTGGGCCAGGCGCAGGATGGTTTCCAGCGTGCGGATGAGGGTGCGGCGCGTGGCGCGCTGTTGTGCGGCGTCGCTGGTGTTGATTTGCACCTTGGCAATTTCCAGGTACCAGTCGCAGAACTCGTTCCACACGAAGTCGTAAATGGTGTTGGCCACGTTGTCCAGCCGGTACTCGGCAAAGCCCTTGGCCACCTCCGCTTCCACGCGTTGCAGGCGCGAGACGATCCAGCGGTCCGGCTGGCTGAAGGCCAGATAGCCACCACCGGGTACGCAGGCATCGGCGGTGTGGTCGCTCAAACCACAGTCTTGGCCTTCGCAGTTCATCAGCACAAAGCGGGTGGCGTTCCACAGCTTGTTGCAGAAATTGCGGTAGCCCTCGCAGCG
>CAIYQZ010000057.1 GCA_903928495.1 uncultured bacterium
CGGGCGGTGGGCAGGTCCCACACCTGTTGCACCTTGAAGCGCAGGCCGCCTGAAAAACGGTCGTTTTGCACAATGCCTTGCAGCACCACCAGTTCGTCGTCTTTCAGTGTGTCGCGGTGCTGGTTCAGCAGGTTTTCGTCGGCGCTGGCTTCGATGGTGCCGCTCTTGTCATCCAGCCTGAACAGCCCCAGTTTGCCGCGCTGGCCGTTGATGGTGCGCAAATCGGTGACGATGCCCACCAGCACCTGCGGGTCGCGGCTGTCGCCCACCTCGCGGATGGGGGTGCGAACAAAGCGGCGCACCTCCGTGGCCACCTCATCAAACAAATGGCCGCTGAGGTAGAAGCCGATGGCGGTTTTTTCCTGCGTCAGCCGTTCCTTGATGCCCCAGGGCGGTACCTCTAGCAGCTCGGGCTCCTGGGTGCTGCTGCCATGGCTGTCGCCGTCGTCAAACATGTCGAACAGGCCGCCTTGGTTGGCGTTGGCCGCCGCTGCTGCCGCAAAGTCGAAGGCACGCTCCACGCTGGCCAGCAGGCTGGCGCGGTGGGGGTTGAGGCTGTCGAAGGCACCGGCCTTGATGAGGGCCTCCACCGTGCGTTTGTTGACCTTGGATTTGTCGAGCCGCACGCAAAAGTCGAACAGCGACGTGAACGGCCCACTGGCGCTGCCTGCCGGGCCGTCGCCCCGGCCTTCGCGGGCGGCCACGATGGCGTCGATGGCCTGCTGGCCCGTGCCCTTGATGGCGCCCAGCCCGTAGCGCACGCTGGTGTTGCTGATGGGCTCGAAGCGGTAGGTGCCCCGGTTGATGTCGGGCCATTCGAAGGTGATGCCAAAGCCCAACGCGTCGGCGTGCAGCACGGCCAGCTTGTCGGTGTTGTCCATTTCCACCGTCATGTTGGCGGCGTAGAACTCGGCCGTGAAGTGCACCTTCAGCCAACCGGTGTGGTAGGCCAGCAGCGAGTAGGCGGCGGCGTGGCTCTTGTTGAAGCCATAGCCCGCAAACTTTTCCATCAGGTCGAACACTTCGTCGGCCTTTTCCTGCGGAATGCCGTGGGTGGCCAGGGCACCTGCGCGGAACTTCTCGCGATGCTCGGCCATTTCTTCGGCCTTTTTCTTGCCCATGGCGCGGCGCAACAGGTCGGCACCACCCAGGCTGTAGCCACCCAGAATTTGGGCGGTCTGCATCACCTGCTCCTGGTAGACCATGATGCCGTAGGTCTCGCTGAGCATGTTGGCCACCGCCGGGTGTGGGTACTCCACAGCCTCGCGTCCGTGTTTGCGGGCCACAAAGCTGGGGATCAGGTCCATGGGCCCCGGGCGGTACAGGGCGTTGAGCGCAATCAGGTCTTCCAGTCGGCTGGGCCGGGCGTCTTTGAGCATTTTTTGCATGCCCGACGATTCAAACTGGAACACGGCCTCGGTCTTGCCGTCGGAGAACAGCTTGTAGGTGGCGCGGTCTTCCAGCGGCACGTTTTCAAAAGCGAATTTTTCCTGGCCAGGGTGGCGCTTGCGGATGAACTCAGCCGCAATTTCCAGGATGGTGAGCGTGGCCAGGCCCAAGAAGTCGAACTTGACCAGGCCCACGGCCTCCACGTCGTCTTTGTCGTACTGACTCACAGCCGAGGTGCTACCGGGCTGCTGGTACAGGGGGCAAAAGTCGGTGAGCTTGCCGGGCGCAATCAACACGCCCCCGGCATGCATGCCGATGTTGCGGGTCATGCCCTCCAGCTTTTGCGCCAGCTCGATGAGGGTTTTGACGTCCTCTTCCTGCTCGATGCGGCGCGCCAGTTCGGGCTCCATGCTGATGGCGTAGTTGTTTTTGTCGCCGTCTTTGGGGGGGTGCGGCGGGTACTGAAGCGTGACGCTCATGCCCGGCTTGTTGGGAATGAGCTTGGATATGCCGTCGCAAAAGCCGTAGGAAAAATCGAGCACGCGGCCCACGTCTCGAATGGCGGCGCGGGCGGCCATGGTGCCAAAAGTGGCAATCTGGCTCACGGCGTCTTTGCCGTATTTGTCTTTCACGTAGTCAATCACGCGGTCGCGGTTGCTCTGGCAAAAGTCAATGTCAAAGTCAGGCATGCTGACCCGCTCGGGGTTCAGGAAGCGCTCGAAGAGCAGGTTGTACCGCAGCGGGTCCAGGTCGGTGATCAGCAGCGCATACGCCACCAGCGAGCCCGCACCAGAACCCCGGCCTGGGCCCACGGGGCAGCCGTTTTCTTTGGCCCACTGGATGAAGTCACCCACGATGAGGAAGTAGCCCGGGAACCCCATTTTCAGAATGGTGTTCAGCTCGAACTCCAGGCGCTCCACGTAGCGGGGGCGCTCCTTTTCGCGCTCGGCCTCGTTGGGGTACAGGTGCACCAGACGCCCCTTCAGGCCCTCGTGCGACACATGGCGGAAATAGTCTTCAACCGACATCACCACACCATTGACCGGCGGAATGGGAAAGTCGGGCAGTTGGGGCTTGCCCAACACCAAGATCAGGCTGCAGCGGCGGGCAATTTCCAGCGTGTTGGCCACCGCACTGGGCACATCGGCAAACAGCTCGGCCATTTGCGCGGCGGTTTTGAAATACTGCTCGCGCGTGAAGCGGCGCACCCGACGGGGGTTGGCCAGCATGTCGCCGTCGGAAATGCACACACGGGCTTCGTGGGCCTCGTAGTCGTCTGGCACCAGAAACTGTGCGGGGTGTGTGGCCACCACGGGCAGGCCCAGGCGCGCGGCCAGGGGCACGGTGGCGCGCACCAGGCGCTCATCGTCCGGGCGGCCTGCGCGCTGCAGTTCCAGATAAAAACGGTGGGTGAACACCCCGGCGGCTTGCAGGGCCACGTCGGTGGCTTTGCGCTCGTCGCCGGCCAGCAGGGCCATGCCCACAGGCCCGGCGGCTGCGCCGCTGACCAGAATGAGCCCCTCGTTCAGCTCTTGTAACCACTCCCAGGTGAGGGTGGCCTGCTCGCGGTGCACGTTGCGCGTCCAGCCCCGGGCCAGCAGTTCGCTCAGGTTCAGGTAGCCCTGATGGCTTTGCACCAGCAGTAACACGCGGGGCAGGCTTTGCGCGTTGGGCGACACCGGCTGCCCGGGCAACGGGGCTTCAGCCCCACCCAACCCCTGCACAAACACCTCGGCACCCAGCACGGGTTTGATGCCCGCGCTGCGCGCGGCTTTGTAAAACTTGATGGCACCGAACATGTTGGACAGGTCGGTCAGGCCGAGGGCTGGCTGGCCGTCGGCAGCGGCGGCGGCCACCACGTCATCGATGCGAAGGGTTCCGTCTACAACGGAGAACTCAGTGTGCTGGCGCAGGTGAACAAACATGAGTTGATTGTAGAAAGCCGCCGGCAGCCCATGCCAGCCGCAAACCGGTCAGGCGTGGTTGCAATAACGGTCGAGGATGGCCCGCAGTGCCGCTGCGTTGAAGGGTTTGGCCAGGTGGTCGTCCATACCAGCCTGGCTGGTGGCTTGCCGATCACTCTCCATTGCACTGGCCGTCACGGCGATGATGGGCACCCGGTGGCCACTTGTTTCCAAGGCACGGATGCGGGTGGTGGCCTCCAGCCCACCCATCACGGGCATTTGCATGTCCATGAGCACAATGTCCCAAGGCACCGTATGGAACACATCCACCGCGAGCTGACCGTTTTCCGCCAGGGTCACGGTGTGGCCCCACTTCTTCAGCAGGGTGGTGGCCAGCAGCTGGTTGACCGGGTGGTCTTCCACCAGCAAAACGTTCAGGGGCCGTGTGGGCGTCGTGGCAGTGCTGCGCTGCATGTCTTCGGGCGACACGGTTGCCTGCGCTTCAGGCGCGGTCTCGACCCGCACGCTGAAATGAAACGTGCTGCCTTGCCCGGGTTGGCTCTCGACGCCGATGCGACCACCCATCAACTCCACCAGGCTGGCGCAAATGGTCAGCCCCAGACCGGTGCCCCCGTATTGGCGCGTGGTGGAAGCGTCGGCCTGGCTGAAAGCTTCAAAAATGACCTCCTGCTTGTCAGCGGGAATGCCTGCACCCGTGTCCTTGACCTGAAACTCCATCACAGTCCATGCGCCTTGTTCGCCCATGCTGCGCACGTTCACCGTCAACCCGCCTGTGGCCGTGAACTTGATGGCGTTGTCGCACAAATTCAGCAGCACTTGGCGGATGCGGCCCGGGTCCCCCATCACATGCGTGGGAAGGTCAGGGTCGACGTTCAGCCGCAGGTACAGGCCTTTGTGGCTGAGGCGCGCCTCCAGGGTGGCCAAGGCGTCTTCAACCAGCTCGCGCGTTCCGAACCGCACGGTTTCCAATTGGAGTTGACCGGATTCGATTTTGGAAAAATCCAGAATCCCGTTCAGGATGGACAGCAACGACTTGGCCGACGACTGCACTGTGGACAGGTAGCGCCGCTGGGTCTCGTCCCGAGCGATGTCAAACGCAAGCTCCGTCATGCCCATGATGCCGTTCATGGGCGTACGGATTTCGTGGCTCATGTTGGCCAGAAACTCACTTTTGGCGGCATTGGCCCGCTCGGCATCGGCTTTGGCGGCCCGCAGCATGGCATCGTCAAGTTCTTGCTGCTGCATGTCCCGCACAGTGCCCTGGTAAAAACTGTAGAACAGGTACCCGGCCAGCGACAGGGCAGACAGCGCCATGACCGCCAGGGCCAGATGGCGCGCATACAAAGCCTGCAACCTGGCCTCCAACAGGCCGTGCAGCACCGGCAAGATGGCATCGTGCTGGGCCACCACCAATTCAAACGCCTGTTCCCCAGCCTGCCAGAGGTCCTGAGGGTCCTCGGTTTCAATGCCGATGCTGGCCTGGTAGGCACGGTCGCGGTACACCTCCAGCACGCCCAGAAAAATCGGGTCGATGTGTGGCTTGAGTGAAGGCGTGTGGGCGAGCACCCTGTCGAGATGGCTGTGATAAGTCTTGATTTGCGACCGAACCTCTGCGTCCCACACCGAGTACCGTTGCCGCATATCCGCCATCTCGGGTGAAGACATCCGGTGGCCTTCGGCTGCCATGAATGCACTCCAGGCGCGAAGCTGCCCGATGTTGTCGATCAACGGGGGCAACACCTGCGTCGCCAGCAGGCCCAAGTACAAGGTGTCAATTTCGGGGTCCAGTATCAGGCGCGACGTGTCACCTGCTTCCTCTATGACATCCCCGGTAAGGGGAATGAGCGCAGCAATGCCAGTGTCTGGATTGCTGCTGTTGAAAAGCTCAGCGTCGGCAGCCAAGGCTTTCCAAGCCGCATGCCAATCGGTGGCCCGGGCCACAAACCGAGGATCAGAGCCATCGCTCGCGATCTGTGCGACAAAGGCACTGAAACGGCTGTCGAGCTCGGCCACGGATTGCACAGACTGGCCCCTCAGCGCGTCTGTCCCACTGGCCTGAACCAGCCTCTCGTCACGCAGACGCACCAGATGCGCGTGCAGTGGAAGAACACTTTGGAGTTGCTGCACACCACGCAACTCGTCCACCGTGAAATCGCGCTGCGCCACAAAATCGAGCACCGCACCGGCGCCAAGTATCAGCACCGGCAGCAAAAACACCCCCAGGATGATCCTGGCTTTGGTCACAAACCGCAGGCGACGCATGAACGTCAGCCCGGGCGCCAGGAGGGTGTCCAGCCCCGTCATGCGATTGCCTGCTGAGCGCCAGTTGACACCCATCTGCCCAGGCTGCGGGGCTCGCACGCGCAGCGCCACCCGGGCCATAGGCCATTGCCGGGGATGCTGGGTCCTGGGGTCATGGGCGCATGTGGTGAAAGAACCAAAAAGGTGGCCAATGCCACCTTGTCAAAAGGCTATCACCATTTGCCGGATCTGTGACCCCGACCGCACAAAACCCAACCAATTGAGCAGGCCTGGCCATGGCGATGGTGTGGGGCGAGAGTGGCACCTGCGTCCTGGACGTTAAAAGCTTTCCCAGTCGCCTTGGGCACCACCTGCAGCAGACAGGGCGGGCATGGCACCCATGGCCGACGGGGCGGTTTTGTGTGCCGGGCTCTGCCCGATGGCTGGCCTGCGTGCGGCAGCGGTGGGCGGGTTGAGTTTGCGTGCCGGACTGGCAGCTGCGGCGGCTTTGGGGGCAGCTGCCGGGGCGGCCTTGGGTGCATTGCTGAGGCGTGCGGCCTGGCCTTGCATCTTGAACACCGACACCACATGCACCAGCCGCTCGGCCTGCACGTTCAAACTGGCGGCGGCGGCGGCACTTTCTTCCACCAAGGCGGCGTTTTCCTGGGTGGCGCGGTCCATCAACGTGACGGCCTCTCCCACCTGCGCCACACCCATGCTCTGCTCGGTGTTGGCCGCACTGATTTCACCCATGATGTCGGTCACGCGCTGGATGGCACCCACAATTTCCTGCATGGTGGCACCGGCGCGGTCTACCAGGTCGGTGCCCTGCTCCACCCGCTGCACGCTGGCGCTGATGAGCTCCTTGATTTCTTTGGCCGCTGCCGCGCTGCGCTGCGCCAGGTTGCGCACCTCGCTCGCCACCACGGCAAATCCACGCCCCTGGTCGCCGGCACGGGCGGCTTCCACGGCAGCATTGAGCGCCAGGATGTTGGTTTGGAAAGCAATGCTGTCGATCACGGAAATGATGTCCGAAATCTTCTTGCTGCTGTCGTTGATGCCCTTCATGGTGTCCACCACCTGCGACACCACCGTGCCACCCTGAACCGCCACGGTCGATGCGTTTTGGGCCAACTGGTTGGCGGCACGTGCGTTGTCGGCGTTTTGTTTGACGGTGGCGCCCAGCTCTTCCATGGAAGCAGCAGTTTGCTCCAGAGCGCTGGCTTGCTGCTCGGTGCGGCCCGACAAGTCCTGGTTGCCCTGCGAAATCTGGGCGCTGGCAGTGGCCACGCTTTCGGCGTTGTCGCGCACCGAAGAGACGATGCGCTGCAGCCGCTCGGTCATGGTGTGCATGGCCGCCATCACGCTGGTGGTGTCGTCGGGCTTGAGCGTGAAGCTGTGCATGAGGTTGCCATCGGCCACGGCCAAAGCGGCCTGGCGCACTTCGTCGGGTTCAGCACCCAGGGCCTTGTTCAGGCGGCGGGCAATCCACAGCGACAAACCGCCACCCACCAGAAGCGCAGCCCCCATGGCGGCCAGGCTCACCCACAGGGTGAAGCGGGCCAGGGCCACGCTTTCTTCGTATACGTCTTTGGCCACATCCAGCTGCACCTGAATCAGTTCACCGATCACGGTCTGCAGCGGGTCGAATGCTGGGTACATGGCTTGCGCGGTGTAGGTGCTCAGGGCGGCTGTGTCCCCGTTGCGCAGCAAATCGTCCAACTGGGCCACCGATGCATCTGCAGTCTGCAGCAGCGGCTTGATTTGCTGCACCAGTTGCTGCTCCTTGGGCACCAGGGTGGTGTTCACATAGGCCTGCCATTCGGCTGCCACGGTGGTGCGAGCCTGCGCAACCGCGCTGCGGGCCTGCTCGGTGGTCAGCGTGCCGTCGCGGGCCTTGTGCGCGGTGTCGACGATGTTGACGGCATACATGTCGGCCACGATTTTCAACTGCTTCAGCGGCACGACACGGTCAACGTACAGCGCCTGCATTTCGCTGCTCTGCACACGCGTGGCGTATGTGCCCAAGGTGCCAACGGCCAACATCATGGCCAGCAGAGCAATGCTCAGCAGCATCAACTGGGTTCTGACTTTCATGGAGGTTTTCATGGTGCACCTTTGTGTGGTTGATTCTATTATTTTATACGTTTAAATCATTTATGCAATTATTCACATTGATAAAAGTGATTTATTGATAAAGGCACAGAGAAAAATGAAAAAGCGGTGTCAGACACTGTCCGACACCGCTCACCTGAAATTGGAAACTTTTTATAGCTAGAAAATCAATACATACAAGAGCTGGAAGCCATTCAGACTCCATTTTTCAGATCACGCCACCCGGAAGTTGGCAATTTCACCCTGCAGCACCTCCGCCTGCGCACGCAGGGCCGAGGCCGCCGAGGTGGTTTCCTCCACCAGCGCAGCGTTCTGCTGCGTGCTGCGGTCCAGTTCCTGGATGGACTGGCCGACCTGGTGCACGCCGTTGGCCTGCTCGCTGGCCGAGATGGCAATTTCGCTCAGGTAAGTGTTGATCTGGCGGGCGTTGGTCACCAGTTCGGTCATGGTGGCCCCCGCGCCCTGCACGATGCGTGTGCCGCTCTCGACCTTTTCCACGCTGGCGGTGATCAGGCCTTTGATCTCGCGGGCTGCACCTGCGCTGCGCTGCGCAAGGCTGCGCACCTCGCTGGCCACCACCGCAAACCCGCGCCCCGCCTCACCGGCGCGGGCCGCTTCCACGGCGGCATTCAGCGCGAGGATGTTGGTCTGGAAGGCAATGCCATCGATCACGCCAATGATGTCGCTGATCTTGGCCGACGAGGTTTGAATGTCTTGCATGGTGGACACGACCTGCCCGATCACGCTACCGCCGCGCTCGGCCACGGTGGCATTGGTGCCCGCAAAGGCCGCCGCCTGCTGTGCGCTGCTGGCAGTGTTGCCCACCGTGGACGCAATTTGCTCCATGGCACTGGCCTGTTCTTCCAGCGCGGCTGCCGAGGCTTCGGTGCGGGCAGCCAGGTCGGTGCTGGCAGACGCAATTTCATTGCTGGCGGTGTGAAGCTCGCGGGCGGAGTGGCGCACCCGGCGGATCAACTGGTGCAAAGCTTCGTAGGCTTTGCGCAGGTCGTTGATCAGTTGGGCGGGCTCGTCTTTGCCCCAGGGAGCGCGTGGGGGGTTACGCAGGTCACCGTTCGCCACCTCCTGAAGGTGACGGCTGATCAGGGCCATGCCACCGTGAGTGACCAGGTAAAACGTGTAAAAGAGGTAAGCAGCCAGCACCACACACACGGCTGAAATCACCAACTGGTTGCGCAGTGTGGCGCGGAGCTTGGCCTCGCGGTGGGCCAGCAAGCCGTCCAGCGCCGGCAGGCCTTTGCTGTAGAACGTCATGAGGCCCGCAAGGCTGGCTTTGCCGTCTTTGTAGTACTCATCCGGCTCAACTGCTTTCGCGATCAGCTCTGATGTGTCTTTCGCCCGCTCCCTGAACGCCAGAGCCGTTTGAAGTGGCCCAAGGTCGAGCGCCGCCTTCAGGGTCGGGTTGTATTCCAGCGAGCGCTTGAGGTTGGCCTCGGCGGCTTGCAGGCCACTCAGCAGATTGGCATCCCATACGGCATAACGCTGGTTCTCCTTCAGGTTCAATCCTCCTTTGGCCAAACCAAAAGTGCCCCAACCCCATAGCTGACCAAAGTCTTCGGCCGCTTTCGGCAGATTCAGCACCAGTGCACTCATCAGATAAAAGCTGTCCAGATCCGGGTCAAGCACCAGGTTGGAGTTGTCGCCCATTTTTTGCAGCAGGTCGACTCCGGCCTGTGTGACTGGACCAAACACGGTCCGGCCCTTGTCGTCCGCACCGTTTTTGCTGGAAGAGGTGGCGGCAAATGCCTTCTTGAAGGCGTCAACCTCTGCGGCAATACCGATCGGGTCGCCTGAGCTTTTCACCTGCGACTCCAACGCTGTGAGTCCCGCCTCCACACGGTTGCGCGCTGCCTGGTAGTCGGCCGATGCGTCGAACCCTCCCAAAGACGATCGCGTGGCGTTCCTGATGTCCAGCATGGCGTGCATGACGGGAACAAACCCCTCCATCACCTTCACCCCCTGGCGCTCTTTGGCGGTGAATTGCACCTGATCATTCAACCCGATGTAACTGGTGACCGCCAGGTAAACGATGGGCACCATGAACACCAGCGACACCAACAAGGCCTTGAACCGGAACGACAGCTGCCGCATGAGCTTGACACCGGGGCCCCACAGTCCGTGGGGGTAAAACAGTCCGCCGGACTCGGCGGCTCTCTCTCGGGACAGGGAAGCATTCACGGGAGGCCTTTCTGTGGATTTGCCATTCGGCGCATGCGCTTTGCGTACCGATGCACCACATTAAGGCAAATTTACAAAAACCCCGACCATGTATGCACTTTTTTGATGCATTCATACCCGATGCACCACATTCGGTCTCAGTCCCGCAACACGGCCAACACCTCGGAGTGGAACTCCCGCCCATACAGCACCACCACCACCAGAAGCGCGGCCATCACCAGGGCCACCGGTGAAAAAAACCAGGCCAGCGCGGCAAACGAGAAATAGTAGGCACGCAAGCCATCGTTGAAGGTTTCAGCCGCAGAACCCACCAACGCTGCTGCACGCCGCACGTAGTGATCGGCCGAGCCGGGGTGGGCCTCGAAATGCTCGGGGCTGGGCATGGCCCCAATGACCAGCGCCACAAAGGTGTATTGCCTCATGCTCCAACTGAAGCGGAAGAAGGCATACACAAAAATGGACAACAGCAGCAGTACCTTGATCTCGAACACCTGGATGCTGGTGGCCTGGGCAAAGGGCATGTCCTGCACCAGTTCGGCGGCCTTGTCGGTGGTGCCCAGCATGGCCAGCAAGCCACCGATGATCAGGATGGTGGTGGACGAAAAAAACGACGGTGTGTGCGACAGGTTCTGCGTGATGAGCCCGTCCAACATGCGCGGGTCGCGCGTGGTGGCCTGGCGCATCCACCGTTCGCGGTACAGGTTGGTGGTGGCCAGCAGGGAGCGCTGGCGCTTGCCCCAGTCTTTGGCAAAGTAGGCATAGCCCACCCACAGTGCAAAAAAGCTGGCCAGCGCCAGCCAGTCTTTCAACGGCAACAGTTCAAACAGCTTCATGGTGCACCTGCAAACAGCGGGGCATTGTGCACCTGCACTGGTGCAGGACACAGGGCTGAGTGGCCCCGCGTTCTGCACCAAGCATCACTTCAACAAGCCTTCGGCTTTCATGGCGGCTTGCACGCCAGGGCGTGCGGCCACGCGGGCGCGGTAAGCGGCCAGGTGGGCCAGACCGCTGATGTCCAGCGCCACAAACCCCGCCCAGTTGGTGACGGTGAACAGGTAGGCGTCGGCCACGGTGAAGCTGCTGCCCATCAAATGGTCTTTGCCGGCCAGTTCGCCGTCCACCCAGGTGAGGCGCTGCAGCAGGCGCTCTTTCACGGCGGGCTTGTAGTCGTTGGGTGTGGCGGGGTTGAACAGGGGCGAAAAGCCCTTGTGCAACTCGCTGCTGATGAATGACAGCCACTCTTGCAGCTTGTAACGCTCCCAGGTGCCTGCGGCGGGGGCCAGGCCGGTGTGCGGGGCCTGGTCGGCCACGTATTGGCTGATGACCTGGCCTTCACGCAGGGTGCGGCCATCGGCCAGCACCAGAAACGGCACGTAACCCAGGGGGTTGACGGCGTAGTAGTCAGACCCATCGGCCAGTTTGTGGGTTTTGGTGCTGGCCAGCACGGGCTCAAAGGGCACACCGGCTTCGTGCAACACGATGTGGGGAGCCAACGAGCAGGCACCGGGCGAGTAAAACAGCTTCATGGCGGCAATCCTTCAGGGGTTCACATGTGGGTTCAGGCTTTGAACTTGGCGGCAGTGGCGGCCACGCGGGCGCCAAACAGGCGGGCGGTTTCCAGGTCGCCGGGCAGCATTTCGGCGGCACCCGCGTCGGAGGGGCTTTGCGCCATGGCACCGCTGAACGAGCCCACATAGTTGATGTCGTTGCGCTGGGCGGCCTTGCTGTTGCTGGGCATCAGGCCCGTGCCCACCCAGATGCCACCGTGTTGCATGGCCAGCGTGAACAGGTAATGCAGGGTGGAGAGTTTGTCGCCGTTCATGGTGGCGCTGTTGGTGAAACCGGCAAACACCTTGTCTTTCCAGGCCTGGCTGAACCAGGGTTTGCTGGAGGCATCGGCAAATTTTTTGAACTGCCAGCTCACGGTGCCCATGTAGGTGGGCGATCCCATGATGATGGCGTCGGCGGCGTTCAGTGCGGCCCAGCCGGCTTCGCTGACGTTGCCGTCGGCGTCAACGGCCACCAGCTCGGCCCCCGCACCGTCGGCCACCGATTGCGCCATGCGCTGGGTGTGGCCGTAGCCCGAGTGGTAAACGACGACGGTGTTGACAGATGCGTTTGACATGAAAAATCTCCTTGAGTGGGTGAACAACGAACGGGGAAAAACAATTACCGGCTGAATGAAGGCGCCAGGTGCCCCATGGCACCGGCCTGGTAGGCCTGGGCGTAGGCGGCCACCTCAGCCCGCGAGGTGCCCACAAACGGGCCCCAGGGCACCACCGGCTCACGCAGCGGCAGGCCTGAAAACACGGCCACTTGTGCGCCCTCGGGGCCCGCCAGCAGGCGCAGATCGGTGGGACCATCGCCCGGGGCAGGTGAATCAAAGACCATAGCTGCAGGTGCAATACGATCAAGCGCCAGAGGCAATTTTGACTCCCCAATCTGGCCAGCCACCACCAGCGCAAAACCCTGGTGCCCGGCCGGCAACGTCAAGCGCACGTCGGCGTGGGGTTGCAGCGTCACGTCCAGCAGGTTGACGCGGGTTGCCCATCGCGGGTCTCGGGCAATGGGCGACGCCTGGCCGCCCCACTCACCCGCAACCACCCGCACATTGGCACCGTCCAGAGCCACTACCGGGATGTCGGCAGAGGGCACCTTGAACACGGCAGGCGCGTTCTGCTTGTGGGCGCTGCCCATGTTCACAAAAATCTGCAGACCGACGGCGGGCACGCCAGGTGTGGCCGGGGTTTCTTCGTGAACCATGCCGCTGCCCGCCTGCAGCCAATGCAGGCTGCCGGGGCCAATCACGCTGTCGTCGCCCAGGCTGTCGCGGTTGCGCACGCCACCGGGGCTGCCTGGCAGCAGATAACTGATCGCACTCATGCCACCGTGCGGATGCGGCAGGAAAAAGTTGTGCGGCATGTGGAACACATCCACGCCAATGAAGGGGTCCACCAGCCCCAGGTGCTGGGGGTGGAACACATGGGCGTGGGTGCGGTCGTCAAACCGGTGGAACGGCAAGGCAAATGCCGAATGCAGGCCGCGCAAGGGGTTCATGGCGCTGTGCTGTTTTTGATGGGTTCAAGCGGCCAGGT
This sequence comes from uncultured bacterium, assembly GCA_903928495.1. GTDB lineage: Bacteria > Pseudomonadota > Gammaproteobacteria > Burkholderiales > Burkholderiaceae_C > UBA2334. Next base: position 12,962 of record CAIYQZ010000057.1, read on the forward strand.
CAAACACCAGGGCCTCGGCATCGGTGGCCTGGCCCAGGCTCAACAGTGGCTCGCCGTCCAGCAGCGCGGCGTCCCCTGCTTGCAGGGCTTGGCCGTTCACGCTCAACGCGCCGCGCACCAGCTGCACCCAGGCCTTGCGGCCGGGGGCCAGCGGCAGGCTGGCCTGCTCGCTGCCCGTCAGCAGGGTGGCATAGATGCGGGCATCGGCATGGGCCGTGACCGAGCCTTCCGCCCCGTCGGGCGACACCACCAGGCGCAGACGGCCTTGCTTGTCGGCGTCGGCAAAGGTTTTCTGCTCGTAGCCGGGGGCAATGCCTGCGGTGTGGGGCTCGATCCAAATCTGGAAAAAGTGCGTGGTGGCATCGGCCGCATGGTTGAACTCGCTGTGGCGCACGCCGCGCCCTGCGCTCATGCGTTGCACATCGCCGGGGGGGATGGAGGTGCCATTGCCCATGCTGTCCTGGTGCGCCAGGCTGCCCGACACCACGTAGCTGATGATTTCCATGTCGCGGTGGCCGTGCTCGCCAAAACCCATGCCGGCGGCAATGCGGTCTTCGTTGATGACGCGCAGGTTGCCCCAGCCCATCCACTGCGGATCGTAGTAGCCGGCAAATGAAAAGCTGTGCTGGCTCTTGAGCCAGCCATGGTCGGCGTGGCCACGTTCTGAGGACTTGCGGATGCGGATCATGGCGGGTCTCCTGTGTGTGGTCGGTGATGGAATGTGGGGTCAACTGTAGGTTGCTCAACCCGCCCAAACGGCCGTGCAGTTTGATGGCATCATTCGATTCAACTGAACGAAAGCCATAAAACCATGCGGAAAACAGGCCCATCTGGAACCAGCCACGCGCCATCGGCGCGGGCAGTGTTGTCACCCGAAAACCTGTCGCTGATCGACGCAGTGGCACGCAACGGCAGCATGGCGGCGGCCGCCCGCGAGCTGGGCCTGGTGCCGAGCGCCCTGACCTACCGCGTGCGCCAGATCGAAGACGCGCTGGACGTGCTGGTGTTCGACCGCAGCGCGCGCCAGGCCCGCATCACCCCCGCCGGGGCGGAGTTGCTGCGCAGCGGCGAACACCTGCTGCGCGAACTGGACGCCGTGGCCGAGCGCGTCAAACGTGTGGCCACCGGCTGGGAACCGCAATTCACGGTGGTGGCCGATGCCATCATTTCGCGCACCACGCTGTTCGAGCTGTGTGAGGCTTTTTATTCGCTGGGTGCCCCCACGCGCCTGCGCATCCGCAACGAAACACTCACCGGCACACTGGAGTCGTTGCTGGGTGGCAAGTCAGACCTGGCGCTGGGCGTGAGTGCCGACGGCAGCTCGTACGCCGGGTTTCAGGCTCTGCCGTTGGGCGACGTGCCGTTTCGCTTTGCTGTGGCGCCGCACCACCCGCTGGCCCCCGCGCCCGAGCCGCTGGCCGATGCGCTGATTGGCCAGCACCGCGCCGTGGCCGTGGCCGATTCCACCCAGCGCGGCAGTGGCGTGACGGTCAACCTGCTGTCGGGTCAGGAGGTGCTCACCGTGCCCAGCATGCAGCACAAGCTGGAGGCCCAATTGCGTGGCATGGGCTGCGGCTTTTTGCCGGTGCCGCTGGCGCAGCCGTATGTGGACGCAGGCCAACTCGTTCTGAAATCTGTCGAGCGCGGCGCGCGCGTGGCGCGGGTGGGCTACGCGTGGCGTTCCGGCGCAGGCAAGGGCAGCATCGGCAAGGCACTGCAGTGGTGGCTGGACCAATTGGCGAGCCAGGCCACACGCACGGCATTGCTGCACAACCACCACCGCCTTTGATGCGCCGCCCGCACTGATACAGTCACCGCAGGAGCACACACCATGAAAAAAACCCAACCGTCCAGCGCCACCCCTTCAAGCACCGCCAAACCAGGCAAAACACCCAAGCCCAGCAAACCCGCCAAGAAGGCCCCGCGATCACCTGCAGCCAATGCACCGGTGCGAGTGGCCGTCATTGGTGCGGGCATGGCCGGTGTGGCCTGTGCCCGCACGCTGGCGCAAGCGGGCTGCCACGTCACCTTGCTGGAAAAGAGCCGTGGCTACGGCGGCCGCATGTCCACCCGCCAGACTGAGTTCGGCGGGTTCGACCACGGCGCGCAGTACTTCACCGCCCGCGATGCCCGTTTCCAGAAAGCCTTGCAAACCACGCCTGACGTGGTGCGCCCGTGGAGCGCCAACACCGTGCGCGTGCTCGACGCGCTGGGCCATGTGCTGGCCAGCACGCCGCCCGCCCGCGAGCCGCACTTTGTGGCCAAGCCCGGCATGAACGCGCTGGTGCGCACCTGGAGCGAACCCCTGGCCGATGCCAAACACCCGCTGGCCCCCGTTCAAGGTGCCAGCGTCAAGCTCAACACCCGCGTGGTGCGCATCGCGCGTGACCCCATTCACCCCGACCAGTGGCAGCTCCACACGGAAGACGCCACCACCGAAGGTGCACAGGCAGTGCTGGGCGGTTTTGACCGGGTGCTGCTGGCCATTCCCCACATGCAAACGCTGGACCTGTTGCGCGCCTCGGGCCTGGAAAAAGGCTCTACCGGCGCAATGGTCAAGGCCATCAAAAACGTCACCGTGGCGCCCTGCTGGACCCTGATGCTGGCCTTCCCGCAGGCCATGCAGCCCGGCCTGCCACACCTGGGCCCGCAGTGGAATGCCGCGCGCAGCACGCACCACCGCATCAGTTGGCTGGCGCGCGAAGGCAGCAAGCCCGGTCGCGACCCCATCGAGCGCTGGACGGTACAGGCCAGCCCCGCCTGGTCGGCCGAGCACCTGGAAGACCGTGAAGACCGCGTGGTGGCCAAGCTGCGCAAGGCTTTTTCCGAAGTGACCGGCATCCGCGCCGAGCCCACCCACGCCGTGGCCCACCGCTGGCGTTACGCGCAAACCCAAACCCCGCTGGGTCAAACCCACCTGTGGGCTGGCGACATGGGCATTGGTGTGTGCGGCGACTGGTGCCTGGGGCACCGGGTGGAAGACGCTTTCATTTCAGGCTTGGAACTGGCTCTGGCCACCTTGGGCTGAGATCGTCCCGTGGGGGCCAACGCCTGCAACAGCCCCTACCGGGGCCGTTTCGCCCCCTCGCCCACCGGCCCGCTGCACGCGGGCTCACTGGTGGCAGCACTGGCCAGCTGGCTCGACGCGCGGGCACACGCCGGGCAATGGCTGGTGCGGCTGGAAGACGTGGACACCCCCCGCTGCGTGCCGGGCGCAGCCGAACACATCCTGCAGCAACTTGCGACATTGGGGCTGCTGAGCGACGGGCCGGTGTGGGTGCAGTCGCAGCGCAGCGCCGCCTACGCAGCCGCCCTCACCCAACTGCAAGCCAACGGCCTTGCCTACCCCTGCGCGTGCACCCGCAAAGACATCGAGCTGGCCCTGCAAGCCCAGGGCCGCAGCAAGGAACGGCACACCGAACTGGTGTACCCCGGCACCTGCCGCAACGGCACAGGCGGGCGCGAAAGCCGTGCCTGGCGGCTGAACACCTGCGCCGCACAGAATTTCAAACAAAATCTGCCTCCGTCTCTTTCCAGTACTGACTTTTTCGCTACACCTGTTGACACCGTGTGGCACGACCGCAGGCTGGGCACCCAGCGCCAGAACGTGCCCCAGGCCGTGGGCGACTTCGTGCTCCACCGCGCCGACGGCCTGTGGCCCTACCAACTGGCCGTGGTGGTGGACGACGCGGCGCAGGGCATCACACACGTGGTGCGTGGTGAAGACCTGGCAGACAACACTCCGCGCCAGTTGTTGCTGCAACAAGCCCTGGGCCTGCCGCAGCCCAGCTACATGCACACACCCTTGGTGCGCGGTGCCAACGGAGAAAAGCTGAGCAAACAGAACAGCGCCGCAGCCCTTGACCTGCAAGACCCGCTGGCAACTCTGAATGCTGCCGCTGCTGTGTTGGGATTGCCGCCGCAGCAAGGTCACCTGGTCGATGTGCTGGCAGCGTGGACCCAGCATTGGAAACACGCATGGGCCGCGAGCTGAAGCCCCTCCCAAGCCCTCACAACCTGGCCGAGGCTTGGACGGTGTTCCGGGTGTTTCTGCGGTTGGGTCTCACGTCGTTTGGCGGCCCGGTGGCGCACCTGGGGTTTTTCCGCACGGAGTTCGTGGAGCGCCGCCGGTGGTTGACCGATCAGGCCTATGCCGACTGGGTTGCCCTGTGCCAGTTTTTGCCCGGCCCGGCCAGCAGTCAGGTGGGCATGGTCGTGGGGCTGCTGCGGGCCGGGTACCCCGGAGCGCTGGCCGCATGGCTGGGCTTCACGCTGCCGTCAGCCCTGGTGATGGCGGCGCTGGGCGCTGGGCTGGCCAACAGCGGCTTTGATCACCCGGCGGCACAAGGTGCGCTGCACGGGCTGAAGGTGGCCGCCGTGGCCGTGGTAGCCCACGCGGTGTGGGGCATGGCCCGCAGCCTGTGCCCCACCATGGCCCACCGAGTGCTGACAGCCGGGGCCGCTGTGCTGGCCCTGTGGTTGCCCTCGGCCTGGACACAGGTAGCCCTGGTGGCACTCGGTGCGGCGGTGGGGTTGGCATGGCTGAGGCCCGCTGGAGGAAGCACCCGCACGGCTGACCGCAGCGTGCTGCCGCCAGCTGACGCCTTGCCTGTGTCTCGTCGCATGGGCATGGTGTGGCTGCTGCTGTGCGCCGCCCTGCTGGTGGGCTTGCCACTGTGGGCGGCCCACACAGGCCAGGCCCTGTGGCAGGTGCTGGACGCGTTCTTCCGCACCGGCGCTCTGGTGTTTGGCGGTGGGCACGTGGTGTTGCCGCTTTTGCAAGCCGAAGTGGTCACCCCAGGCTGGGTGGACCCAAGCACCTTTGTGGCCGGTTACGCCGCCGCGCAAGCCGTGCCCGGCCCCTTGTTCACCCTCGCGGCGTTTTTGGGTGCGACCATGCCCGGCGTGTTGCCACCGGTGGTGGGGGCCGTGGTGGCCGTGGTCGGGGTGTTCGCCCCGTCGTTCCTTCTAGTGGCTGGTGCCTTGCCTTTTTGGGCGCTTGTGCGCCAACTCCCAGGCGCACGGGCCGCTTTAGGCGGAACCAACGCGGTGGTGGTGGGCCTGCTGCTGGCTGCGCTGGTGCACCCCGTGGCCAGCAGCGCGCTGTGGCCTGCATCCACCGCCAGTGGAGCTGGCATCTGGCCCTGGTGGGGCTTGGCCGCAGTGGCCACATGGGTGCTGCTGCGCGGCAAAGCGCCCGCGTGGGCAGTGGTGGCGGCCTGTGGCATGACCGGAGCGGGCTGGGGGGCTGGGGCGTTCATGTCGCCATGAGGGATGCACTCCTAAAATGCAGAGCCCTGACCAAAGCCCACCCATGTCTGAAGCCCCGAAAGAACCCATTCCGCCCAACCCCGCCAACCCGCGCGGCCACCAGCCGCCGCCAGAGGGCGTGTACCTGCGCACCATCAAAAGCTACGTGTTGCGCGCCGGGCGCATGGGCTCCGGCCAGGTCAAGGCCTTCGAACAGTTTGGCCCCCGGTTCTTGCTGGACTACACCGCCCACCAGTTGCTGGACGCCCCTGCCGCCTTTGGGCGCGAGGCACCGCTGGTGCTGGAAATCGGGTTTGGCATGGGCGACGCCACGGCCAAGATCGCGCTGGCCCGCCAGGCGGACAATTTTCTGTGCTGCGAGGTGCACGAGCCCGGCGTGGGCGCACTGCTGAAGCACTGCGGCGAGCAGGGCATTGAGAACATCCGCATCCTGCAGCACGACGCAGTGGAGGTGCTGGACCACATGCTGGCCCCCGCCAGCCTGAGCGGCATTCACATTTTCTTCCCTGACCCTTGGCACAAAACCAAACACAACAAGCGCCGCCTGATCCAGCCCGCGCTGGTGGCCAAGCTGGCTGCCCGCCTCAAACCTGGCGGCTACCTGCACTGCGCGACCGACTGGGAGCCCTATGCCCAGCAAATGCTCGAAGTGCTGGGTGCCGAGCCGCTGCTGGCCAACACCAGCACAGACCCAGCGCTGGCTGGCTACGCCCCCAAACCCGACTACCGACCGCTGACCAAGTTTGAGAACCGGGGCCTGAAGCTGGGCCACGGGGTGTGGGATCTGGTGTTTGCTCGGCGCGCTGTCTGATAACCATGCACGACCTGGACAACGCCCTGCAAGGCCTGAACGAACTGGCCACCCAGGCTGTGGGCCTGTCCGACCCCAACCCCCGCGTGGCCTGCCGACTGCTGTTGGCCGATGGGCGGGTGTTTGAAGGCTTCACCCAAGAAGCCGGTGGCCCGCACGCCGAGGTGATGGCGCTGCGTGCCGCGCAGGCGGCGGGCGCGTCCACCCAAGGGGCCACCGCCCTGGTCACGCTGGAGCCCTGCAGCCACCACGGCCGCACCCCGCCATGTTGCGATGCGCTCATTGCGGCAGGCGTGGCCCGTGTGGTGGTGGCACAGACCGACCCCAACCCCCTCGTCAACGGCCAGGGCGTTGCACGGATGCGTGCGGCAGGCGTGGTGGTGGATGTGTTGCACGCCAGCCACCCATTGGCCATGGCCACGCGCGAGCTGAACATTGGTTTTTTCAGCCGCATGGAACGCGGCCTGCCCTGGGTGCGCATGAAGGTGGCCGCGTCGCTGGACGGCACCACCGCTCTGGACAATGGCGTGAGCCAGTGGATCACCAGCACCGAGGCCCGCACCGACGGCCACGCCTGGCGCAAACGCGCCAGTGCCCTGCTGACCGGTGTGGGCACCGTATTGGCCGACGACCCCCGGCTCGACGTGCGGCTGGTGCCCACGCAGCGCCAGCCCCTGCGCGTGGTGGTCGATTCGCGGCTGGACATGCCCGCCAGCGCCCGCATCCTGCAGCCTCCGGGCGAGGTGCTGGTGTACGCCGCGCTGCCTGCGCCGGCAGAACATGCCCTCGCACAGGTTGGCGCCACCGTGGTCCGTCTGCCCGAGGCGGGGCGCGAGAAGGTGGACTTGCCCGCCGTGCTGCGCGACCTGGCCCAGCGCGGCGTGAACGAGCTGCACGTGGAAGCGGGCCACAAACTGAACGGCTCGTTCCTGAAGGCGGGCCTGGTGGACGAGTTGCTGGTTTATCTGGCCCCCAAGCTCATGGGCCCCGGCGCAGGGCTGGCCGCGCTGGGCCCCTTCAATGCCATGGACCAGGCCCTGCCCTGGACCTACACAGACGTGGCCCCCGTGGGGCCTGACCTGCGGCTGCGGCTGCGCCGTGCCTGAGCAGATGACCCACACCACGCCGCCCGCCCTGCCGCTGCGCGACGGGGTGTCGGCCAGTTGTGTGGCGCTCCCTTCTACCCGCCAGCCGCAGTGGCCCACGCTGCTCGACGCCCTGGCCGAACGCCTTCCCGGCGTGGCCCGTGCCGACTGGCAGCAGCGGCTGGATGCGGGGTTGGTGTGCAATGCCAACGGCCTGCCACTGGCCGCCAGCAGCCCGGCGCTGGGCGGCGAACGCATCTTCTACTGGCGCCACGTGCCCGACGAGCCCGAGCTGCCGTTTGCGCACCAGGTGCTCTACCAAGATGAGCACCTGGTGGTGGCCGACAAACCCCACTTTGTGCCCGTGACGCCCGCCGGGCGCTACGTGCGCAGCAGCCTGCTCGCACGCCTGAAGCGAGAACTGGGGTTGCCAGACCTCAGCCCCATTCACCGCATTGACCGCGAAACCGCAGGGCTGGTGGTGTTTGCCGTGCGCCCACAAGATCGGGATGCATACCAGACACTTTTCCGAGAACGTGCGGTGAGCAAGGTGTACGAGGCCCTGGCACGGTTGCCTTCTGACACCACTGAACTCCCTGGTAGGCCCACGCCACACCCGCACTGGCCGTTGGAGCACCGCAGCCGCATGGTGGAGGACAGCACAGCGTTTTTTCGCATGTGCGAGGTACCGGGTGAGCCGAACAGCGAAACGGGGGTGGAATTGCTGAACACCCTGCCCCACCCCTCCGGCGGCACCTTGGGCCTGTTCCGCTTGCACCCCGTCACGGGCAAGCGCCACCAGTTGCGCGTGCACATGGCCGCGCTGGGTCTGCCCCTGGTGGGCGATGCGTTTTACCCCACCGTGACACGTGGCCCCGATGAGCCCGACGACTGGGCCCAACCCCTGCAGTTGCTGGCACGCGGGCTCGGGTTCAGCGATCCGCTGACCGGCCAAACGCGCTGGTTTGAGAGCCAGCGCACCCTCGCGTTCGGCTGAGGGGAAAGAGCCCGGAGGCTCAGGCCCCCAGGGGTTCGGGCGCGGCGGCTGGCAACAGCCGCTCGATGGCAACCACATCCACAGCATCACACTGGTCGGGCTTCATGAAACGCTCGGCAAAAGTGCGCCACAGCCCGCTGTGAAGGAAATAGCGGAACAGCTCGGCATCCAGGTGCTGGTCTTTGCACATGAAAGCCATGATGCGCAGTGACTCGGTCAGGGTTTTGGGCGCTTTGTACGGACGGTCGGCTGCGGTGAGGGCTTCAAACACGTCGGCCAAGGCCATCACCCGGTCGAGCAAGGTCAGCCGTTCGGCGGGCAGTTTGCGAGGGTAGCCCTTGCCATCCATTTTCTCGTGGTGCGTGGCAGCAATCTCGGGCACGCGGGCAAGATGCTGGGGCCAGGGCAGGCCTTTGAGCATGATGTAGGTCTGGACGATGTGGTCGTTGATCTTGAAGCGGTCTTCATCGGTCAGCGTGCCCCGGCGGGTGCTGAGGTTGTAGAGCTCGCCCATGTTTTGCTGTGTGGCGGGCAGCACCATGTCAAAGCCATGCACATTGCGCGGGTCGCCCGTTTCGACGGCGGGCTTGCGTTCGCCCCAGGGCACCACATGCTCTGGCCGGTCGGCCAGCAAAGGCTCGGTGACGGGAAGCTTCGGGGCTGCGGGCTCAGCTTTGGCCAGGCGGGTGGCCTCTTCGGTGGCTAGACCCAAGCGGTTGTCGAAGTGACGCTGCCAGGTTTGCGCAGCGATGGTCTTGAGACGGGCCAGCGCCTCGTCTGCCATGAATTCCCCGCCAACGTTGCACTGGGCCACAAAGGCAAAGTCGCTTTGCAGTTGCTGTTGCTGCTGCACCAGCGTGGCCTGGCTGATGGCAGGGTCGGCCCCAGCGGCCAGGCGTTGCAGGTGGGCAATCTCTGCATCGCGCCACAGCACTTCGAAACGGGTGCGCACTTCATGGATGCGGTTGTGAATGACCTCCAGCTTGGTGGCTTTGTCGACGATGTATTCGGGGCTGGTGACCTTGCCGCAGTCATGCAGCCAGGCACCGAGGTGGAATTCGTAGCGCTGATCCTCGCTCAGGCTGAAAGCTTTGTAGGGCCCCTCGGTGTCGGCACTCATTCGGTCAACCAGCATGGTGGCCAGCTCTGGCACCCGTTCGCAATGCCCGCCCGTATAGGGGCTCTTGGCGTCAATGGCATCGGCCATCAGCCGGATGATCGCATCGAGCAGGTTTTTTTGCGCCTCGATGAGCTGCCGGGTTTCGATGGACACGGCCAACATGCCTGAAAGCCGGTGTGCAAAGTCCAGAAACGCAGGATCGGCATGCTCCTCGTCGGCCCAGTGCACCAACACCAGATGCCCCTGCAGTGGTCCTGCACGGCCCTTCAGTTCAATGCCCAAGTGTGCCAAGCCTGGCCCCCACACGGGTGCAGCGCTGGAGCTGCCCGTGGATGGGTCTCGATCCCCCCACCGGGCCGGGAACATCTGCGCCAAGCCTTGGGCGGGCGCCTGGGCATCCACAGCGTGAAGCTTCAAGGCCTGTTCGCCGTCATCCCACAGATAAATGGCTGCGGCCTGGCAGCGCGTGGCCAGCACCAACTGGTGCATCACCTCGTCGAGCATGCGCTCCATGTGCGGCTCGGTGGCCATGGTCTGGCTCAGGGCCAAAAAACGCTGGATGGTGTGGCTCATGCCCGAGACCGCGCCATTGAGGGTGTTGACCTCCCTCACGAAAGACGGGCCCAACGGCGCAGCGGAAAAATCGAAACGCCCCACCTGCCTGGCTACGCGTGCCAGCCGGTTCAGGCTGTGGCCAATGCGACCACCCGCCAGCCAGCCCAAGGGCAACATCAAAGCCACCAGGGCCAGCACGGTCCACAACACCCAGCGGCGCTTGGAGGGCAAATCGCCCAACACTTCGTCCACGGGTGCCGTCAACAACAAACGGATGTCGTGCTCGGGCCACGCATGGAAAGGCAGCACCACGCCCAGGACCGCCTCGCCGCCCACGTCCATCACGATGGGCTGACCAGGCTGTGGGTTGGCTTGTTCGAGCTGCGTGAGGGCGGGTTCGTTGATATCGGCAATGTTCTTGAACGAAAACTGGCCATCTGGCCCGGCGTGCAACACGCGGTGCATCTCATGATGGGCCAGCACCTCGTGGCGTTCGTTCACCAGCGCCAGTTCGGAGCGCGGCGTGAGGCGCAATTGACCCAGCAGTTCGCTCAGATCGTCCAGAGCGACGTCCATGCCCACCACCGCCCCGCCCTCCCGCGCCACCTGGCTGAGCGTCACGCCCACGCGCTGAGTGCTGAAAAACACATACGGCGCCGACAGCACCGGCCCGGTGGTTTTCTGGGCTGCGGCAAACCAGGGGCGGCTGCGCGCATCAAACCGGTAGTCCGGGACCTCGCGCCGCTGCACCAGGCGACCAGCGGTGTCGTAAAACAGGTAACTGCCGTGCAGGTGCCGGTCAGAGGCCAGTGATTGCAACTGCACCAGCACGCGAGCTTCCTCGGGGGCCTGAAAGCGGGCCCTGATGTCGGGCAAATCCAGACGCCGGGTCAGCAAAAACTCACCGTCGGGGTAAGCCACGTAAAGAGCAGCGACCAGAGGGCTGGCCTTGAGCTCCTCAGTCAGCACGTGCAGGCGTTGCAGCCGTTCGCCCTGGCTGCGGGCCGTCAACATGGGGTCGAAAGAAAGTTGTCGCAGGGTCGACTGCACGGGCTCCAACAAGCGCAACGCGCGCTCGTTGGTGAGGGCCCCCACGTCTTGTGCGGTGCGCGACGCCGTGTCTAGCAGGGCGCTGCGTGCCCCGACCCATCCGAGCCCCACCACCACCACTGCCACCACCAGCATGGCCAGCACCACCACGCTGGCCACGGTGACGCGCATCGACCATCCGCGAGCCACAGGCTCGGTTGCAGGAGAGCCCGTGTGCGTCATGGCCCGTCCGGGTTCAGGCGCGTTCGCTCACCCAGGCCACCACACCGGCCAGTGCCTGCGGCAGTGCCGCTGCGTTGGTGCCACCGGCCATGGCCATGTCGGGCTTGCCACCGCCCTTGCCGCCCACTTGCTGGGCCACAAAGTTGACCAGTTCACCCGCCTTGACCTTGCCAATGCTGTCAGCTGTGACGCCTGCAGCCAATTGGACCTTGTCGCCATCGACCGCAGCCAGCACGATGGCAGCGGTTTTCAGCTTGTCTTTCAGCTTGTCCATGGTGTCGCGCAGCACTTTGGCATCTGCGCCTTGCAACACGGCAGCCAGCACTTTGATGCCTTTGACATCGACTGCCTGCGTCAGCAGTTCGTCGCCCTGGGCAGACGCCAACTTGCCTTTCAGGGCAGCCATTTCTTTTTCCAGCTCCCGCACCTGGCCCAGCAGGCCGTCCACACGGGCGTGCACCTCGGCGGGCGTCACTTTCAGCGTGCCCGCCACGCCACCCAGCATGGTTTCCATGCCTTGCATGTAGGCCAGGGCGTTCAGGCCCGTGACGGCTTCCACTCGGCGCACGCCGGCGGCCACGCCACCCTCGGCGGTGATGGAGAACACGCCAATGTCGCCCGTGCGCTGCACGTGGGTGCCGCCACACAGCTCACGGCTGGTGCCGATGTCGAGCACGCGCACGGTGTCGCCGTATTTTTCGCCGAACAGCATCATGGCGCCAGTTTGTTTGGCGCTTTCAATGTCCATCACACGAGCCTGGGCCGCCACGTTGGCCAGGATTTCGGCGTTCACGCGGCGCTCCACCTCGCGGATTTGTGCGTCGGTCATGGGGGCGTTGTGCACAAAGTCGAAGCGGGTTTTGTCGGCATCGACCAGGCTGCCCTTTTGTTGCACGTGGTCGCCCAGCACTTCGCGCAGGGCTTTGTGCATCAGATGGGTGGCGCTGTGGTTGCGCACGGTGGCAGCGCGGGCAGCGGTGTCCACCACTGCGGTCACCTTGTCGCCCACCTTGAGGCTGCCGCTGGTCAGTGTGCCGTGGTGGCCGAACACATCGGCCTTGATTTTTTGCACGTCGCCCACGGCAAACACGGCACCGCTGGCGGTGCGGATGTCGCCTTGGTCGCCCACCTGGCCGCCGCTCTCGGCGTAGAACGGGGTGGTGCCCAACACCACCACACCATTTTCACCATCTTTCAGGCCTCCAGCGCTTACCCCGTCTACATAAACAGCTACCACTTCTGATTCAGCCTGCAACTGTTCGTAGCCCACAAAGGTGTTGCCGGCGCCGGTGTATTCCAGCGCCTTGTCCATCTTGAACTTGCCTGCGGCGCGGCCCTTGGCTTTTTGCGCTTCCATAGCGGCTTTGAAACCGTCTTCGTCCACCGTGACGTCACGCTCGCGGCACACATCGGCGCTGAGGTCGAGCGGGAAGCCGTAGGTGTCGTGCAGCTTGAAGGCCACGTCGCCGGGCAGCACGGTCACACCGCCGCTCAATGCGCTGTCCAGAATCTCCATGCCGGTGGCCAGCGTTTCGTAAAAGCGCTCTTCCTCGGCCTTCAGGATGTCGGTGATGCGCTGTGCCTGGCCAGCCATGTTGGGGTAAGCGTCGCCCATCATGCGCACCAGGTCGGGCACCAGTTTGTGGAAGAACGGGGTCTTCTGGCCCAGCTTGTAGCCGTGGCGAATGGCGCGGCGCACGATGCGGCGCTGCACATAGCCCCGGCCTTCGTTGGAAGGAATCACGCCGTCGCTGATGAGGAACGAGGTGGCGCGGATGTGGTCGGCAATCACCTTCAGCGACGGGTTGCTCAGGTCAGCCGTGCCCGTTTCGCGGCCAGCGGCTTTGATGAGCTGGTCGAAGATGTCGATTTCGTAGTTGCTGTGCACGTGCTGCAGGATGGCAGCCAGACGCTCCAGGCCCATGCCGGTGTCCACACAGGGCGCGGGCAGCGGCGTGACGGCACCGGTCTCGTCCATGTTGAACTGCATGAACACGTTGTTCCAGATTTCAATGAAGCGGTCGCCGTCTTCATCGGGGCTGCCGGGGGGACCGCCAGGGATGTGGTCGCCGTGGTCGTAGAAGATCTCGGAGCAAGGGCCACAAGGGCCGGTGTCGGCCATCATCCAGAAGTTGTCGGACTTGTAGCGGCCACCTTTGTTGTCGCCGATGCGGATCACGCGCTCGGGCGGCAGGCCAATTTCTTTGGTCCAGATGTCAAACGCTTCGTCGTCCTCGGCGTACACCGTTGCCAGCAAGCGCTCTTTGGGCAGCTTGTAGACCTCGGTCAGCAGCTCCCAGGCCCACTTCAGGCTTTCGCGCTTGAAGTAGTCGCCAAAGCTCCAGTTGCCCAGCATTTCAAAGAAGGTGTGGTGGCGGGCGGTGTAGCCCACGTTCTCCAGGTCGTTGTGCTTGCCACCGGCGCGCAGGCAGGCCTGCACCGACGCGGCGCGCACGTAGTTGCGCTTGTCGGTGCCCAGAAACACGTCTTTGAACTGCACCATGCCGCTGTTGGTGAACATCAGTGTGGGGTCGTTGCCGGGCACCAGCGGGCTGGACGCCACCACGGTGTGGCCCTTGGAAGCAAAGAAGTCGAGAAAAGACTTGCGGATATCGGCAACGGAGAGTTGGGGTGTCATGGTGGGCTCGGAAACGTGAAAACGACCGGGGATTCTATCGACCCGGGGGTGTCACAGCCCCGCCGCAAGGCTGGCAGATGAGGCTACGGCTGGTCGTCTGGCGGAGCAGCCGGGTCCAGCCTGTTCAGCAAGGTGTCCAGCACGTCGTAGACCTGCTGCAAGGCCTGCACTCCAACCAGCGCTTCCAGCTGGGCATATTGCTGCTCCACGATGGTAGTCATGCGCGCGCCCAGGGCCTGCGCTTTGGCAGTCAGCGTCACTTTCACACGGCGCTGGTCGTGGCCCATGCGCTCGCGGTGGATCAGGCCCGCCTCATCCATGCGCGCCAGCACCCCGGCAATGCTGGGGCTGGAAATGAGACAGCGCTCGCACAACTGGCGGGGCTCCAGCCCGTCTTCGCGCAACAGCTCGCGCAGGATGCGCCACTGCTGCTCTGTCACACCCTGCTCGTTGAGCGTGGGGCGAAAACGCTGCATCAGCGCCTCACGGGATTGAAGCAACAGCTGCGGCAAATTGCGGTGCCTGAGAGCGCTGGTCATGGTGTGTGGGCGGGGTGGACAGGGTGGGCTGGTGCGAACTGTAACGGGCTTACCTTGGCACAAGCCCCATTGACACGCTCACATGTGAGTGATTTAATTGCACACATATTAGCAATTTTGGAACCCCAAGGCGTCATGCCCCTCAGCAACTCCCTCCACACACGCGGCACGGTGTACGGCACCCTGCTCAACCACCGCGATGCCCTGGCCGCCCTGGGCGATCAGGTGCATGCCGCGCCCTACAAGGCACCGCCCAAAGCTCCGGTGCTGTACATCAAGCCCCACAACACCTGGGTCAGCCCCGGCGCGGCAGTGGTGGTACCCGCCGATGCGCCCGAGCTTGAAATGGGCGCCACGCTGGGCCTTGTGATTGGCCGCACGGCGTGTCGTGCCAACGTGGCGGACGCGCTCAGCTTTGTCGCGGGCTATGTGGTGATGAACGACATCAGCGTGCCGCACGCCGCCGTTTACCGGCCTTCCATGCGCTTCAAATGCCGCGACGGGTTTTGCCCCATGGGGCCAGTGGTGCCAGCTTCGGCCACGATCAACCCCGATGCACTGACCATCACGGTGGCGATTGATGGCACCGTGGTGCACCGCAGCAGCACGGCGGGGCTCATACGCCCCGTGGCCCAGTTGCTGGCCGACGTGACCGAGTTCATGACCCTGCACCCCGGCGACGTACTGGCCGTGGGTGTGGCCGCCGGTGCCCCGCGTGCACGCGCCGGACAGCAGGTGACCATTGCCATTGAAGGCATTGGTGAGTTGGAGCACACGCTGGTGGCCAAAACCGACGTGACTACCGCAACCACCCCTGCACAACCTGTTTTCTCCCTGCGCGGCAAAACGGCCCGGGTGGCATACAGCGGCGCCATCCACACCGCCACGCCTCACGCCACCGGTGTGCAACTGGCCGATGGCCGTGTGCTGGCAGAGGCTGACGTGGAGTGGCTGCCCCCGTTCGAGGCGGGCACCGTGATTGCGCTGGGGCTGAACTACGCCGACCACGTGAAGGAGCTGTCCAAAGAATTGACCGTGACCACGCAGGACGAACCCCTGGCCTTTCTGAAAAGCGCCAGTGCCTTGATCGGCCACCGGGCCTCCACCCGCCGCCCCAACGGCGTGGCCTTCATGCACTACGAGTGCGAACTGGCGGTGGTGATCGGGAGCACGGCCAAAAACGTGAAGCGCGAAGACGCCATGGCGCACGTGGCGGGCTACACCGTGGCCAACGACTACTCCATCCGCGACTACCTGGAAAACTACTACCGCCCCAACCTGCGCGTGAAAAACCGCGACGGCTGCACGGTGCTGGGCCCGTGGTTTGTGCCTGCTTCGGAAGTGCCCGACCCGCACAACCTGACCCTGCGCACCCTGGTCAACGGCGTGGAAACCCAGCACGGCAACACCACCGGCCTGATTTCAGACATACCGGCGCTGATCGAATACCTCAGCGGCTTCATGACGCTGCAACCCGGCGACGTGATCCTGACGGGCACGCCCGACGGCGTGGTGAACGTGAACGCGGGCGACGAGGTGGTGACCGAGATCGACGGCATTGGCCGCTTGATCAACACCCTTGTCGGCGACGAAATATTCAACGTTTAAGTGCCTTACCGCAATACCAGCAAGCGTTAGCAGCTACAACAGCAGGACTCAGTATGCGCATCAACCACCTCATCAATGGCCAGCCTGTCGCAGGCACGGACTACTTTGAAACCGTCAACCCCGCTACGCAAGACGTGCTGGCCGAAGTGGCCAGCGGCACCGCCGCCGAGATCAACGCCGCCGTGCAGGCCGCCAAAGATGCCTTCCCGGCCTGGGCTGGCCGCCCCGCCACCGAGCGCGCCAAGATCATGCGCAGCCTGGGCGAGCTGATTGCCAAACATGTGCCCGAGATTGCCGAAACCGAAACCAAAGGCACCGGCCAAAGCATCAGCCAGACCGGCAAACAGCTGGTGCCCCGCGCGGCAGACAACTTCCATTACTTTGCCGAAATGTGCACGCGGGTGGACGGCCACACCTACCCCACGCCCACGCACCTGAACTACACGCTGTTCCACCCCGTGGGCGTGTGCGCCCTCATCAGCCCGTGGAACGTGCCGTTCATGACCTCCACCTGGAAGGTCGCGCCCTGCCTGGCCTTTGGCAACACGGCGGTACTGAAAATGAGTGAACTTAGCCCCCTGACCGCCGCCCGCCTGGGTGAACTGGCGCTCGAAGCCGGTGTGCCAGCCGGCGTGCTGAACGTGGTGCACGGCTTTGGCAAAGAAACGGGCGAACCGCTTTGCGCGCACCCCGACGTGCGGGCCATCAGCTTCACAGGCTCCACAGCCACGGGCAACCGCATCGTGCAGTCGGCTGGCTTGAAGAAGTTCAGCATGGAGTTGGGTGGCAAAAGCCCCTTCGTGATTTTTGAAGACGCTGACCTGGAGCGCGCGCTGGACGCGGCCCTGTTCATGATTTTTTCCAACAACGGCGAGCGCTGCACCGCAGGCAGCCGCATCCTGGTGCAGCAGAGCATTTACGCCGACTTCTGTGCCAAGTTTGCCGAGCGCGCCAAACGCATCACCGTGGGTGACCCGCTGGCCGACAAAACCATCATCGGCCCCATGATCAGCCAGGCCCACCTGGCCAAGGTGCGCAGCTACATCGAGCTGGGCCCGAAAGAAGGTGCCACGCTGCTGTGTGGCGGCATTGACCGCCCCAGCTATGCACCCGAGCTGGCGGGCAATCTGCAAAAAGGCAACTTCGTGTGGCCCACCGTGTTTGCCGATGTGGACAACCGCATGCGCATTGCACAGGAAGAAATCTTCGGCCCCGTGGCCTGCCTGATCCCGTTCAAGGACGAAGCGGATGCCATTGCGAAAGCCAACGACATCCAATACGGCCTGAGCAGCTACGTATGGACCGAAAACCTCGGCAAAGCCCACCGCGTGGCCGCATCGATTGAGGCGGGCATGTGCTTCGTCAACAGCCAGAACGTGCGCGACCTGCGCCAGCCCTTTGGCGGCACAAAAGCCAGCGGCACCGGGCGCGAGGGCGGTACCTGGAGTTATGAGGTGTTTCTGGAACCCAAAAACGTGGCCGTGAGTTTGGGCAACCACCACATTCCCCACTGGGGCGTCTGACCCTGCCCCCCCTCACACACACCAGGACACCGCCATGGGAACACTTGCCCTCGCAGCCAAAATCACCCACGTGCCCAGCATGTACCTCAGCGAGCTGGACGGCCCGCGCAAAGGCACGCGGCAAAACGCCATTGACGGCCACCGCGAAATCAGCCGCCGCTGCCGCGAGCTGGGGGTGGACACCCTGGTGGTGTTTGACACGCATTGGCTGGTGAATGCCTATTACCACATCAACTGCGCACCGCACTTCAAGGGCAACTACACCAGCAACGAGCTGCCCCACTTCATTGCCAACATGCCATTCGAGTGCCCCGGCAACCCTGATCTGGGCCAACTGCTGGCGAAGGTATGCACCGCGCATAGCGTGGAAACACTGGCCCACCACGCCACCACGCTCGACCCCGAGTACGGCACCCTGGTGCCGCTGCGCTACATGAACGCAGACCAGCACTTCAAGGTGGTGTCCGTCTCGGCCATGTGCATGGCCCACTACCTGGACGACAGCGCCCGCCTGGGCTGGGCCATGCGCCAGGCCATTGAGCGGCACTACGACGGCACGGTGGCGTTTCTGGCCAGTGGCTCACTCAGCCACCGCTTCGCCCAAAACGGTCTGGCCCCCGAATTTGCCTTCAAGGTGTGGAGCCCGTTCCTGGCCCAGCTGGACGCCCGCGTGGTCGAGATGTGGACCACCGGCCAATGGAAAGACTTTTGCGGCATGCTGCCCGAATACGCAGCCAAAGGCCACGGCGAAGGCTTCATGCACGACACCGCCATGATGCTGGGGGCCTTGGGCTGGAGCGAGTACGAGGGCCAAGCCGACGTGGTGACCCCGTATTTCGGCGCGTCGGGCACGGGGCAAATCAACGCGGTGTTTCCGGTCACACCGGTCACGGGGCGTGACATTCCCACCGCAAAAGCCTCTGCGGCCGACGGCTATACCTCTGTGGCCACCCGGCTCTGACACCGCACCCAACGCCATGCCCCACCTCGTCATCCTCTACACCGCCAACCTTGACCGCCCTGCCAGCGAGGGTGGCACCGACATGACCGCACTGTGCCGCACCCTGGCCGACACCATGCTGGCCGCACGGGACGAAGCGGGCAAGCCCGTGTTCCCCCCCGGCGGCGTGCGCGTGCTGGCCTACCCCGCCCCGCATTACGCCGTGGCCGATGGCGGGGCTGCTGGCCTGGCGGCGAGCGGCAGCGGTGACTACGGCTTTGTGTACCTGAACCTGCGCATGGGTCGGGGCCGCTCAAAAGACACCATTTCCATAGCTGGAAATGCTTTACTGGCAAGCGCCAAGGCCCATTTTGAACCTCAATTGGCCCAACAGCACATCGGCGTGACTCTGCAAATTGACGAAGGCCCCGAGGTGTTCGACGCCAAAACCAGCTCGTTGCACCCACTGTTCAACAAAACCTGAGCCGCACGCACCCATGCTCGACGACACCCAAATTGCCCAACTGGCGACAGAGCTGCAACAGTCGCAAACCACCCGCGTACCGGTGGAACATTTTTCCAAGCGATTCCCCGCCATGACCATTGAAGACGGCTACCGTGTCAGCCGTGCCTGGGTGGCGCAGCAGGTGCAGGCGGGCGCGAAGGTGATTGGCCACAAGATTGGCCTGACCAGCCGCGCCATGCAAATCAGCAGCCAGATCGACGAGCCCGACTACGGCACCCTGCTCGACTTCATGCGGTACGACTGCACCCCCGGTCAGGTGCTGGACATCCCCACGGGCCACTTCATCGCCCCGCGTGTGGAGGTGGAGCTGGCCTTCATTCTCAAAGCCCCGCTGCAAGGCCCCCGCATCACGGTGGAACAGGTGCTGGACGCCACCGAATACATCACCCCGGCCATTGAAATCATCGACGCACGCATTGAGCAATTCGACCGCCACACCAAGGTCATGCGCAAAGTGTTCGACACCATCAGCGACAACGCCGCCAACGCAGGCATCGTGCTGGGCGGCAACCGTGTGGCCCCCCGCAGCGTGGACCGCGCATGGTGCGGAGCCATCCTGAGGCAGAACGGCACGGTGGAGGAAACCGGCCTGGC
The DNA here is from genome assembly GCA_903928495.1 of uncultured bacterium. Classification (GTDB taxonomy): domain Bacteria; phylum Pseudomonadota; class Gammaproteobacteria; order Burkholderiales; family Burkholderiaceae_C; genus UBA2334. The sequence goes on from CAIYQZ010000057.1 coordinate 32,441, forward strand.
CGCCGGTGTGCAAGGCGACCCAGCCGTGGGCATTGCCTGGCTGGCCAACAAATTGGCGCCCTGGGGCGAAACACTGCAGCCCGGCCACATCGTGCTGGCTGGCTCGTTCACCCGGCCTGTGGCAGCCAATGCAGGCGACCTGTTCGAAGCGGATTACGGCCCGCTGGGCAAACTGGCCTTCCGCTTCGTCTGATTCGTTCACACCCACTCACGCGGACGCCCCATGACCCACACACTCCCCATCAACAACTTCAAACAGGCCCTGCAAGCAGGTCAGCAGGTCATCGGCTGCTGGGTGGGCTTTGCCGACACCAATGTGGCAGAAGCGCTGGCCGGCTGCGGCTTCGACTGGCTGCTGCTGGACGGCGAACACGCCCCCAACGACCCCCGCACCGTGCTCGAACAGTTGCGAGCCTTGGCCCCCTACCCTGTGCAGGCCGTGGTGCGACCTGTTGTGGGCGACGTGGCGCTGGTCAAGCAGTACCTGGATGTGGGCGCACAAACGCTGCTCATTCCCATGGTGGACACGCCCGAACACGCCGCCCAAATGGTCAGCGCCACCCGCTACGCGCCCGACGGCATCCGTGGCATGGGCGCGGCACTGGCCCGCGCATCGCGCTGGAACCAGGTACCCGACTACGTGCACCATGCCAACGGCCAGATGTGCCTGCTGGTGCAGGCCGAAACCACGCTGGCCATGCAAAACCTGGCCGCAATCGGAGCGGTGGACGGCGTGGACGGCGTGTTTTTTGGCCCCGCTGACCTGTCGGCCTCCATGGGCTACAGGGGCCAGGCCAACCACCCCGAGGTGCAAAACGCCATCCTCAACGGGATTGCCACGGTGCGCGCCGCAGGCAAAGCCGCCGGCATTCTGATGGCCGACAAGGCGTTGGCGCAGATGTATCTGGACGCCGGTGCACAGTTTGTGGCCGTGGGGGTGGACACCACGCTGCTGGTGCGCGCCGCCACCGACCTGGCGGCTCACTTCAAACAGCCCAGAGCACAAGCCGCGCAGCAGGCCAGCGGCTCCCCGTACTGAGTGTTTGAGGCCACTGCCATGACCCACCTCGCCACCACTGACTTCACCGCCGCCTACCCCCGCCCTGATCACATTGGGCCGGACGAATGGGCTGCCCGCGTGCAACTGGCAGCTGCCTACCGCATTGCCGACCACCTAGGCTGGACGGAGCTGATTTACAACCACATCTCCCTGCGCGTGCCGGGGCCGGAACAGCACTTCCTCATCAACCCCTTCGGCCTGCACTACACCGAGGTGTGCGCCTCCAACCTGGTGAAGGTGGATGTGCGCGGGAACATCATTGGCCACTCCGACTGGCCCATCAACCCAGCGGGGTTCACGTTTCACGGCGCCATCCACGAACAGGTGCCCGAGGCGCACTGCGTGATGCACGTGCACACCACCGCCACGCAGGCCGTGTGTTGCCTGGAAGACGGGCTGGAGTTTTCCAACTTCTACGCCGCGCAGCTGTACGGAAAAATCGCGTACCACGACTTCGAGGGCATCACCGTTCACCCGGAGGAAGGGCAACGGATTCTGGCCAGTGCAGATGGAAAACCGGTGCTGCTGCTTCGCAACCACGGGCCTGTGGTGATGGGCTTCAGCCTGGCCAACGCGCTGGCATTGATGTGGCTGGTCAACCGCGCCTGTGAGGTGCAGTTGGCGTCTCAATCCATGGGCAAAACGCGCGCCATTGCCGTGCCGGTACTGGAAGGCTGTGTGCGCGATTCGCTCAATTTCAACCCAAAGTTCGGCGGTGGACAAGACGCGTTTGACGCACTGCAACGCATCATTGACCGCACTGACCCCAGCTACCGAGGTTGACTAACGCCATGAACCCCACCGCCGCACACCCCCTGAAACGCGTCGCCATCGTCGGCATGGGAGCCATTGGCAGCGCCTTTGCCGCGTGGCTGGGCAGCCGGCTGCCTGCGGGGCAGGTTGAACTCAGCCCCCTGGCCAGAGGCGATACCCTGCAACACCTGCGCACCCAAGGGCTGAGCTGGACCGACGAACACGGTATTGAGCAGCGCCTGCCGCCCACTGCGCTAAATGCCAGCAGCAACCCGGCCGACCTGGGGCCGCAAGACCTGGTCGTCATCGCCGTCAAAGGCCCTGCGCTGGCGGCGGTGGCCCCGGCGGTGAAAGCCCTGCTGGCACCACACACCACGGTGCTGGTGGCCATGAACGGCCTGCCGTGGTGGTTTTTTCATGGCCTGCCGGGTGAGTGTGCGGGCATGCCTCTGACGTCGGTTGACCCGGAGGGGCACATTGCCCAGGCCATTCCCGCCGCGCAGGTGCTGGGGTGCGTGGTGCACCTCAGTGCCACACAGCCGGGGCCGGGTCGGCTGGGGCCGGTGCGCAACAACAGGCTCATCGTTGGCGAACCGGGCGGTGGCAGCACTCCCAGGGCAGACGCAGTGGCCGCACTGCTGGCAGAGGCAGGCTTTGGTGTGACGGTGTCAGAGCGCATCCAGCGCGACATCTGGTTCAAGCTGTGGGGCAACATGACCATGAACCCGGTGTCAGCCCTCACCGGGGCCACCTGCGACCGCATCCTGGACGACCCGCTGGTGCGCGGCTTTTGCAGCCATGTGATGCTGGAGGCACAGGCCATTGGCCAGCGCATCGGGCTGGGTATTGACCAGTCTCCCGACGACCGTCACGCCATCACCCGCCAACTGGGAGCATTTAAAACCAGCATGCTGCAAGACGTGGAAGCCAGCCGCCCCATTGAGCTGGACGCGCTGGTGGCTGCTGTGCGCGAGGTGGGCCAGAGGCTGGGCCTGCCCACGCCCCACACCGACGCGCTGCTGGGCCTAACCCGCCTGATGGCGCAAACACGGGGGCTGTACCCCAGCCCATCACCCGCGCGATGCCAATGGGCGACACAGGGCCATCCAAACCCCCGCTAAGCTTTCGGGTACTCACCGTTCAAGACACACCATGACCACATCACCACTGACCCAACTCAAAGACCCCACCCTGCTCAAAACTGATGCCCTGGTCAATGGCCAGTGGGTGGGTGGCAGCAGCCGCTTTGCCGTGACCGACCCCGCCACCGGTGCCCACCTGGCCGACGTGGCCAACCTGGGCCCGGCCGATGCTGAGGCCGCCATTGCCGCAGCCAACGCTGCCTGGCCTGCCTGGCGGAGCAAAACCGCCAAAGAGCGCAGCATCATCCTGCGCAAGTGGTTTGATTTGCTCATGGCCAACCAGGACGATCTGGGCCGCATCATGACCGCCGAACAGGGCAAGCCCCTGCCCGAAGCCAAGGGCGAAGTGGCCTATGGCGCCAGCTTTGTGGAATGGTTTGCCGAAGAGGCCAAACGCGTCAACGGCGAAACCCTGCCCCAGTTCGACAACAACCGCCGCCTGATGGTGCTGAAGCAGCCCATTGGCGTGTGCGCCGCCATCACGCCCTGGAACTTCCCGCTGGCCATGATCACCCGCAAGGTGGCCCCGGCACTGGCAGCGGGCTGCCCAGTCATCATCAAACCGGCTGAACTCACGCCATTGACCGCGCTGGCTGCCGCCGAGTTGGCCATCCGTGCGGGCATTCCTGCAGGGGTGCTGAACATGGTGACGGCCGATGCCAACAACAGCATTGCCGTGGGCAAAGTGCTGTGCGCCAGCGACGTGGTGCGCCACATCAGCTTCACTGGCAGCACCGAGGTGGGCCGCATCCTGATGGCGCAAAGCGCACCCACCGTCAAAAAAATGAGCCTGGAACTGGGCGGCAACGCGCCGTTCATTGTGTTCAACGACGCCGATGTGGACAGCGCGGTGGAAGGCGCGTTTGCCAGCAAGTACCGCAATGCCGGCCAAACCTGCGTGTGCAGCAACCGCCTGTATGTGCAAAGCTGCGTGTACGAAGAGTTTGTGGCCAAGTTTGCCGCCAAGGTCAAAACCGCCAAGGTGGGCAACGGGTTTGAAGACGGCGTGAACCAAGGCCCGTTGATTGAAGAAGCCGCGCTCGAAAAAGTGCAGCGCCACGTAGACGACGCTGTGGCCAAAGGCGCACGCGTGCTGGCAGGTGGCAAGCGCCTGGCCGGGCAGTTCTTCGAGCCCACCGTGGTGGCCGACGCCACCGCCGACATGCTGTGCGCCAAAGAGGAAACCTTCGGGCCCTTTGCCCCGGTGTTCAAGTTCGAAACCGAACAGGAAGCCGTTGACGCCGCCAACAACACCGAGTTCGGCCTGGCCAGCTACTTCTACAGCCGCGACATCGGTCGCATTTACCGCGTGGCCGAAGCGCTGGAGTACGGCATGGTGGGCATCAACGTGGGCATTCTGGCGACGGAGCACGTGCCGTTTGGCGGCGTGAAGCAGTCCGGCCTGGGCCGCGAAGGCTCACACCACGGCATAGACGACTACGTGGAGATCAAATACCTGTGCATTGGCGACATCCTGAAGTGATGTGCTCCGTGCGCCAGTCACGCGATGCGCACAAGGGGCTGGGCTAGAATCCAGCCCACTTCAGCGGGTGTCGTTCAATGGTAGGACTCTTGCTTCCCAAGGACACCGCAAAGCTGACATGCTAACCGTGCATGCCGTCAGCACAGCCTCCCAAACCCGATACAACTGATCGATCCACACCGGATTGGTGCTGGATTGGTACGCACAAATCGATGTCATTTTGGC